>NZ_JASHDM010000001.1:0-480552 GCF_047463655.1 Streptococcus infantis
ACAGTAGGGCTTAATGAAGCCACAATTAAGAAATATATTCAAGAGCAGGAAAAGCATGATATAGCACTAGATAAATTGAGTGTAAAAGAATATGAGGATCCCTTTAGGGATAGTGGTAAGTAATACTAAAGCCTCTTTAAGAGGCAAGTGACGAGTCAAGAGCAATGAGGCTTGAACAACATGAAAGCCAGCGTCTTTAGGCGCTGGCTGGTAATTTGGGCTTATAGCCCTGGTGCAAACCACCCGTTAGACGGGTGGTTATGATTGTCTACGAAAGTCGAGTTTTTAGATAGAGATTCTTAAATCGTCAGACTTTTTTCATTTTAATGCTAAAGGTGAAAATGTGGCGAAAATATGGTAAAATAGAGTACTAAGTAAACGTTAAAAAGGAATATTATGCGTAAAGAGATTGCACCCGAATTATATAATTACAATAAATTCCCTGGTCCTGAATTTCATCTATCTGGAGATAAAGTCGAAGCTGAAGGCTTTACCTTTACTTTAGTTGAAAATAGTAAGGATGCTTTTGATGCAACGGCATTTACTCAACGCTTTTCTGAAGTTTTAAGTAAGTTCGATTATATTGTTGGAGACTGGAGTAATGAGCAGTTGCGCTTACGTGGTTTCTACAAGAATGAGCGAGCAGAAGAGTCTCTTGAGAAAATCAGTCGTTTACAAGATTACCTACTTGAGTATTGTAGCTATGGTTGTGCCTATTTTGTTCTAGAAAATGAAGTTCCTAAACGAGCACCGTTTGACCAAAAGATGCGCAAAAAAGAGGAAGAAAAGGATTCTCGTAAAGGGAAAAAAACTTCCCAAAGTAAGAAAAAAAATCATACGGATAAGAGAAATAGACGCCGTTCAAAAGAACAGAAATCTCAGAAAGAAGACAAGGGGCAACGTCATTTCGTCATCCGTCAGAAAGATTAGAGAATAAGGAGAAAACATGAAACCGTCTATTTATAGTTTAACACGTCAAGGCATGCAAGAATGGGTCTTGGAGCAGGGAGAAAAGAAATTCCGTGCCGACCAAATCTGGGAGTGGCTTTACCGTAAACGTGTACAATCATTTGAAGAAATGACAAACTTATCTAAGGATTTGATTGCCAAACTCAATGATCAATTTGTAGTCAACCCTTTGAAACAACGCATCGTTCAAGAATCGGCTGATGGTACTGTAAAGTATCTCTTTGAGTTGCCAGATGGGATGTTGATTGAGACAGTGCTGATGCGTCAACACTACGGTTTGTCAGTCTGTGTAACAACTCAGGTAGGCTGCAATATCGGTTGTACCTTCTGTGCATCAGGCTTGATCAAGAAACAACGTGACCTTAATAACGGTGAAATTGTTGCACAGATTATGTTGGTTCAGAAATATTTTGACGAGCGTGGACAAGATGAACGTGTTAGTCATATTGTTGTTATGGGTATTGGAGAACCTTTTGATAACTACAATAATGTCTTGAACTTTATCCGTACCATCAATGACGATAAGGGAATGGCTATCGGTGCTCGCCATATCACCGTATCAACTTCTGGTTTGGCTCACAAAATCCGTGAATTTGCTAATGAAGGAGTTCAGGTCAACCTTGCTGTTTCTCTTCATGCTCCAAACAATGAACTGCGTTCAAGCATTATGAAGATTAACCGTGCCTTTCCAATTGAAAAACTCTTTGCTGCTATCGAGTATTATATTGAAACAACTAACCGTCGCGTAACTTTTGAATACATCATGTTGAATGAAGTCAACGATGGAGTTGAACAAGCGCTTGAGTTGGCTGAATTGCTTAAGAATATCAAGAAATTGTCTTATGTCAACTTGATTCCTTACAACCCAGTAAGTGAGCATGACCAATATAGTCGCAGTCCTAAAGAGCGTGTCATGGACTTCTATGATACACTCAAGAAAAAAGGTGTCAACTGTGTCGTTCGCCAGGAACATGGTACAGATATCGATGCGGCTTGTGGACAATTGCGTTCAAATACCATGAAGCGTGATCGCCAAAAAGCAGTAGCTGAAGTAAATCCATAAGATGAGTCGAAAAACATTACTAAGCTTGGGAGTGCTTTTATACAGTCTTTGTATCGTCTGTTTTTGTTTTACTCCCCAGCCTCAACTTCCTACAGGAGTGGAAACTCCAGGTATTCAAACTTTTGGACGCCTGGTTTTTCTTTTGACGCCTTTAAACTCCCTTTGGAAACTGGGTGAAGTAACCAGCCTTCTGCAGCTATTCTGGATATTTTTACAAAATGCCTTAAATATCCTTTTGCTCTTCCCGCTGATTTTCCAGCTTCTCTATCTCATGCCAGGTCTAAGAAATACTAAGAAAGTGATTCTTCTCAGTTTTCTATTGAGTCTAGGAATCGAATGTACACAGTTAGTTTTAGACTTTTTCTTGGACTTTAATCGGGTCTTTGAGATTGATGATTTGTGGACCAATACCTTGGGTGGCTACCTGGCTTGGGGCCTCTATAAACTATTACATAAAAATAAGATAAGGAATTAGAATGAGTATCTTAGAAGTTAAAAATTTGAGTCACGGTTTTGGTGACCGTGCGATTTTTGAAGATGTATCTTTCCGCCTCCTCAAAGGTGAACATATCGGCTTAGTTGGTGCCAATGGTGAAGGAAAATCAACCTTCATGAGCATTGTGACTGGTAAGATGTTACCAGATGAAGGGAAGGTTGAGTGGTCTAAATATGTGACTGCTGGCTACCTGGATCAGCATGCTGTGCTAAAGGAAGACCAAACCGTGCGAGATGTCTTGCGGACAGCCTTTGATGAGCTATTTAAAGCAGAAGCTCGTATCAATGACCTCTATATGGAAATGGCAGAGGACGGAGCGGATATTGATGCACTCATGGAAGAAGTTGGCGAACTTCAAGACCGTTTGGAAAGTCGTGATTTCTATACCTTGGATGCCAAGATTGATGAAGTAGCGCGTGCCCTTGGTGTCATGGATTTTGGGATGGATACGGATGTAACAGCCTTGTCAGGTGGACAAAGAACCAAGGTACTTTTGGCAAAACTTCTTCTTGAAAAGCCAGATATCTTGCTTCTGGACGAGCCAACCAACTACTTGGATGCTGAGCATATCGACTGGCTCAAACGCTATCTTCAGAACTATGAGAATGCCTTTGTTCTTATTTCACACGATATTCCTTTCCTCAACGACGTTATCAATATCGTCTATCATGTAGAAAATCAGCAGTTGACACGTTATTCAGGCGATTACTACCAGTTCCAAGAAGTCTATGCTATGAAGAAATCGCAATTGGAAGCAGCTTATGAACGTCAACAGAAAGAAATTGCGGATCTCAAGGATTTCGTAGCCCGTAATAAGGCGCGTGTTGCTACTCGTAACATGGCTATGTCTCGTCAAAAGAAATTAGACAAGATGGATATCATCGAACTTCAAAGTGAGAAACCAAAGCCATCCTTTGAATTCAAAACAGCTCGTACACCTGGACGCTTTATCTTCCAAGCCAAGGACTTGCAGATTGGCTACGATCGTCCCCTTACTAAACCATTAAATCTTACCTTTGAGCGCAATCAAAAGGTCGCTATCATCGGTGCCAACGGTATCGGGAAAACAACCCTCTTGAAGAGTCTTTTGGGAATCATTCCTCCAATTGCTGGGGAGGTTGAGCGAGGTGACTACCTAGAACTCGGCTACTTTGAACAAGAAGTGGAAGGTGGCAATCGCCAGACACCACTAGAAGCTGTCTGGAATGCCTTTCCGGCACTCAATCAAGCCGAAGTTCGTGCAGCCCTTGCTCGTTGTGGTCTGACGACTAAACATATCGAGAGTCAAATCCAAGTATTGTCAGGTGGGGAACAAGCCAAGGTGCGATTCTGTCTCTTGATGAATCGTGAAAACAATGTCCTTGTTCTTGACGAACCTACCAACCACTTGGATGTGGATGCCAAAGACGAACTCAAACGTGCTTTGAAAGAATACAAGGGTTCTATCCTCATGGTTTGTCACGAACCAGACTTCTACGAAGGCTGGATGGACCAGATCTGGGACTTCAATCAGCTGACATAAATAGTCATAAAAAAGCCAAGTCTGTGTGACTTGGCTTTTTGGCTAGTAATTCAAATAGGTTTCAAGATCAGATTTTTGGATTTCTTTCCCGTAGTGACAAATCGGGCAAGAAACGAAATAAGTTTTTCCGTAAGGAAAGAGTGGAATCCAGTAAAGGGTAAACTTACGTCCAGTTTCTGAAATTTTCCAAGTGTCGGTATGTTACAGTGACCACACTCGATAGTGGTTTGAGTATGTCCTAAGACCTTTTGCTAACCTTTCGAACCCCAGAATAAAATCATTTTCACATCTCTTTATTTTGGGGTCATCCTATTTTTTACTGAAATCGTAGTCCTTAACAATTTCAATGCTGTCAATAGTGATAGCAGTAGTTGGTTTGTCTTTTTCGTCTTTTTCAGCCTTGGCAATCTTGTCAACAACATCCATACCGTCGATGACTTGACCAAAGACAGGGTGCTTACCGTCTAGACTAGGATTTCCACCTTCTTTGTAGGCTTCGATAATTTTCTTTGGATAGCTACTTGTAGGGAGTTTGGCAGAAATATCCGTCGTATTTTGGTTGATGAAGAACTGGCTACCGTTTGAATTTGGTTGACCAGTATTGGCCATAGAGAGAGAACCACGAATGTTATAGAGATACGGAGAGATTTCGCTCTTGAAACCAGTTCCCTGGTCTTTAGTCTTATCCTTATCATGCCAGATGGATTCACCACCAGTACCATCCCCTTTTGGATCACCAGTCTGGACCATGAAGCCATCGATCACTCGGTGGAAGGTAACACCATTATAGTAGCCTTCTTTTGCGTGAGTTAGGAAATTTTCAACCGCAAGTGGAGCTAGCTTTGGAAAGAGTTTGATGCGGATATCTCCTTGACTGGTGTGGAGAATGACTTCAGCTTCGTCTTCAGCAACTTCCTTAGAGAGTTGTGGGAAGTTAGCATTCTCATTTGTCAAGGCGTCTTTGAGATCCTTGGCAGATTGGGCAGCTGCTTTGGAACTTTCTTCAGCAGCCAAGCTAGAATCTACATAGTCATCCCCTCGCAGACTACGTTGGATACTGCTACATCCAGCAAGGGCAAAAGTTGAGATTAATAGAAGTGTTGCTATTTTTTTCATGGGAATCCTTTCAAAAATCATTTCTACCATTGTACCCTAATTGAAAGTGGATTTCAAATGTTAGTGATAGGGAGATTTTCAGAAAACAGACCAGAAAACTAATGCTTAAAGATTCTTCTTTGGATGGCGGTCAATGATTGCTTGATGGTCCTTGAGAGCTTGTTCTCCTTTTGGAGTTAGTTTATAGCCACGAATCGAAAAGAGACTTGCTAATTCCTCTTCTGAAAAATGTTCATGAAGGGCTTGATCCAGGTCGCCAGCCTTCATTTTAGAAAGTCCAGTAACCCCCTTCTTCTTCAGGATATTCCTTTTCATGGTACTATTTAGATGGTCAAGCGAGTCAAAGGCTGTTTCAATAATAGCATAGCCTTTTTCAACAAGCGTTTCTAAATGTTTTGGGGCATCAATACCATATGTGTATTCGAAGTATTTAGGGAACCAGGTTTCAGTAGTGAATGTTCCAACGTTGATTCTCCAGAGGAGGATAATATCTCCTGCCAGGAGATTGTCTTCTAGTTGTTCCATATTTCGTTTTGGGACAGGCTTGGGATTTTGTAGCCAAGCCTCTATATCACGATCAGGAGAGATATAAGGCTTAACCTGATGGTCTTTGTAAATGTTTTCTAGACTAGTATTCATAAAGTTTCTCTTTCTAATTTAACTCTATTAGTCTAACAAATTTCTAAAAAATTTAAAAATTTTAAAGTCTGTCAAGTTTTTTTCTTGACACCTCTTAGAAATCTGTTATAATAGAACATGTGCTAAATAGCTCAGCTATTTCACCGAACTAAAAAAATAAAAGAAAAGAGATATTAAAAATGGCAGTAAAAATCCGTTTGACTCGTATGGGTTCTAAGAAAAAACCTTTCTACCGTATTAACGTAGCAGATTCACGTTCACCACGTGATGGACGTTTTATCGAAACAGTTGGAACTTACAACCCACTTGTTGCTGAAAACCAAGTAACTTTGAAAGAAGATCGCGTTCTTGCATGGTTGGCTGATGGAGCTCAACCTTCAGATACAGTACGCAACATCCTTTCAAAAGAAGGCGTATTGAAGAAATTCCACGATTCTAAATTCTCTAAATAATTCTAAAGTAGGTTGACAGATGGATACGATTGAAAATCTCATTATTGCAATTGTGAAACCTTTGATTTCACAACCAGATGCCTTAACTATCAAGATTGAAGATACACCAGAATTTTTGGAGTATCATTTGGATCTTGACCAAAGCGATGTGGGTCGTGTGATTGGTCGTAAGGGTCGCACTATCTCTGCGATAAGAACGATTGTCTACTCTGTCCCAACTGAAGACAAAAAAGTAAGAATCGTTATTGACGAAAAATAAGAAAAGCGGGACGGAAGTCTCGCTTTTTTGCTAGGAGTAGGATATGAAGGATTTAACAGTTAGACAACTACAAGCCTATTTGCTAGAACATTACCAGCAATCTCGTACAGAGGAAGGTCTTTTTATCAAGCTAGTAGAGGAAGTTGGTGAAGTAGCCGAGGTTTTAAATGGACGTTCTGGACGAAAAGAGGGAGTTCAGGACTCAAATGAGGAACTTGCTAAAGAACTTGCTGATATTATTCATTATACGGTTGCAATCGCAGCTATAAACGATATTGACCTAACCAAGACCATTTTTGAAAAAGATAAAAAGGCTGCCATCAAGTATCACCATGAACGAGATTTGGAAGGATATTTAGAAGCGGAAGGTCAGAACTAGCTTTTTTCTCCAACTTGTGAAAATACCTAGAACGTGATAAAATAAAGGGTAAGGATTTTTAATAATTCATTATATAGAATGAGTGGATTTCTTTATGAAGAGGATTGAAGTGTCTACAAAAATTGGTAGTCTCTCTGTTACTTATAAAAAGCAAAAGAAAATGCTTGTTTGTCTAAATGGAGCAGGTTTGATACCAAGTTATGAAAATTTTTCACTTATACTTGAAAAACTTCCTCCCACAATTGGTTATTTGACAATTGATTTTCCAAACACAGGTAGGAGTTCGATTCAGAACCTAGCTGGAAAAAATCTGGACAATCTTGTAGATGCAGTTTATGAAATTCTTAAAAAACTAAATATTTCTGATTATGTACTTTGTGTTCATAGCTTGAGTGGAATCTTAGCTTGCAAATTGATGAACAAAGATTTTAATTGTCAAGCTTTAGTGGCGATTGAACCGACCACTAAAAAAGTAATGTTTGCTGATTTTTCAAAGAATCCTTATCCAGAAATGGAAAAGCAAATGAGACTGATTGAAGAATTCGGTCCTGAACTTTATTTTAAGAACTTAACTCAAACCACCTTTAGCCCTGAAATTAATAAAAAGATATGGGAATTAATGCAAGAAAAAGGCTTAGAGTTGGAATCTCAAGTTCCGGGCTTTCAGGTATCTGTTGAGATCACCAAGGAAGATTTTGAGGATGTGTCAATAACAGATCGTATCCCTGTATTTATTTTTTGTCAGGCTTATAGAGAAAAAGAGTACAGAGAATTAGAATATTGGACTTCTAAGACTAAACTTATTCTAGGTGGAAGTCATCATTATTTACAGTGGTCCGAATCAGAAAAAATTGTAGATATTATTAAAAAATTGTAAGAAGAAAATGGAGATAAGGAAATTACAGGAGATCAAATGAACTATTTTAACGTTGGAAAAATCGTCAATACACAAGGTTTGCAAGGTGAGATGAGAGTCTTATCTGTGACGGATTTTTCGGAAGAACGCTTTAAAAAAGGTGCAGAGCTTGCCTTATTTGATGAGAAGGATCAATTTGTTAAAACAGTGACTATCGCGAGTCACCGTAAGCATAAAAACTTTGATATCATCAAATTTAAGGATATGTATCACATCAATGATATCGAAAAATACAAGGGACACAGTTTGAAGGTTGCAGAAGAAAACCTGAATGACCTGGATGAGGGTGAATTTTACTATCACGAGATTATTGGATTAGAGGTCTACGAGGGTGATAACTTGATTGGAACTATCAAGGAAATCCTTCAACCAGGTGCCAATGATGTCTGGGTAGTTAAGCGCAAGGGGAAACGCGATCTGCTTTTACCATATATCCCACCGGTTGTCCTTAATGTAGATATTCCTAATAAGCGTGTGGATGTAGAACTCTTAGAAGGGTTAGACGATGAAGATTGATATTTTAACCCTCTTTCCAGAGATGTTCTCGCCTCTAGAACATTCCATCGTTGGGAAAGCTCGTGAGAAGGGACTTCTTGACATCCAGTATCACAATTTTCGTGAATATGCTGAAAAGGCCCGTCATGTGGATGATGAACCATATGGCGGTGGTCAAGGGATGTTGCTACGTGCGCAGCCAATCTTTGATGCCTTTGATGCTATTGAAAAGAAGAATCCGCGCGTGATTCTTTTGGATCCTGCTGGTAAGCAGTTTGATCAAGCCTATGCTGAAGATTTAGCCCAAGAAGAAGAACTCATCTTTATCTGTGGTCACTACGAGGGCTATGATGAACGCATTAAGACCTTGGTAACAGATGAGATTTCTCTTGGTGATTATGTTCTAACTGGTGGAGAACTGGCAGCAATGACCATGATTGATGCGACGGTTCGCTTGATACCAGAAGTAATTGGGAAGGAAACCAGTCACCAAGATGATAGCTTCTCATCAGGCCTTCTTGAATACCCTCAGTACACACGTCCTTATGACTATCGTGGTATGGTGGTTCCAGAAGTGCTTATGAGTGGGCATCATGAGAAGATTCGTCAATGGCGTCTCTATGAAAGTCTCAAAAAAACTTATGAGCGTAGACCAGATTTGTTGGAACATTACGAATTAACAGCAGAAGAATCCAAAATGTTAGCAGACATTAAAGAAAATACAAATTAAAAGGAGAAGCCTATGCAAGTCATTAAACGTGATGGACAAGTTGCCGACTTTGATCCAGATAAAATCTATCAAGCCATTCTCAAAGCTGCTCAAACAGTTTATGTTTTGACCGATGATTTACGTCAAAATCTAGCTCAAGTAACTAAAAAAGTTGTCTTGGATCTAGAAGAAGCAAAAGTGGAGCGTGCCACTATCAGCATGATTCAATCAATGGTTGAGCATCGCTTGCTTGGCGCAGGCTACATTACCATCGCTGAACACTATATCTCTTACCGTTTGCAACGTGATTTAGAGAGAAGTGGTTACGGAGAACACATTGCTGTTCACCTTCATTTTGAACAAATTCGTTAATAGAAAAGAGTGAGATGAAGTAAACTCATCTCACTCTTTCTTAAATCGATTTTTTTGGGCTGTTTGGACAGTTGAGGGAACAAAACTCACTTTCTGAATATCTGGGATTCGAATAATGCGGGTCACATTTTTTGCAAAATTTTTAACGATAATTTGCTGGCGGTCCGTATCATATTTGATGATATCCCCTGTAAAACTTGTATTTGAAAAAATAATGTGGACAGCAGTTTTTTTTAGGAGGGCCTCTTTAATGGCACTTGTCAGGGAGTCGGCTTTGGAATGATCTGGTTCTTCTCGCCCGTCGAGAAAGCTTTGGAACTTTTGTTGAATGTAGTTAAATAAATCTTTCATCGGAGCCTCCCTTCTTTTTACCATTATATACAATTTTAAAAAAATCTACAAGATTTTACGAATAATCAAGTGAAGACAATCAAAAGGAGAATACAATGGCAGAATTTACATTTGAAATCGAAGAACACTTACTCACACTCTCAGAGAATGAAAAAGGTTGGACCAAGGAAATCAATCGTGTCAGCTTTAATGGAGCACCAGCAAAGTTTGACATTCGTGCTTGGAGTCCAGACCACACTAAGATGGGGAAAGGAATCACCCTCTCAAACGAAGAGTTTCAAGTGATGGTCGATGCCTTCAAAAATCAATAAGCAATCATATAAAGACAGACGAAAAGAGGTTGGGAGAAAATTCCCGACCTCCTTTCTTTCTTTATTTATGTGAAAAGTAGGGTTGATTACTAAGACGTTGAAGGAGTGGTCGTCCGATAAAACTAATGGCAATAATTTTTGCAAGATCAGGAATGATAAAGGGAATCACACCGACAGCGAGAGCCTTGTCAATGGGCATACCAGCGAGGAAGTGGAGGCTGAGGATACCACCGACAAAGACAAGGGAATCACCCAAGAGATTGGCTAGGAAAATACGTACAACACCACTATTTGTGTGTGTTAGATAGGAAGCAAGCCCAGCATAGACAAGGTCAAACCATAGATAACCAGCACTTGGCCCAATTAAAACGTGGAAACCAGCTCCTCCACTAGCAAAGACAGGAAGACCAATGGCACCCAGTAATAGATAGAGTCCAACAGAGAGAACAGCTTCCCTTGGTCTAAAAACAGTAGCAATGAGACCGATAGCAAAGTTTTGCAGAGTAAATGGTACAGGACCAATTGGGATACTGATTTGGGCTAATACTGCAATCAGAGCAGCCCCAATAGCAGGAATAGCGTAAATGTGTGCTTTTTTCATAATAGTTAACCTCTTTTGTAATTTATAGTAACTATTATACTTTAAGAAACATAATTGTCAACCTATTTTAAAAACAAAGGTTACAAATTTGTAACGGCCGATTTAGAGAGAGCCGGAGGCCAAGAGATTTTTCAAAACACAGATAAATCTTATCCGTAATAAAAAGACTAGCCTTATAGAGCTTGGCTACCATATAGTGAAAATTATTAGGAATCCTGATGGGATGCTATTTTTAAGTGTTTTATAATTTGCTCTAGTAAAAGAAAAAGATTGAAGAAAATGGTCTTAAATAGGCCTTTTCTTCAATCTGAGTGACCGTGATGGTTTCATTTAAAATTATTAACGCATGGTGACAAATTCTTCTGATCCTGTTGGATGGATAGCAACTGTAGCGTCAAAGTCTGCTTTTGTAGCGCCCATCTTGATTGCTACTGCAAAACCTTGAATCATTTCATCGACGCCGTAGCCGATACCATGAAGACCAACGACCTTTTCGTCCGCACCAGCTGTAATGAGCTTGAAGCGAGCTTCTTGTCGGTGGCTGGTAACTGCAGAATACATAGATGCAAATTTTGAAGTATAGACTTTGATGTTTTCTTGTCCATACTCTTTAATGGCTTCTTCCTCAGTCAGACCGACAGTTCCGATAGCTGGGTGTGAAAAGACTACAGTTGGAATAGTAGTGTAGTCCATTTTAGCATTGGTTTTACCGTTGAAGAGTCTTTCGGATAGGGTACGGCCAGCCTTGATTGCGACAGGAGTAAGTTCTTTCTCACCCGTTACATCTCCAAGAGCGTAGATACCATCAACGACTGTGTTTTGGTATTCGTCAACTTGGATGAAACCACGTTCATTGAGAGTAACGCCTGCCTTTTCTAGCTGGAGTCCTTCAACGTTTGGACGGCGACCAGTTGCCCAGATAACTTGACTGGCAGTATGAGTACTACCATCTTCGAAATGAATGGTAATGCCTTGTTCAGTTTCTTCAAGTTTAGCAGGAACCTTATGGGTGTGGAGGTTTAATCCAGTGTTGGCCATTTCTTGAACTAGACTCTCAACAATATAACTATCAAATCCACGAAGTGGACGATCACGACGGACGAATAAATCTGTCTGTACACCAAGAGTATAGAGCACGCCAGCTAATTCGACAGCAATGTAACCAGCACCCAGAATGGCTACAGAATCAGGCAACTCTTCCCAAGCAAAGACATCATCAGAACTACCACCTAGTTCAGCACCAGGAATGGCAGGAATATGAGGATGGGCCCCAGTTGCAATCACGATGTGCTTAGCACGGATCAACTCACCATTGACACTGACTGTATGAGCGTCAACGAACTCGGCGCGTCCTTCAATCAAATCAACTCCGTTACGCTTGAAGCTTCCACCATAAGAAGAGCGAGCACGATCAATATAGGCTTCACGATTTTTACGAAGCCTTGCATAATCAAATTCATTGCCAGTACTTGTAAAACCATAGTCAGGTCCATATTTGTGGATGCTCTCTGCGATTTGAGCTCCATACCACATGATTTTCTTAGGAACGCAGCCAATATTGACACAGGTTCCACCTAATTTCTTTTGCTCAATAACTGCCGCTTTAGCACCATGTTCACCAGCACGATTCATGGTAGCAATACCCCCGCTACCTCCTCCAATGGCGATAATATCGTATTCTCTCATAGAAAGCTCCTTTGTTATTTTCTAGTCATATTCTATCTTTTTTTGAAGGTCAATGCAAAAATCTGCTACGTATAAAATTTTTAAGAAAATGCTTGCAAAAATAAAAAAGAAAGTGTATTATATAACTAATACAACAATAAAAGATTTAGCAAATGTTTTTGGATAATGAGAAATAAATTGTCCATTTTTAGGATATGTGCTATAATCTTAACATATATATTTATAAAAGGGGTATTGCTATGAAAAGAAAGTCAAAAGCTAAGAAATGGCCTTTATTTACTGCTATTGGAGTGGCGTCAGTTCTTGTAGTGGGTGCAGCTGCTGTTCTTCTGTTAAGACAACCAAATCAAGCTGCAGCAAAAGATGAAACTGCTAAGATTGTCCTTGCTAAAGAGGGGTCTGTGGCATCTTCAGTTCTTTTATCTGGTACAGTAACTGCTCAGAATGAACAATACATCTATTATGATGCAAGCAAGGGTGACTTGGATGAGGTCTTGGTTTCTGTTGGTGATCAGGTCAGCGAAGGACAGGCTCTCGTCAAGTATAGTAGCACAGAAGCCCAGGCTGCCTATGATGCTGCCAGTCGTGCTGTTGCTAAAGCTAACCGTCATATCAATGAACTGAATGAGTCTCGAAATACCGCCGCAGCAACACCTAGCCTTCCGCAAGCAGGTCTAGAAGGAGCAACTGGACAAGCGCCAGCTCAGTCACCCGGTTCTGCCACAGCTGCTATTGATTCTCAAATCAGCGATGCTCGTGATGTGCGTGCAGATGCAGAAGCGCAACTTGAAAAAGCCCAAGCTCAGTTGAATGCTGCTACGGTATTGAGTACGGTGGAGGGAACAGTTGTTGAAGTAAATCGTAACGTTTCAAAATCTCCAACAGGAAATAGTCAAGTTTTGGTTCATATCGTAAGTAACGATAACTTGCAGGTCAAGGGAGAGCTTTCTGAGTACAACCTTGCCAATCTATCTGTAGGCCAAGAAGTCACTTTTACTTCCAAGGTTTACCCAGATAAAACTTGGAATGGCAAGATTAGCTATATTTCAAATTATCCAAAAAATAACAGTGAAGCAAGTAGTAGCTTAGCTGCTTCAAACACAGGTTCTAAATATCCATATACAGTCGATGTAACTAGTGAAATCGGTGATTTGAAACAGGGCTTTACAGTCAGTGTTGAAGTGAAAAGCACTAGCAAAGCATTGATTGTTCCGATCACCAGCGTAGTCATGGAAGAAGACAAAAACTATGTTTGGATTCTTGATGAAAATCAAAAGGCCAAAAAAGTTGAAGTTGGATTGGGCAATGCGGACGCAGAAAACCAAGAAATCACATCTGGTTTGACAGATGGAGCAAAAGTCATCAGTAATCCGACAGCTTCCTTAGAAGAAGGGAAAGAGGTGAAGACTGATGAAGCAACTAATTAGCCTCAAAAATATCTGCCGTAGCTATCGAAATGGTGACCAAGAACTTCAAGTCCTTAAAAACATTAACCTAGAAGTTCAAGAGGGAGAATTTGTAGCTATCATGGGACCATCCGGTTCAGGTAAGTCAACCCTCATGAACACCATTGGGATGTTGGATACTCCTACAAGTGGTCAGTATTTTCTAGATGGAAAAGAAGTAGCTGGTCTGGGTGAAAAACAATTAGCCAAGGTTCGAAATCAAGAAATCGGATTTGTCTTTCAACAGTTCTTTCTCTTGTCTAAAATGAATGCCCTCCAAAATGTGGAACTTCCTCTGATTTATGCAGGAGTTGGTGCTTCAAAACGTCGCAAATTAGCAGAAGAGTATCTGGAAAAGGTTGAGTTGACTGAGCGTAGCCATCACTTACCTTCGGAGTTGTCAGGTGGTCAGAAGCAAAGAGTTGCCATAGCGCGTGCACTTGTTAACAATCCTTCGATTATCTTGGCAGATGAGCCTACTGGAGCCCTTGATACTAAAACAGGAAACCAGATTATGCAGCTCTTGGTTGAATTAAACAAAGAAGGAAAAACAATTATTATGGTAACGCATGAGCCTGAAATTGCTGCTTATGCTAAACGTCAGATTGTCATCCGTGATGGTGTTATTTCGTCTGATAGTGGTCTCGTAGAAAAGGAGGAAAACTAAGATGCAGAATCTGAAATTTGCCTTTTCATCCATTATGGCCCATAAGATGCGTTCCTTCCTGACCATGATCGGTATCATCATAGGTGTTTCCTCCGTTGTCGTTATCATGGCTTTGGGAGATTCCATGTCTCGTCAGGTCAATAAAAACATGACCAAGTCCCAGAAAGACATCCATGTCTTTTTCTCACCTACCAAGAGTAAGGACGGATCCTTCACCCAGAAGCAATCTGCTCTGACCTTATCTGGTGGAGAGGAAGATGTCTTTGTTGAACTACCTAAACCACAAGAAGCCTGGGTTAAAGAAGCTGCTAAACTGAAAGGTGTGGACAGCTACTATGTAACCAACTCATCCAATGTGACCTTGACTTATAAGGATAAAAAGGTTGAACGTGCCAGCTTGACAGGTGGCAACATTACCTATATGGATGCGGTTGAAAATAAAATTATTGCGGGTCGTAGTTTAAGACCACAAGATTATAAGGATTTCGCAAGTGTGATCATTTTAGATGAAGAGCTTGCCAATAGCCTTTTTGGTTCAGCACAAGAAGCTCTCAACCAAATTGTTGAAGTAAATGAAATCAGTTACCGTGTTATTGGTGTTTATGCAAGTAAGGAAGCTAAGGCTGCGAAAACATTTGGTGTCGGAGGACTACCAATCACGACCAATATTTCCTTAGCAGCTAATTTTAACACAGATGAGATTTCAAATATTGTCTTTCGTGTCAATGATACTAGCTTAACCCAGACTTTAGGACCAGAGTTGGCAAGAAGAATGACAGAGATTGCAGGTCTTCAACAAGGGGAATATCAAGTTGCAGATGCGTCTGCTGCCTTCCAAGAAGTTCAACAACTCTTTGGCTTCATAACAACGATTATTAGTGCCATTGCAGGGATTTCCCTTTTTGTCGGTGGTACTGGTGTTATGAACATTATGCTCGTTTCAGTGACAGAGCGTACCCGCGAGATTGGTCTACGGAAAGCACTAGGAGCAACTCGGGGTAATATTCTGGTTCAGTTCTTGATTGAATCCATGATTCTAACCTTGTTAGGAGGGGTCATCGGTCTGGTGCTGGCTGCAGGGGTGACTATGCTTGCAGGTGTCCTTCTTCAAAACATGATTGCAGGAATCGAAGTTGGCGTATCCATCCCAATCGCTCTCTTTAGTTTAGCTGTCTCAGCTGGTATCGGTATGATATTTGGTGTTTTACCAGCCAACAAGGCTTCTAAACTAGACCCGATTGAAGCCCTTCGATATGAATAAAATAAACAACAGGAAAAACAAGATGGACACTTGTCTATCTTGTTTTTTGTATGGATTTCCATTTCGAAAATCACTAAAAATATGGTATAATGAAGTGTTATAAAAACAGGTTTCATTTGCCTGGAAAGGAAATATTATGTCTGAAAAGAATTTTTATATTACAACACCGATTTACTATCCATCTGGTAAACTTCATATCGGTTCTGCCTACACTACCATCGCTTGTGATGTCCTAGCTCGCTACAAACGACTCATGGGCTACGATGTCTTTTATTTGACAGGTCTGGATGAGCATGGTCAAAAGATTCAACAGAAAGCAGAAGAAGCTGGCATCACACCACAAGCCTATGTTGACGGCATGGCAGTTGGAGTTAAAGAACTCTGGAAATTGCTTGATATCTCATACGATAAATTCATCCGTACCACAGATGACTACCATGAAAAAGTAGTGGCTCAAGTTTTTGAACGTTTGCTTGCTCAAGATGATATCTACTTGGGTGAATACTCTGGTTGGTATTCAGTTTCAGAT
The DNA here is from genome assembly GCF_047463655.1 of Streptococcus infantis. Taxonomy (GTDB): domain Bacteria; phylum Bacillota; class Bacilli; order Lactobacillales; family Streptococcaceae; genus Streptococcus; species Streptococcus infantis_Z. The sequence continues at coordinate 16,239 of NZ_JASHDM010000001.1, forward strand.
GAGGAATTCTTTACAGAAAGCCAGCTTGCGGAAGTTTTCCGTGACGAAGCAGGAAATGTAACGGGCGGTATCGCACCATCAGGACACGAAGTAGAGTGGGTTTCAGAAGAATCTTATTTCCTTCGCCTCAGCAAATACCAAGACCGTTTGGTCGAATTTTTCAAATCTCACCCTGACTTCATCACTCCAGATGGACGTCTCAATGAAATGTTAAGAAACTTCATCGAGCCGGGTTTGGAAGACTTGGCAGTTTCTCGTACAACCTTTACATGGGGAGTTCCAGTTCCATCAAATCCTAAACACGTAGTTTACGTTTGGATTGATGCCCTTCTTAACTATGCGACAGCTCTTGGTTATGGTCAAGATGAACATGGCAACTTTGACAAGTTCTGGAACGGAACAGTCTTCCACATGGTAGGAAAGGATATTCTTCGTTTCCACTCAATCTACTGGCCAATCCTTCTTATGATGTTGGATATCAAATTACCTGACCGTTTGATTGCCCACGGTTGGTTTGTCATGAAAGACGGTAAGATGTCTAAGTCTAAAGGAAATGTCGTTTACCCTGAAATGTTAGTAGAGCGCTATGGTCTCGATCCACTTCGTTACTACCTCATGCGTAGCCTTCCAGTTGGTTCAGACGGAACCTTCACTCCAGAGGACTATGTAGGTCGTATCAACTATGAATTGGCAAATGACCTCGGAAACCTCCTCAACCGTACGGTTTCTATGATTAACAAGTACTTTGATGGACAAATCCCTGCCTATGTAGAAGGTGTAACTGAGTTTGACAATGCACTTGCTGACGTTGCAGAACAATCAATCGCTGACTACCATACCTACATGGAAGCAGTTGACTATCCGCGTGCGCTTGAAGCAGTCTGGACTCTTATCTCACGTACTAATAAATACATCGATGAGACAGCTCCATGGGTACTGGCCAAGGATGAAGCGCATCGTGACCAATTGGCAAGTGTTATGAGCCATTTGGCAGCCAGCCTTCGTGTCGTAGCTCACATGATTGAACCATTTATGATGGAAACCAGTCGTGCAGTCTTGACTCAACTTGGTCTCGCAGAAGTTTCTAGCCTTGAAAACTTGAGCTTGGCTGATTTCCCTGCAGGAGTAACAGTAGTTGTCAAAGGAACACCAATCTTCCCACGTCTGGATATGGAAGAAGAAATCGCCTATATCAAGGAACAAATGGAAGGTAACAAGCCAGCCGTCGAAAAAGAATGGAATCCAGATGAAGTTGAACTCAAACTAAACAAGGATGAAATCAAATTTGAGGACTTCGACAAGGTTGAAATCCGTGTTGCTGAAGTCAAAGAAGTTTCTAAAGTGGAAGGTTCTGATAAGTTGCTTCAATTCCACCTAGATGCTGGAGATGGTGAAGATCGTCAAATTCTCTCAGGAATTGCTAAGTACTATCCAAACGAACAAGAATTAGTTGGCAAGAAGGTACAAATCGTTGCCAACCTTAAACCACGTAAGATGATGAAAAAATATGTCAGCCAAGGGATGATTCTCTCAGCTGAACATGATGGCAAATTAACCCTTCTCACAGTTGATCCAGCTGTACCAAACGGAAGTGTGATTGGCTAAGATTTAAAAAGGACCAGTTTGAACTGGTTCTTTTCTTATGTAAGGTATCAGTTGATAAAAGCGTCATTCTGCTTTATAATGAAGAAAAGCGGAGGAAATTGCCATGAAATACATTCCATTCGGTCAAGAGAAAAGAGAACTATCAGAAATCGTCCTAGGCATGATGCGAATCAGTGACAAGTCGGTCAAAGAAGTAGAGGAACTGGTTGAAACAGCCCTATCTGTCGGAATCAATGCCTTTGACCTAGCTGATATCTATGGTGGAGGTCGTTGTGAAGAATTACTAGGTCAAGTGTTAAACAATCGTCCTGACCTGCGAGAAAAGATGTGGATTCAGTCCAAGTGTGGCATTCGCATAGAAGAATTTACCTATTTTGATTTTTCAATAGATTATATTTTAGAGTCAGTTGATGGGATTCTACAACGATTGCAGGTTGATTACCTAGATAGCTTGCTTCTCCATCGCCCAGATGCCTTAATGGAAGCTGATCAAGTAGCAGAGGCCTTTGATATCCTTCACAAATCAGGTAAGGTTCGAGATTTTGGTGTATCCAACCAAAATCCTATGATGATGGAATTACTGAAGAAAGAGGTCAAACAACCTCTATCTATTAATCAGCTCCAACTAAGTGCAGCTTTCACGCCAGGATTTGAAGCAGGTTTCCATGTCAATATGGAAGGTGACAAGGCTGCTGTACGTGATGGAAGCATCTTTGAATACTGCAAACTAAACGATATGGTCATTCAGGCCTGGTCAGTTTTGCAGTTTGGCTATTTTAAGGGCAATTTTGTTGGCAAAGAGCAATTTCAAAATCTAAATAAGGTTCTAAATCGATTAGCTTTAAAATACGGTGTGAGCCCATCAGCCATTGCTATCGCTTGGGTGTTACGCTACCCAGCCAAGATGCAGGCAGTAGTGGGAACAACTAACCCTAAACATTTGATAGAAGCTAGCCAAGCAAGTAACCTGACTCTAACTCGAAAAGAATGGTATGAGATTTACCTAGCAGCAGGGAATGATTTGCCTTAGAGACTAAAACGCTATCCTATCAAGAGCGAGATTCTAACTCGTTCTTTTTAAATTTGTAAAAATATTTATATAATTGTTTGAAAATACAAACTATAAATGATAAAATGGTATAAAATAACAATATAATAAATATTTTGATAATTTAGGAGAATATAGAATGAAAAGAATAGTTTTGACTTCTGTTGTTTTACTCTCATTACTGACATCTGTTGGCTGCTCGAAACATAAAGAAGAGGCGAAAGTAGCTGAACCTGTAACGACTAAACAGACTACGCAGGATAATATAAAGTTATACAAGGAAGCTGGCTTACTTACTTTTAAAAATGAAAAGCAGCTAGAACTCGGGGAACTTGATTCAAAATCCCGTGCAACTTATGCTCACATTCAGCTAAAAGATAGTGATGAGCCTAAAGAAAAGAGAGAAGCTAAATTAACCTTTGATCCAGTTGGATGGCATAACTATAAATTTTACTACGGAGATGGTTCTAAAGAGGCTTGGCTGATGAATCGCGGTCATTTAGTTGGGTATCAATTTAGTGGACTTAACGATGAAGGCCGAAATCTAGTTCCTATGACAGCTTGGTTAAATACAGGTGCTTTTACTGGAACGGATGACAAAAATCAAAGTAGCATGCTCTATTATGAAAATGGACTAGATTCGTGGCTTGCAAATCATCCAAACTATTACCTTGACTATAAGGTGACAGCTGTCTATAAGGATAATGAATTGATTCCGAGACAGATTATCTTACAGTACGTAGGAATTGATCAGGATGGAAATTTGCTTGAAATTAAATTAGGCAGTAGCAAGGAAAAAATTGATAAGTATTCCGTAACCCATGTCGCCTTGGATAACGTTTCAGCCAATGCTGAAATAAATTATTCAGATGGTACTGCAAAGAATACGGTCAAGTCAGCTGAAGAACGCGCTGCAGAGCTTAAGGCAGCCGAGGAAAAAGCCAAGAAAGAAGCTGAAGAAAAAGAAGCACAAGAAAAAGCTAAAAAAGAAGCAGAAGAGAAGGCTAAAGAAGAACAGAAACAGCAGGAAACTGAAGCACCAGCACCAGCAGAAGAAGAATCACAAAGTAGTAATACAGGTGGCTACTTTAGAGATGGAAAAGGAAGATGGCACCGACCAAATGGGAAGTATGCCTCTAGAAAGGAAATCATAGAAGCTGGGTTGCAATGGTGATAGTTTTTCAAGCTATATAAATCAGAATAATTACAGTCAAAAAGCCGTTGAAAAACGGTTTTTTGTTATAATTAAATTGAGATTCATAGATAACAGAGGAGAAAAATATGACATTTGAAGAAATTTTGCCTGGACTAAAGGCTAAGAAAAAATATGTACGTACTGGCTGGGGTGGAGCTGAAAACTATGTCCAACTTTTTGACACTATCGAGCAAAACGGGGTCGCTCTTGAAGTGACACCCTATTTCCTCATCAACGTATCTGGAGAAGGAGAAGGTTTTTCCATGTGGAGTCCGACACCTTGTGATGTTTTGGCGACAGATTGGGTAGAAGTGCATGACTAGGCGTGTACTCATTACAGGAGTGAGTTCAGGTATCGGATTGGCTCAGGCTCGACTTTTTTTAGAGAAGGACTATCAAGTTTATGGAGTGGACCAAGGTGGAAATCCACTCTTAGAGGGTGATTTCCACTTTTTACAGAGAGATTTGACCTTGGACTTGGAGCCTATTTTTGACTGGTGTCCTCAGGTGGATGTTTTGTGCAATACTGCTGGAGTTTTGGATGACTACAAGCCCTTACTAGAACAATCCGCCCAAGAAATTCAAGAGATTTTTGAAATTAATTACGTAACTCCAGTAGAGTTGACCCGCTATTATCTGACAAACATGTTGGAACATAAACATGGGATTATCATCAATATGTGTTCCATCGCTTCAAATCTAGCAGGCGGTGGTGGTCACGCCTATACCTCTTCTAAACACGCCTTGGCTGGATTTACCAAGCAATTAGCTTTGGACTATGCAGAAGCAGGTATCCAGGTCTTTGGGATTGCTCCTGGTGCAGTCAAGACGGGCATGACGGCAGCTGACTTTGAACCAGGCGGTCTGGCGGACTGGGTGGCAAGTGCAACCCCCATCAAACGCTGGATAGAACCAGAAGAAGTAGCAGAGATTAGCCTTTTCTTAGCAAGTGGAAAAGCGAGTGCCATGCATGGACAAATCCTGACTATTGATGGTGGTTGGTCTTTGAAGTAATATAGTTGATACTCAGTGAATATGTGGAGGTAAGCCATGAAAAGAGATGAGTTTGGATTTGTCTTGCCCAATCTCTACTATCAGTTTTTATCAGAGTGGGAAGAGATTGACCCCTATGAAATTGGAGATTCAGGCATCTGTTTGTATGCTAAGGAGGATCTTCAAGAGCGAAATGAGACTTATCAGATTGAGGAAGTAGAGCCAGATTACTTTATGATTGGACAGGAAGGAGATTTGGCTTACTTTATCAAGAAAAATTCTGATGATTGCATTTATGAAAATGACCTGGGTGCTTTAGGTTCCTTAGAAATGAAAAAAGTTGCTAAGAACGTCTATGAATTTATTGATAAGGTATTGGAAGAAGAATTGTAGAAAACTGAAGGGAGTAATCATGTTTAGGATGCTTGATGAAGATTCACCGATTTCAAAAGAAGACCTTTTACAATTTGAGGAGATTATGGGGAAGAAATTACCGGAGGCTATGATGGACTTTTATCTCAAGTACAACGGTGGCCAGCCCCAAGTAAGGGATGTCCACGATGAACATCACCTCTTTCCTTTCAATTCCTTTAATTCACTTGAGGAGATGAGGAAGTCTTTTACATGGTTTGATGATGAGGTGGTACCTGCGGGATTTAAGGCAACAGACCTTCTCCATTTCGCCTATGATCCTGGTTCTGGCAACTATGCACTTTCTCTAAGGGCAGAGGATTATGGCAAGGTGTACTTCTATGTTCTAGAAGAAACAGCCGAGATCTACGGCCAATGGCCGTCTTTTGAGGATTTTCTGAATTCCTTTGTTGAAGACTAAGACGAAAAAGGAGAAGGGATGCGAAAACACCAAGAACTTTCACTAGAGCAGATTATCCAGCAGCTGCGCGTGGACCAGTTATCTTCAGATAATTTTTGTCTCTATGGCAAGGAGGATGGAGAACTGAAACTGGATTGCCTTTATTGGGTATCAGATTATCCAGATGTCGTGGAAGACAGTGATGTCTATCCTGCTGATGCATCGGAGCAAGATCTCCGGCTAGTCTACTATGGAGAGCAGTTGATTGACGTTCTTGCAGTCGCACTTGAAGAAAAACCAGATGTAAGTCTCCAAGACTTGGTCGAAGCTTTGAATTATTATAATCAGCATGATTGCTTTATGACCTTTGAAAGCTAGTAAGCATACTAGATTTATGCAGTTTCATTGATAATTAACAAATACAATAAGGAGTTAAGAAATGATAGATTACGAAAACATAAATGAAAAAATTGCCCCTTTTAGCCTGCTTGTATATGATGAGGATCCTAAAAATGTTCGAGGGTCGCTCATTTATTACCCTGATGGAGAATATAGACAGGAAGTGTTTGATACTCGAGAAGACGAAGGAGCCGAAGGAAATGGCTACGATTGGGAATCGCTAGCTTTGCTATTTTTGGAGGAAAAAATGCCTGAATTAAGCGATGCTATCGACTTTGATCCTGAAGGAAGTATGTTTTGTGCCTATTCTTCCAAGGTGGACGCCTTGGCTAAATTCTCTTTAGAATTTAAAGAATTTTGCGATGATATCGAAGCTATGAAAGACTTGTTCAGTAGAGCAGAGTTGGATTAGTTGACTAAAATCTCTTTAAATTATTTTAAAAAAGAATAGAAAGGATTTCAGATGAAGCTATCAGAAGTAGTTGAGCTAGTGGAAAATCATCCAGACCTACATCTCTATTTAGATAAAATTTTAAAAAAGAATAAGAAGACCCAAGTTAGTTATCTCGAATCGCTAAATCATCTGGCCTATTTACTTTATCTGGATGGCCAAGAGGAAATGGCTAAGGAATTATTAGATAGGATCATACAAGTTCCATTTGAAGGGAATTATAACACTTGGACCTTTGTTGATAGCTCTCTGGGTTTATTGGCCTATCTGGAAAGAGAAAAAGAAAATCAGGTATTCGTCTATAAAAAACTCCTTTTATCTCCATTAGAACAAGGGGAGAAATCAACTCAAAAAATAAGAAGGAGAGTTCATCAGAGATTTTTGAATGGTGATAGCTTGGAGCAAAAGCTTGCAAAAATCGAGCAGGCTCCAAGCCCTGAATCAGAAATGGAACGTCGTCTGCTATACCTGACTGATTTATTAAAAATTCACCTCTTTATTGCTGAGTCAACGTGTGAAGAGACAGATATCCAAGTAAAAATCGAAGAGAATATGGAGATACTAAAGAAGTATATCAAGGAGCATGAGATCTATAGCCTCTTTCCTTTTAAGGGATAAGGTGTTCTAGCAATCTTGGACTTTTAGAAAGAGTAGAATATGGAAATCAAAAAACACTTTGGTGTCTATGGCGTTTGCTATGAGAATGGGAAATTGCTTTGCATTGAGAAAACGAGAGGGCCTTATCAGCATCGTTTTGATTTACCTGGTGGTAGTCAGGAAATCGGTGAGGGTTTGACAGAAACCCTCAAGAGAGAAGTTTTGGAAGAGACAGGCTATACGCTTATCCGTTATTCAAATTCTAGAATTTATGATGTAATGGTTCAAGAAGAGGGGCAAGACTTCGCAGTACATCATATCATGGCCTTTTATGATATAGAACTTGATTTCGAAGGCCCTCATAAATCCCTTCCTCAGGAGGTTCTTGACGGAAGCAATGATTCAGCAAAGGCAATTTGGCTTCCTCTTGAGCAGATTACCGAAGAAAATGCCTCACCCTTAGTATTGAAGGTGAAGGCAGAGTTACGAGGATTTCCAGAATTGGACATGACAAGCTATAAGAATTGGAAGGTAAAACATGCAAAATCAACTGGCTCTCAGTGGCGAAAGAATTGTTGAAAAAATTTACCCACAACTATTTCATCATGTTGGTATGATTCGTGGCGAATACTTGCTGAGAGAGCTCAACCAAAACATCCTGTTACCAAGTTGTCAGCAATTTGTAAAAGATTATCTAGACACTATTTGCCATTTGTACCCAGATGAAGAAGTCTGGTATCGCTTTTCAGAGTTAACAAATGCAGAAGCAAATTATCTAGACGGGACTAAAGAGTATTTTGATGAACGCCACCCCTTATTTGGATATAGAGGAACTAGGCGTTTACTGGCGTGTTTGGATGAATTTCATGCTGAAGCACATGTTGTTACAGAAGTTTATCAAACCAATCTCAATCTGTCTGTTATTTTTCCTTTTGTCAATGATGCCGACCAATTAAAACAAGCTATTAGAGTATTGCGCCAGCATGGTTTTACTGGGAAAGTTGGAACAATGATTGAATTACCATCAGCTTATTTTGATTTGGACAGGATACTGGAAACTGGTATTTCAAAGATTGTAGTGGGAATGAATGATTTGACTTCTTTTGTTTTTGCCACTGTGAGAAATAGTCAGTGGCATGATATGGAAAGTCCCATTATGTTAGAAATGCTGAGACAGATGCAGGATAAAGCAAGGGTGAAAAAGATAGATTTCGCTGTAGCAGGCTATCTGAATCCTTCTTTCATACAAAAAATGAATCAGATGGGGATTGAGTGCATTATCCACTACAGTTCTATTCCGGAGATTTTTAATTTAGAGATTGACCATCCAGATCATCTCAAACGTGTAAAAGAAGAAAGTAAAAAAATACAAAGGAGCAACCCATGACACCTCAAGAAATGTGGAATGCCTACAAGAAAATCAACCCCTCTATCGGAGATGAGATAGATGCCTGGGCTTTTGGAGTGGAACCAGACCTTTTAGCGGATTTGGTGTTTACAGGCGAAAAAACAGCAACTGCCTCAGCTTATGATCTTTACGCAGTAGAGGACGAACCCCTTCCACAAGAAGGGACCTTTGATGTCGTTTTAGACAGTCAAGATCAAGCTGTCTGCATTATCGAAATTACAAAGGTTTCTGTTCAGCCTTTCCATCAAGTGTCAGCCGACCATGCCTACAAGGAAGGTGAAGGCGACAAATCTCTGACCTATTGGCGTCAGGTTCATGAGGAGGTTTTCACCGAGTGGATGAGCGAGGCCGGACTGACTTTTACACCTGACAGCAAGGTCGTTTTAGAAGAATTTCGCAAGGTTTATCCTCTGTAGACTACTAGAAGGAAGAAAGTTTTGGAAATCACCGTCCAAAGCTTTTTTCTGACTTAAAATATGATAAAATAGGTATGTTTGAACTAGAGCATATGCTCATAAATTTAGAATAGGAGAATATGATGCAAGCAGTAGAACATTATATCGAAAAATTTGTTCCTGAACATTATGATTTGTTTTTAGACTTGAGTCGTGAGACTAAGACGTTTTCAGGAAGAGTAACCATCACTGGTCAAGCTAAAAGTGACCGTATTTCCCTTCACCAAAAAGACTTGGAGATTGCTTCTGTTGAAGTAGCAGGCCAAGCTCGTCCATTTACAGTTGATAATGAAAACGAAGCTCTTCATATCGAACTTGAAGAAGCTGGTTCAGTTGAATTGGTTCTAGCATTTTCAGGTAAAATCACAGACAACATGACAGGTATCTACCCATCTTACTATACAGTTGATGGTGTTAAGAAGGAAGTTTTGTCAACTCAGTTTGAAAGTCACTTTGCTCGCGAAGCCTTCCCATGTGTGGACGAACCAGAAGCCAAAGCAACCTTTGACCTAGCTCTTCGATTTGACCAAGCAGAAGGTGAATTGGCCTTGTCTAACATGCCAGAGATTGACGTTGAAAACCGCAAGGAAACTGGTATCTGGAAATTTGAGACAACTCCACGTATGTCTTCTTACTTGCTAGCTTTCGTTGCTGGTGATTTGCAAGGGGTAACTGCTAAAACAAAAAATGGTACTTTGGTAGGCGTTTACTCAACCAAGGCACATCCACTTTCAAACCTTGATTTCTCACTAGACATCGCAGTTCGCTCAATCGAGTTTTACGAAGATTACTACGGAGTCAAGTACCCTATTCCTCAATCTCTTCACATTGCCCTTCCTGACTTCTCAGCTGGTGCTATGGAAAACTGGGGTCTGGTAACTTACCGTGAAGTTTACTTGGTTGTGGATGAGAACTCTACTTTTGCCAGCCGTCAACAAGTAGCTCTAGTTATTGCCCATGAGCTTGCTCACCAATGGTTTGGTAACCTTGTGACGATGAAGTGGTGGGATGACCTCTGGCTCAATGAAAGTTTCGCGAATATGATGGAATACGTCTGTGTGGATGCCATCGAGCCAAGTTGGAATATCTTTGAAGACTTCCAAACAGGTGGAGTGCCAGCTGCTCTTAAACGTGATGCGACAGATGGCGTTCAATCTGTCCACGTTGAAGTTAGCCACCCAGATGAAATCAATACGCTCTTCGATGGTGCTATCGTTTATGCCAAAGGAAGCCGTCTCATGCACATGCTTCGCCGTTGGCTAGGGGATGCTGATTTTGCCAAAGGTTTGCATGCTTACTTTGAAAAACACCAATACGGAAATACCATTGGTCGTGACCTTTGGAATGCACTCGGACAAGCATCTGGTCGTGATGTAGCAGCCTTCATGGATTCTTGGTTGGAGCAACCTGGTTATCCAGTCCTTACTGCCACAGTTGAAAATGATGTTTTGAAGATTTCACAAAAACAATTCTTCATCGGTGAACACGAAGACAAGAACCGTCTCTGGGTAGTGCCACTTAACAGTAACTGGAAAGGCTTGCCAGATACTCTCGAAACTGAGAGCATCGAAATTCCAGGTTATGCAGCTCTTCTTGCTGAAAATGAAGGAGCACTTCGTCTTAACACTGAAAATACAGCACATTACATTACAGACTATCAAGGCGACTTATTGGATGCTGTTCTTTCAGAATTAGTAGAACTTGATAACACAAGTAAACTTCAAATCGTCCAAGAACGTCGTTTGCTTGCTGAAGCTGGGCACATTTCATACGCAGACTTGCTTCCAGTAGTGGATCAATTGGCACAAGAAGAATCTTACCTAGTTGTTGCTGCAGTTTCTCAAGTTATTACAGCCCTTGAACGCTTCATTGATGAAGGAACAGAGGCAGAAAAAGCCTTTAAAGCCCTTATTGCTAAACTGGCTCGTTACAACTATGATCGTCTTGGTTTCGAAGCTAAAGAGGGTGAATCTGATGAGGATGAATTGGTTCGTCAATTAACCATTTCTATGATGATTCGTTCAAATGATGAAGAAGCTAGTCAGGTTGCTAGTCAAATCTTCGCATCCCATAAAGAAAATCTTGCAGGACTTCCAGCAGCTATTCGTTCACAAGTTCTCATCAATGAAATGAAACACCATGAGACTAAGGAATTGGTCGCAACTTATCTCGATCTTTATACTCATGCGACAGATGCCGCCTTTAAACGTCAATTAGCAGCAGCCCTTGCTTATGCGACAGATGCAGAGAACATCCAAACACTGCTTGCAACTTGGAAGGACAAATTTGTCGTGAAACCACAGGACCTTTCAGCATGGTATCTCCAATTCCTCGGACACCAAGCAACTCAAGAAACTGTATGGGTGTGGGCACGTGAAAACTGGGATTGGATTAAGGCAGCTCTTGGTGGTGATATGAGTTTTGACAGCTTTGTCATCTTCCCATCACACATCTTTAAAACAGAGCAACGCTTAGCAGAATACAAGGCATTCTATGAACCACAACTTTCTGACCTTGCCCTTAGCCGTAATATCCGCATGGGGATTAAGGATATCGCAGCTCGCGTTGAATTGATCAAGCGTGAAAAAGCAGCAGTTGAAGCAGTTGTAGCTCAATATAGCAAAGCTTAAAAGATTCTAGTCTAAATAGATTCCAAAAACTCAACTTTCTCTAGGAAAAACAAGGGAAGTTGAGTTTTTTTTTAAGATATTTTTGCTATAATAGGTATAATAAGGAGGAATTTTTGATGATCAAAATTCTATTAGTGGAAGATGACCTAGGCCTGTCTAATTCAGTATTTGATTTCTTGGATGATTTTGCAGATGTCATGCAGGTTTTTGATGGTGAGGAAGGTCTTTATGAGGCTGAAAGTGGTGTTTATGATTTGATTCTATTGGACTTGATGTTGCCTGAAAAAAATGGGTTCCAAGTTTTAAAAGAATTGCGTGAAAAAGGCATTTCGACTCCTGTTCTGATCATGACAGCCAAGGAAAGTCTCGATGATAAGGGACACGGATTTGAACTTGGGGCAGATGATTATCTAACAAAACCATTTTATCTAGAAGAACTCAAGATGCGTATCCAGGCCTTGCTTAAACGTTCTGGTAAGTTCAATGAAAACACCCTTTCCTATGGTGATTTGACTGTCAATCTCTCTACTAATGAGGTTAAAGTCAATGAGACTGCTGTTGAATTATTGGGTAAAGAATTTGATCTCTTGGTTTATTTCCTCCAAAATCAAAATGTAATCTTACCCAAAACCCAGATTTTTGACCGTTTGTGGGGATTCGACAGTGATACGACTATCTCTGTCGTAGAGGTTTACGTATCAAAAGTTCGTAAGAAATTAAAGGGATCAGTCTTTGCTGAAAACCTCCAAACCTTGCGTAGTGTTGGGTATATTTTAAAACATGTTTAATAAATTTAAAAAGAATTGGTATGCAGAAGATTTTAGCTACTTTATCCGTAACTTTGGAGTATTTACTCTGATTTTCTCTGCTATGACCTTGATTATCTTGCAGGTTATGCACTCTAGTCTCTACACCTCAGTGGATGAGAAGCTTCTGTCTCTCAGTGGCAATCCTCAAGATGTCATCCAGTTGGCTGTCAATCGAGCAACAGATGAAGTCAAAGATCTCAATAGTCAATCCGTTCCTCCATCAACGGATAAAAAACCAACGGTCAGTTCCAATACGGAAGTGATTTTGTTGGATTCAAATTTGAATCAATTAGTGACTGGCAACCGCTTTTTAGGTCTTGATAAGATTACTTTTAATAAAAAGGATTTGAATCATATTCGACAACTTCATGTTCAGAATAGTTACGGTCAGGACGAGATTTACCGAGTGATTCTATCTGAAATAAACATTGATTCTGTCTCGACCAATATTAAGTATGCAGCGGTTTTGATGAATACCAGTCAGATAGAGCAAATCAGTCAAAATCATGAGCAATTAATCGTGGTAGTCATGGCTAGCTTCTGGATTTTATCCATCCTTGCCAGCCTTTACCTTGCGCGTGTTAGTGTAAAACCCTTGCTTGAGAGTATGCAAAAGCAACAGAGCTTTGTGGAAAATGCCAGTCATGAGTTACGAACTCCACTGGCTGTTCTTCAAAATCGTCTAGAAACTCTTTTCAGAAAACCTGAGGCAACCATTATGGAGTCAAGTGAGAGTATTGCCTCCAGTCTAGAAGAAGTTCGGAACATGCGCTTTTTAACGACTAATCTACTTAATTTAGCTCGTCGTGATGACGGCATTAAACCGGAGTTAGGAGAGGTAGAGCCGGATTTCTTTAACACAACCTTTACCAACTATGAAATGATTGCGTCTGAAAATAACCGTGCTTTTCATTTTGAAAATCGTATTCATCGGACCATCATAACAGATAAGCTTCTTCTTAAACAACTCATGACTATCTTGTTTGACAATGCTGTCAAGTACACAGAAGAAGAAGGAGATATTCATTTTGTCATTGCTACGACGGAGCGTAATCTCTATTTGTCAGTAGCTGATGATGGAATTGGTATTTCTGCAGCAGATAAAAAGAAAATTTTTGATCGCTTTTATCGAGTTGACAAAGCTCGTACTCGCCAAAAAGGCGGCTTTGGGTTAGGTTTGTCCTTAGCAAAACAGATTGTTGATGCCTTAAAAGGAACCATCAGTGTTAAGGATAACAAACCACACGGGACGATTTTTGAAGTAAAAATCGCCATCCAAACACCATCCAAGCGTAAAAATAAATAAAAAAAGGCTGTGACTTAGAAAGCGGTAGACCAAGTATCGCTTTTCTAGTCGCAGCTCTTTAGCTATCGTAGAAAAAAAGGTCGGGACAAAAATCCCGACCTTTTGAATCTAATATAATTTCTTCTTAATTATCGAACGTTGAATGTTTGATGCTGCTAAACTCAAGGCAATTGCTAGGCTAAAAGCCAGAACTGTATTAAACTTGAGGGCTAAAAAGATAAAGCTAAACAAAGCTAAAAAGACGCAAAAACAAGCAATGTTTACAAAGAAAAGGACTTCCTTCAAACTAGCAACGGAAGTGGTTTCTGGAACATAGTCTTGATAGAGCGCTGTTTGAGTTTCCTCTTCTTCAAACTCATACGATTGATATTTTCTTACGGGCATGATTCTCTCCTTAACAGTACTCTTTCATTTTACCATTTTTCAAGAAAAAAATTATTACAGTAAGGTTACAAAAAGAATAAAGTCTGTTTTCAAATGATGAAACAAATTTCTTGACACTCTTACCCAAAGGTGATAGGATGGGTGAACAACTCAAAACATCTTGCCTGTTCAAGTTTTTGTAATGAGGAAGCGAAATAAATATAAGTAGCAATTGCTGGTTGTATCCGTAGATTTAGAACCACTTTGTAGGATGAATGAAAAGATTTGCATGAAAGACAGATTTTTCTGTCTTTTATTTTTGATGCTGAGTGAGCTTTTTCCACTCTTAGAAAAGTAAAAGGAGATTTGCAGTGTATCTTGCAATCAAGGAAATTTTAAAAAATAAACTTCGTTATAGTTTGATTTTAACGACGATCTTTCTTATAGCGTTTATGGTCTTTTTTATGACAAGTTTAGCTCTGGGGCTTGTTAGAAATAATAGAGCAGCCGTGGATAATTGGCAAGCGACAGGAATTGTTTTATCAGATTATGCAAATGATAATCTGACAGCATCCTTTATTCCAGAAAAGAATTATCAGGATCAGGTTTCCGAAGATGCAGCACCTTTGGGGTATATGTTTGCGGTGACCAATCTCGTCAATGATAGTGAGAAGGTAAACATCTCTATTTTTGCACAGGATTGGGATAGTTTTATCTCTCCTTCCTTGATTGAGGGCCATTACCCAGAAAGTGACAATGAAGTTGTCGTGGATCAGTCTTTAGAAAACTATGGAATAAAACTGGGCGATGTCATTCAACTGAATGGAAGTGAAAATTCTTATATCATCGTTGGACTTACGAAAGGGAATAAATTTTTTACAGAACCTGTAGTATTTACAAATTTGACAAGCTATTGGACTTTGCAAGGTAGTCTGAATGCAGGTCGCTCGATTTCTGATTTGGTCTTAAAAAATGATGTTCAGCTATCTGCTGATGGTTTAAGTCAATTAACCATTCAAAACATGATTGCCCATATTCCGGGCTACACACCTCAAGTAAACGTATTTTCAGGCATGATTTTAGCGATGATTATCATATCAGGTCTTATTATTGGTATTTTCATTTATATTATTACCATTCAAAAACTAGGCCTCTATGGAATTATGAGAGCCCAAGGAATTCAGGTTAAAACTATTGTTTGGTCGCTTTTTTGTCAAATTATATTGCTGGCAGGTTTTGGGATCGGTCTAGCCTTATTGGCGATTGTAGGTGTCATTCTTGTTCTACCTGCAACCTTCGTTTTCTATCCAAGTTGGTTAGCATATTTAGGATTGAGTTTGGGAATTTGCTTGATGGCGTTACTTGGAGGAGTGATTTCTCTCCCTCGTTTGCTCAAGGTTGATCCAATAACGGCTATTGCAGAATGATAAGGAGACCTACATGACACCATTGATAGAAATGAAGCAAGTGACGAAAAGCTATGGAGAAGGAAATATGAAAGTCATTGCACTACACGAGACGAACTTTCAACTAAATGCAGGTGAATTTGTTGCCATAGTTGGTCCTTCTGGATCTGGTAAAACAACCTTTTTGACCACCTTAGGGCAGTTGCAGGAGCCTTCAGGTGGGAAGATTTTAGTAAAGGGAACAGAAACGGGTAATTTGACTGAAAAAGAGAAAACAGATCTTCGGTTTAAGGAATTTGGTTTTATATTACAGGCTTCAAACCTGATTCCTTTTTTAACTGTTAAGGAACAATTAGACCTAATTGATCGACTAGATAAAGACAAATCTTCGAAAAGTGACCGCCAAGAGTTATTTGATTTGTTGGACCTGAACAAAGTTCAAAATTATTATCCCAAGGCCTTATCTGGGGGAGAACGTCAACGAGCAGCAATTGCCAGAGCACTCTATAACAATCCTAGCATCGTTCTTGCTGACGAACCAACGGCTAGTCTTGATACCCAAAGAGCTTACCAAGTAACGGATATGCTTGCTTCAATTGCACATGAGCAGGGAAGAGGAGTAGTGATGATTACGCATGACACCAGACTTCTCGATAAGGTCGATCGTGTCTTTATCATGAATGATGGTCACCTTGTTGAAGAAATACAAGCATAAAAGAATATAAAGTGAACTCTAGTAAAGGTAGTTCACTTTTTATGTTTCTAAAAGTGAAGAGTATAACTTTTCTTAAAAAATAGATTGCCCATAGCTGATTTTTCAGAAATGTGGTATAATTTTTCTTATGGAAAAGATTATTATTACAGCAACTGCTGAAAGCATTGAACAAGTAAAAGAATTACTAGAGGCGGGAGTTGACCGCATCTATGTCGGTGAGAAAGATTTTGGACTTCGTTTGCCAACTACCTTTAGTCATGAAGAATTGCGTGAAATCGCAAAAATCATTCATGATGCCGGTAAGGAATTAATCGTTGCGGTTAATGCTCTTATGCACCAAGACATGATGGACCGTATCAAGCCCTTCTTGGACTTTTTAGAAGAAATCAAAACGGACTATATCACAGTTGGGGACGCAGGTGTCTTTTATGTGGTTAACCGTGATAACTATTCTTTCAAAACGATTTACGATGCCTCAACCATGGTTACCAGCAGTCGTCAGATTAACTTCTGGGGGCAAAAGGCTGGCGCATCTGAGGCTGTTTTGGCCCGCGAAATTCCATCCGCTGAACTTTTCAAGATGCCGGAGATTTTGGAAATTCCTGCTGAAGTTTTGGTTTACGGTGCTAGTGTCATCCATCATTCTAAGCGTCCACTCTTACAAAACTACTATAATTTCACTCAAATTGATGATGAAAAAACACGTCAACGTGATTTGTTCTTGGCGGAGCCAAGTGATCCAGAGAGCCACTATTCCATTTTTGAAGACAATCATGGAACCCACATTTTTGCCAACAATGACCTTGATTTGATGACAAAATTGACAGAGTTGGTAGAACATGGTTTCACTCATTGGAAGCTAGAGGGGCTTTATACTCCAGGGCAAGACTTTGTTGAGATTGCTAAACTTTTCATCCAAGCTCGCAGTTTGATTGAAGAGGGTAACTTTAGCCATGACCAAGCCTTCTTGCTGGATGAGGAAGTTCGTAAACTCCATCCCAAAAATCGTTTCCTTGACACAGGATTTTATGACTACGATCCTGATATGGTTAAATAAGAATCAGAAACCCGACATAAAATGTTCGGGTTTTTCTAGTGCAAGGATGAATTTAAAGCGTATTCATGTTATAATAAAAGTAGCTTTTTGTTTGGAGGTGTTTAAGTGGAAAATCTGAAAAAAATAGCAGGCATCAAGGCTGCTGAGTTCGTAACCGATGGAATGGTTGTAGGACTTGGAACAGGCTCGACTGCCTATTATTTCGTAGAGGAGATTGGTCGTAGAATCAAGGAGGAAGGACTTCAAATTACAGCCGTAACGACTTCGAGTGTAACGACGAATCAGGCACAATGCTTGAATATACCGCTTAAGTCTATTGATGAGGTGGATGAGGTTGATGTGACTGTTGATGGAGCTGATGAGGTGGATCGTCAGTTTAATGGTATCAAAGGAGGCGGTGGTGCACTTCTAATGGAAAAAGTAGTTGCGACACCAACTAAACAGTATATCTGGGTGGTAGATGAGAGTAAAATGGTTGAAAAACTGGGCGCTTTTAAACTACCTGTCGAAGTTGTCCAATACGGAGCAGAACAGGTTTTCCGTCGTTTTGAAAAGGCTGGTTATAAGCCAAGTTTTCGTGAAAAAGATGGCCAACGCTTTGTGACGGATATGAAAAATTTCATCATTGACCTTGATTTAGGTGTTATTGAAGATCCGATCGCTTTTGGTCGTCAATTGGATCTTCAGGTTGGTGTTGTTGAGCACGGTTTATTTAATCAAATGGTTGATAAAGTGATCGTTGCAGGACAAGCTGGCGTTCAGGTTTTAACTTCAACAAAAGGGAAATAAAGGAGGCAAATGATGTCAACATTTAAACGTATTCACTTGGTGGTACTCGATTCTGTAGGAATCGGTGCGGCACCAGATGCTCATAACTTTGTCAATGCAGGGGTTCCAGATGGAGCATCTGACACGCTTGGACACATTTCAAAATCAGTAGGTTTGAATGTACCGAATATGGCTAAGATTGGTCTTGGGAACATTGAACGTGAGACAGCGCTTAAAACCGTTCCCGCAGAAGCAAATCCTAGCGGTTACTACACTAAACTTGAGGAAGTGTCACTAGGTAAAGACACTATGACAGGTCACTGGGAAATCATGGGCCTCAACATCACTGAACCGTTTGATACTTTCTGGAATGGATTCCCAGAAGAAATCCTTACAAAGATTGAAGAATTCTCAGGTCGTAAAATAATTCGTGAAGCCAACAAACCATACTCAGGAACAGCAGTAATCGATGACTTTGGACCACGCCAAATGGAAACTGGCGAGTTGATTATCTATACATCAGCTGACCCAGTTCTTCAAATCGCAGCCCACGAAGAGATCATTCCTTTGGATGAACTCTATCGTATTTGTGAGTACGCTCGTTCGATTACTTTAGAGCGTCCAGCTCTTCTGGGACGTATTATTGCTCGTCCTTATGTTGGGGAGCCTGGAAACTTCACACGTACTGCAAATCGTCGTGACTTGGCCGTATCACCATTTGCACCAACTGTTTTGGATAAATTGAACGAAGCAGGCATTGATACTTATTCAGTAGGTAAGATTAGCGATATCTTTAATGGTGCTGGGGTTAACCATGATATGGGTCACAATAAGTCCAATAGCCACGGGATTGACACGCTTTTGACAACGATGAGACTACCTGAGTTTGAAAAAGGATTCTCATTTACAAACTTGGTAGACTTTGATGCTTTATATGGACACCGTCGTGATCCACATGGCTATCGTGATTGTTTGCATGAGTTTGATGAGCGTTTGCCAGAAATCATGGCAACAATGAGAGAAGACGATCTTCTTTTGATTACTGCTGACCACGGAAATGATCCAACCTATGCTGGTACTGACCATACTCGTGAATATATTCCACTTTTGGCATACAGTCCATCACTAAAAGGAAATGGACACCTACCAATCGGTCATTTTGCAGATATTTCTGCGACAATCGCTGATAACTTTGGCGTAGATAAGGCTATGATTGGTGAAAGCTTCTTAGATAAATTAGTTTAAGATGACTCGTTTTGCATTACTGGTTAGAGGGATCAATGTCGGTGGGAAACATAAGGTGGTTATGGCACAGTTGCGTCAAGAATTGACAGAGTTGGGATTAGAAAATGTTGAAACCTACATCAATAGTGGCAATATTTTCTTTGATACTAGCATGCCTAGAACTCAGTTGGTTGAGAGGTTACAGGATTTCTTTAAAGAACATTATCCATTTATCCAACATTTTTCCTTGTTAAGTCAAGAAGATTACGAAGAGGAGATTAGAACTCTTCCGGAATGGTGGTTCCAAGAAATGGCTCGAAAGGATGTTCTCTTTTATACTGAGGGACTGGATATCAAGCAAGTCATCGAGAAAGTCGAAAGTATGGAACTGGTAGATGAAGTGCTTCATTTCGGGAAACTGGGAATTTTCTGGGGCAAATTCTCAGAAGAAACCTATACCAAAACAGCCTATCACAAGTTCCTGCTTAAGATGCCTTTCTATCGTAATATTACTATTCGAAATGCAAAAACCTTTGACAAAATCGGTCAATTTTTAAAAGATTATAAAGGAGACAGACAATGACATTATTAGCAAAAATCAATGAAACAGCTGCTTTCTTAAAAGAAAAGGGAGTAGAAGCACCAGAGTTCGGCTTGATTCTTGGATCAGGACTTGGAGAACTTGCTGAAGAAATCGAAAATCCAGTTGTGGTAGACTATGCTGAGATTCCAAACTGGGGACGTTCGACTGTTGTTGGACACGCTGGAAAATTGGTGTACGGTGAACTTGCAGGACGTAAAGTCTTAGCTCTTCAAGGACGTTTCCATTTCTATGAAGGAAATCCGCTTGAAGTCGTGACTTTCCCAGTTCGTGTCATGAAAGTTTTGGGCTGTGAAGGTGTGATTGTAACCAACGCTGCTGGAGGTATCGGATTTGGTCCTGGTACTTTGATGGCTATCACTGACCACATCAATATGACAGGACAAAATCCTCTAATCGGTGAAAACTTAGATGACTTCGGTCCACGTTTCCCAGACATGTCAAAAGCCTACACTCCAGAATATCGTACTACAGCGCATGCAGTTGCTGAAAAGCTTGGTGTTAAACTTGATGACGGTGTTTATATCGGTGTAACTGGTCCAACTTATGAAACTCCAGCTGAAATCCGTGCTTATAAGACTCTTGGTGCAGACGCTGTCGGTATGTCAACTGTTCCTGAAGTTATCGTGGCAGCTCACTCTGGCTTGAAAGTTCTTGGTATTTCATGTATTACCAACTTTGCGGCTGGTTTCCAAGAGGAACTTAACCACGAAGAAGTAGTAGAAGTTACCGAACGTGTCAAAGGAGATTTTAAAGGATTGCTTAAAGCTATTCTTGCAGAATTGTAAGACTATGAGAGTACGACTCCAAAGTATGCCCTATGGACTGAGAGTGCTTCTAGCCACTTTATCATTAGGAATAGGGACGGGTCTGGTCGGAATTGCCTGTCATTATCTACTAGAAGGGGTGCAAGGGCTGGCTTTTGGCCAAGATAAGTCGGATTTACTCCAGCAATTTCAAGAAGCTGGAGGTCTCCGTAGATTTTTGGTCTTATGTGTGACTGGGTGCTTGGCAGCTGGTTTTTGGTATGCCTTGCAAAAGCGTTATAAGATTCTGTCTATTCGCCAGCAAATTGACTTAGCTGGAGACAGGGAACCACCGCCCTTAGCCCAGTTCCTTCATGCAGGTATGCAGGTTGCGATTGTCGGAGCAGGTGCATCGGTCGGAAAAGAAGGAGCACCACGTGAGGTCGGGGCTCTTCTAGCTGGTCGCTTGGCGAAAGCTTTTTCTCTAGCCCTCAAAGAGCGAAAAGTCTTGATTGCCTGTGGTGCTGGAGCTGGTTTAGCTGCGGTCTATCAAGTTCCCTTTGCCAGTAGCTTGTTTGTTTTTGAGACCTTAGGACTCGCCTACAGTTGGCAGAACCTTCTACTGGTTTTGACCAGCACTTATCTGGCCACATGGGTCGCTCAGTCCATCGTTGGTCAGGAGGCTATTTATCACCTGTCCGCAGTCTCATGGTCGGCTAGCAGTTTCTTACAGGCTATTGTGATTGCTTTCTTGGTCACTCCCTTGGCTCTGGTCTTTGCTTTCCTAGCCAAGCGGGCTAGTTACAAACGGCGGAAGGATGGGACGATTCTTTGGGCTCTTCCGCTAGCCTTTCTAGTGCTGGGGGGCCTAGCAATCTTTTTCCCTATCTTTATGGGAAATGGCCAGGTACTAGCGCAAGCCCTCTTGTCTAGCCAGTCGATTCCTTATCTTCCACTGGCTCTTGCAGTGAAGGGGATTCTGGTTTATCTCCTCTTACGCAATGGTGCTTATGGGGGAACTTTAACACCATCATTTGCCTTAGGGATTGGCTCTGGCTACCTAGTGACCTTGCTTTTGACAACAGTTGGGATTCATCTAGATCCTGCTCTAGGGATGTTACTAGGAGCGACCGTCTTTTTAGGGACGACCTTAAAAGCTCCTCTGACAGCCATTGCCCTGAGCCTTGGATTTACAGGCCAAACTTGGAGTTTGACAATTCCGCTTGTACTTGCGGCTGGTCTGTCTTACGTGATTCGAAAGAGATGGGAGAAGAAACGATGAAGGTACATTTTGTACTGCATGAAACCTTTGAAGTGCCGAGTGCTTATCTAAAATGGGCACAGGATCGTGGCCATCAAGTGACCACGACCAAAGTCTATGAGAATGAAGCCTTACCAGAGACAGTGGATGAAATCGACTTCTTAATTGTGATGGGGGGACCTCAATCGCCAGATGAAGATCGGGAAACTTTTCCATACTACAATCCTCAGGCAGAGATTGAGCTGATTCAAAAGGCTATGAAGGCAGATCGTTATATTGTTGGTGTCTGTCTTGGTGCTCAACTCCTATCGGTTGCTTATGGCGCAGAGTATGAACATAGTCCAGAGCGTGAGATTGGTGTTTTTCCAATAACGCTAACTGAAGCTGGATTAAAAGACAATCATGTCAAAGTTTTTGGACAAACTTTAAATACCGGCCACTGGCATGGAGATATGCCAGGTTTGACAAAGAATGCTGTCGTCCTTGCGACCAGTCAAGGCTGTCCACGTCAGATTATTCGCTTTAGTCCTAAACACTATGCCTTCCAAGCTCATTTGGAATTTGATCCAGAAGCAGTAGAGCTCTTAATTGCTGCGGATGGTGAAGAAGTTTTGGAAGAACAAAGCAAAAAATCGACATATGTTCAAAAGCCTGAAGCTATTCGTAACTATGCTTATCGAGAAATGAATGCAAAACTCTATGCATTTTTGGATTCATTAACAAATTAAAAACAACAGAAAGGTAGAGCATGTGTTCAGATTTGAACACGAGCGGAAAGCTCGGAAAATAGATAATCTGACTGTGAAATCAGGATTTCTCGTCAGATTCCTAATTTTCAGTCGCTTTCTGGTCGCTCTTTGTATCATAAACTATGTCTATCCATATTGCTGCTAAGCAGGGTGAAATTGCTGATAAAATTCTTCTTCCTGGGGATCCTCTTCGTGCGAAGTTTATCGCTGAGAATTTTCTTGAAGACGCTGTATGCTTCAATGAAGTCCGTAACATGTTTGGTTACACTGGAACTTACAAGGGCCATCGTGTATCTGTCATGGGAACAGGGATGGGAATGCCATCAATCTCCATCTATGCACGTGAATTGATTGTCGATTACGGTGTGAAAAAATTGATCCGTGTGGGAACTGCTGGTTCTTTGAATGAGGATGTTCACGTCCGTGAATTGGTCTTGGCGCAAGCAGCTGCTACCAACTCAAACATTATCCGCAATGACTGGCCTCAATATGATTTTCCACAAATCGCTAGCTTTGATTTGCTAGATAAAGCCTACCATATCGCCAAAGATCTTGGTATGACTACTCACGTTGGGAATGTCTTGTCTTCAGATGTCTTCTATTCAAATTACTTTGAAAAGAACATTGAGCTTGGAAAATGGGGGGTGAAAGCTGTGGAAATGGAAGCGGCGGCGCTATACTATCTTGCTGCTCAACACCATGTTGATGCTCTTGCTATCATGACTATTTCAGATAGTTTGGTTAATCCAGATGAAGATACAACTGCAGAAGAGCGCCAAAATACTTTCACAGATATGATGAAGGTTGGTCTAGAAACCTTGATTGCAGACTAAAGTTAGATTCCATTCATGTGATTACTCTTGTTCTCAAAATGATAAGCATGTTCATTGCTTCAATCTTCTAATAGATGAGAATAAGGACTTTGAAGAACGTCAAATTGTGTCAAAGAACCGAGACTAGTCAGTTTAATATCTAAATCATAATCAAATAAAGTTGAAAGCCTGCTTGACAATAGCTAGAGGTTTTCAACTTTTTTAGAACAAAAAACTTAAGGAGGGGTGAAATGGATAAAATTGCACAACTACAGGAAATCATTGACCAAAGTCAAAGAATTGTCTTTTTCGGTGGTGCAGGGGTTTCTACAGAATCTAATATTCCAGATTTTCGAAGTTCTGATGGTGTTTATAGTCTTAAGTTGGGGCGCCATTTTACTGCCGAGCAACTGGTATCACGCACCATGTTTGAGCGCTATCCAGAGGATTTTTTTGATTTCTACAAAAAATATCTGGTCTATCCAGATGCCAAGCCAAATTTAGCACATAATTATCTAGCGTTGTTAGAAAAAACAGGTAAATTAAAGGCGATTGTGACGCAAAATATCGATAGTCTCCATGAAATGGCGGGTTCTGAAAAAGTTTTGAAACTGCATGGTAGTGCAGATCGTAATTACTGTTTGGGCTGTCATCGCTTTTATGATTTGAATGCATTTTTGGCACTTGAAGGTCCAGTTCCCCACTGCTTAGATTGTGGCAAGGTAGTCAAACCTGATGTAACCCTTTATGAGGAATCACTAGATATGGACGTATTTAGTCGAGCAGCTCGAGCCATTCAGCAAGCAGATTTATTGATCATTGGTGGAACTTCTTTAGTCGTTTATCCTGCAGCTAGCCTAATCAATTATTTTTCAGGGTCAAATCTTGTCGTTATCAACAAGTCCAGCACTCCTCAAGATAGCCAAGCTGATTTAGTTATCGAAGGTAATATCGGAGAAGTTTTTTCTAAATTGAGACAATAAAAAACTGAAAGAAGTAGGACTATACTTCTTTCAGTTTTTTTGTATTACGAACTCAGAAACTATGAACAAGATTCTCTTCATTTCTAGGGGAATATTATAGTGGATTGAAATAAGATGTGAACAGAGAGATTAGAAAAGTCAAACTAATTTCTAGAAATATTTTTAGCAGTTGTAGTGTACTGTTCTAAATTCAATCTACTATATTGTTGATTTATAAATTGCTCGAGTTATTTTTAGTCATTCAGTCCATGCTGACTTTAATGAAATGCTACTATATTGTTTATTTTTTTAAAGATCGCAAAAAACAATCAATCTCTGCTTGAGAATGGAGAATGCGCATCTTTGCAGGGTAAGTATTGTTTAAGTGTTGGTATCTTGCCTTAGCATTTTTAGTTCGTCCATCCCAAAGAATCCAACGGATAAATTCCCAGTTGAATTGCTCGGGGCATCCCTTAGCCATACTTTCTCTCACTTTTCCTCTGTATTTTAAATAGCGCTTAAAGGCTCTTAGCAAACAATTCCAAGCAGAGAAGTTTAAAAAAATGATCTGGTCAGCTTGGTCCATTCTTTGCTCATAACAACACCAAGAGTAGTTGCCATCAATGACCCAGTTTTTGTTTTTGACTAGAAAAGTTTTCATTTCGTTATGCATCCAGTCACGGTCACTATCTTGCCACCCTGGTTGAAATTGGAGAGTATCCATATGAAGTTTGGGGATGGAGTAGTGCTTAGCAAGTTTTTCTGCCAGAGTAGATTTGCCTGATCCAGAATATCCAATGATAGCTATTTTCATAATAACCTCCAGAAAATGTGCACAAAAAAAGCTCCGAGGAGCTCATTTTGTATGCAGTTAATGATTAACCAAGTTTAGCTGCAAGACGTGCTTTATCACGGCTAGCTTTGTTTTTGTGGATCAAACCTTTAGTTTCTGCTTTATCGATAGCTGAGCTGGCAGCACGGTAAAGTTCTTCAGATGGGTTTGCTTCAAAAGCTTTGATAGCAGTACGCATAGCTGATTTTTGAGCTGAGTTCTTTTCGTTTTGTTTAACGTTCAATTCAGCGCGTTTGATAGCTGATTTAATGTTTGCCAATGTTCTTACCTCCATTTTTACTAACTATACCATTATATCTGAAAACTTACGTTTTGACAAGGGAAAATTATTTTTTTAAGTAAATTTCATCAATTTCGTGATTTTTAGATTTATGGAGAATGACCTCGGCACGATTTCGTGTCGGTTCAATGTAATTTTGGAGATTGGTGAGGTTGATACTGGTCCAAACTTGGTGAGCAAAATCCTTGACTTCACTAAGAGGAAGTTGAGTGAAACGGTAGTAATAGTTGACTGGATCATCTTGAGCAAAGCTAAGGAGTTTTAAGAATCGATCCAAATACCAACTTTCAATGTCTTCGACAGCGGCATCGACATAGATTGAAAAGTCAAAGAAATCAGTAATATAGAGACGGGCATTATGTGGATTTTGGAACACATTGATTCCCTCAACAATGACAAAATCAGCAGCTTCTACTTGTTGTTTTTGACCCGGCACGATATCATAAATTTCATGGGAATAAACAGGTATATCAACATCCTGACCATTTTTGAGTTGGTCTAGAAAATTAAGCAAAGCTTCCATATCGTAGCTCTCAGGAAAACCCTTGCGGTTGAGGATATCTTGCTCAATTAAGACACTATTTGGGTATAAAAAACCATCCGTAGTAACTAGCTCAACACTTGCTTCAGGAACGATACGAGAAAGCAAAATTTGCAAGAGACGACTAGTGGTTGATTTACCGACAGCGACACTTCCTGAAACTCCAATAATAAAGGGCTGTTTTTTACTCTCTCTTTGAAGGAAAATGCCTTTTGAGAAGGCAAGGTCTTCTTTGGAACGTTTGTAAATCTGAATCAGATGTGCCAGTGGCAGATAGATATCTGTAACGTCTTGAAGACTAATCTGGTCATTAAAACTTTTGATAGAATCCAGTTCTTCCTCAGTTAATGGCGGTGTGGATTTGCGATGCAGGGATTGCCAAGTTTCGCGGTTTATATTTTCAAAATGTAAAAATTCGTTGGTCATTTGTTTTCCCCTAGATATTTTGTCTATCATACCATAAAAAGCTAAAAAAATAAAGCGGTTTCTTGAATGTGATAAGTCAGTAGTATATACTATAAGTAGATAGAGAATGAACAATTTATTGATGAAGTAGGAGCTGATTTCTCCTGATTTTATCAGCTAATAAAGGGGGCTTTTTAGTTCACAACTCATAGGAGGTGTACTATGAAAATCTTAAAAAATTACATATTGGAACTCTGTTTTATTTTAAGTTTTGCTTTACCTTTTATAAAAGGAGTCAATGTGGATAATGGTAGACGTTTTGTGGAAATTTATTACGGTTTTACATTTTTAATGGATTATGCCATTGTAACAACTATTTTCATTTGTTCACTCCTCATTGCATGGTTGTTAAGGAAAGGTTGGACAAAATTCCTTGCTGCTGGTAGTTATCTATTTTTGATTTTGTGGATTGCTACAGAGGGTTATTTATTCCGCATGTCAATAGAAGATTTGATACGCCTGTGGACAAGTTTGGAAATCCTGACACAAACTTATCAGTTGGGCTTTTATCTAAACATCTTCTTGGGAATCCTGTTGATAATTAAGTATTTGAAGGTGAAGCAATAGTAATCAAAATGCGTCTGATTATAGACAATAAATTTGTTGTTTTATCCTGACTGTGATACCTTATAGCTCCCAATGACTTGTCATTCGTTTCCAATAATTGATAGAGATTGAAGAAAAGCGCTTTCTTTGTTAAAATATAAGGGGGAAAACCTATAAAGGAGGTGTTAAGATGAAAGCTAGATTAAGAGAAAAGGCGCTGGTTTTTATCAGTCTATTTGTAGTTGTTTTATGGTTATCACCAAACTGGGTGAATTTCTCCTTTACGATAGGAACTCAGAGCCATAACTGGACCACTTTTGTTTTGTTTATCTTATTGCCCCTCATAGGTCTTGGCTACCTTGTGCTAGCTTTCTTTAAAAGAAAGTGCTGGCTCTTCTTTTTTGGTCTTGCTTGCATTTTTGCTTTTCCGATTACCATGGCAGTTGGGAGCTTTTTACTAGGTCCCTAATGTTAATCCGAATTTATATTATTTTTGAGAAAATACAATATGATTTAAGGGCTTGCTATCTTTGTAAACGATTTACAAATAACTTATTTTTATGGTAAAATAGTATCATGAGTAAAATGTATTATGCAGAAAATCCAGATGCAACCCATGATGTTCATGAGCTTAGAGTTGAGCTACTTGGGCAAAAGATGACCTTTTTGACGGATGCTGGTGTCTTTAGTAAAAAAATGATTGATTTCGGAAGTCAGTTGTTGTTAAGATGTCTTGATGTTGAAAAAGGTGAAAAAATTCTTGATGTTGGTTGTGGCTACGGTCCAATAGGCTTGTCTTTGGTTAAAGCTTATGGTGCCCAAGCGACCATGGTGGATATCAATAATCGTGCACTGGATTTAGCCCAGCAAAATGCAATAAAAAACAAGGTTCAAGCGACTATTTTCCAGTCTAATATTTATGAGCAGGTAGAAGGACAATTCGATCATGTCATTTCGAATCCGCCCATTCGTGCAGGCAAGCAAGTAGTTCACGAAATCATCGAAAAAAGTATAGACTTTTTAGTAGACGGTGGAGATTTGACCATTGTTATCCAGAAAAAACAAGGAGCCCCAAGTGCCAAAAGTAAGATGGAAGATGTATTTGGCAATTGCGAGATTGTAAAAAAAGATAAGGGATATTATATCCTTAGAAGTGTGAAAGAATGAGAGCAGTAGATCTAATCCAGAAAAAAAGAGACGGACAAGAACTCAGTTCGAACGAAATCCAATGGTTGATTGAAGGCTATGTGGCAGGAACTGTTCCTGACTACCAGATGTCAGCATTTGCCATGGCAGTTTACTTCCAAGGAATGACCACGAGAGAAATTTCTGATTTAACCATGAATATGGTTAAGACAGGTCAGGAGTTTGATTTGTCTGCTATAGATGGTGTCAAGGTTGATAAACACTCTACGGGCGGTGTCGGTGACAAGGTAACTTTAATCCTAGCACCCTTGGTAGCCAGTTTTGATGTCCCAGTGGCTAAGATGAGCGGTAGGGGCTTAGGCCACACTGGTGGTACTATCGATAAATTAGAATCCATCAAAGGTTTTCAGATTGAACGAAGTCAGGATGAATTTATCAAACAAGTTCAAGATATTGGTGTTTCAGTTATTGGGCAATCCGATCAACTGGTTAAGGCTGACAAACTTCTCTATGCCCTTCGTGATGTGACGGCAACAGTGGATACCATTCCCTTGATTGCTAGTTCGGTCATGAGTAAAAAAATTGCAGCTGGAGCTGATGCTATCTTACTTGATGTAACAGTGGGTGAAGGTGCCTTTATGAAGACAGTTGATGAGGCACGCCAACTGGCTCAAACCATGGTAAACCTTGGTAAGGCTGTAGGTCGTAAGACAGTAGCAGTTATTACTGATATGAGTCAACCCTTGGGACGTGCCATTGGGAATCGCTTGGAAATTCTAGAAGCACTAGAAATTCTTCAGGGTAAAGGACGCGAGGATATTAGTAACTTTATCTGTGAGTTAGCACAGATTATGCTTTCTCTGGCAAATGTTGAAAAAACAGTCGAGGAAGTAAGGCAACATCTTGAAAATGGTCAGGCACTCAAGAAATTCGAAGCGATGGTCCTCGCTC
The DNA here is from genome assembly GCF_047463655.1 of Streptococcus infantis. GTDB lineage: Bacteria > Bacillota > Bacilli > Lactobacillales > Streptococcaceae > Streptococcus > Streptococcus infantis_Z. The sequence goes on from NZ_JASHDM010000001.1 coordinate 45,392, forward strand.
AAGGTGGAGATTTAGAAGATCTTTATCGACCTGTAACAGTTGATCATGTGGTAGAAATTCCTGCTCAGGAAGATGGTGTTATTGAGGCACTGCCAGCCATGGAGTTTGGTCTTTTTGCTATGAGATTGGGTGCTGGTCGTGCCGTTAAAACAGATGCTCTTGACTATGAGACAGGTATCGTTTTTGAGAAGAAAGTGGGAGATTCGGTCAAACAGGGTGAAATTGTCGCAAAAGTATATACAAATGGGAAAATTTCTCCGGAACTAGTTACAGATTTCCAAAATTATGTTAAAATTAAGATGAGTGATGAAGCGATCAAAACGCGTGAAATCATTGAAATTATCTCCTAATTTAAGGAAAAACCGAAATGAAATTAAATAAATACATTGATCATACGCTTTTAAAGCAAGATGCTACCGAACAGCAAATTGATCGTTTGTTATCTGAAGCCAAAGACTATGATTTTGCCAGTGTTTGTGTTAATCCGTGCTGGGTTGCTCATGCCAAATCTGGTCTAGAAAATACTGATGTCAAGGTTTGTACGGTTGTAGGCTTCCCACTTGGAGCCACAACATCTGCTGTTAAAGCCTTCGAAACCAAAGAAGCTATCCAAAATGGTGCTGATGAGATTGATATGGTTATCAATGTTGGAGCACTCAAGTCTGGGAATGCTGATTTAGTTGAGTCAGATATTCGAGCTGTTGTTGAAGCAAGCGGAGACAAACTGGTTAAGGTTATTATCGAGGCTTGTTTGTTGACTGATGAAGAAAAAGTTCTAGCTTGTCAGCTAGCTCAGAAAGCAGGAGCAGACTTTGTCAAGACGTCAACAGGCTTCTCAACAGGTGGTGCAACCCTACCGGATGTTAAATTAATGCGCCAGACAGTTGGACCTGAAATGGGGGTTAAGGCTGCTGGTGGAGCTCGTTCTTATGCAGATGCTGTTGCCTTTGTTGAAGCTGGAGCTACTCGTATCGGAACATCTTCTGGTGTAGCAATCTTAAAAGGAGAGTTAGCAGATGGCGACTACTGAGTTGATTTACTTAGCGATTGAGACTAGTCAAAACGCCTATGTACCCTATTCACACTTTCCAATCGGTGCCGTTTTGGTTGCTAAGGATGGAAGCGTCTATACAGGATGCAATATTGAAAATGCTAGCTACCCCTTGACCAACTGTGGTGAGAGAACAGCTATTTTTAAAGCTGTTTCTGAAGGACAACGGGAGTTTTCAGAATTGATTGTTTATGGTCAAACTGAGAAACCTATTTCTCCATGTGGAGCTTGTCGCCAAGTTATGGTCGAATTTTTTGAACAAGATCTAAAGGTGACCTTAGTTGCCAAAGATAAATCGACGGTCGAGATGACGGTCGGGGAATTACTTCCATACTCATTTACAGACTTGCATTAGTTAGTCTGCGTCACTCCCTGAGTGACAAGGGTCCTTGTGACCAATCAATCCATACTTGCAACTTCGTTGCGCATCTTATTTAGGAGGTTCAGTAATGAACAAGAAACAATGGCTAGGCCTTGGTCTAGTTGCAGTAGCAGCATTTGGACTTGCTGCATGTGGTAATCGCTCTTCTCGTAACGCAGCATCTTCATCTTCTGATTTGAAGACTAAAGCAGCTATCGTTACAGATACTGGTGGTGTTGATGATAAATCATTCAACCAATCAGCTTGGGAAGGTCTTCAAGCTTGGGGTAAAGAGCACAATCTTGCAAAAGATAAAGGCTACACATACTTCCAATCAACAAGTGAAGCTGACTATGCTAACAACTTGAACCAAGCAGCAGGAAGCTACAACTTGATTTATGGTGTTGGTTTTGCCCTTCACAATGCAGTTGAAGAAGCAGCGAAAGAACATGCAGACTTGAACTATGTTTTGATTGATGATGTGATTAAAGATCAAAAGAACGTAGCAAGTGTAACATTTGCTGATAACGAAGCAGCTTACCTTGCAGGTGTAGCAGCAGCTAAAACTACTAAAACAAAACAAGTTGGTTTTGTAGGTGGTATGGAATCTGAAGTTATTTCTCGTTTCGCAGCTGGTTTCAAAGCTGGTGTTGAGTCAGTTGACCCATCTATCAAAGTACAAGTAGACTACGCTGGATCATTTGGTGATGCCGCTAAAGGTAAAACAATCGCTGCAGCTCAATACGCTGCAGGTGCAGACGTAATCTACCAAGCAGCTGGTGGTACTGGTGCAGGTGTCTTCTCAGAAGCTAAATCTTTGAATGAAAGCAAAAACGAAGGCGAAAAAGTTTGGGTTATCGGTGTAGACCGTGACCAAGTTGAAGAAGGTAAATACACTTCTAAAGATGGTAAAGAATCAAACTTCGTACTTGCTTCTACTTTGAAACAAGTCGGAACAACAGTTCAAGATATCGCAAACAAAGCTGAAAAAGGTGAATTCCCTGGCGGTCAAGTGATCGTTTACTCATTGAAGGATAAAGGGGTTGATCTAGTAACAACTAACCTTTCTGAAGAAGGTAAAAAAGCTGTTGAAGATGCAAAAGCTAAAATCCTAGATGGCAGCATCAAAGTTCCTGAAAAATAATAGATAAAAGTCATTTCTTAGGGGAGCGGCCTGTGGCCGCTTCTTTAAGAATTGAGACAAATTGTTTTGTCTCAATAGAGCTTGCTAAATCTCTTTAGCAGGTTTTATTGAAATAAAATAAAACTCTGAAAGGAAGAGCACATGGCACACGAAAATGTCATTGAGATGCGTGAAATTACCAAAGTTTTCGGTGAATTTGTCGCTAACGACAAGATTAACCTTGAACTTCGTAAAGGTGAAATTCATGCACTTTTAGGAGAAAATGGAGCTGGGAAGTCCACTCTTATGAACATGCTAGCAGGGCTTCTAGAACCAACTAGTGGTGAAATTGTGGTCAACGGTCAAGTTGTAAAACTAGACTCGCCATCAAAAGCAGCTAGCTTAGGAATTGGGATGGTTCACCAGCACTTTATGTTGGTTGAAGCTTTCACAGTTGCTGAAAATATCATTTTGGGAAGTGAATTAACCAAAAATGGTGTCCTAGATATTGCTCGAGCAACTCGAGAAATTAACGAACTATCGGAGCGTTATGGTCTTGCTGTGGATCCTTCAGCCAAAGTAGCAGATATCTCTGTTGGTGCTCAACAACGTGTTGAAATTTTGAAGACACTTTATCGTGGTGCCGATATCCTTATCTTTGACGAACCAACTGCTGTTTTAACGCCATCAGAAATCGATGAGTTGATGGCTATCATGAAGAACTTGGTCAAAGAAGGCAAATCAATTATCTTGATTACCCACAAATTGGATGAAATTCGTGCAGTTTCTGACCGTGTTACAGTTATCCGTCGTGGTAAGTCTATCGAAACAGTTGAGATTGCTGGTGCAACTAATGCTGACTTGGCAGAAATGATGGTAGGGCGTTCAGTTTCCTTCAAAACTGTGAAGCAGGCACCTCAACCAAAAGAAGTTGTACTGTCCATTAAAGACTTGGTTGTTAATGAAAACCGTGGCGTTCCTGCTGTTAAAAATCTCTCACTCGATGTTCGAGCTGGTGAAATTGTCGGAATTGCTGGTATTGATGGGAATGGTCAATCTGAATTGATCCAAGCTATCACAGGACTTCGTAAGATTGAATCTGGTAGCGTAGAATTGAAAGGCCAATCTATCGTAGGTTTGCATCCTCGCCAAATCACTGAGCTAAGCGTAGGTCACGTTCCTGAAGATCGTCACCGTGATGGTCTGGTTTTGGAAATGATGATTTCTGAAAATATCGCTCTTCAAACCTACTATAAAGAACCTCTTAGCAAAAAGGGAATTTTAAATTATACGAATATCATTGACTATGCAAAAAAATTGATGCAAGAGTTTGATGTTCGTGCCGCTAGTGAGATAGTACCAGCAGCAGCACTCTCAGGAGGAAATCAACAAAAAGCGATTATCGCTCGTGAAATTGATCGAGATCCTGATCTCCTTATCGTCAGCCAACCAACTCGTGGTTTGGACGTCGGTGCCATTGAGTACATTCACAAACGCTTGATTCAAGAACGTGATAATGGAAAAGCTGTCCTTGTGGTCAGCTTTGAACTAGATGAGATTCTAAATGTCTCAGATAGAATCGCTGTTATTCATGATGGTAAGATTCAAGGGATCGTAACACCAGAAACAACCAACAAGCAAGAACTTGGTGTCTTGATGGCTGGTGGTGAATTGGAAAAAGGAGAAGAGTGATGTCTAAAAAATTACAACAAATTTCGGTTCCCTTGATTTCTGTTATCCTTGGGATCTTGCTTGGAGCCATCGTTATGTGGATTTTTGGCTACGATGCTATTTGGGGTTATGAAGAGTTGTTCTACACAGCCTTCGGTAGTGTTCGTGGAATCGGTGAAATTTTCCGTGCCATGGGGCCATTAGTCTTGATTGCTCTTGGATTTGCAGTTGCGAGTCGTGCTGGCTTCTTTAACGTTGGTCTTCCAGGACAAGCACTCGCTGGTTGGGTTATGAGTGGCTGGTTCGCTCTTTCAAATCCAGATTTACCACGTCCATTGTTGATTCTTGCGACAGTTGTCATTGCGTTGGTGGCTGGAGGAATCGTTGGTGCCATTCCTGGTATTTTAAGAGCCTATCTGGGAACATCTGAAGTCATCGTAACCATCATGATGAACTACATTGTTCTTTATGTGGGAAATGCCTTTATCCACCACTTCCCTAAAGAAATCATGCAAAGTACAGACTCATCTATCCGAGTAAGTGCAAACGCAACTTATCAAACACCTTGGCTTGCTGAGTTAACTGGAAACTCTCGTATGAATATTGGGATTTTCTTTGCCATCATTGCAGTTGCAGTTATCTGGTTCTTGCTTAAGAAGACAACTCTCGGTTTTGAAATCCGTGCAGTTGGTCTCAATCCAAATGCTTCTGAGTATGCAGGTATTTCAGCTAAACGCACCATTATTCTATCAATGATTATCTCAGGGGCTCTTGCAGGTCTAGGTGGAGCTGTAGAAGGACTTGGTACCTTCCAAAACGTCTATGTTCAAGGTTCATCATTGGCGATCGGATTTAATGGTATGGCGGTCAGTCTACTTGCTGCAAACTCACCAATTGGAATTCTCTTTGCAGCCTTCTTGTTCGGAGTGCTTCAAGTTGGAGCTCCAGGTATGAATGCTGCACAAGTGCCATCTGAGCTTGTAAGTATCGTTACAGCCTCAATTATCTTCTTTGTCAGCGTTCACTACATCATCGAACGCTTTGTCAAACCAAGAAAACAACTTAAAGGAGGTAAATAAGGATGTCGATTACAACAATGCTAACCCTTATGGTTTCTTCAATGTTGATTTACTCAGCACCACTTATTTTCACAAGTATCGGAGGCGTTTTCTCTGAACGTGGTGGAGTTGTTAACGTTGGACTTGAAGGAATCATGGTCATGGGTGCCTTCTCTGGAGTTGTTTTTAACCTTGAATTTGCACAAGATTTGGGAGCATTAACTCCTTGGTTGGCTCTTCTAGTTGGTGGATTAGTCGGAGCTATCTTTTCACTGATTCACGCAGTAGCTACAGTTCATTTTCGTGCTGACCATGTTGTCAGTGGTACCGTACTTAATTTGATGGCGCCAGCCTTGGCAGTCTTCTTGGTGAAGGTGCTTTATAACAAGGGACAAACGGATAACTTAACGCAAACTTTTGGACGTTTTGATTTTCCTCTTTTGGCTAATATCCCAGTTATCGGAGATATCTTCTTCAAGTCAACAAGTTTACTTGGTTACCTAGCAATTGCCTTCTCATTCTTAGCATGGTTTATCCTCTTTAAGACTCGCTTTGGACTTCGCCTTCGTTCAGTTGGTGAACACCCACAAGCAGCAGATACTTTGGGGATTAATGTCTACAAGATGAGATATCTTGGAGTTGTGATTTCAGGTTTCCTTGGAGGAATCGGTGGAGCTATTTACGCTCAATCAATCTCTGTTAACTTCTCAGTTACAACCATCGTCGGACCTGGATTCATCGCTCTTGCAGCTATGATCTTCGGTAAATGGAATCCTGTTGGTGCCATGTTGTCAAGTCTATTCTTTGGACTATCACAAAGTTTGGCAGTTATCGGCTCTCAACTTCCTTTCTTGCAAGGAGTTCCAGCCGTTTACTTGCAAATTGCACCATATCTTTTGACCATTGTCGTTCTAGCAGCCTTCTTTGGTAAAGCTGTTGCGCCAAAGGCAGATGGTATCAACTATATCAAATCTAAATAAACAAAAAAAGCGTCAGTTTGAAACTGATGCTTTATTTTTTAGGTTTTTGATGGGTAAGATTTAGTCCCCAAGGAACTAGGTTCTCAGTTTTGTTTTGAATACGATTGATGTTATCCTTATGGCGAATGATAATTAAGCTTGCGAGGGCTAGGATAATCACTACAAATAATATATCGTAACTTGGCAGTAGGAAACCGATAAGCGGAAAGAGAATCACCCCAAGTACAGCAGCAAGGGCAGCAGTAACACTAGAGAGAGAAATCATACTGCCTAGATAAAGAGTGCCGAAGAAAACAACTGCTAGATAGAGGCAAAATAGAGGAGCAAATCCGAAAATGACTCCAGCACTAGTTGCGACAGCCTTTCCTCCTTTAAAGCTTGCAAATACTGGGAAGGTATGCCCGATCACAGCTAAAAGGCCAAAGACTAGAGGTGAAACTCCTTGGACATGAAAGATAAGTGGAAGCAAGGTTGCGATGGTTCCTTTGAAAAAGTCAATCACGAAGGTTGCCATACCCGCTTTCTTACCTAGGATTCGAAAGGTATTGGTCGTTCCAGTATTACCAGAACCATGTTCTCTTAGATTAATCTTAAAGAAGATTTGCCCGATCCACAGTCCTGAAGGGATAGAACCCAATAAATAAGCTAAAATTAATAATACTATTGTCATCATGCTTCTATTATACCATGAAATAGGATAGAAACGGAAAGGAATCTTTTCTCAATTTGTGACATCTGATTCTTTATGTAAGTAGAAAATTTTTCACATGAACACTATTGTTCGGAAATTAAGGATAAAGTTTTAAAAATTCATGAAAGTTTCTGAAATTCCTTGATTTTGTGTTTATTTATGCTATAATAGGAACAATTATTTTTAGGAGGTGGAATATGTCTTACTTATTTGAGATATTACCAAGTTTATTGAGCGGTGCGACAATGACTTTACAAGTTTTTGCACTGGTCTTGCTCTTTTCAATCCCTTTAGGCATTTTGGTTGCCTTTTGCTTACAGGTCCATTGGAAACCCCTCCATTACATGATTGATATCTATATCTGGGTGATGCGCGGGACACCCTTGCTCTTGCAGTTGATTTTTATTTATTATGTCCTACCAAGTATCGGAATTCGTTTAGATCGAGTGCCTGCTGCGATTATTGCCTTCACGCTTAATTATGCAGCCTATTTTGCTGAAATTTTCCGTGGAGGGATTGCAACCATTCCTCAAGGACAATATGAAGCAGCTAAGGTTTTGAAATTCAAACCTATCGATACCGTCCGCTATATTATCTTGCCACAGGTGACCAAGATTGTCTTACCAAGTGTATTTAATGAGGTTATGAGTTTGGTTAAGGATACTTCTTTGGTCTATGCACTCGGTATTTCAGATTTAATCCTAGCTAGTCGAACCGCTGCCAATCGTGATGCTAGCTTGATTCCAATGTTTCTAGCAGGAGCTATTTATCTGCTTATGATTGGTATCGTTACAATCTTAGCTAAGAAACTTGAGAAGAAGTTCAGCTACTATAGATAGGAGGTTATCCATGTTAGAGTTAAGAAATATCAGCAAAAAATTTGGAAAAAAAGAAATTTTATCCAATTTCAGTTTAACAATTCCTGAAAAGCAAATTTTGGCCATTGTTGGCCCTTCTGGTGGTGGAAAGACTACCTTGCTTAGAATGTTATCTGGACTAGAAACCATTGATTCGGGAGAGATTTTTTATAATGGAGAATCCCTACATTTGGATGAACTTGAAAAGCGCCACTTGTTAGGTTTTGTTTTTCAAGATTTTCAGCTTTTTCCTCACTTATCCGTTATGGAAAACTTGATTTTGTCCCCTATTAAGACTATGGGGATGTCTGAAGCAGATGCAAAGAAGAAGGCGGTCGACTTATTAACTCGTCTGGGACTCGAAGCTCATGCAGATGCTTATCCATACTCATTATCTGGTGGTCAAAAGCAACGGGTTGCCTTAGCACGCGCTATGATGATAGATCCTGAAGTGATTGGTTATGACGAACCAACTTCAGCCCTTGACCCTGAGTTGCGTCTTGAGGTTGAAAAACTGATCCTACAAAATCGAGAATTAGGCATGACTCAGATTGTCGTGACTCACGATCTCCAGTTTGCAGAGAATATTGCTGATCAGATTCTCAAAGTAGAGCCTAAGTAGGAGGTGTCTATGAATCTAAAGAAAATCAGTCTTGTTTTGGTATTCTTTCTGGCTTTTTTCCTAGTAGGATGTACGCAAAAAGCTAGTGATCCCAAAGTCGATAATTGGGACAAATACCAACAACAAGGAAGCATTACTATTGGATTTGACAATACCTTTGTTCCTATGGGCTTTGAAGAAAAGAATGGGCAATATGTTGGATTTGATATTGACTTAGCCCAAGCTGTTTCTGAGAAACTGGGGTTCAAGGTACAGTTTCAACCCATTGATTGGGATATGAAAGAAACAGAACTTCAAAACGGCACTATTGATGCAATTTGGAACGGCTATTCCGCAACAGATGAACGCCGTGAGAAGGTAGATTTTACCATTCCTTATATGGAGAATCAGCAGGTTCTAGTCTCAAAAAAATCGCAAAATATCCAGTCGGTTTCGGATATGAAAAATAAGATTTTGGGAGCCCAAGCAGGTTCTTCTGGTTATCTAGATTTTGAAGCTCAGCCAGATCTTCTAAAGAATATTGTTAAGGACCAAAAGGCTAATCAGTATCAGAGTTTTAATGAAGCCTTGATTGACTTGCAAAATGATCGGATTGATGCTCTTTTAATTGACCGTGTTTATGCCAACTATTATCTTAAAACGGAAGGAATTTTAGATCAATATGAGATTTTTCCAGCCGGTTTTGAGAGTGAGTCATTTGCGGTCGGAGTAAGACCAGCGGATAAGACCTTATTAGCCAATTTGAATGAGGCTTTTGTGGAACTCTATCAAGAAGGAAAATTCCAAGAAATTAGCCAAAAATGGTTTGGTGAAGATATTGCAACAAGTCAAGTTAAAGGAAAAGAAAACTGAGACTCTCGTCTTGGTTTCTTTTTTTAGGGCGGGAATGAGTGATTTTTTTACTAAATAGGACTTGTGAATAGGCTTTTAACTTGAAAATTTTGCAAAATCCTTAGAAAACCTGTAAAATAGAAAAGATGAACAAATAGGAGGTTCCTTGTGTCAAAAAAGGAAATCAATATTAACAATTATAATGATGACGCCATTCAGGTGCTAGAAGGGTTGGATGCAGTCCGTAAACGTCCAGGGATGTATATCGGATCGACTGACGGTGCTGGGCTACATCACCTTGTTTGGGAAATTGTCGATAATGCAGTCGATGAAGCCTTATCTGGATTTGGTGATCGCATTGATGTAACGATTAATAAAGATGGAAGTTTAACGGTTCAAGACCACGGACGTGGGATGCCGACTGGGATGCACGCTATGGGGATTCCAACGGTTGAGGTCATCTTTACCATTCTCCACGCTGGAGGAAAATTCGGTCAAGGTGGCTACAAGACTTCTGGCGGTCTCCACGGGGTTGGTTCTTCTGTTGTGAATGCACTCTCTAGTTGGCTTGAAGTAGAAATCACTCGTGATGGTGCAGTCTACAAGCAACGCTTTGAAAATGGTGGGAAGCCAGTAACAACTCTTGAAAAGGTTGGAACGGCACCTAAGTCTAAAACAGGTACCAAAGTGACCTTTATGCCGGATGCTAGTATCTTTTCTACGACAGACTTCAAATACAATACCATTTCAGAGCGTCTCAATGAGTCAGCCTTTCTCTTGAAAAATGTAACCTTGTCATTAACGGACAAACGAACAGATGAAGCAATTGAATTCCATTATGAGAATGGGGTACAAGACTTTGTTTCTTACCTCAATGAAGACAAGGAAACCTTGACGCCAGTCCTTTACTTTGAAGGCGAAGATAATGGTTTCCAAGTAGAAGTAGCCCTTCAGTATAATGATGGATTTTCAGATAACATCCTGTCCTTTGTCAATAACGTTCGCACTAAGGACGGTGGAACGCATGAGACAGGACTTAAGTCTGCTATTACCAAAGTCATGAATGACTATGCCCGTAAGACAGGTCTTCTCAAGGAAAAAGATAAAAATCTTGAAGGGTCTGATTACCGTGAAGGATTAGCGGCCGTTCTTTCTATTTTAGTCCCTGAAGAACACTTGCAGTTTGAGGGACAGACCAAGGATAAACTAGGAAGTCCCCTTGCTCGTCCAGTTGTTGATGGGATTGTGGCTGATAAGTTGACCTTCTTCCTCATGGAAAATGGAGAACTAGCTTCTAATCTGATTCGTAAGGCTATCAAGGCGCGTGATGCCCGTGAAGCAGCACGTAAGGCGCGTGATGAGAGCCGAAATGGCAAGAAGAATAAGAAAGACAAGGGCTTGCTTTCTGGGAAATTAACCCCAGCCCAGTCTAAAAATCCAGCAAAGAACGAGCTCTACTTAGTCGAGGGGGATTCTGCCGGTGGTTCTGCTAAGCAAGGTCGTGACCGCAAGTTCCAGGCTATCTTGCCTCTTCGTGGTAAGGTTATCAATACAGCCAAGGCTAAGATGGCAGATATTCTCAAAAATGAAGAAATCAACACCATGATTTATACCATAGGTGCTGGTGTGGGGGCAGACTTCTCCCTTGAAGACGCTAACTATGATAAGATTATTATCATGACCGATGCGGATACCGACGGTGCTCACATCCAAACACTTCTCTTAACCTTCTTTTATCGTTATATGCGTCCGCTAGTTGAAGCTGGACATGTCTATATCGCCCTTCCTCCACTTTACAAGATGTCTAAAGGCAAAGGCAAGAAAGAAGAAGTGGCATACGCATGGACGGATGGTGAGCTAGAGGAACTTCGTAAGCAATTCGGCAAAGGCGCTACCCTCCAACGCTACAAGGGGCTTGGTGAGATGAATGCGGACCAACTATGGGAAACAACTATGAATCCAGAAACCCGTACCCTCATTCGTGTTACGATTGAAGACTTAGCACGAGCAGAACGTCGCGTCAATGTCCTCATGGGTGACAAGGTCGAACCACGCCGTAAGTGGATTGAAGATAATGTCAAATTTACGCTGGAAGAGAGTGGAGAGATGGTGTTTTAGGGGGAAAAATATATGGATAAACAAAAATTGTTATCTTTTTTCTTTGATTCTACTGGGATGGATTTGGACAAGCTTATAGAGGGGCTAGGAATAGCTGAAAAACTTGAGCGCCAAAAAATTCAAAATGCAGTAAATTATTTTGAAAAATATATATTGGAGAGACATGGTGAAAATCCGAGTTATGATAGTATAGCCAAATTCTGGAAGAAAAATCAAGTTTCTGAAGAACTTATAAAAATTCGGTATAACTTGAATAGTAAATACAAAAATTATGAAGAATTTAAAAATCACCTCAAAACAATGATTAGTAGCCAAGACTTTAATCAAGTTCTGTTTTTTGAATTGATGGATGAATTGAATGAACTCTTGATTGAAGTAGTTAAAAAAGCATCTAATTTTACAATAGCTGACATTGCTACTATGAATCATCTGATAGAAGCTAATCAAGTTGTGAATTCTAACTCTCAAAATAAAGAAGTAAGTGGAGGAGGAGAAAATCAAAATTTTGACAATAAACAAGTAGAAGTTAATTCTAAAGATAAGCCAATCCCCCATTTAGCTTCCTCAATTTTCTTTGAGAATAGATTTTATGAATCTTTTCCAGATTGTGATAGCAAGAACTTTAAAGTATATAATGAACAAGAAGTAATAATTGATCGTTTAACCAATTTCTTTGAAGATTTCAATTATTTAGAAGTTTCACCTATCCGGAAGGTCAGAGGATCCTCTTATGAAGGTATATCTAGATTACAATTTGAAGACGGGAAAATACTAATGAAAATAGCTAATTCAACGTTATCTTATGAACTAAAGATCAAAAGATTGGTGGCTTTTAATTCTCCAGGGTATTGGAATAAGTTTATTATGATTGATGTTGATGGAGATGTTCCAGCAAAGATAAGAGGGGATGTAGATGATTGTGAATCGAATAGTATTACTAAAGACTACGCTTATTCTGAGGGTGATTATTATCCTATAACAAGTTATAATACTAAAAGATTTACTGAAAACGGTATGCTACAAAAAATCGATGGAGAATTAAATGTGAGAACAAGATTTTTGAAGAAATATAATTTTTTCATAGTGCCACGATTTCACCCATTAGCTTGTGACCAAGATTGTTATTATAAAGCAGAAGAAATTCTTGATGAGTTGCTTTCGTGTTGCGATGAAAAGGCGGAACTGATTTTCTTAAAAGTTTCTAATTTATTGAAAACAACGAAAAGAACCTATAATGATTCCAGGGAAGCTAGATATGTATATTGTTATAGATAATGTCGTATAATGCGTAATCTTCTTCATGTGATTTTATTGTTTCTAATTTTTCTCATGTTTTTAATGACTAACAAGTTATTGTATCGAGAGAAAATATTTCTTTATGATTACTAACTTATAAATCAACTAATTGTTAGTGATTATTTAATATTTAGATCGGTTTGTAGTACAAGGTGAAAAAAGTTATAAAGCTCATATCAAAAAAAAGTCTAGAATTTGATAATGAAAGAATCTAGTAGATAGCCTACTTTAAAGATATGTTTTTTACAGCACTCAAAAAAATAATAACTAATAAGGGATTAGGATGAGAACAGAAACAGAAATGCTCGATGTAATTTTACAAACAGCTGAAGCTTTAAATGTCGTTGCTGTCGCTATGTCTGGTTCACGTACAAATCAAAAGGTTCAAACAGATGAATTTCAAGACTATGATGTGGCCTATATTGTTGATAATCTAGAAGATTTGATTTCGGATTTATCTTGGCTGGACCAGTTCGGCAAACGAATCATAGAGCAAGAGGTTACTCTTAAACATCGACATCTCTACCTCATGCTTTTCGAAGACGGCAACCGAATCGATTTAACCCTTTGCCCAAAAGAACACATGAAAGAATGGGTGGATAGCGAGGCTGGTTATACAGTTTTATTAGACGAGAAGGGCTTGTTTGAGTCTTATTCTCCCAAACCTCAGCGCTACTGGACAAGTCCAGCTAATAAGATGGATTTTGAAAAATCTTGTAATGAATTTTGGTGGGTGTCAGCCTACGTGGTTAAAGGAATTTGTCGTAAGCAAGTCATTTATGCAACGGACCATCTCTACGGTATTTGTCAGCAGGAATTGTTAAAAGTATTGGCCTGGCAGGTAGCAAGTGATAGAGGTGCTGTCGACATTGGTAAAAATTACAAGTATCTCTTCAACTACTTACCAACTGAGAAGGAGAAGGAATTCTCTGCTCTTCTTGATTTCTCAAGTTTAGACAAAATCACTCAGTCTTTATTAGCAACCATACAACTTTTCCACCAAGAAGCTCAAAACCTTGCTCAAAATATGGGCTTTAAGTATGAGAAAGAAGTGGCGGAGAAGATGATTCAGTATGCTAAAGAAAAACTTCTAAATCAAAATAAAGAACACAATTCAAAACTTTAAACTACAGAGAGGATAGTTTGGTTATATAAAGTAACTGAAATCCTTTTCTATAAAATCTACTCTACATTCTTTGAAAGGAGTTGAACACGCCCTAAATGCTGTGTGAAAAAGATAAATTCTCTTGTGAGCATCACTCACTGTAAGAATTTCCTATTTTCACTTTGCATTTTACGGGCTTTGTATCCTATATGAGTAATATCCAAAATATGTCCTTAGAGGACATCATGGGAGAGCGCTTTGGTCGCTACTCCAAGTACATCATTCAAGACCGGGCTTTGCCAGACATTCGGGATGGATTGAAGCCGGTTCAACGCCGTATTCTTTATTCGATGAATAAGGATGGCAATACTTTTGATAAGAGCTACCGTAAGTCGGCCAAGTCTGTCGGTAACATTATGGGGAATTTCCACCCACACGGGGACTCTTCTATCTATGATGCCATGGTTCGTATGTCTCAGGACTGGAAGAACCGTGAGATTCTGGTCGAAATGCACGGAAACAACGGTTCTATGGATGGAGATCCGCCTGCGGCTATGCGTTATACGGAAGCTCGTTTGTCTGAGATTGCAGGCTATCTCCTTCAGGATATCGAGAAAAAGACAGTTCCTTTTGCTTGGAACTTTGACGATACTGAGAAAGAACCAACGGTCTTACCAGCAGCCTTTCCGAATCTTTTGGTCAATGGTTCGACCGGGATTTCAGCTGGTTATGCCACGGATATTCCACCGCATAATTTGGCTGAAGTTATCGATGCGACAGTCTACATGATTGATCATCCAACTGCCAAGGTTGATAAGTTGATGGAATTCTTGCCTGGACCAGACTTCCCTACAGGAGCCATCATCCAAGGACGTGACGAAATCAAGAAGGCCTATGAAACTGGTAAGGGGCGCGTGGTTGTTCGTTCCAAGACTGAAATTGAGAAGTTAAAAGGTGGTAAGGAACAAATCGTTGTCACTGAGATTCCTTATGAAATTAATAAGGCTAACTTGGTCAAGAAAATTGATGAAGTTCGTGTCAATAACAAGGTGGCAGGCATTGCTGAGGTTCGTGACGAGTCTGACCGTGATGGTCTTCGTATCGCTATCGAGCTAAAGAAAGATGCAAACACTGAGCTTGTTCTCAACTATCTTTTCAAGTATACTGATTTGCAAATCAACTACAACTTCAACATGGTTGCGATTGACAATTTCACCCCTCGTCAGGTTGGAATTGTGCCTATCTTATCTAGCTATATTGCCCACCGTCGTGAGGTCATTTTGGCACGTTCTCGCTTTGACAAGGAAAAGGCTGAAAAGCGTCTCCATATTGTGGAAGGTTTGATTCGTGTTATTTCGATTTTGGATGAAGTCATTGCTCTTATCCGTGCTTCTGAAAATAAGGCTGATGCCAAGGAAAATCTTAAAGTCAGCTATGAATTTACGGAGGAGCAGGCTGAAGCTATCGTTACCTTGCAACTGTACCGTTTGACCAATACAGACGTAGTTGTCTTGCAGGAAGAAGAAGCAGAACTTCGCGAAAAGATTGCCATGCTTGCAGCTATCATCGGTGACGAACGAACCATGTACAATCTCATGAAGAAAGAACTCCGTGAAGTCAAGAAGAAATTTGCGACTCCACGTTTGAGTACTTTAGAAGATACAGCAAAAGTGATTGAGATTGATACAGCTAGTCTTATCGCTGAAGAAGATACTTACGTCAGCGTGACTAAGGCGGGCTATATCAAACGTACTAGCCCTCGTTCCTTTGCAGCTTCAACACTTGAGGAAATTGGTAAACGGGATGACGACCGATTGCTATTCGTTCAATCTGTCAAAACTACTCAGCACCTCTTAATCTTTACAACGCTTGGAAATGTCATTTACCGACCAATCCATGAGTTGGCAGATATTCGTTGGAAGGATATCGGAGAACATCTAAGCCAGTCTATTACAAACTTTGAAACCAATGAAGAAGTGCTCTATGTAGAAGTTGTGGATCAGTTTGATGATGCGACAACTTACTTTGCAGCAACTCGCCTTGGACAAATCAAGCGTGTCGAACGCAAAGAATTCTCTCCATGGCGAACCTACCGTTCTAAATCTGTCAAATATGCCAAGTTGAAAGATGAGTCTGACCAGATTGTAGCAGTAGCTCCGATTAAATTGGATGATGTCCTGTTGATTAGTCGAAACGGTTATGCCCTCCGCTTTAACATCGAAGAAGTGCCAGTTATTGGTGCCAAAGCTGCAGGGGTGAAAGCCATGAATCTCAAAGCAGATGATGTGATACAAGCAGCCTTTATCTGCAACACTTCATCCTTCTATCTTTTGACGCATCGTGGAAGTCTTAAGCGCGTTTCGATTGAGGAAATTCCAGCAACCAGTCGTGCTAAGCGTGGTCTTCAAGTTCTGAGAGAATTGAAGAGTAAACCGCATCGCGTCTTCTTGGCTGGTGCTGTCTCAGAACAAGGATTTATCGGAGATCTTTTTAGTACAGAAGTAGAAGATGGCGAACAAACTCTTGTTATCCAATCAAATAATGGAACGACTTACGAAGCAATTCTGCAAGATTTGAATCTATCGGAACGCACAAGCAATGGAAGCTTCATTTCAGATAGCATTTCTGATGAAGAAGTTTTTGATGCTTATCTTCAGGAAGCTTATACAGAACTTGAATCTAAGAAATGATAAAAAACAATGAAAAGCTTTTCATTAAGAAATTTCTTAAGCTATAGATTTAAGAGTTAAATTTGATTATATATACAAAAACGAACAGTGATGATTCCCAACTGATAGGGACTTAATCCTGTTCGTTTTCTTATTTTCATTGGTATAGACCTCCTGGTGTTTGGATGTGAAATTATTAACATATGGTCAATTATTCAAGCTAGATTAATAAAAAAAATAATATTTTTTAAGAAAACGATTGCATCACATCTGTTTTTATGTTATACTAATATCGTTTCAAGAAAGCGCGTTCAAGAAATGTAGTTTGATTAATCTAAAAGGAGTTTTTTATGTCTCGAAATAAACAAGATAAAGGATTTCGTTATTCTATTCGTAAACGTAGCGTTGGAGTATGTGGTGTTGCCATTGCAACATTTTTGCTAGGTTCTGGCCTTGTATTTCAAACAAATGTAGTAAAAGCAACAGAGCCAAGCGTTGCTGTAGTTGATGGTGAAAATATTGCTGCTCATAAGTCTGCAAGTCAGAGTTCGACTGCTTATGGTGCAGATGCTTCTAGAGCGGTTGACGGCAATCGAGATAATGACTACGGCCATAGCTCAGTTACTCATACAGATTTTCAAGATCATTCTTGGTGGAAAGTTGATCTAGCAAAAGAAGAAGGTGTGGGAACTGTTCGTATTTACAATCGTGGAGACAGTAATGTAGGGGATCGTTTATCTAATTTTGATGTTATTTTGTTAGATAAAGATGGAAATGAAGTGGCTCGTCAACATGTAGATAGCTTAAACAATCAACCAACAGTTGATGTTCAATTCTCAGGAGTTGATGCACGATATGTAAAAATTGAATTAAATAAATCTAAAACTCCTCTTAGTTTGGCAGAAGTTGAAGTATATCGTTCTGTAAAAGAAGAAAAAGTAGTAGCAGATAAGAAAACAGAAAACAAAGTTAAAACAGAAAACGAAGCTAAAACAGATTATACTGCAGAGCTAAATAACTATTTATTTGGTTTAAATTATGATAAATTAAATATTTTGACTAGAAAAGGAGAAGCATTAGAAAATTACACTAATACAAGCACAAAACAACAAGGAAGTGAATTTGTGGTCGTAGAAAAAGTGAAGAAAAGCCTTTCTAATGGTTCGGCTGATGTTGCCATTAATGGTAACGGAGATATTTTCCTAGGTGCATTGTTTAAAGCAAATCAAGACCTTCTAGAAAATAAACCACAACAAATTAGTTTAGATCGTAGCAAAGGTAGAATTAGTGTTGATTTACCAGGAATGGTAGGCGGAGATAGCTATGTAGATGCTAATCCAACTGCAAGTGGTATGCAGGAAGGTGTGAATACCTTGTTAAACCGTTGGCATGAAAAATATGCTGCGAAAAATCCTGCTCCAGCACGTATGCAGTACGAATCAACTTCTGCTTACAGCATGAATCAATTGAAAGCAAAATTCGGAAGTGACTTTGAAAAAG
The DNA here is from genome assembly GCF_047463655.1 of Streptococcus infantis. Classification (GTDB taxonomy): domain Bacteria; phylum Bacillota; class Bacilli; order Lactobacillales; family Streptococcaceae; genus Streptococcus; species Streptococcus infantis_Z. Next base: position 63,325 of record NZ_JASHDM010000001.1, read on the forward strand.
TTGGAGTTAATTTAAAAATTGACTTTGAAGCTGTCAATAAAGGTGAAAAACAAATTGAGGTAGTTGATTTTAAACAAGTTTACTATACAGCTAACTTTGATGCTCCAAAAAATCCATCAGATGTATTTGCCTCAGGAGTAACAGTTGATCAATTGAAAGCACGTGGAATTGATGAAAATACTCCTCCTGTATATGTATCAAGCGTGTCATACGGACGTCAAATGTATGTTAAGTTTGAAACAACAAGCAAGAGTACCGAGTTGAAAGCAGCAATCAATGCTGTAATCAAAGGAGTGCCTATTAAACCAGAATCTGAATGGGCACGTGTCTTGAAGAATACAACTGTAACCGTTTCCATCGTAGGTGGAAATGCTGATGGCGCTGCACGTGTTGTGACAGGTACAGTAGAAGATTTGAAGAAATTAATCCAAGAAGGAGCTACTTTCAGTACGCAAAACCCTGCTGTTCCAATTTCTTATAAGACTGCATTCTTGAAAGATAATCAAGTGGCCACAATTCAAAGCAATACAGACTACATTGAAACTAAAGTGACTTCATATAAAAATGGTTACCTCAATTTACATCATAAGGGAGCTTACATTGCTCGCTACTATGTTTCCTGGGATGAAGTAACTTATGATAAGGATGGAGTTGAAAGCATTCGCTCACGTGAATGGGAGCATAACGGTCAGAACAGAACTGCTGGCTTCCAAACGGAGCTTCAATTTAAAGGAAATGTACGTAACCTACGCGTGAAGATTCAGGAAAAAACAGGTCTTGCTTGGGAACCATGGCGTACTGTTTACAATCGTACAGACCTTCCTCTAGTCCAAAAACGTACCATTATTAATTCAGGTACAACAATCAGACCAAAATACGATGAAAAAGTTGAAAACAACTAATTCTCACTTGTGAAAGTAACCAGTTCTATGAGCTGGTTCTTTTTATAAGTAAAATTTTCAGAAAATTACAAATAATACTTGAATTTTTAGGAGAATAGTGTAGAATAGAACACAGAGCTTGATTAGAATAAAGGAGATTGTCATGACAGTTACGATTGATTGGGAAAATCTCGGTTTTTCCTATATGAAACTACCTTATCGTTATATCGCTAATTTTAAAAATGGACAATGGTCTCAAGGAGAATTAACAGAAGATGCAACCTTGCATATTTCAGAATCATCTCCAAGCCTTCACTATGGACAGCAAGCATTTGAAGGATTGAAAGCCTATCGTACAAAGGATGGCAGTATTCAACTCTTCCGTCCAGATGAAAATGCTAAACGTCTGCAACGTACCTGTGATCGTCTCTTGATGCCACAAGTTCCAACAGAAATGTTTGTAGAGGCTTGTAAAGCCGTTGTTCGTGCAAATGAAGAATACGTACCCCCTTATGGAACTGGTGGAACTCTTTACCTTCGTCCGCTCTTGATTGGTGTTGGAGATATCATTGGGGTAAAACCAGCTGAGGAGTATATTTTTACCATCTTTGCTATGCCAGTTGGAAATTACTTTAAGGGTGGATTGGTTCCAACAAACTTCTTGATTCAAGACGAGTATGACCGTGCTGCACCAAATGGAACAGGGGCTGCCAAGGTCGGTGGTAACTATGCAGCTAGTCTTTTGCCAGGAAAAATGGCTAAATCCCGTCATTTCTCAGATGTTATTTATCTAGACCCATCAACCCACACTAAGATTGAAGAAGTTGGTTCAGCAAACTTCTTTGGAATTACAGCAGATAATGAGTTTGTAACCCCATTGAGTCCATCAATCTTGCCATCAATTACCAAGTACTCATTGCTTTACTTGGCAGAGCATCGTTTGGGCTTGAAACCTGTTGAGGGGGATGTACCAATTGATAGTCTGGATCGATTTGTAGAAGCAGGTGCCTGCGGTACTGCGGCAGTCATCTCACCAATTGGGGGAATCCAACATGGTGATGACTTCCACGTTTTCTACAGTGAGACAGAGGTTGGTCCAGTGACTCGTAAACTATACGATGAATTGACAGGTATTCAATTTGGTGACATTGAAGCACCAGAAGGTTGGATTGTAAAAGTAGATTAAAAATTATTAAAGGAGATCTTTATGAAAACGAAAAAGTGGATGTTAACAGCAGGAGTGGTCCTGAGTACAGCAGTCCTTCTTGTAGCTTGTGGTAAAGCTGACAAGGAAGCAGATGCGCCTACAACTTTCTCTTATGTCTATGGAGTAGACCCATCATCTTTGGACTACAGTATCGCAACTCGTACTTCAACAACTGATATCATCGGTAACGTTGTTGATGGTTTGTTGGAAAACGATGAATATGGGAATTTGATTCCTTCCCTCGCTGAGGATTGGAGTGTCTCACAAGACGGTTTGACTTATACTTATAAACTTCGTAAAGGGGTTAAATGGTATACGTCAGAAGGTGAAGAATACGCTGAAGTAACTGCGCATGACTTTGTTACTGGATTGAAACACGTAGCAGATGGCAAATCAGACGGTGTCACTCTTATTCAAAACTCAATTAAGGGCTTGAATGAATATATGACTGGTGAGACTAACGACTTCTCAACAGTTGGAGTTAAGGCAGTGGATGATTATACTGTTGAGTACACTCTAAACGCACCTGAAACTTTCTGGAATTCCAAAGTAACTTCAGCAACTATGTTGCCAGTAAATGAAGAATTCCTCAAAGCTTCTGGTAAAAATTATGGAACGGTCAGTCCAGCTGGTATTCTTTATAACGGTCCATATATTTTGAAGACATTGACTTCAAAATCTTTAATCGAATATGAAAAGAACCCAAATTATTGGGATAAAGAGAAGGTTAAAATCGAGAAAGTTAAATTAACTTACTATGATGGATCAGACCAAGAATCCTTGATCCGTAGCTTCTCTTCGGGTGTTTACACAACAGCTCGCCTCTTCCCAAGTAGCTCAAACTTTGCTTCTACTTTGGAACAATACGGGGATAAAATTACATATAGTCCACAGGATTCAACTAGTTACTACTTTACCTTTAATGTAAACCGTCAATCTTTCAATAAGACAGCGAAAACAAGTGAAGAACAGAAAACTTCTACAAAAGAAGCAATGCTGAACAAGGACTTCCGTCAAGCCATCAACTTTGCCTTCAACCGTCATTCTTATGCTGCCCAGCTCAATGGTGAAGATGGTGCGGACAAGATTATTCGTAATAGCCTAGTACCAGACAATTTCGTTCAATCTGGTGGCAAAAACTTTGGTGATATCGCTCAAAAAGAATTGGTCAACTATGGAGACCAATGGAAAGGTGTTGAGCTCGTCGACGGAAAAGATACCATCTACAATCCTGACAAAGCCAAAGCTTCATTTGAAAAAGCTAAGAAAGAGTTGGAATCAAAAGGTGTAACCTTCCCAATTCACTTGGATGTCCCAGTTGAACAGACAGATACCATTGCCGTTCAACAAAGCAATTCCTTTAAACAATCAATCGAGTCAACTCTTGGTTCTGAAAATGTCGTGATCGATGTCCTTCAGATGACTGATAACGAGAAGGAAAGCATTACATCTCAAGCGCGTGTTCCTGCTCAAAAAGACTATGACTTGAACAGTACTGGATGGGCTCCAAGTTACCAAGATCCAGCAAGTTATCTCAATATCATGGATCCTAAGACTGGTTCCGCTATGAAACACCTTGGTATTACTAAAGGAAAAGATAAGGAAGTAGTAGCTCAACTAGGTTTGGACGAATATAAGAAACTCTTGGATGATGCAGTTTCTGAGAAAAATGACTTAGATAAAAGATATGAAAAATATGCTAAAGCGCAAGCTTGGCTTACTGATAGTTCTCTCTTGATGCCAACAGCTTCATCAGGTGGTTCACCAGTTGTCAGCAATGTCGTTCCATTCTCTAAACCATACTCACAAGTAGGTATTAAGGGTGATCCATACATCTTCAAGGGAATGAAATTGCAAAAAGAGATTGTAACGGCTAAAGAATATCAAACAGCTCTTGAAAAATGGCAAAAAGAAAAATTGGAATCAAACAATAAATACCAAAAAGAATTAGAAAGTCATGTCAAATAAAACAGACTAGTACTTTTGGAATAAAGGGGCCTATATGGAATGGATTAAACTAATAGGGATACTTATCATTGTGGTTGGTTTTATCTATAAGTTAGATACAATCGCAACGGTAGTCTTAGCTAGTTTAGTTACAGCTCTAGTTTCTGGAGTTTCTCTTGTTGAATTCTTGGAAATTTTGGGAAAAGAATTTAGTAATCAACGAGTTCTTACGATTTTTATGGTAACCTTGCCACTGGTAGGTTTATCTGAAACTTTTGGCCTCAAGCAACATTCGATTGACTTGATTCAAAAGATTAAAGGTCTGACCGTAGGAAGTTTTTATACAGTGTATTTCTTTTTTCGGGAACTCGATAGCTTCTTTGCCATTCGTCTAGGAGGACATCCGCAGTTTGTAAGGCCTTTGGTTCAACCCATGGGACAAGCAGCAGCAGAGTCTCAATTAGGTAGAAAATTAACGGAGCAGGAGAGCGAAGTGCTAAAAGCGCGTGCAGCAGCAAATGATAATTTTGCAAATTTCTTTGCTCAGAACACTTTCGTTGGTGCAGGTGGTGTCCTCTTGGTGGGGGGCACTCTGGACCAATTAGGTTATGAAAGTAATTATGCAGGCATCGCTTCGGCTTCGCTTATTGTTGCAGGAGTGGCCCTACTTGTGGTAGGAATTTACAATTACCTGTTTGATAGAAAACTGCTAGTGAAAAAGCTTAGTAAAGGAAAAGAAGAATGAGCAATCTAGCAAGTCAGTTATTAGAGTTGACCTATATTGTGATTGGTTGTCAATTCCTTCATACGGCTTATTGTAGCTATAAAGATAAAACAAACCCAGTTCGCTTTGGAACAGCTGGGTTTTGGGCTTTATTGAGCATCAGTTTTATCGGTGGATCTTATCTACCTTCTATCTGTATTGGAGTTATCGTAGTGCTATTAGCACTACTAACTCTCTTTAAACAGGTTCGTATCGGAACCTTACCGTCTCTGGATGAAGTCAAGGCAAACATTGAAGCTAAACGACTAAAGAATAAAATTTTTATTCCAGTCATGCTGATGGCTTTGATTGCTTTGGTATTAGCAAAAGTGATTCCGGAGTTTAGTAAGATTGCTATCAGTCTTGCTGCATTTTTCGCAACCATCTCTCTCTTATTGATTACCAAGAGTTCTCCTAGAAGTTTGTTAGCAGAAAACAATCGCATGGTTCAACAAGTTTCAACCAGTGGGATTGTGCCTCAACTTTTAGGGGCTTTAGGGGCAATTTTTACCGTAGCAGGAGTTGGAGATCTGATCTCTCACTTGATAAGTGGTCTAATTCCTTCGGGTAATCGTTTTATGGGTGTGGTAGCTTATGTCCTTGGGATGGTTTTATTCTCCATGATAATGGGGAATGCTTTTGCGGCTTTCACAGTCATTACTGCTGGAATTGGAGTTCCCTTTGTATTTGCTTTGGGAGCTGATCCAATCGTGGCTGCGGCTCTAGCAATGACGGCAGGTTGCTGTGGCACCTTATTGACTCCAATGGCGGCTAACTTTAATGCTTTACCGGCAGCTCTCCTAGATATGAAAGATCCAAATGGGGTTATCAAAGCGCAAGTAGGAGTAGCTGTTGTCATGATTTTCCTCCATGTATTTTTGATGTACTTTTTGGCATTTTAGCAAAGGAAATAAAATGAAAATATTAGTAACAGGCTTTGATCCTTTCGGAGGTGAAAAGGTCAATCCAGCCTTGGAAGCTGTTAAATCATTACCGTCAGAGATTCATGGCGCAGAGGTTTATTGGGCAGAAATCCCAACGGTATTTTATAAAGCAGCAGAGGTATTAGAAACAGCAATCGTACGCTATCAGCCAGATGCGGTGCTTTGCATCGGACAAGCAGGAGGAAGAGCTAGTCTAACTCCTGAGAGAGTTGCCATCAACCAAGATGATGCTAGAATCCCTGATAACCAAGGGAATCAGCCCATTGATACTCCTATTCGCCTAGACGGTCAAGCAGCTTATTTCAGCACTCTACCGATCAAAGCAATGGTACAAGCGATAAAGGAGGAAGGGTTACCAGCTACAGTGTCCAATACAGCAGGAACCTTTGTTTGCAATCATTTGATGTATCAGTCTCTCTATTTAGCGGATAAAAAATTTCCACATATGAGAGCAGGATTTATGCATATTCCCTATATGACAGAACAGGTGATAAATAAACCTAATACAGCATCTATGAATTTAACTGATATCGTCAGAGGTATCGAAGCTGCGCTTGGTGCTATCGTAGATTATAAAGATAAGGACATAAAATTAGTGGGTGGGACAACCCACTAACAATGAGTCTTCCCTAGATTAAAAAATTAGATTCTCTCACAAAAACTCTTTATCAAGGCTGCCCTTATAAAGAGTTTTTTCTTGCCAGTTTTTTAAATTTCTTGTACAATAGGAAGAGTGAAAAGAGGTATGGTATGAGTAAAAAAGATAAAAAAATTGAAATTCAATTAACAGACGCAACTGTTTTAGTTGGTCAGGAAAAGTTTGAAGGCTACACATTAACCATTGGTAAAAAGATCATTGGTGAAATTGCTGAATTAGACAATCAATTTGCGATCATAAAGAATGGAAATGTCGATAGTTTTTATAAAAAACTTGAAAAAGCTGTGGAAATTTTGATTGAAAACTATAATTTAGCAAAATAAAGCTTGTTTTTTGTAAATTTTCATGATATAATAGACTCTGTTAATTGTCGGAGAGATAGCGAAGAGGCTAAACGCGGCGGACTGTAAATCCGCTCCTTCGGGTTCGGGGGTTCGAATCCCTCTCTCTCCATCTTGTTTTTGGGGTATAGCCAAGCGGTAAGGCAAGGGACTTTGACTCCCTCATGCGTTGGTTCGAATCCAGCTACCCCAGTTCTTAGGTAATAAATTCAAGATAAAAAGAAAAATATCTTAGGGTATTTTATTTTTATAATTGAAAGACGTGAATGATATGAACATGTCCTTGCGGGTGCTTAGGAAAAAAATTATAAGTATGTCAAGCTTAAGAAAAGCTTGATTGTTGGAGGATTTTTTAGATGAACGAATTTGAAGATTTGCTAAATAGCGTTAGCCAAGTTGAGCCTGGTGATGTTGTTAGTGCTGAAGTATTGACAGTCGATGCGACTCAAGCTAACGTTGCAATCTCAGGAACTGGTGTTGAAGGTGTCTTGACTCTTCGCGAATTGACAAACGATCGCGATGCAGATATCAATGACTTTGTTAAAGTAGGAGAAGTATTGGATGTTCTTGTACTTCGTCAAGTAGTTGGTAAAGATACTGATACAGTTACATACCTTGTATCTAAAAAACGCCTTGAAGCTCGCAAAGCATGGGACAAACTTGTTGGTCGCGAAGAAGAAGTTGTTACAGTTAAAGGAACTCGCGCTGTTAAAGGTGGACTTTCTGTTGAATTTGAAGGTGTACGTGGATTTATCCCAGCTTCAATGTTGGATACTCGTTTTGTACGTAACACTGAGCGTTTTGTAGGTCAAGAGTTTGATGCTAAAATCAAAGAAGTTGATCCTAAAGAAAACCGCTTCATCCTTTCACGTCGTGAAGTTGTAGAAGCAGCAACTGCAGCAGCTCGTGCTGAAGTATTCGGTAAATTGGCTGTTGGTGATGTTGTAACTGGTAAAGTTGCACGTATCACAAGCTTCGGTGCTTTCATCGACCTTGGTGGTGTTGACGGATTGGTTCACTTGACTGAATTGTCACACGAACGTAACGTTTCACCAAAATCAGTTGTAACTGTTGGTGAAGAAGTTGAAGTGAAAATCCTTGATCTTAACGAAGAAGAAGGACGTGTATCACTTTCACTTAAAGCTACAACACCTGGACCATGGGATGGCGTTGAGCAAAAATTGGCTAAAGGTGATGTTGTAGAAGGTACAGTTAAACGTTTGACTGACTTCGGTGCATTTGTTGAAGTATTGCCAGGTATCGATGGACTTGTTCACGTATCACAAATTTCACACAAACGTATTGAAAATCCAAAAGAAGCTCTTAAAGTTGGTCAAGAAGTTACTGTTAAAGTTCTTGAAGTTAACGCTGATGCAGAACGCGTTTCACTTTCTATCAAAGCTCTTGAAGAACGTCCAGCTCAAGAAGAAGGACAAAAAGAAGAAAAACGTGCTCCACGTCCACGTCGTCCAAAACGTCAAGAAAAACGTGACTTTGAACTCCCTGAAACTCAAACAGGATTCTCAATGGCTGACTTGTTCGGAGACATCGAACTTTAATTCATTTGAATTTGAAAAAAATCCTTTGTTTTTTAAACAGAGGATTTTTCTTTTTTCTACTAGCATTTTTTGATATAATGGTTTTATGTTATATTCAGAAAAAGAATCACTTTATCAAACAATAAATGAACAGCTCTCTTATCTTTTAGAAGGAGAGCCCAATGTGTTGGCTAATCTATCAAATGCCAGTGCCCTGCTAAAAACAAGCTTTCCCAATGCTGTTTTTGCAGGTTTCTATCTATTTGATGGGAATGAACTGATCTTGGGACCCTTTCAAGGTGGAGTTTCATGTGTACGAATCGCTCTTGGAAAAGGTGTTTGTGGCGAATCGGCAACTAGCCGTCAAACAGTGATTGTTGGTGATGTTAAAACCTATCCAAACTATATTTCTTGTGATAGTAGTGCTCGTAGTGAAATTGTTGTGCCAATGGTTAAAGATGGACAACTTCTGGGTGTTTTAGATTTAGATTCATCTCTTGTTGATGATTATGATGAGTTGGATCAGAAATATCTAGAAGTGTTTGTTGCTATTTTGTTAGAGAAAACCGAATGGAATTTTTCAATGTTTGAGGAGAAAGCGTAATGTATCAGGCTCTTTATCGAAAATATAGAAGTCAAACATTTTCACAGTTAGTAGGCCAGGAAATTGTTGCAAAAACTCTGAAACAAGCTGTAGAGCAGGAAAAGATCAGCCATGCCTATCTTTTTTCAGGCCCTCGTGGAACTGGAAAAACCAGCGTAGCCAAAATTTTTGCCAAGGCTATGAACTGCCCTAATCAAGAGGGAGGAGAACCTTGCAATAATTGTTATATCTGTAAAGCTGTTACGGATGGAAGTTTAGAAGACGTTATCGAAATGGATGCAGCCTCTAATAATGGGGTTGATGAAATTCGTGATATCCGTGATAAATCAACCTATGCTCCAAGTATAGCTCAGTATAAGGTCTATATCATTGATGAGGTTCATATGCTTTCAACTGGAGCCTTCAATGCCCTTTTGAAAACTCTTGAGGAACCAACTCCAAATGTTGTCTTTATCCTAGCAACGACAGAGCTTCATAAGATTCCTGCAACCATTTTATCTCGTGTTCAACGCTTCGAGTTCAAATCTATTAGAACTCAGGATATTCGAGATCATATTTTCCATATTTTAGAGAAGGAAGGGATTGCTTATGAAACTGAAGCTGTTGAAATTATCGCTCGTAGAGCCGAAGGTGGTATGCGGGATGCTTTGTCCATTTTAGACCAAGCATTGAGCTTGACTCAAGATGCTAAATTAACAACAGCTGTTTCTGAGGAAATTACTGGGACTATTAGTCTAAGTGCTTTGGATAATTATGTGGCTGCCTTGGCACAAAAAGATGTGACTCGTGCTTTGGAAAATCTTAATTTGATTTTTGATAACGGAAAGAGCATGACACGATTTGTAACGGATTTGTTGCAGTATCTACGGGATATTTTGATTGTCCAATCTGGTGGGGAGAATACTCACTATAGTGATCTATTTAAGGATAACTTAGGTCTTTCACAGGCTGTTTTGTTCGAGATGATTGGAATTGCAACAAGTAGTTTAGCTGATATCAAGGCTAGCTTACAGCCTAAGATTTATGCTGAAATGATGACCATTCGTTTGACAGAACTTGATTCCCAACCAGGACTTTCAGGTGATGTGGCTGAGGAATTATCATCTCTTAGAGAAGAAGTTGCGCGATTGAAACAGGCTCTGACAAATGTTAACACAAGTCCCAAACAGACTACACCAACACCGAGTCGTCCAGTTAACAGCAAGTCAATTTATCGCGTAGATCGCAATAAGGTTCAGTCTATTCTTCAAGAAGCTGTTGAAAATCCTGATTTAGCCCGTCAAAATCTAATCCGTCTCCAAAATTCTTGGGGAGAAGTTATTGAAAGCTTGTCAGGTCCAGATAAGGCACTTTTAGTCGGTTCTCAACCTGTTGCGGCTAATGAGCACCACGCGATTCTTGCATTTGAATCTAACTTCAATGCTGGCCAAACCATGAAACGTGATAATCTGAACACCATGTTTGGCAATATCCTTAGTCAAGCAGCGGGATTTTCACCAGAGATTCTTGCTATTTCCATGGAAGAATGGAAAGAAGTTAGGGCTGATTTCTCAGCTAAGGCTAAATCGTCACAAGGTCAACCAGTTAAGGAAGAAATGGAAGAATCTGTCCTTCCTCAAGGATTTGAATTTCTAGCGGATAAAGTGACCATAGAAGAAGATTAAAAGGATATTGTGACATAATACGATGAACAGACAACAATTTATAATCATGGCCTTATTTACTGCTGCTGAGACCTATTTCCTTAATGAATCCATCATGGAGCAACGGTATATTATGGCCTTGCTTTGGGCTATTTTAATCCTAAGAAATTTTAGAGTCAGCTATATTATGGGGAAAATTGTCAACGCTATTAATGACCATTTTCGAGGAAAGAAGTAACCCTCAGCTTCTAGACAAAATCAAAGCCTTTTAGGCTTTTTTTTGTTATACTATAAAAGTATATTTATTGACCTTTTACAGTATTTTCTAGGGAAATTAAGTATGTTTCTAGTAAGTACTGTAAAGGCCTTGAAAAAGAAAGGAACTATCATGTCAGTATTAGAGATCAAAGATCTTCACGTTGAGATTGAAGGAAAAGAAATTTTAAAAGGGGTTAACCTGACCCTGAAAACAGGAGAAATCGCCGCTATCATGGGGCCAAATGGTACTGGTAAATCGACTCTTTCTGCCGCCATCATGGGAAATCCAAACTATGAAGTTACCAAAGGTGAAGTCTTGTTTGACGGCGTAAACATCCTTGAATTGGAAGTTGACGAGCGTGCGCGTATGGGACTTTTCCTTGCTATGCAATACCCATCAGAAATCCCTGGAATTACCAACGCTGAGTTTCTTCGTGCAGCCATGAATGCTGGTAAAGAAGATGATGAGAAGATTTCAGTTCGCGAGTTCATTACTAAGCTAGACGAAAAAATGGAATTGCTCAACATGAAAGAAGAAATGGCTGAGCGTTACCTCAACGAAGGCTTCTCTGGTGGTGAGAAAAAACGTAATGAAATTCTTCAACTTTTGATGTTGGAGCCAACTTTTGCCCTTTTGGATGAGATTGACTCTGGTCTTGATATTGACGCTCTTAAGGTTGTGTCTAAAGGTGTTAATGCTATGCGTGGTGAAGGCTTTGGTGCTATGATTATCACTCACTACCAACGTCTTTTGAACTACATCACACCAGACGTGGTACATGTGATGATGGAGGGGCGTGTTGTCCTTTCTGGTGGTCCAGAATTGGCTGCGCGATTGGAACGTGAAGGATACGCAAAACTAGCTGAAGAACTTGGCTACGACTACAAGGAAGAATTGTAATTCCCTCGTATCTTTTAGGAGAAGTAAATGACTAAAGAAACTATTAAACTTTTTTCAGAAATGCACGCTGAACCAAGCTGGTTGGCTGACCTACGTCAAAAAGCTTTTGATAAGATTGAGAGTTTAGAATTACCAGTTATTGAGCGTGTCAAATTCCACCGTTGGAATCTTGGTGATGGTACCATCACAGAAAGTGAGCCATCAGCAAATGTTCCTGACTTCACAGCTCTAGATAATCACTTGAAGTTGGTGCAAGTAGGAACTCAAACTGTTTTTGAACAAACTCCAGCTGAGTTGGCTGAACAAGGAGTGGTTTTTACAGACTTCCACTCAGCTCTTGAAGAAATTCCGGAACTCGTAGAAGAATTCTTCATGTCATCTGTTAAATACGATGATGATAAATTAGCAGCCTACCACACAGCTTACTTTAACAGTGGTGCTGTTCTCTACATTCCTGATAACGTAGAAATCACAGAACCAATCGAAGGTATTTTTTACCAAGACAGCGATAGCGATGTACCATTTAACAAGCATATCCTCATTATCGCGGGTAAGAACAGTAAGATTAGTTACCTTGAACGCTTAGAGTCACGTGGTGAAGGTAGTGCTAAGGCAACTGCCAATATCACAGTAGAAGTCATTGCACGTTCAGGCGCGCAAGTGAAGTTTGCAGCGATTGACCGTCTAGGCGAAAATGTTACAGCCTACATTAGCCGCCGTGGTAAATTGGGCAACGATGCAAATATTGACTGGGCTATCGGTGTCATGAACGAAGGAAACGTCGTTGCAGACTTTGATAGTGACTTGATTGGTAATGGTAGCCATGCAGATCTTAAGGTCGTTGCCCTATCAAGTGGTCGTCAGGTACAAGGGATTGATACACGAGTGACTAACTATGGTTGCAACTCTATTGGTAATATCCTTCAACATGGGGTTATCCTTGAAAAAGCAACCTTGACATTTAACGGTATCGGACATATCATCAAAGGAGCTAAGGGAGCAGATGCCCAACAAGAGAGCCGTGTTCTCATGCTTTCTGACCAAGCGCGTTCAGATGCCAACCCAATTCTCTTGATTGATGAAAATGATGTTACTGCGGGTCACGCGGCTTCTATCGGACAAGTTGATCCAGAAGACATGTACTACCTCATGAGCCGTGGCTTGGATAAGGCAACTGCAGAACGTTTAGTTGTTCGTGGTTTCCTTGGATCTGTTATCGTTGAGATTCCAGTCAAGGAAGTTCGTGATGAAATGATTGCAACGATCGAAGAAAAATTGTCAAAACGCTAAGGGGAAGCCTATGTTAGATGTAGAAGTGATTCGTAAGGATTTTCCAATTTTAGACCAGATTGTCAACGATGAACCTCTGGTTTATCTGGATAATGCCGCGACGACACAAAAACCACTAGCAGTTCTGGAAACAATCAACCGCTACTATAAGCAGGATAATGCCAATGTTCATCGTGGGGTTCACACTTTGGCTGAACGTGCGACAGCTTCCTATGAGGCTGCTCGTGAAACTATTCGTAAGTTCATCAATGCAGGTTCGACAAAGGAAGTTCTCTTTACTAGAGGAACGACAACCAGTCTCAACTGGGTAGCGCGCTTCGCTGAGGAAGTCTTGACCGAGGGGGACCAGGTCTTGATTTCAGTCATGGAACACCATTCCAATATTATCCCATGGCAGGAAGCTTGTCGCAAGACCGGAGCTGAGCTTGTCTATGTCTATCTCAAAGATGGCGCTCTGGATATGGATGACCTGCAGGCTAAATTGAATGACAAAGTTAAATTTGTTTCACTAGCTCACGCTTCCAACGTTCTTGGAGTGGTCAATCCTATCAAAGAAATCACGCAAATGGCTCATAAGGTAGGAGCTATTATGGTGGTGGATGGTGCTCAGTCTACACCCCATATGAAGATTGATGTCCAGGACTTGGATGTGGACTTCTTTGCCTTTTCGGGTCACAAGATGGCTGGTCCGACTGGTATCGGTGTCCTTTACGGAAAAGAGAAGTATCTGGAACAAATGTCACCAGTTGAATTTGGCGGTGAGATGATTGATTTCGTCTATGAGCAATCTGCTAGTTGGAAAGAATTGCCTTGGAAATTTGAGGCTGGAACGCCAAATATGGCAGGTGCTATTGGACTTGCAGCAGCAGTGGATTATCTAGAAAACATCGGTATGGATGCCATTGAAGCCCATGAACAAGAATTGATCGCATACGTCTATCCAAAATTGCAGGCAATTGAGGAATTGACCATATACGGTTCGCAAGATTTGGCTCAACGTTCAGGTGTTATTGCCTTTAACCTAGGTGATCTTCACCCTCACGATCTCGCTACTGCTCTGGATTATGAAGGAGTAGCAGTTCGGGCCGGACACCATTGCGCTCAACCTTTGCTCCAGTATTTGGAAGTTCCAGCAACAGCTCGTGCAAGTTTTTATATCTACAATACCAAGGCAGATTGCGACAAGTTAGTCGATGCTTTACAAAAGACAAAGGAGTTTTTCAATGGCACTTTCTAAACTAGATAGCCTTTATATGGCAGTGGTAGCGGACCATTCGAAAAATCCCCATCATCAAGGAAAGTTAGAAGATGCTGAACAAATCAGTCTTAACAATCCGACTTGTGGTGATGTCATCAATCTCTCTGTCAAGTTTGATGCAGATGATCGCTTGGAAGATATCGCTTTTCTAAACTCTGGTTGTACCATTTCAACTGCCTCTGCTAGTATGATGACAGATGCAGTCTTAGGAAAGACCAAGCAAGAAATCCTAGAGCTTGCAACTATCTTTTCTGAAATGGTTCAAGGTCAAAAGGATGAGCGTCAAGATCAACTTGGAGATGCAGCTTTTTTGTCAGGTGTTGCAAAATTTCCTCAACGAATCAAATGCGCAACCCTAGCTTGGAACGCCCTTAAGAAAACAATTGAAAATCAAGATAACAAGTAAGACAAGCTTTCTTTGTCTTATAAATCATAGAAATAAAGAATGAAAGAAAGGATATTATGGCTGAAGAAAGAGTAGAACCAAAACCAATTGACCTTGGTGAATATAAATTTGGTTTTCATGACGATGTAGAGCCTGTCCTATCGACAGGAAAAGGATTGAATGAAGATGTCATTCGTGAACTATCAGCTGCTAAGGGAGAGCCTGAGTGGATGTTAGAATTCCGTTTGAAATCTTATGAAACCTTCAAAAAAATGCCAATGCAAACCTGGGGAGCAGACTTGTCAGAGATTGATTTTGATGACTTGATTTACTACCAAAAACCATCTGATAAACCAGCCCGTTCTTGGGATGAAGTTCCTGAAAAAATCAAAGAAACCTTTGAACGTATTGGGATTCCTGAAGCTGAGCGTGCTTATCTTGCTGGAGCTTCTGCCCAGTATGAGTCAGAAGTGGTTTACCACAACATGAAGGAAGAATTTGAGAAGTTAGGTATTATCTTTACTGATACAGATTCTGCCCTCAAAGAGTACCCAGACTTGTTTAAACAATACTTTGCTAAGTTGGTACCACCGACTGATAACAAGTTGGCAGCCCTCAACTCAGCAGTATGGTCAGGTGGAACCTTTATCTACGTTCCAAAAGGTGTGAAAGTGGATATTCCACTTCAAACTTACTTCCGTATCAACAACGAAAATACTGGTCAGTTTGAACGTACCTTGATTATCGTTGATGAGGGAGCAAGTGTCCACTATGTTGAAGGATGTACAGCGCCAACTTATTCAAGTAACAGTTTGCATGCTGCCATTGTAGAAATCTTTGCTTTGGACGGAGCTTACATGCGTTATACAACCATCCAAAACTGGTCTGATAACGTTTATAACTTGGTAACAAAACGTGCCAAGGCTTTGAAAGATGCGACAGTTGAGTGGATTGATGGAAACTTGGGTGCCAAAACAACCATGAAATACCCATCTGTTTACCTTGATGGAGAAGGTGCGCGTGGAACCATGCTTTCGATTGCCTTTGCCAATGCGGGGCAACACCAAGATACTGGTGCTAAGATGATCCACAATGCTCCACATACAAGTTCGTCTATCGTTTCTAAATCTATCGCTAAAGGCGGAGGGAAGGTTGACTACCGTGGACAAGTAACCTTTAACAAGAACTCTAAGAAATCTGTTTCTCACATCGAGTGTGATACCATTATCATGGATGACTTGTCAGCATCAGATACTATTCCGTTCAATGAAATCCACAACTCACAAGTTGCTTTGGAACACGAAGCCAAAGTATCTAAGATTTCAGAAGAACAACTCTATTATCTCATGAGTCGTGGTCTGTCAGAATCTGAAGCAACTGAAATGATTGTTATGGGATTTGTAGAGCCCTTCACCAAAGAACTTCCAATGGAATACGCAGTTGAGCTCAACCGCTTGATTAGCTATGAAATGGAAGGATCTGTCGGATAAACTTTATGAACAGAAACTGAGGCTGGGACAAAAGTCCTAGCCTCTCAATTGTCTTTGGATTATCGAGCAAGACGCAGTGGTTGAGTGGGCTCTACTACTCTGATTTCATCAGCTTTTACAGCCCTACTCAACTGTGCGGAGGTGGGACGACGAAATCGTATTCTAACGAATTACCGATTTCTGTCCCACTCTCAGTTTTTTTGACGAAAGATGCTTATAAATATTCACAAAAAGTCTTTTGTATGGTAAAATAATACAATCATATAAAGTGGGGGATGAAATATGAATATTTTTAGAACCAAAGACGTTAGTCTAGGTAAAACGGAAATGCACCGCCATTTAAAACTATGGGACTTAATTCTCTTGGGAATTGGTGCTATGGTGGGAACAGGTATTTTTACGATTACAGGAACAGCAGCAGCAACACTAGCAGGACCTGCTCTTGTGGTATCGATTGTAATTTCTGCTATCTGTGTGTCCTTATCTGCTCTCTTTTTTGCAGAATTTGCTTCTCGTGTTCCTGCAACGGGTGGAGCCTATAGTTATTTATATGCAATTTTGGGTGAATTTCCAGCCTGGATAGCTGGTTGGTTAACCATTATGGAATTTATGACAGCAGTTTCAGGTGTTGCTTCTGGTTGGGCGGCCTATTTTAAAGGTTTGCTTAGCCATTATGGAATTTCCTTGCCACAACTCTTGAATGGAACTTTTAATCCTGAACATGGTACTTATATTGATTTTTTACCAATTTTAGTAATTCTACTTGTTACAGGTGTTGTACTTTTAAATTCGAAAGCAGCTCTTCGTTTTAATTCTATTCTTGTTGTTTTAAAATTTTCTGCTCTTGCTTTATTTATCCTAGTTGGAATTTGGTACATTAAACCTGAAAATTGGTCAGATTTTGCACCATTTGGTTTTGGTCAAATTTATGGTGGAAGCACTGGAATTATGGCAGGTGCTTCACTCATGTTCTTTGGATTCTTAGGGTTTGAGTCCATTTCTATGGCAGTTGATGAAATTCAAAGTCCACAAAAGAATATTCCACGTGGGATTGTTTTATCCTTAACCATTGTAACCATTCTGTATGCCTTGGTTACATTGATATTGACAGGTATCGTTCATTATAGCAAGCTCAATGTTGATGATGCAGTGGCTTTTGCTCTTAGAAGTATCGGTATTGGTTGGGCAGCTAATTACGTTTCTCTCGTTGCTATTTTTACTTTGATTACGGTATGTATTTCCATGACTTACGCCTTGTCTCGAATGATTTATAGTTTGGCACGTGATGGGCTCATGCCTCAGAGTTTCAAACAAGTGACTAAGACCAGTCGTGTCCCTAAGAATGCAACTATCTTAACTGGTGTTGTTTCAGCAATTGCAGCTGGGATCTTTCCACTTGCAAGTATTGCAGCCTTTCTCAATATCTGCACCTTAGCCTATCTTATTCTCCTAGCCTATGGGATTATCAAATTGAGAAAAGATAAGGGGATGCCAAAAGAGGGCGAGTTCAAAACTCCCCTGGTACCTTTTTTACCAATCTTGTCTATTCTTATCTGCCTCTCATTCATGCTTCAATATACCCTTGAAACATGGATGGCATTTGGAATTGCCTTGATAATTGGAATTCTTATTTACTTTACTTATGGCTATAAACATTCAACTCTAGCTGAAAATGAATAAAGAAAAAATCGCGAAATTCGCGATTTTTTTATAATTTCTCGTTAACAAATCGAACAAATCGATTCCACCAAACTTTTAAGAAGAAGGCTTTTTCGACATTTTTTTCTGCGACCATCTCAAAACTAGGTTTGTCAGTTGTAATGTATCCTTGACCAACTAGATCCTTGTCTTCATAAGTCAAATGTCCAACGACAGTTCCTGCCTCTAGTGGAGCAGTGTGTTCAGTAGTATCAGCAGTATAGGTGATAGTTGATTGAGCTCGACTGCCCAGACGTTGTACGATCTTGATATCTTCTTTTGCGACCGCTGTGACTGTGTCATCTTTTCCATCTAAAACAGGACTTTTACTATCCTCATAACTTTCACCCTGCTTGACGATTGTCTGGAGAGCAAAGTTTGAAGAAATATAATCTAAAAGAGAAGAAGTAGCTGTAAAGCGTGCATATGGATTGGTATCTTGGTTGTTAGCGTTTAAAACAACAGTAATGATGCGCATTCCTTTTTCGACTGTAGTACCTACAAAGGATGCTCCAGCCTTATCAGTCGTACCAGTTTTAAGTCCGTCAACACCACCACGGTAGGCAGGCATTCCCTCCAACATATAGTTGGTAGAATTAATGGTCATGCCAGCGAAAGTAGAAGAAGGCTTCTTAGTGATTTCTAAGACCTGAGGATACTTGAGAATCAGATTACGAGCTACGATAGCTACATCATAGGCACTTAATTTGTTTTCATCATCTTTCTTAGAACCAGGATAGATATTAGCGCCGAGAGTTTCATTGTTGAGGCCGGTTGTGTTGACGAGTGTAGCATCTTGGATTCCCCATTCTTCTAGTTTGGCCTTCATCATATCTACAAAGTCCTTCTCAGAACCGGCAATTTTTTCAGCTAAAGCGATAGCAGCACTGTTAGCGCTAGATACCAAAGTCGCTTCTAGCAATTCCTCTACTGTGTAGTTACGAGCTTCCATGGGAACGTTACTCGCTTCAGAATTGGTAGTGAGCTGGTAGGGATAATCTGAGATTTCTACAGGAGTAGAAAGGGTGATTTTCCCTTGTTCCAAGGCTTCATAGACTAGATAAACAGTGAGGATTTTACTGATAGAAGCTATTTCAACAGGTTGAGTAGCATCTTTTTCATATAAAATCTTTCCACTGTTAGCCTCAACAGCAATAGCATGTTTTGCAGCTACATCAAAATCCTGGGCCGAAACAGTTGTAGCCGAACCGAATAAAAATAATGTGATTAAGGTTAAAAATAATTTCTTCATAATAACTTTATTCTATCACAAAGACAAAAAATATTCTTGATTTTTTGATGAAGGTTATCAATCTTTTTTGAAATATGGTAAAATAGGGAAAAGAGGAGGTGTCTTATGTTTCGAAGAAACAAATTGTTCTTCTGGACAACTGAAATCCTATTAATAACCCTAATTTTTTATCTCTGGAGAGAAATGGGTGCTATTATCACACCCTTTGTAAGTGTGCTGAATACAATTATGATTCCTTTTTTATTGGGAGGATTTTTGTATTACCTAACCAACCCAATTGTTATCTTTTTAGAGAAGGAATGCAAAATCAATCGCATCATTGGGATTTTGTTAACCCTTTGTGCCTTAATTTGTGCAATCGTACTTAGTTTTGTCTATCTGCTACCGATTTTGATTAATCAGTTGAGTAGCCTAATCTACTCGAGTCAAAACATTTATGGTCGTCTTCAAGATTTAGTCATTGAGTTATCAAAACATCCAGCTCTGCAAAATCTAGATATTCAACAAACTATTCAACAATTAAATCTCTCATATGTTGATATTTTGCAAAATATCTTGAACAGTGTGACAAATAGTGTTGGAAGTGTTCTATCTGCACTCGTAAGCACTGTATTGATTATCATCATGACACCAGTCTTCTTGATTTACTTCCTACTTGATGGGCATAAATTTTTACCCATGCTAGAAAGAACTGTATTAAAACGAGATAAATTGAACATATCTGGTTTATTGACAAACCTAAATACAACTATTTCTCGTTACATTAGTGGAGTGTCGATTGACGCAGTTATTATTGGATGTTTAGCTTTTATCGGTTATAGTGTGATTGGTCTAAGATATGCCTTGGTCTTCGCCATTTTTTCTGGATTGGCTAATTTGATTCCGTATGTGGGACCAAGCATTGGCTTGATTCCAATGATTATCTCAAATCTCTTTACCGATCCTCATAAAATGATTATTGCTGTCATTTATATGTTGATTATTCAGCAAGTTGATGGAAATATTTTATATCCACGTATCGTGGGTGGAGTTATGAAGGTTCACCCGATTACTATTTTAGTCTTGCTTTTATTATCAAGTAATATTTACGGTGTGATTGGGATGATTGTTGCTGTTCCAACCTATTCCATTTTAAAAGAGATTGCTAAATTCTTAGCGCGACTGTATGAAAATCATAAGGAAGCACAAGAAGTTGAAAAGCATCTATCAGAATAAAGATGTCGGGATAAAAGCTCCCGACCTTTTTTTGATCATAGTATCTTTGGCACTGTAGTTGATCAATCTTTTTATTGGTTTTAAACTCTCAAATCTCTTATGATGAAACTTTAATTTTTCTATACATAATTTTTTGCAAACAACTGAATGATTGAAGTCTTTCGAGGTTGGAAATAGGCAATTCAGACTTGGGTTATTGATTTATGGTCTATCGCTTTTTGCCAAAATAAGCCTATTTATAGTGAAATGAAATAAAATCTGAACAAATTTACTAGAGCAGTTAAGTCAATTTCTAGCATTTTTTAGAATTCACAGTGTACTGTTTTGTATTTGATCTACTATATAGATATTTTAAATAAATTGGTAGAGGAAGTAGAGCAAGAATAAGAATAATTCACAAAAACTTTGTAAAACACTTGCAATTTAGCTGAAATTTGATAAAATAGTAAGGAAAGTTAGACTGTATTGCCTACTGTCTATCTATAAAATATATTTTATTGGAGGCTTTTACTCAAATGGCAAAAGAAAAATACGATCGTAGTAAACCACACGTTAACATTGGTACTATCGGACACGTTGACCACGGTAAAACTACCCTAACTGCAGCTATCACAACTGTTTTGGCACGTCGCTTGCCTTCAGCAGTTAACCAACCTAAAGACTATGCGTCTATCGATGCTGCTCCAGAAGAACGCGAACGCGGTATCACAATCAACACTGCGCACGTTGAGTACGAAACTGAAAAACGTCACTACGCTCACATCGACGCTCCAGGACACGCGGACTACGTTAAAAACATGATCACTGGTGCCGCTCAAATGGACGGAGCTATCCTTGTAGTAGCTTCAACTGACGGACCAATGCCACAAACTCGTGAGCACATCCTTCTTTCACGTCAGGTTGGTGTTAAACACCTTATTGTCTTCATGAACAAAATCGACTTGGTTGACGACGAAGAATTGCTTGAATTGGTTGAAATGGAAATCCGTGACCTTCTTTCAGAATACGACTTCCCAGGTGACGATCTTCCAGTTATCCAAGGTTCAGCTCTTAAAGCTCTTGAAGGTGACTCTAAATATGAAGACATCATCATGGAATTGATGAACACTGTTGATGAGTACATTCCAGAACCAGAACGTGACACTGACAAACCATTGCTTCTTCCAGTCGAAGACGTATTCTCAATCACTGGACGTGGTACAGTTGCTTCAGGACGTATCGACCGTGGTACTGTTCGTGTCAACGATGAAATCGAAATCGTTGGTATCAAAGAAGAAACTAAAAAAGCTGTTGTTACTGGTGTTGAAATGTTCCGTAAACAACTTGACGAAGGTCTTGCAGGAGATAACGTAGGTGTCCTTCTTCGTGGTGTTCAACGTGACGAAATCGAACGTGGACAAGTTATCGCTAAACCAGGTTCAATCAACCCACACACTAAATTCAAAGGTGAAGTTTACATCCTTACTAAAGAAGAAGGTGGACGTCACACTCCATTCTTCAACAACTACCGTCCACAATTCTACTTCCGTACTACTGACGTTACAGGTTCAATCGAACTTCCAGCAGGTACTGAAATGGTAATGCCAGGTGATAACGTGACAATCGACGTTGAGTTGATCCACCCAATCGCCGTAGAACAAGGTACTACATTCTCTATCCGTGAGGGTGGACGTACTGTTGGTTCAGGTATGGTTACAGAAATCGAAGCTTAATTCGATTTAGTTCCCAGAAGAACAATTATTTAAGTCAGACACTAAAAGAATCTTGCTATGCAAGGTTCTTTTTTTTTTCAAATAAAAAGATAGATCTGGTAAAGTCCAGATCTATCTAATGAGTCATTTCCAAGTGACCAGTTTGCTCCAAACTATAAAGAACACTATAGTTTGGAGCGAGGTTGTCACTTGGCCCCCATTTTCATTAGAACGAGTTTGATATATAGATTTAGCATTCAAATGAGAGTCCTTAATTTTTATGATCAAAAGATTATTTTTTCAACCCTTTGAAAGTCATAATGCAACCAGAAAAGATACTGAGAGTTCCTATAGGTCTCCAATATAGTTGCCAAAAGAATAAATTTATCCTTTCTTTCAGTGTCGCATAGGGTTCGGCATAATAAGGGTTGATGTGAAATAATAAAAAACCAAAACATAAAACTATGATTCCAGTTAGGAATAAAATGTCCTTATTTACTTTCCTCATAAAACCTCCTTTTATTTAATTTAAAGCGCTTTCTATTGTTAGTATACGTCAAAAAAAGAAAAAAACAAGTCTATTTATATATTTTTTTATATGGTATAATAGAATAGTTGGAGAGTTTTTCTATAGTTTTAAAATGCTGCTATAAAACACCTCATATTTTGCAAAATAAAAATCTGTCGTTCAAATAAGAGCAATGGAAAAGTGAACTGCATCCCAAAACTTAGATTTTTTTTGTCTGACTTTTGAGGTGCAGTTCATTTATCTACTACAAAATGTTATAAAACATTTATTTGAAGGAGCCCCTTTTTTACAATTTCATAAAATCATGGTAAAATGGTTAAATATTAAATTTGGAGAAAAATATGAAGTACAAGCGTATCGTATTTAAAGTGGGAACTTCATCCTTGACACATAAAGATGGAAGTTTATCTCGCAGTAAAGTAAAAGCTATCACACAACAGCTTGCAATGCTGCATGAAGCAGGTCATGAGCTGATTTTGGTGTCTTCTGGGGCTGTTGCAGCAGGTTTCGGAGCCTTAGGATTTAAAAAACGACCAACAAAGATTGCGGATAAGCAGGCTTCAGCTGCAGTTGGTCAAGGTTTGCTTTTGGAAGAATACACAACCAATTTGCTCTTAAGACAGATTGTTTCAGCGCAAATCTTGCTAACTCAGGATGATTTTGTCGATAAGCGACGTTATAAAAATGCCCATCAAGCTTTGTCAGTTCTGCTTAATCGTGGTGCGATTCCTATTATCAATGAAAATGACAGTGTCGTTATTGATGAGCTCAAGGTCGGGGATAATGATACGCTCAGTGCTCAGGTAGCTGCAATGGTGCAGGCAGATCTTTTGGTCCTCTTAACAGATGTAGACGGTCTTTATACTGGTAATCCTAACTCGGATCCAAGAGCTAAACGTCTGGAGAGAATTGAGACCATCAATCGTGAAATTATTGATATGGCTGGTGGATCAGGATCATCTAATGGAACTGGTGGCATGCTGACTAAGATAAAGGCAGCGACCATTGCGACAGAGTCAGGTGTTCCCGTTTATATCTGTTCTTCCTTGAAACCTGATGCTTTAATTGAAGCAGCTGAAGAAACTCTTGATGGTTCTTTCTTTGTTGCACAAGAAAAGGGACTTCGTACCCAGAAACAATGGCTGGCCTTTTATGCTCAGAGTCAAGGTTCTATTTGGGTTGATAAAGGGGCGGCAGAAGCCCTCTCTCAACATGGAAAGAGTCTCCTTTTATCAGGGGTTGTAGATGTTGAGAGCAATTTTTCTTATGGTGATATTGTAACGGTATTTGATAAGGAAACTGGAAAATCACTTGGAAAAGGTAGAGTACAGTTAGGTGCATCGGGACTTAAAGATGTCCTTCGTTCTCAAAAAGCCAAGGGAGTCCTGATTCACCGTGATGACTGGATTTCTATCACTCCTGAAATCCAACTACTCTTTACAGAATTTTAGAGGTAAACTATGGTAAGTACACAAGAACAATTTGAACAGGTACAGGCTGTTAAAAAGTCGATTAATACAGCTAGTGAAGAGGTGAAAAACCAAGCCTTGCTAGCCATGGCTAATCACTTATTAGCAGCTACTGAGGAGATTTTAGCGGCCAATGCTCGCGATATGGAAGTAGCCAAAGGCAAAATCTCAGATGTTATGCTCGATCGTCTTTATTTGGATGCAGGTCGTATCCAAGCGATGGCAGCAGGCATTCGTGATGTGGTTGCTTTACCAGACCCAATTGGTGAAGTCCTAGAAAGAAGTCAGCTTGAAAATGGCTTGGTTATCACCAAGAAACGTGTGGCTATGGGAGTCATCGGTATTATCTATGAAAGTCGTCCAAATGTGACGTCTGACGCAGCAGCTTTGGCTCTCAAGAGTGGGAATGCGGTCGTTCTTCGTAGTGGTAAGGATGCCTATCAAACAGCTCATGCCATTGTCACAGCCTTGAAGAAGGGCTTGGAGATTACTACCATTCATCCAGACGTCATTCAATTAGTAGAAGATACCAGCCGTGAAAGTAGTTATGCCATGATGAAGGCTAAGGGTTATCTAGACCTTCTCATTCCTCGTGGGGGGGCTGGTTTGATTAATGCTGTCGTTGAGAATGCTATTGTGCCAGTTATCGAAACAGGTACAGGGATTGTTCATGTCTACGTTGACAAAGATGCGGATGAAGACAAGGCACTGTCTATTATCAATAACGCTAAAACTAGTCGTCCTTCAGTCTGCAATGCCATGGAAGTGCTGCTTGTTCATCAAGACAAGGCGGCAAGCTTCCTTACTCGTTTGGAGCAGATGCTGGTTGCAGAGCGAAAGGAAGCAGGGTTGGAACCGATTCAATTCCGCCTAGATAGCAAAGCAATGCAATTTATTTCAGGTCTACCTGCTGAGGCTCAAGACTTTGACACTGAGTTTTTAGACTATGTATTAGCTGTTAAAGTAGTTTCTAGCCTTGAGAAAGCTGTAGAGCATATCGAAGCCCACAGCACCCATCATTCGGATGCGATTGTGACTGAAAATGCTGATGCTATAGCTTACTTTACAGATCAAGTGGACTCGGCAGCGGTTTATGTCAATGCTTCAACTCGTTTCACAGATGGTGGCCAATTTGGTCTGGGTTGTGAAATGGGGATTTCTACTCAGAAATTGCATGCGCGTGGTCCAATGGGATTGAAGGAATTGACCAGCTACAAATATGTGGTTACTGGTGATGGACAGATAAGGGAGTAAGAGATGAAGATTGGATTTATCGGCTTGGGGAATATGGGAGCTAGTTTGGCTAAGGCTGTCTTGCAGGCAAAAACGATTCATCAGATTCTCCTTGCTAATCGTAGTCAAGCTAAGGTGGATACTTTTATTGCCAATTATGGTGGTCTGGCTTCTAGCAATGACGAAATCTTTGCAGAATCAGATGTGATTTTTCTAGGAGTTAAACCAGCACAGTTCTCAGAACTGCTTACTCAATATCAGTCAATCCTTGAGAAACGAGAAAGTCTTCTTTTGATTTCTATGGCAGCTGGTTTGACCTTGGAAAAACTTGCTAGTCTTCTTCCAAGTTACCATAGGATTATTCGTATTATGCCTAATACACCTGTTGCTATTGGGCAAGGAGTAATTAGTTATGCTATGTCTGCAAATTGTCATCCAGAAGACAAACAACTTTTTTGTCATCTCTTAGCTAATGCTGGCCAGTTAGTTGAATTAAGCGATACTTTAATAGATGCTGCGACAGGGCTTGCAGGCTGTGGACCAGCCTTTGTCTATCTCTTTATCGAAGCCTTGGCGGATGCAGGTGTTCAGACAGGATTGCCACGAGAAATGGCTCTGAAAATGGCGGCTCAAACAGTAGTTGGTGCAGGTCAAATGGTCCTAGAAAGTCAGCAACATCCTGGAGTCCTGAAAGATCAAGTTTGCAGTCCAGGTGGTTCAACCATTGCTGGTGTAGCAAGTCTAGAAGAACATGCTTTTAGAGGAACCGTTATGGATGCTGTCAACCAAGCCTTCAAAAAAACTCAAGAATTAGGCAAATAAGAGGTGAGCAATAAAACTCAACCTCTTTTTTATTACAAAGAGCGAAATGAAAAAAGCTTTTCACAAATCCCCATTTTTTTGATAGAATAGAAGAGAGAAAAATAGAAATGAGTCAGACATGTCAAAAGGATTTTTAGTCTCTCTTGAGGGACCAGAGGGAGCAGGAAAAACAAGCGTTCTTGAAGCTCTAATCCCTATATTAGAAGATAGGGGAGTGGAAGTTTTAACAACCCGTGAACCAGGTGGGGTCTTAATTGGAGAAAAAATTCGAGAAGTTATCCTAGATCCTAGTCATACTGAAATGGATCCTAAGACTGAGCTTCTCCTCTATATTGCTAGTCGTCGACAACACTTGGTGGAAAAGGTCTTACCAGCACTTGCAGCTGGAAAACTGGTTATCATGGATCGCTTTATCGATAGTTCTGTTGCCTATCAGGGCTTTGGGCGTGGTTTAGATATAGAAGCTATTGATTGGCTTAATAAGTTTGCGACAGATGGACTAAAACCTGATTTGACTCTTTATTTTGACATTGAGGTCGAAGAGGGGCTGGCACGTATTGCTGCCAACAGTGATCGGGAGGTCAATCGTTTGGACATGGAAGGTCTGGATCTACACCGAAAAGTTCGTCAGGGTTATCTATCTCTTTTGGAAAAGGAAACAGACCGCATTGTAAAAATTGATGCTAGTCTACCTCTTGATCAAGTGATTGAAAATACGCAGCAACTACTTTTTGACAGGATGGGATTAAGGAGATGAAACAAGAGCAATTAAGAGCTTGTCAACCTCTACAATTTGAACGTTTTGTTCATATCTTGGAGCAAGGGCAACTCAATCACGCCTATCTCTTTTCAGGTAATTTTGGAAGTTTAGAGATGGCCCTTTTCTTGTCTAAAAGTCTCTTTTGTAGTGAGAAAACTGGTATTTTTCCTTGTGAAAAATGTCGGAATTGTAAATTGATTGAGCAGGAAGAGTTTCCTGATGTGACCATCATTAAACCTCTGAATCAAGTCATTAAGACGGAACGTATTCGAGAATTAGTTGGTCAATTTTCCCAGTCTGGTATTGAAAATCAACGTCAGGTTTTTATTATCGAACAAGCGGAAAAAATGCATGTGAATGCTGCAAATTCTCTTTTAAAGGTTATTGAAGAACCACAGAGCGAAATCTACATATTCTTTTTGACTGATGATGAGGAACAAATGTTGCCAACGATTCGAAGTCGGACACAGATTTTCCAATTTAAGAAGCAAGTCTCAACTCTAATATCTCAGCTTGAAGAGGCTGGTTTAGTAAAAAATAAAGCTAAGCTATTGGCTCAGTTTAGTCAATCGCAGGGAGAGGCTGATAAGCTTGTCCATCAAGCAAGTTTTTGGACCTTGGTCAATGAAAGTGAACGCCTCTTTGCTTGGCTTTTGGCCCATAAAAAAGAATCCTATTTGCAGGTTGCAAAATTAACGAGTTTGGCTGATGATAAAGAAAAGCAAGATCAGGTGATCAGGGTTTTAGAAGTATTAGCTGGTCAGGAGATTTTCAACGTTTCAGCTCGGAACATCTTGCAACATCTCATTCAAGCTCGAAAAATGTGGCGGGCCAATGTCAGCTTTCAAAACGCTTTGGAATACCTGGTTTTACAAAAAAATTAAAGTGAAGATAGATTATAGAAAGGGCTGTAATGAATAAAAAAGAATTATTTGATGCTTTAGATGACTTTTCACAGCAATTGTTGGTAACATTGGCAGACGTCGAAGCTATCAAGAAAAATCTCAAGAGTCTGGTAGAGGAAAATACAGCTCTTCGTTTAGAAAATGATAAACTGAGAGAACGATTGGGAGAAGTCGAGGAGACAACTCCATCCAAAACTAAACATGTGCGGGAAAATGTTCGTCGCATTTATGAGGACGGTTTTCATGTTTGCCGTGATTTTTATGGCCAACGTCGAGAGCAGGATGCAGAATGTATGTTCTGTGATGAACTGTTGTTTAGGGAGTAAGTATGCAGATTCAAAAGAGTTTTAAGGGACAATCTCCCTATGGCAAGCTTTATCTAGTCGCAACGCCGATTGGTAATCTAGAAGATATGACTTTCCGTGCCATTCAGACCTTGAAGGAGGTTGACTGGATTGCTGCTGAAGATACTCGTAATACTGGACTTTTGCTCAAGCATTTTGAAATCTCAACCAAGCAAATCAGTTTTCACGAGCATAATGCCAAGGAAAAAATTCCTGATTTGATCGAATTGTTGAAGCAAGGTCAAAATCTTGCCCAAGTATCTGATGCAGGGATGCCTAGCATTTCCGACCCAGGTCATGATTTGGTCAAGGCTGCTATTGAAGAAGACATCGCGGTTGTCACAGTTCCAGGAGCTAGTGCTGGGATTTCTGCCTTGATTGCTAGTGGTTTAGCACCCCAACCTCACACTTTTTATGGTTTCTTACCACGAAAATCAGGCCAACAAAAGCAATTTTTCGAAGCGAAAAAAGCTTATCCAGAGACTCAGATTTTCTATGAATCACCCCACCGTGTGGCAGATACGCTGGAAAATATGCTAGAAGTTTACGGTGATCGCTCGGTTGTCTTGGTTCGAGAATTGACTAAGATTTATGAAGAATACCAACGTGGAAAAATTTCAGAATTACTGGAAAGCATCGCTGAAACACCGCTCAAAGGCGAATGCCTTCTCATTGTAGAAGGTGCTAGTCAGGATGTAGAGGATAAGGATGAAGAGGATTTATTTTCTGAAATTCAAGAGCGTATCCAGCAAGGTATGAAGAAAAATCAAGCTATTAAGGAAGTTGCGAAAATATACCAGTGGAACAAAAGCCAGCTCTATGCTGCCTACCACGAATGGGAAGAACATCAGGAAAACAACTAGACAGGGAAGTTTGCCTTCTTCCCTTTTTTTGTTATACTAGAAGGAGAAAAAAATAGAAAGATTTGTGGGTGTCAAACAGTCTAGTGACTTGTTCTGTAATGAACTTAAGTTTCATCCAAAGAGGTATTAGTGTCGTGTCTCAATCTTATATCAATGTTATCGGTGCTGGTTTGGCAGGTTCTGAAGCAGCCTACCAAATCGCAGAGCGTGGTATTCCAGTTAAACTTTATGAAATGCGTGGTGTCAAGTCAACACCGCAACACAAAACTGACAATTTTGCAGAATTAGTGTGTTCTAATTCCTTGCGTGGAGATGCTCTTACAAATGCTGTAGGCCTCCTCAAAGAAGAAATGCGTCGCCTAGGTTCTCTTATCTTGGAATCGGCAGAAGCAACACGTGTTCCTGCTGGTGGTGCTCTCGCGGTTGACCGTGATGGTTTTTCTCAAATGGTCACTGAAAAAATTGCCAATCATCCCTTGATTGAAGTGGTACGTGACGAAATTACAGAATTGCCAACAGATGCTATTACAGTTGTAGCGACTGGTCCTTTGACTAGTGATGCCCTTGCTGAGAAAATTCACGCACTTAATGGCGGTGACGGTTTTTATTTCTACGATGCTGCAGCGCCTATTGTGGATGTTAATACGATTGATATGAACAAGGTTTATCTCAAATCTCGTTATGATAAGGGAGAAGCAGCCTATCTCAATGCTCCTATGACCAAACAAGAGTTTATGGATTTTCATGAAGCATTGGTCAATGCGGAAGAAGCTCCGTTAAATTCTTTTGAAAAAGAAAAGTACTTTGAAGGCTGTATGCCTATCGAAGTCATGGCAAAGCGTGGTATCAAAACCATGCTCTACGGTCCTATGAAACCAGTCGGTCTGGAGTACCCAGACGACTACACAGGTCCTCGTGATGGAGAATTTAAAACACCTTATGCGGTTGTCCAGCTCCGTCAGGATAATGCGGCAGGTAGTCTTTACAATATCGTTGGATTTCAAACTCACCTTAAATGGGGAGAACAAAAACGTGTCTTCCAAATGATTCCAGGTCTTGAAAACGCTGAGTTTGTTCGCTATGGAGTCATGCACCGTAATTCCTACATGGATTCACCAAATCTTCTTGAGCAGACTTATCGTTCTAAGAAACAGCCAAATCTATTCTTTGCTGGTCAGATGACGGGTGTGGAAGGTTATGTTGAGTCAGCGGCATCAGGTCTAGTAGCTGGTATTAACGCAGCTCGTCTTTTCAAGGGCGAAAGCGAGACTATTTTCCCAGAGACAACGGCAATTGGAAGTCTGGCTCATTACATCACCCATGCGGACAGCAAACACTTCCAGCCAATGAACGTCAATTTCGGAATTATCAAGGAATTGGAAGGAGACCGCATTCGTGATAAGAAGGCTCGTTATGAAAAAATTGCAGAGCGTGCTTTGGCTGATTTGGAAAAGTTTTTATCCGTTTAAAATTTTCAAAAGAATAACTCATGAGACTATAAAATTCTCAAAAAATGTGATAAAATAGTTTGAATAAAATAAAGGAGCGAAGTCAGGTGGAACCCAAATATAAACGTATTTTGATTAAGTTATCAGGTGAGGCCCTTGCTGGCGAACGTGGTGTCGGAATTGATATCAAAACAGTTCAAGCAATGGCTCAAGAAATTCAAGAAGTACATAACTTAGGTATTGAGATTGCTCTCGTAATCGGAGGAGGAAATCTCTGGCGTGGAGAACCTGCTGCGGAAGCTGGAATGGATCGTGTACAAGCAGACTATACAGGAATGCTTGGAACCGTTATGAATGCTCTTGTGATGGCAGATTCATTGCAACAAGTTGGTGTTGATACACGTGTTCAAACAGCCATTGCCATGCAACAGGTAGCAGAACCTTACGTTCGTGGTCGTGCCCTTCGTCATCTTGAAAAAGGACGCATTGTTATCTTTGGTGCGGGAATTGGTTCACCATACTTCTCAACAGATACAACAGCAGCCCTTCGTGCAGCTGAAATTGAAGCGGACGCTATCTTGATGGCTAAGAATGGGGTTGATGGTGTCTACAATGCTGATCCTAAAAAAGATAAGACAGCCGTTAAATTTGAAGAATTGACTCACCGTGATGTCATTAACAAAGGGCTTCGTATCATGGACTCAACAGCTTCTACACTTTCAATGGATAATGATATTGACTTGGTAGTTTTCAACATGAACCAACCAGGAAATATTAAACGTGTTGTATTTGGTGAAAATATCGGAACTACAGTTTCAAATAATATCGAAGAAAAGGAATAAGAAATCATTATGGCAAACGCAATCGTAGAAAAAGCGAAAGAGAGAATGACCCAATCTCACCACTCACTTGCTCGTGAGTTTGGAAGTATTCGTGCTGGCCGTGCTAATGCTAGCTTGCTTGACCGCATCCACGTTGAGTACTATGGTGTTGAAACACCACTTAACCAAATTGCTTCTATCACAATCCCAGAAGCGCGTGTTTTGTTGGTAACACCATTTGACAAATCATCTTTGAAAGATATCGAACGTGCTTTGAATGCTTCAGACCTAGGTATCACACCAGCTAACGATGGTTCTGTTATTCGCTTGGTAATCCCAGCTCTTACAGAAGAAACTCGTCGCGATCTTGCTAAAGAAGTGAAAAAAGTCGGTGAAAATGCTAAAGTTGCTATCCGTAATATCCGTCGTGATGCTATGGACGAGGCTAAGAAACAAGAAAAAGCAAAAGAAATTACTGAAGACGAATTGAAGACTCTTGAAAAAGATATTCAAAAAGCAACAGACGATGCTGTTAAACACATCGATACTATGACTGCTAACAAAGAAAAAGAATTGTTGGAAGTTTAAAATAAACAGAAAAACTCAGTTGGCATTGCTGGCTGAGTTTTATTCGAAAGAAGGAAACATGAATACAAATCTTGCAAGTTTTATCGTTGGACTCATCATCGATGAAAATGACCGTTTTTACTTTGTTCAAAAGGATGGTCAAACATATGCCCTAGCTAAAGAAGAAGGTCAGCATACAGTTGGTGATACGGTCAAAGGTTTTGCTTACACAGATATGAAGCAAAAATTGCGCCTCACTACTACAGAAGTGACTGCAACTCAGGAACAATTTGGTTGGGGAACCGTAACAGAGGTTCGTAAGGACCTGGGTGTTTTTGTCGATACAGGACTTCCTGACAAGGAAATCGTTGTGTCACTAGATATTCTTCCTGAACTTAAAGAGCTCTGGCCTAAGAAGGGCGATCGTTTATACATCCGTCTAGAAGTAGACAAGAAGGACCGTATCTGGGGAGTTTTGGCTTTTCAGGAAGACTTCCAACGATTGGCACGTCCTGCCTACAATAACATGCAGAACCAAAACTGGCCTGCAATTGTATATCGTCTCAAATTATCAGGAACCTTCGTCTATTTACCAGAGAACAACATGCTTGGTTTTATCCATCCGAGTGAGCGATATGCAGAGCCACGTTTGGGGCAAGTGTTAGATGTACGTGTTATTGGCTTCCGTGAGGTGGACCGCACACTTAATCTTTCACTAAAACCACGTTCTTTTGAGATGTTGGAAAATGATGCCCAGATGATTTTAACTTACTTGGAAAGCAATGGTGGCTTCATGACCCTGAATGACAAGTCAGCGCCAGATGATATCAAGGCTACCTTTGGTATTTCTAAAGGTCAATTTAAAAAAGCACTTGGTGGTTTAATGAAAGCTGGTAAAATTAAACAAGACCAGTTTGGTACGGAACTAATCTAGGGAGGCTTATGAGAAAATCATTTTATACTTGGCTGATGACCGAACGCAATCCTAAAAGCAATAGTTCAAAAGCAATTTTAGCGGATTTGGCTTTTGAGGAGTCTGGCTTCCCAAAGCATACAGATGATTTCGATCAAGTCAGTCGTTTTTTAGAGGAACATGCTAGCTTTTCCTTTAATATGGGAGAGTTTGATCGAATTTGGCAAGAATATCTAGAACATTAAGGCTACTAGATGGGGTTGGGGATAGTAATTTCTCAGCCTATTTGCTATAATATAGTCATTCAGTTTAATTTTTACTAGCTTCTAATCGACTTTTTAACTACTAAAAGTAAACGAAACATTATATAAAATTAAAAGAGTTAGAGAGGTTCTTTATTTGAAGGAACATTCAATAGACATTCAGCTTAGTCATCCAGATGATTTATTTCATCTTTTTGGTTCTAATGAGCGCCACCTTCGTTTGATGGAGGATGAGTTAGGTGTCATCATCCACGCTCGTACAGAGATTGTACAAGTCTTGGGGGAGGAGTCGGCTTGTGAGGAAGCCCGCCAAGTTATCCAAGCCTTGATGGTCTTGGTCAATCGTGGAATGACTGTTGGAACTCCGGATGTGGTGACAGCCCTTACCATGGTTAAGAATAATGAGATCGATAAGTTTGTCGCCCTCTATGAAGAAGAAATTATCAAGGATAATACAGGCAAGCCTATCCGTGTTAAAACCTTGGGTCAAAAGCTTTATGTGGATAGTGTCAAACAACACGATGTGACCTTTGGTATTGGGCCGGCAGGGACAGGTAAAACCTTCCTAGCAGTGACCTTAGCCGTAAC
Source organism: Streptococcus infantis (assembly GCF_047463655.1). GTDB lineage: Bacteria > Bacillota > Bacilli > Lactobacillales > Streptococcaceae > Streptococcus > Streptococcus infantis_Z. Next base: position 96,814 of record NZ_JASHDM010000001.1, read on the forward strand.
AGCTCTCAAGCGTGGGCAAGTCAAGCGTATCATTTTGACACGTCCTGCGGTAGAAGCAGGGGAGAGCTTAGGATTTCTTCCAGGAGATCTCAAGGAAAAGGTTGATCCTTATCTTCGTCCAGTTTATGATGCTTTATATCAGATCTTAGGGAAAGACCAAACAACCCGTCTCATGGAGAGAGAAATTATTGAGATTGCACCTTTGGCCTATATGCGTGGACGTACCTTGGATGATGCCTTCGTTATCTTGGATGAAGCGCAAAATACAACCATCATGCAGATGAAGATGTTCTTGACCCGTCTTGGATTTAACTCGAAAATGATTGTCAATGGGGATATTAGCCAGATTGACCTACCTCGTAATGTCAAGTCAGGTTTGATTGATGCCCAGGAAAAACTCAAGAACATTCACCAAATTGACTTTGTTCATTTCTCAGCCAAGGATGTGGTTCGCCACCCAGTTGTAGCTCAAATTATCAGAGCCTATGAACCCCTACCTGTCAAAGCTGAAGAAAGTGAAGAAGAAAGAGAATAAGGAAAAAGGACCTAGGCAAAAACTAGCTTCTAAATAAAACCACACAGTGATTTCAGTCTTGAATACAATCAAGCTGAAAGAAACACTGTGTGGTTTTTGAATAGGTGAACGTTTTAGATGCTAGATTCTTTGCCAATTTGGTGAGATTCATGCTCATAAAGATGAATCCTATCTCTGTTGCGACAGCTTGTCTACCTCTGACATGCACTCTGCGCACGCCGAAAACTACCAAAAACGGGTTCAACATCAATTTTCCGTTTGGCATAAATTTGAAAGCTTTCTTCACTATGTAATGTTTGCGTAAGGAGTTCCTTAAAGTAATTCCAAGTTTGATTATAATGGATTTGTTTCTGATTTCCACTATCTGTTTTAGCCAACTGTTCTAACTCAGGAGTATCTTGAATTTTATTCGCCTCATAAATCTTGAAATCTCGTTGAAAGCCATACTTATCAGTTCGACTAGAGTAGTTCTTAAAGGAATAAACTAGTCCGTCGGGCTTTATAAACTGGTCCGTGTCCTCAAGATATTCCCAGTTCATTGGGTTATCTGTGCTCGTTTAGTACTTTTTAGTCAATTTTGATTAGGTTGTTGGCATGTTTACTGGAGCGGAAATTATTAATCGTTTTATAGCTAACATAGGTATCTTGGCTCAACCATTTCATGGGAATGATTTCTTCGTTCAATTGAACGATTTTACGTCCCAAGAACACTTGACGACCATAAGCGAATATGGTCATCTTCATGAGCATGGTTGGACGAAAGGCAGGGCGACCAGTGTGAGAGGTCTATTTCAGTAATATTTGACTAGGGATATTGTCAACAAATAGGCTAATCATTCTCGCTTCGTGAGTTGATGGAATATCGTAGGAATGATTTACTTCCAAACTTAAATGATTTTAGTGGTTCAACTTGATTCCTACTATTTTTGATAGTGTGAATGTGCCTATAATGTATCTCAGTTAACTACGAAAGTTTTGGACTCTATAAAATTAACACACATTAATAAAAAAATTAACCTGTATTAATTTTTTCTTGACTTAAATTTTTTTAATTGATATACTATTTTTCAGAGAGCTAACAATTATATATAAATGTACTACTCTATTTCCTAGATAATACTTAGTAAAACTTTTTATAACAAAGGCTAGCAAAGTTAAAGTTTTCTATCTATTGGAAGTTAAATAAATATGTAAGGAATTAAAATGAAAAAAAGTACAGTATTGTCATTAACTACAGCTGCAGTTATTTTAGCAGCATATGTCCCTAACGAGGTAGTCTTAGCAGAAACATCTAGTTCTGAAGATGCTGTAACTATCTCTGATAAAGAAAAAGTAGTAGTAGGTAAACAAAAAGAAAACAAAGAAAAACATGAAGATATTCATAATGCTGTAGAAACTTCAAAGGATACTGAAGAGAAGAAAACAACAGTTATTGAGGAAAAAGAAGTTGTTAGTAAAGAATCTGTGATAGACAATAAAACTAACAATGAAAAAACAACAATCAAAAAAGAAGATTCCAATCAATACAAAGGAGATAATGCAGACTCGTCTGCAAGTAAAGACACGGAAAGTCCCAAAAAAGAAGATAGACTTGTCTATATTGCTGAATTTAAAGATAAAGAATCTGGAGAAAAAGCAATCAAGGAACTATCAAATCTTAAGAATACAAAAGTTTTATATACTTATGATAGAATTTTTAACGGTAGCGCTATTGAAACAACCAAAGATACTCTGGACAAAATTAAACTAATAGAAGGTATTTCATCGGTTGAAAGGTCACAAAAAGTCCAACCTATGATGAATCATGCTAGAAAAGAAATTGGAGTTGAGGAAGCTATTGATTACCTAAAATCTATCAATGCACCATTTGGGAAAAACTTTGATGGCAGAGGTATGGTCATTTCAAACATCGATACTGGAACTGATTATAGGCATAAGGCTATGAGAATCGATGATGATGCCAAAAGCTCAATGAAATTTAAAAAAGAAGACTTAAAAGGTACTGATAAAAATTTCTGGTTGAGTGATAAAATTCCTCATGCTTTCAATTATTATAATGGTGGTAAAATTACTGTAGAAAAAGCTGATGATGGAAGCGATTATTTTGATCCACATGGGATGCATATTGCTGGGATTCTTGCAGGAAATGATACTGAAAAAGATATCAAAAACTTTAATGGAATAGATGGAATAGCGCCTAATGCACAAATTTTCTCTTATAAAATGTACTCTGATGCTGGATCTGGATTCGCAGGTGATGAAACAATGTTTCATGCTATTGAAGATTCCATCAAACACAATGTCGATGTTGTTTCGGTATCATCTGGCTTTACAGGAACAGGTCTTGTAGGTGAAAAATATTGGCAAGCTATTAGAGCGTTAAGAAAAGCAGGCATTCCAATGGTCGTAGCTACGGGTAACTATGCAACTTCTGCTTCAAGTTCTTCATGGGATTTAGTGGCAAATAATAATCTGAAAATGACCGACACTGGAAATGTAACACGAACTGCAGCACATGAAGATGCAATAGCAGTTGCTTCTGCTAAAAATCAAACAGTTGAGTTTGACAAAGTTAGGATTGGAGGAGAAAGTTTTAAATATAGAAATATAGGGGCCTTTTTCGATAAGAATAAAATCATAACAAACGAAGATGGTTCAAAAGCTCCTAGTAAATTGAAATTTGTATATATAGGCAAAGGTCAAGACCAAGATTTGATAGGTTTGGATCTTAAGGGCAAAATTGCAGTAATGGATCGAATTTATACCAAGGATTTAAAAAATGCTTTTAAACGAGCAACGGATAAGGGTGCACGCGCCATTATGGTTGTAAATACTGTAAATTACTACAATAGAGATAATTGGACAGAGCTTCCAGCTATGGGATATGAGGAGGATGAAGGAACTACTAGTCAAGTTTTCTCAATTTCAGGAGATGATGGTGTAAAGTTATGGAACATGATTAACCCTGATAAAAAAACTGAAGTTAAAAGAAATAGTAAGGAAGATTTCAAAGATAAATTGGAGCAATACTATCCAATTGATATGGCCAGCTATAATTCTAATAAACCGAATGTAGGTGATGAAAAAGAGATTGACTTTAAGTTTGCACCTGACACAGACAAAGAATTGTATAAAGAAGATATCATAGTTCCAGCAGGATCCACATCTTGGGGACCGAGAACAGATTTGCTTTTAAAGCCTGATGTCTCAGCACCAGGTAAAAATATTAAATCCACTCTCAATGTCATTAATGGGAAATCAACTTATGGTTATATGTCAGGGACTAGTATGGCAACTCCAATCGTGGCAGCTTCTACTGTTTTGATTAGACCAAAGTTAAAGGAAATGCTTGAAAGACCTGCCTTGAAAAATCTTAAGGGAGATGACAAAATAGACCTTACAAGTCTTACAAAAATAGCCCTACAAAATACTGCACGGCCTATGATGGATGCGACTTCTTGGAAAGAAAAAAGCCAATACTTTGCATCACCTAGACAACAAGGAGCAGGGCTAATTAATGTTGCCAATGCTTTGAGAAATGAAGTTGTAGCGACTTTCAAAAACACGGATTCAAAAGGTTTGGTAAACTCTTATGGTTCTATTTCTCTTAAAGAAATAAAAGGAGATAAAAAATACTTTACAATTAAGCTTCACAATACATCAAACAGACCTTTAACCTTTAAAGTTTCAGCATCAGCGGTAACTACAGATGCTCTAACTGATAGACTAAAACTGGATGAAACATACAAAGATGAAAAATCTCCATATGGGAAGCAAATTGTTCCAGAAATTCACCCAGAGAAAGTAAAAGATGCAAATATTACATTTGAGCATGACACTTTTACCATAGGAGCAAATTCTAGCTTTGATTTAAATGCGGTTATAAACGTTGGAGAGGCTAAAAATAAAAATAAATTTGTAGAATCATTTATTCATTTTGAATCAGTGGAAGAAATGGAAGCTCTAAACTCCAATGGTAAGAAAACAAATTTCCAACCTTCTTTATCGATGCCTCTAATGGGATTTGCTGGGGATTGGAATAAGGAACCAATCCTTGATAAATGGGCCTGGGAAGAAGGTTCAAAATCAAAAACAATGGAAGGTTATGATGATGATGGTAAACCAAAAATTCCAGGAACCTTAAATAAGGGAATTGGTGGAGAACATGGTATAGATAAATTTAATCCAGCAGGAGTTATACAAAATAGAAAAGATAAAAATACAACATCCCTAGATCAAAATCCAGAATTATTTGCTTTCAATAACGAAGGGATCAACGCACCATCATCAAGTGGTTCTAATATTGCTAAAATTTATCCTTTAGATTCAAATGGAAATCCTCAAGATGCTCAACTTGAGAGAGGATTAACACCTTCTCCACTTGTATTAAGAAGTGCAGAAGAAGGAATGATTTCAATAGTAAATACAAATAAAGAGGGAGAAAATCAAAGAGACTTAAAAGTCATTTCGAGAGAACACTTTATTAAAGGAATTTTAAACTCTAAGAGAAATGATGCAAAGGGAATCAAATCTTCTAAGCTAAAAGTTTGGGGCGACTTGAAATGGGATGGACTCATCTATAACCCTAGAGGTAGAGAAGAAAATGCACCAGAGAGTAAGGATAACCAAGATCCAGCTACTAGGATAAGAGGTCAATTTGAACCAATTGCAGAAGGTCAATATTTCTATAAATTTAAATATAGATTAACTAAAGATTACCCATGGCAGGTTTCCTATATTCCTGTAAAAATTGATAACACAGCCCCTAAGATTGTTTCGATTGATTTTTCAAATCCTGAAAAAATTAAGTTGATTACAAAGGATACTTATCACAAGGTAAAAGAGCAATACAAGAATGAAACGTTATTTGCTAGAGATCAAAAAGAACATCCTGAAAAATTTGACGAGATTGCAAACGAAGTTTGGTATGCTGGCGCCGCTCTGGTTAATGAAGATGGAGAGGTTGAGAAAAATCTTGAAGTAACTTACGCAGGTGAGGGTCAAGGACGAAATAGGAAACTTGACAAAGACGGAAATACCATTTATGAAATTAATGGTGCAGGAGATTTAAGAGGAAAAATCATTGAAGTCATTGCACTAGATGGCTCTAGCAATTTCACAAAGATTCATAGAATTAAATTTGCTGATCATGCTGATGAAAAGGGGATGATTTCCTATTATCTAGTAGATCCTGATCAAGATTCATCTAAATACCAAAAGCTTGGCGAGATTGCCGAATCTAAATTTAAAAATTTAGAAAATAGAAAAGAGGATAGTCTTAAAAAAGATACAACTGAAGTAGAACATCATCAAGACAATGAAGAATCTATCGAAGAAAAATCTAGCTTGACTATTCATAAAACGATTTCAACAATTAGAGAGTTTGAAAGTAAAGACTTGAAGAAACTTATTAAAAAGAAATTTAGAGAAGTTGATGACTTTACAAGTGAAACTGGTAAGAGAACAGAGGAATACGATTATAAATACGATGATAAGGGAAATATCATTGCTTATGACGATGGTAGTGCCTTAGAATATGAAACTGAAAAACTTGACGAAATCAAATCAAAAATTTATGGTGTTCTAAGCCCGTCTAAAGATGGACACTTTGAAATTCTTGGAAAGATAAGTAATGTTTCTAAAAATGCCAAGGTATATTATGGAAATAACTATAAATCTATAGAAATCAAAACGACTAAGTATGATTCACATTCAAAAACGATGACATTTGATTTATACGCTAATATTAATGATATTGTGGATGGATTAGCTTTTGCAGGAGATATGAGATTCTTTGTTAAAGATGATGATCAGATAAAAGCTGAAACTAAAATTAGAATGCCTGAAAAAAATAAGGAAACTAAAACAGAATATCCCTATGCATCAAGTTATGGGAATGTAATAGAATTAGGAGAAGGAGATCTTTCAAAAAACAAACCAAACAATTTAACGGACATGGAATCTGGTAAAATCTATTCTGATTCAGAAAAACAACAATATCTGTTAAAAGATAACATTATTCTAAGAAAAGGCTATGCACTAAAAGTGACTACCTATAATCCTGGAAAAACGGATATGTTAGAAGGAAATGGAGTCTATAACAAGGAAGATATAGCAAAAATCCAAAAGACCAATCCTAATCTAAGAGTCCTTTCAGAAAAAATAATTTATGCTGATAGTAGAAATGTTGAAGATGGAAGAAGTATCCAATCAGTATTAATGTCGTCTTTAGACGGCTTTAACATTGTAAGGTATCAAGTGTTTACCTTTAAAATGAATGATAAAGGGGAGGCAATCGATAAAGATGGAAATCTTGTAACAGATCCTTCTAAACTGGTATTATTTGGTAAGGATGGTAAAGAGTACACTGGGGAGGATAAGTCCAATGTAGAAGCTATAAAAGAAGATGGCTCTACGTTATTTATTGATGCAAAACCAGTAAATCTTTCAATGGACAAGAACTACTTTAATCCATCTAAATCTAATAAAATTTATGTACGAAATCCAGAATTTTATTTAAGAGGTAAGATTTCTGATAAGGGTGGTTTTAACTGGGAGTTGAGAGTTAATGAATCGGTTGTAGATAATTATTTAATCTACGGAGATTTACACATTGATAACACTAGAGATTTTAACGTTAAGCTTAATGTTAAAGACGGTGACATCATGGACTGGGGAATGAAAGACTATAAAGCAAACGGATTCCCAGATAAGGTAACAGATATGGATGGAAATGTTTATCTTAAAACTGGCTATAGCGATTTGAATGCGAAAGCGGTTGGAGTACACTATCAATTTTTATATGATAATGTTAAACCAGAAGTAAACATTGATCCTAAGGGAAATACTAGTATTGAATATGCTGATGGCAAATCTGTAGTCTTTAATATCAATGATAAAAGAAATAATGGATTCGATGGTGAGATTCAAGACAAACATATTTATGTAAATGGAAAAGAATATAAATCATTTGATGATATTAAACAACTAACAGATAAGACACTAAACATTAAGATTGTTGTAAAAGATTTTGCAAGAAATACAACCGTAAAAGAATTCATTTTAAACAAAGATACGGGAGAGGTAAGCGAACTAAAACCTCACACGGTAACTGTGACCATTCAAAATGGAAAAGAAATGAGTTCTAAGATAGTGTCGGAAGAAGATTTCATTTTACCTGTCTATGAGGGTGGATTAGAAAAAGGCTATCAATTTGATGGCTGGGAAATTTCTGGTGTCGAAGGGAAAAAAGATGCTGGTTATGTTATTAATCTATCAAAAGATACCCTTATAAAACCTGTATTCAAGAAAATAGAGGAGAAAAAGGAGGAGGAAAATAAACCTACTTTTGATGTATCGAAAAAGAAAGAAAAAACACAATCTGATTCAACTAATGATGTAAGCAGTATTGTTCCTGATAAAAACTTTGAAAATAAGAAGGAAGTTTATCTTAATGAACAAGAGAGCTTAGCTAATAAACATACCAATATTAATAGTAAATCAACTACTAACAATTCTGATAGGTTGCCAAAAACTGGAACAGTTAGAGAAGTCTTCACGTTATTAGTTGCCGGAATAATATTTACCGTAGGTGCATTTCTTGGATTGAAGAAAAAAGATCAAGATTAAGACAAAAGCTATAGATAAAAAATTGGTTTACGTACTGAGATTAGCTAGTGTGATGATGAAACAGTTTTGTGAAAATAGCCATTTTTAACTCAAATAGTTAGTTTGCTTTGATATTGATACCCTTTTTGGATTTATGAATGGACTTAGTTTAGGTAAGTAATGAATTGATTGAAAGGGTTAGTGTTGACAAATATGGATCACGTTGATTAGAAAATAGAGTCTACCAAAATTTAAATTATAAACCATGACATCAGAAAACGAGCATCTCCAAGAACGGAAATGCTCGTTTTTGAGATTTAGAAGCTAGTTTTTACGTAGCATCTATTTTTGTAGTTTAAATTTATAAATTATTTTAGACAAGTTCACTGATTGAAGTGAAGTCACGATCCAAGCCTTCTGCAACTGGTTGGCTGGTGAGGTATCCTTGATAGGTTGTTACACCTTCAAGCAAGCCTGCGTCTTCAAGGATAGCTTTCTTAAATCCTTTACCTGCCAAGGCTTCGATATAAGGAAGAGTCACATTTGTAAGGGCAATCGTAGATGTGCGAGCAACAGCTCCAGGAATGTTAGCAACGGCATAGTGAAGAACACCGTGTTTTTCATAGACTGGTTCATCGTGAGTTGTCACACGGTCAGCTGTTGCGATAACACCACCTTGGTCAACAGCAACGTCAACAATGACAGAACCAGGACGCATTTGTTGAACCATGTCATCTGTCACTAATTTTGGTGCTTTGGCACCAGGAATCAATACTGCACCGATAACAACGTCTGCTTCACGCACACTTGCTTCAATATTAAATGGGTTAGACATCAGAGTTTGGATTTGGTGACCAAAGACGTCTTCTAGGACTGCTAGGCGTTTGGCGCTGATATCAAGAATGGTTACTTGAGCTCCCAAACCTAGCGCAATGCGAGCTGCGTGTGTACCAACGACACCACCACCGATAATGGTTACTTTTCCTTTAGGAACACCAGGAACACCACCGAGTAGAACTCCTGAACCGCCAGCTTGTTTCGTCAAGAAGTGGGCTCCGATTTGGACAGCCATACGACCTGCAACCTCACTCATTGGAACTAATAAAGGAAGTTGTCCTTGAGTATCACGGACTGTCTCATAAGCAACACCCGTTGTTTTAGCTGCAAGCATAGCATCTGCCAATTCTGGAGCAGCTGCCATGTGCAAGTAGGTGAAGAGAAGTAAATCGTCACGCAAGAATTGATATTCACTAGCAAGGGGTTCTTTTACTTTGACCACTAATTCTGCAGCCCAAGCTTCAGCAGCAGTTGCGACAATTTCTGCTCCTTGCTTTTCATAGTCAGCATCAGCAAAACCAGATCCAAGTCCAGCATTTGTTTCGATGAGGACACGGTGGCCACGACCAACGAGACTCTGTACACCAGCAGGTGTCAGAGCAACACGATTTTCATTATTTTTAATTTCCTTTGGAATTCCAATTAGCATAGGATAACTCACTTTCTATTAAGCTATTTCAATTTATGTATCACATCATTCGTCAGAGTTTTTGTGATGACTTTATTGTATATGAAACCGTTTTAAAAGGCAAGGGAAATTATTGATTTGTATTGTATTTTTTGTTAAGCTTATTAGAAAATAAACTTAATTTAGTGAGGGACAAGCTGCGTGATTATTTATGAAGATGCCAATATAGATTCTTCTCTTATTCACTTTACATCCGCATTTAATATCTATGCGGGACGATGGGAGATTATTGGTGACTATAGAAGAAGGGAGGAGTATTTACAGTATTTGATTTCGTAATTATATGATTATTCAACTAAAAATAAATTTAATCTATATTTAGTATTAGGAGATGATTGCTTTAATGATAATACTAGAATATCCCAATATTATAAACTTTGGAAATTGCTAAAAAAGCAAGACCTAGAAGTTAGAAATGCAATTTATTCTGATGAGATTATGATTACGAAAAATCATAAAGTGAAATTTTTTGGTGGAATTCAAGTATTAGGTAGAGAGTCTGTTCCAGATATTGTTTCAATCTTGCTAGCAAAACAAACGGCTCATTTATTATTGTTGCCAGAGGGACTTAAAGTTACAACTTTTTTACAGTCAGGTTTTTCAAAGATAATAGCTGAAAATAGTGAGTATATTGAGAATGTGGTTGGTAGTGGTGGAATAGTTTTATTTCGTGAAGGATATTTTGACGATAGGAACACAGGCTTTATAGGTTTTGGAGGATTACCCTTAATTACTAAAGATTTATTTGGAAAATAGGTAACAATAATTGGAAGTTTATGAATGAAACTAAGAGAGTAACATTTTTATAATTGGAAAATATCTTTGAAAGAAGAGTTATATTATTGTTCACATGAAAAACTTGTAAACCTATTTCTTTTATGTTATTCTTCTAGCAACTTATTTTCGGAGGTGCAATTATGGAATCACTATTTATCAAACTAGCTAAGCATCAAATTATCGAAACAGAACGCTTAGTGCTTAGACCTGTAACACTTGATGATGCAGAAGCCATGTTTGAATATGCTTCAAACCAGGAAAATACGCGCTATACTTTTCCAACCAATCAAAGTTTAGAGGAAACCAAGAATAATATTGCCCAGTTTTATCTAGCCAATCCCTTGGGCCGATGGGGTATTGAATTAAAAAGTAGTGGAGAGTTTATCGGAACTATTGACCTGCACAAGGTTGATACTGTTCTTAAAAAGGCAGCCATTGGTTATATTATCCATCAAAAATATTGGAATCAAGGTTTGACAACTGAAGCCAATCGTGCCGTGATTGAACTAGTTTTTGAAAAGATAGGGATGAATAAGTTGACCGCCCTTCATGATAAGGACAATCCCGCGTCAGGAAAGGTCATGGAGAAATCAGGCATGCGCTTTTCTCACGAAGAACCATATGCTCGTATGGACCAGCATGAAAAAGGTCGTATCGTGACGAGAGTGCATTATATCTTGACCAAGGAAGATTATTTTGCAAATAAGTAAGCAGTTGAAAAGTTTTTTCAGCTGTTTTTTCTTTGCATTACGAATAAGCTAAGAGAGGAGAAAATATGGAAGAACTTATTGAGAAAATCAAAGAATATAAAATCATTGTTATCTGTGCTAGTTTGGGTTTGGTCTTAGCTGGATTTTTTCTCCTAAAACCAGTCACTCAAACACCTGCTAAAGAAACAAAGGTGCAAACAGAAGTTACAACTGTTCCAAAGGATTCGACGGATGAAAAGGAAGATGGAAATCAGAAGGAAGAAGTAGTGGAGCAAGATCTAATTACTGTCGATGTCAAAGGTGCTGTCAAAACACCAGGGATTTATGATTTGCCAGTTGGAAGTCGTATCAATGATGCTGTCCAGAAAGCTGGTGGATTGACAGATAATGCCGATAGTAAGTCTATCAATCTAGCCCAGAAAATTGGTGACGAAGCACTTGTCTATGTTCCAACTAAGGGAGAAGATATTAGTCAAGCAACACAATCAAATGATTCTAACAGCAAGGAAAATAAGAAAGTCAATCTCAATAAAGCCAGTTTAGAGGAACTGAAACAAGTCAAAGGCTTAGGTGCTAAACGTGCTCAGGACATCATCGACCACCGTGAAACAAACGGGAAGTTTAAGTCAGTAGACGAGCTCAAGAAGGTCTCTGGCATTGGTGCCAAAACAATAGAAAAGCTAAAAGAATATGTTACAGTGGATTAGTCGCTTTCCCATCCCAAAAATCTATCTAAGCTTTCTCTTGCTCTGGCTTTACTATACAATCTTTTCAGCTAGTTATCTAGCACTCTTGGGGTTTGTATTTTTAGTATTTTGTCTTTTTATCCACCACCCTTGGAAGGTTGTACTAAAGGTGCTTCTGATTTGTGGACTATTTGCTAGTTGGTTTCTATTTCAAAAATGGCAACAAGAAGATGCTAGTCAAAACTTGCTTTCTTCTGTCGAAACTGTTCGAATATTACCTGACACCATCAAGGTGAATGGGGATAGTCTTTCTTTTCGTGGAAAGGCTGACGGTAGACTCTTTCAGGTCTATTATAAGCTTCAATCAGAAGCAGAAAAAGAAGACTTTCAACAACTAGCGGATATTTATGAAGTTATTTTAGAAGGGAAATTAGCTAGCCCTCAAGGGGCAAGAAATTTTGCGGGCTTTGATTATCGCAACTATCTAAAAAGTCAAGGGATTTACCAAACCTTGACTATTTCGAAAATTTTAGACAAGACAGCCACGAGCAGTTGGGATATTGGAGAAAATTTATCAAGCCTACGGAGAAAAGCAGTTGTCTGGATAAAAAGGAACTTTCCCGATCCCATGCGCAACTACATGACAGGTCTGTTATTAGGGCACTTGGACACAGACTTTGAGGAAATGAATGAACTCTATTCTAGCCTCGGAATTATTCATCTATTTGCATTGTCAGGAATGCAAGTAGGATTCTTTATGAATGCTTTTAAAAAGTCACTCTTGCGTTTAGGTTTGACTCAAGAGGAGTTCAAATGGCTTGCCTATCCCTTTTCTTTGGTCTATGCAGGCATGACAGGATTTTCAGCCTCTGTGATTAGAAGTCTTCTACAAAAAATCTTGGCCCAGCATGGTTTTAAGGGCTTGGATAACTTCGCTATAACAGTCCTCCTTTTGTTTATAGTCATGCCAAATTTTTTCCTTACAGCTGGAGGAGTTCTTTCCTGCGCCTATGCCTTTATCCTAACTATGACAAGTAAAGAAGGTCAAGGCATAAAAGCTATTGCCAGAGAGAGTTTCATTATTTCCTTAGGAATTCTGCCAATTTTATCATTCTATTTTTCTGAATTTCAACCTTGGTCAATTGTTCTAACTTTTGCCTTTTCATTCCTATTTGACATGGTTTTCCTACCCCTCTTATCGATTCTCTTTTGTTTGTCAATGATATACCCGTTCACTCAGTTTAACTTTATCTTTGAATTGTTAGAAAGTATCATACGCTTTGTTTATCAACTATCAAGTCGTCCGATTGTCTTTGGTCAGCCGAGTCTCTGGGTTCTGGTATTGCTTTTAATTTCTTTGGCGCTGATTTATGATTATCGTAAAAATTTGAAAAAAACACCTATCATTGTCCTATTTGTCATAGCTCTCTTTTTAGTTACCAAACACCCACTGGAAAATGAACTAACGGTCTTAGATATGGAGCAGGGGCGAAGCATTTTCCTAAGAGACCTGACAGGCAAGACCATTCTACTGGATGTCGGAGAGAAGTCTGAAGTTGAAAAGAAAGAAGCCTGGCAGAAGAAAGTCACTACGAGCAATGCCAAACGTAGTTTAATTCCCTATCTGAAAAGTAGAGGAGTGGCAAAGATTGATCAGCTGGTTCTAACGACTAGTGATGCTAAGCAGTTAGATCATGTGTTAGAAATCAGTAAAGCCTTCGAGCTTGGAGAGATTTTAGTAACTGAAGAAACTTTATCTAAGAGAGAATTTATGGATAAGCTGAAGGAAAGCAAGGTCAAGGTAGTTGCCATCAAAACTGGACAGCAGTTACCTATTTTTGGAAGTAGTTTGGAAGTAATCGCAACTCAAAATAAGAATAAAAGTGATTCAATTACAATGTATGGAAAGTTACTAAACCAAACCTTTCTAGTTACTGGAAATATAGAGGAGAAGTTCTTAACCAAGTCTTATCCAAAACTCCATGCAGATGTAGTGATAAGTCATCAGCAAGCATCGAAGAAAAAGAGAGATGTAGAAGTCTTCAAAACTTTACAAGCTAAAATCACGGTCATTTCGGTAGACAAGAAGAAAAAATTCAAAGAAAAAAATGGGGAAAGTAACCAAGAACTTGGGAATTCGATATACCAAACGAATCAAAAGGGCGCCATTCGTTTCAAGGGATGGACTACTTGGAATGTTGAAACTGTTCAATAACGTTTTCAGAGAAAACTAAACATTAAAATTGTCTAAACAATCATTCAAGGCTTGATTTTGAATCCTGTTTACTATAAAATAGTTAAGATTGGTGTCAAACTTTTATATTGCAAATAGGAGAAAAAATGACAAAAACTTTGAAACGTCCTGAGGTTCTATCACCTGCAGGAACACTAGAAAAACTAAAAGTAGCTGTTCAATACGGAGCAGATGCTGTCTTTATCGGTGGTCAGGCCTATGGTCTACGTAGCCGTGCGGGAAACTTTACTTTCGAACAAATGGAAGAAGGAGTTCAGTTCGCGGCTAAGTATGGAGCTAAGGTATATGTGGCTGCTAATATGGTTATGCACGAAGGAAATGAAGAAGGTGCCGGAGAATGGTTCCGTAAGTTGCGTGATATTGGTATTGCAGCGGTTATCGTTTCTGACCCTGCCTTAATCATGATTGCGGCAACTGAAGCACCAGGACTTGAAATCCACCTTTCAACACAAGCTAGTGCGACCAACTATGAAACTCTTGAATTCTGGAAAGAACTTGGATTGACGCGTGTCGTTTTGGCGCGTGAGGTTTCTATGGAAGAGTTAGCAGAAATTCGCAAACGTACAGATGTAGAAATCGAAGCATTCGTACATGGTGCTATGTGTATTTCCTACTCTGGTCGTTGTACGCTCTCTAACCACATGAGTATGCGTGATGCCAACCGTGGTGGATGTTCACAATCTTGCCGTTGGAAATATGACCTTTACGATATGCCATTTGGTAAAGAGCGTAAGAGTCTCAAGGGAGAAATTCCTGAAGAGTTCTCCATGTCTGCGGTTGATATGTCGATGATTGACCATATTCCAGATATGATTGAAAATGGTGTGGATAGTTTGAAGATTGAAGGTCGTATGAAGTCTATCCACTATGTTTCAACAGTGACAAACTGCTACAAGGCTGCCGTTGATGCTTATCTTGAGAGCCCTGAAAAGTTTGAGGCTATTAAGCAAGACTTGATTGATGAAATGTGGAAGGTGGCTCAACGTGAATTGGCTACAGGTTTCTACTACGGAACACCATCTGAAAACGAACAATTGTTTGGTGCTCGTCGTAAGATTCCAGAATACAAGTTTGTTGCTGAAGTGGTTTCTTATGATGATGCGACACAAACAGCAACTATTCGCCAACGTAACGTTATCAACGAAGGAGACCAAGTTGAGTTTTATGGTCCAGGTTTCCGCCATTTTGAAACTTATATCGAAGACCTTCATGATGCTAAAGGTAACAAGATTGACCGTGCCCCAAATCCAATGGAACTATTAACCATCAAGGTTCCACAACCAGTACAAGCAGGTGATATGGTCCGTGCTTTGAAAGAAGGCTTGATCAATCTTTACAAAGAAGATGGAACTAGCGTCACAGTTCGTGCCTAGATAAGGAAAGTCAATGGTTCAAGCTCAGGGATTACTAGTAGATAATGAAAGCAGATGTGTTCATTACCATACTGATAAAGATATCGTAGCGCTCCAGTGTTATGAGTGTCAGAAATACTATGCCTGTTATCAGTGTCACAATGAACTAGAGTCGCACACATTTTCTCCTTATCCTTTAAATCTAAAACAGGATAAACCTATCTTATGTGGTTCCTGTAAGAAGACCCTAACTTATGAGGAGTATAGAGAAAAGGGGAGCTGTCCTTATTGTGCAGCACTCTTTAATCCAGCTTGCCAGAGTCATCACTCGTATTATTTCAAATAAGCAATTGTAAATCCAGGTTTTGAAACTTGGATTTTTCTTTTCAGAAAAATAGGAAAGATAAGAAAAATAATCTGAAAAGACCTTAAAATTTTCTATATAATTGTCTTGAAAATCATAAAAATAGAAATAAATGATTAGAAACGCTTTCAATGCTAGTAAAGAGTTGACAAAAGCAAATTTTAGGACTAAACTAGGGAAGTAAATTTAATTTAAAAAAGGAGAATTCGTCATGAATTTAACATTTTTCGGTCTATGTCTTGCCTGTATGGGTGTATCTCTTGCAGAAGGATTTTTGATGAACGGTTTGTTCAAATCTGCAGCACGCCAACCAGATATCATCCCTCAATTGCGTAGTTTGATGATCATGGGGATTGCCTTTATCGAAGGAACATTCTTTGTAACTCTCGTATTTTCATTTATCATCAAATAAAGAGAAGTATAAAATGGAAAAGGGAGGATTCTAGATGGAAGAAAGTATCAATCCAACCATCAATATTGGTCCTGTTACCTTTGATTTAACCTTGACAGCATTGACTTTGTTGTCTGTGGCACTTATTTTTGGCTTTATCTATTGGGCAAGTCGCAATATGACTGTAAAACCCAAAGGAAAGCAAAATGTACTCGAGTATCTCTATGACTTTGTTGTCGGATTTACAGAACCTAACGTAGGTTCACGGTACATGAAAGATTACTCACTCTTTTACTTGTGTTTATTTCTTTTTATGGTTATCGCAAATAATCTTGGTTTGATGGCGAAACTTCAAACTACAGATGGGACAAATCTTTGGACATCGCCAACAGCAAATCTCCAGTTTGACTTGGCCTTGTCATTCGGAATTATCCTGATGACCCATATTGAAGGAATTCGTCGTCGCGGTGTTAAAAAATATCTAAAAGGTTTTGTAACCCCAGGTTTCATGACACCGATGAATCTCCTTGAAGAAGTCACGAATTTCCTATCACTTGCTTTGCGGGTGTTCGGGAATATCTTTGCCGGAGAAGTGATGGCAAGCTTGCTTATTACTCTCTCTCATCAGGCACTTTATTGGTATCCAGTCGCATTTGTTACCAATCTTGTCTGGACGGCATTTTCTGTGTTTATTTCCTGTGTTCAGGCCTATGTATTCACAGTCTTGTCTTCTATGTATCTAGGAAATAAAATTAATGATGAAGAGTAGAAAGGAGTAAATGATGCACGTAACAGTAGGTGAATTGATTGGTAACTTTATTTTAATTGCTGGCTCTTTTATCCTTTTGATCGTCTTAGTCAAAAAATACGCATGGTCAAACTTGACAAGTGTCTTCGAAGAACGCGCAGAAAAGATTGCTGCTGATATTGATGGTGCTGAACAAGCTCGTCAAAAAGCAGAAACTCTTGCTCAAAAGCGTGAAGATGAATTAGCAGGTAGCCGTAGCGAAGCTAAAACTATCATCGAGAATGCTAGGGAGACAGCTGAAAAGAGCAAATCAGATATTCTGGCTGAAGCTAAGCTAGAAGCTGGTCGCTTGAAAGAAAAAGCTAACCAAGAAATTGCGCAAAACAAAGCTGAGGCTTTACAAAGCGTTAAAGGTGAGGTAGCAGATTTGACAGTTAGTCTAGCTGGAAAAATCATCTCACAAAACCTTGACGGTCATGCCCATAAAGAACTCATTGATCAGTATATCGATCAGCTAGGAGAAGCTTAATGGACAAAAAGACAGTAAAGGTAATTGAAAAATACAGCATGCCTTTTGTCCAATTGGTGATTGAAAAAGGAGAAGAAGATTCTATCTTCTCAGACTTGACCCAGATTAAGCAAGTCGCTGAAGAAACAGACTTGCCTTCTTTTTTGGCTCAGGTAGATGTTGATGAGTCTGACAAGGAAAAAACAGTTAGTTATTTCCAAGATTCTGCATCGCCATTATTACAAAACTTCATTCAAGTTCTGTTGTACAATCATCGTTCAAATCTTTTTTATGATGTGATTGTAGATTGTTTAAACCGTCTTGAGAGAGAAACGAATCGTTTTGAAGTAACGATTATGTCTGCTCATCCTCTAACGGATGAACAAAAAGAACGTTTGCTTCCAATTATAGAGAAAAAGATGTCTTTAAAAGTGCGCAGCATTAAAGAAGAAATCGACGATAGTTTAATCGGTGGTTTTGTTATTATCGCCAATCACAAGACAATTGATGTTAGTATTAAACAACAACTTAAAGTTGTTAAGGAAAATTTGAAATAGAAAGTGGTGTTCTTTTGGCAATTAACGCACAAGAAATCAGCGCTTTAATTAAGCAACAAATTGAAAATTTCAAACCCAATTTTGATGTGACTGAAACTGGTGTTGTAACCTACATCGGTGACGGAATTGCGCGTGCTCATGGCCTAGAAAATGCCATGAGTGGAGAGTTGTTGATTTTTGAAAACGGCTCTTATGGTATGGCGCAAAACTTAGAATCAACAGATGTTGGTATTATCATCCTTGGAGACTTTACAGATATCCGCGAAGGCGACACTATTCGTCGTACAGGGAAAATCATGGAAGTTCCAGTTGGTGATAGCTTGATTGGACGTGTCGTGGATCCACTTGGTCGTCCAGTAGATGGGCTTGGTCCAATCGACACAAACAAAACTCGTCCAGTTGAAGCGCCAGCTCCTGGGGTTATGCAACGTAAATCAGTATCACAACCATTGCAAACTGGTTTGAAAGCTATTGATGCCCTTGTTCCAATCGGTCGTGGACAACGTGAGTTGATTATCGGTGACCGTCAAACAGGGAAAACTACCATTGCTATCGATGCAATCTTGAACCAAAAAGGTCAAGATATGATTTGTATCTATGTAGCGATTGGTCAAAAAGAATCAACAGTTCGTACACAAGTAGAAACACTTCGTCAGTACGGAGCCTTGGATTACACAATCGTTGTGACAGCGTCAGCTTCACAACCTTCTCCATTGCTTTTCCTTGCACCTTATGCAGGGGTTGCTATGGCCGAAGAATTTATGTACCAAGGTAAGCATGTCTTGATCGTTTATGATGACTTATCTAAACAAGCGGTAGCTTATCGTGAACTTTCTCTCTTGCTCCGTCGTCCACCAGGCCGTGAAGCCTTCCCAGGGGATGTATTCTACCTTCATAGCCGTCTACTCGAGCGTTCAGCTAAAGTTTCGGATGAATTGGGTGGAGGATCTATCACAGCACTTCCGTTTATCGAGACACAAGCCGGAGATATCTCAGCCTATATCGCTACAAACGTAATCTCTATTACGGATGGACAAATCTTCCTAAGTGATAGTCTCTTTAATGCAGGTATCCGTCCAGCTATTGATGCGGGTTCTTCCGTATCTCGTGTTGGTGGTTCTGCTCAGATTAAGGCCATGAAGAAAGTTGCTGGTACACTCCGTATCGACCTTGCTTCATACCGTGAGTTGGAAGCCTTCACTAAATTTGGTTCTGACTTGGATGCGGCTACTCAGGCTAAATTGAACCGTGGTCGTCGTACTGTAGAAGTATTGAAACAACCTGTTCACAAACCATTACCTGTTGAGAAACAAGTTACTATTCTCTATGCTTTGACCCATGGTTTCTTGGATACAATTCCTGTAGACGATATCGTTCGTTTCGAAGAAGAGTTCCATATGTTCTTTGATGCTCAACATCCTGAAATTTTGGAAACCATTCGTGAAACAAAAGACTTGCCAGATGAAGCAGTCTTGGATGCTGCGATTACTGAGTTTCTCAATCAATCAAGCTTCCAATAAGAATAGAGGTGTCAGATGGCAGTATCTCTAAATGATATTAAAACAAAAATCGCCTCAACAAAAAATACTAGTCAAATTACTAACGCGATGCAGATGGTTTCTGCAGCTAAGTTAGGTCGTTCTGAAGAAGCAGCTCGTAACTTCCAAGTGTATGCACAAAAAGTGCGTAAACTAGTTACAGACATCCTCCACGGAGATGGTGCAGGCGGATCAACTAACCCTATGTTGATCATTCGCCCCGTCAAAAAAACAGGCTATATCGTCATTACATCTGACCGTGGTCTTGTTGGAGGATATAATTCTTCAATCTTAAAAGCTGTCATGGAAATTCAGCAAGAATACCATCCTTCAGGTGATGATTTTGAAGTCATCTGTATTGGTGGTATGGGAGCCGATTTCTTCAAATCACGCGGTATTCAACCAATCTATGAATTGCGTGGACTTGCAAGCCAACCAAGCTTTGATGAAGTTCGTAAGATTATTACAAAAACGATTGAAATGTATCAAAACGAACTTTTTGATGAGCTCTATGTTTGTTACAACCACCACGTTAATACACTGACAAGTCAAATGCGTGTGGAGCAGATGCTTCCAATCGTGGACTTGGATCCAAATGAAGCAGATGATAACTATAGCTTGACATTTGACCTTGAAACAAGTCGTGAAGAAATCTTGGATCAACTATTGCCTCAGTTTGCAGAAAGTATGATTTATGGTGCTATTATTGATGCCAAGACAGCTGAAAATGCTGCTGGTATGACAGCCATGCAAACAGCGACTGATAATGCAAAAAAAGTGATTAATGATTTGACAATCCAGTATAACCGTGCCAGACAGGCGGCGATTACACAAGAAATCACAGAAATCGTGGCAGGAGCTAGCGCTTTAGAATAAAGCCATCCTGCTCATATCAATGAACTTAGGACCTAGCAAAACTAGGAACCGACAGTATCTTATATAGAATAGGAGAAGGAGATGAGTTCAGGTAAAATTGCTCAGGTTATCGGACCCGTTGTAGACGTTTTGTTTGCAGCAGGTGAAAAACTACCTGAGATTAACAATGCACTTGTCGTCTACAAAAATGACGAAAAGAAAACAAAAATCGTCCTTGAAGTAGCCTTAGAGTTGGGGGATGGTATGATTCGTACCATTGCCATGGAATCAACAGATGGTTTGACTCGTGGAATGGAAGTGTTGGACACAGGTCGTCCAATCTCTGTACCAGTAGGTAAAGAAACCTTGGGACGTGTCTTCAACGTTTTGGGAGATACCATTGACTTGGAAGCTCCTTTTGGAGAAGACGCAGAGCGTCAGCCAATTCATAAAAAAGCACCTACTTTTGATGAGTTGTCTACCTCTTCAGAAATCCTCGAAACAGGGATTAAGGTTATCGACCTTCTTGCCCCATATCTTAAAGGTGGTAAGGTCGGGCTCTTCGGTGGTGCCGGAGTTGGTAAAACTGTCTTGATTCAAGAATTGATTCACAACATTGCCCAAGAACACGGTGGTATTTCAGTATTTACCGGTGTTGGGGAACGTACTCGTGAAGGGAACGACCTATATTGGGAAATGAAAGAATCAGGCGTTATCGAGAAAACAGCCATGGTATTTGGTCAGATGAATGAGCCACCAGGAGCACGTATGCGTGTTGCCCTTACTGGTTTGACAATCGCTGAATACTTCCGTGATGTAGAAGGCCAAGACGTTCTTCTCTTCATTGACAATATCTTCCGTTTCACACAAGCTGGTTCAGAAGTATCTGCCCTTTTGGGTCGTATGCCATCAGCCGTTGGTTACCAACCAACTCTCGCAACAGAAATGGGTCAATTGCAAGAACGTATCACTTCAACTAAGAAAGGTTCTGTAACCTCTATTCAGGCTATCTACGTGCCAGCGGATGACTATACTGACCCAGCGCCAGCAACAGCCTTCGCCCACTTGGATTCAACAACAAACTTGGAACGTAAATTGGTTCAATTGGGTATTTATCCAGCCGTTGACCCACTTGCTTCAAGTTCACGTGCCTTGGCACCTGAAATCGTTGGAGAAGAACACTACGCAGTTGCTGCTGAGGTTAAACGTGTCCTTCAACGTTACCATGAATTGCAAGATATCATTGCGATCCTTGGTATGGATGAACTTTCTGATGAAGAAAAGACTTTGGTTGCTCGTGCCCGTCGTATTCAGTTCTTCCTTTCACAAAACTTCAACGTTGCGGAACAATTTACTGGTCAACCAGGTTCTTATGTTCCTGTAGCGGAAACAGTTCGTGGATTTAAGGAAATTCTTGACGGAAAACACGATCATCTCCCAGAAGATGCCTTCCGTGGAGTAGGTTCAATCGAAGATGTTATTGCTAAGGCTGAAAAAATGGGATTTTAAGAGGTGATCTATGGTTCAGTTAACTGTCCAGATCGTGACACCAGATGGCCTCGTCTATGATCACCATGCCAGCTTTGTATCGGTTCGAACTCTGGATGGTGAGATGGGGATCTTGCCACGACATCAAAATATGATTGCGGTATTAGCAGTTGATGAAGTTAAAGTTAAACGAGTTGATGATGAATCTCATGTCAACTGGATTGCAGTAAATGGAGGAATCATTGAGATTGCTAATGATGTCATTACTATTATTGCAGACTCAGCTGAGCGTGCTCGTGATATCGATATTAGCCGTGCAGAACGTGCCAAACTTCGTGCAGAACGTGAAATCGAAGAAGCGCAAGACAAACACTTGATTGACCAAGAGCGTCGTGCTAAGATTGCATTACAACGTGCTATTAACCGAATCAATGTCGGAAACAAACTATAAAAAAATGAACTTGATTCTCAAATCAAGTTCATTTTTTTATGTTTAAAATGTAACGCAAACCGCTTCGGGAACGTGGAAATCATTGGAAAGTTCTGCAAGACGCCCAGTCTCTGAATTACGTTTAAAGACAGTTGCATTATCAGAATCCTGGTGAACAGCGATGAGAAATTCTTGATCTGGTGAGAGAATAAAGTCTCGAGGAGTTTTCCCGTTTGTAGGAACGAATTCCAACAATTCTAAACTACCATCAGCGAGAATAGTGTAAACTACAATAGAATCGTGACCACGGTTTGATGCGTACAGGTATTTTCCATCTTGTGAGAGACGAATAGCAGCAGTTCCATTAAAGTCATTAAATCCTTCAGGAAGAGTAGAAATAACTTGCATTTTTTCAAATGCACCAACACCATCATAAATCAATACTTCAATTGTACTATTGAGTTCACAGATGAGATAAGCAATCTTGTAGTGGTTGTGAAAAACAAGGTGACGTGCACCAGCACCAGGACTGCAATTGTAGGTAGTTAGCTTATTTAGTTTTCCTTCTGGCTTGACACCATAAGTAGTAACCTCATCAGTACCTAAATCGCAAGTGACTAAATACTGATCTGGTGTTAAATCTGTATAGTGTACATGTGGAGAAGCTTGATTTTCATGAGGACCATGACCGCTATGCTGAACTGTATCAGCCAATTCTAGACTACCATCTTCTTTACGTTTATAGACCAAAACTTGTCCCTTGTGATAGTTAGCACCATATACTAGGCCACGTTTCTCGTCAACTGCAACATAACAGTGAGGAGCGCCTTCTGTCACAACATGGTTTAGCAAAGTACCATCAGTTTGATAGGCAGCAATTCCACCTTGACCATCTTTGCTACCGACAGTGTAGAGGTGATTTTCTTGATCAAAGGCAAGATAGGTAGGACTTGGCTCAGCAGCAAATAGTTTAAGATTGGATAGTTGCCCAGTTTCTGTATCAAAATCAGCTTGATAAATTCCTTGGGATAAACGACGTGTGTAAGTTCCGAAATAAATTGTTTCAATCATAGCTATACCTCTAAATAAAGATGTTTCTATTATATCATAAATTAGAAGACCTGAAGAAAATAGTGAAAAAAGTATGAAACATCTAAGTATAAAATTAGTAAAAAGCAAGGTCGCTTTGTTAAAGTTCTCAATCGTCACCTCAACACTTTAAAAACAGTTTATTCCCTATAAAAATGGTATAATGAAAGGACAAAGGAAAGGAAGTAGATATGGAACAAAAAGAGAAACATTTTAATTTATCTTGGTTTTTTAAATGGTTTTTAGATAATAAGGCTGTTACAGTTTTTTTGGTAGCCTTGTTACTAGGTCTGAATATTTTTATTTTAAGTAAGATTAGTTTTTTATTTATCCCTGTCGTTGATTTTTTATCAGTTGTCATGTTGCCTGTTATTTTATCAGGATTACTTTTTTATCTCTTAAATCCACTGGTGGATTTGATGGAGAAGTATAAGATAAATCGTGTCTTAGCCATTAGTATTATCTTTGTCATTATTGCCATACTCTTGATTATTGGTTTGGCCGTTGCGATTCCAAATCTTCAGCGTCAAGTAGTTATTTTTGCGCAAAATGTCCCAAGTTATCTGGAAGATGCTGACAGAGTTATTGATGATCTTGTAACCAAGCGGTTACCAGATGACTTTAGACCTCAACTAGAACAGGTTCTGGCTCAATTCTCAACACAAGCAACTGCTTGGGCAAGTAATATTTCATCAAAAGCTGTGAACTGGGTGAGTGCTCTTATTAGTGGAACGTCACAAGTCATTGTTGCTTTGATTATCATGCCCTTTATGCTCTTTTATCTCCTTAGAGATGGAAAAGGTTTGAGAGATCATATCACTCAATTCTTACCTAATAAATTGAGAGAACCAGTAGGTAAGGTTCTAACGGATGTGAACCAACAACTATCTAACTATGTTAGAGGACAAATTACTGTTGCTGTTATCGTAGCAATTATGTTTATCATCTTCTTTAAGATTATTGGTTTGAGATATGCAGTGACTCTTGGAATTACTGCAGGGATTTTAAATCTTATTCCTTATCTTGGAAGTTTCCTTGCCATGCTACCAGCTCTGATCTTAGGTTTAATTGCTGGACCAGTTATGCTCTTGAAAGTAATTATCGTTTTTATCGTAGAGCAGACAATTGAAGGTCGTTTTGTATCTCCATTGATTTTAGGTAGTCAATTAAACATCCATCCAATCACGATTCTATTTGTTTTGTTGACGTCTGGTTCTATGTTTGGTGTTTGGGGAGTCCTACTAGGAATTCCTGTTTATGCTTCAGCAAAAGTTGTTATTTCAGCGATTTTTGAATGGTATAAAAAAGTTAGTGGTCTGTATGAGTTAGAAGAGGAGGTTGAAGGTGAGCAATAGTCAAAAAATGCTTGAAGCTTTGGATCAGCAAGATTTAACAAAAGCTGATCACTATTTTCAAAAAGCCTTGGTAGAAGACCCTGATGATCTTCTTCTGGAACTGGCTTATTATCTAGAAGGTATTGGTTTTTATCCACAAGCTCGTCAAATCTATGAAAAACTAGCACCAATATTTCCAGAAGTAAATCTCAATCTAGCTAGTATCGCAAGCGAAGACGGACAAATTGAAGAAGCGTTTGCCTATCTAGAAGAAATTCAACCCAATAGCGATTCTTATGTATCTGCGCTTGTCTTAAAGGCTGATTTTTATCAAATGGAAGGATTGACGGATGTAGCTCGTGAGAAGCTCTTAGAAGCTCTTAATTACTCTGATGATCCTTTATTGATTTTTGGGCTAGCAGAGTTAGATAGTGAACTTGGAAATGATTTAGAAGCGATTAAGGGCTATGCTCAACTGGATAATCGTGAAATATATGAGCAGACAGGGATTTCGACCTATCAACGAATTGGAACTGCCTATGCTCGACTTGGAAAGTTTGAATCAGCTATAGAGTTTTTAGAAAAAGCTTTAGAGTTAGAGTATGATGATCAGACTGCTTTTGAATTAGCAAGTCTTTACTTTGATCAAGAGAAATTTCAAAAGGCAGTTTTATATTTTAAACAGCTGGATACTATTTCTCCAGATTTTGAAGGGTATGAATATGGTTACAGTCAGGCTCTACATAAGGAACACCAGACTGAGCAAGCCTTACTGATTGCTCAACAAGGTTTGGAAAAAAATCCATTCGAAACACGTTTACTACTCCTTACTTCACAATTATCTTATGAATTGCATCAACCTGAGCAGGCGGAAGCTTATCTTCTTCAAGCCCAAGAAGATGCGGAAGACCAAGAAGAAATCCTCTTGCGACTAGCAACCATGTATCAGGAGCAAGAACGGTATGAGGATATTTTAGCCTTAGAAGAATATGAGCCAGAAAATCTCTTGACTAAGTGGATAATTGCACGGAGTTACCAAGAAACTGAAGATTTGGACGCTGCCTATGAATCTTATCAGGCATTGGTTCCAGAACTCAAGGAAAATCCTGAGTTTTTAGAGCAATACATTCATCTATTACGCGAACTTGGAAGGTTTGAAGAAGCAAAAGAACAGATTCAACACTATCTCAAGTTGGTTCCTGATGATATACAAATGCAGGAATTGTATGAACGTTTATGATAAATGAACAGTAGTCGTCTTAGCAGGCGACTATTTTTATAAAATGAAAGATGTAAAAATCTATAAATTCCATCATAAAAATGAATAAATACAGTATGAATTTTTAGCTTTTTTTTGATATAATTGTTATAGTTAAATTGAAAAAACTCACTCAAAAAGTGAAACATAGAAAGATTTGAATTATGACACAAGTAAAAATCGTAACAGATTCTTCTGTTACCATTGAACCAGAAGTGGTCAAAGAATTAAATATTACCGTCGTTCCGCTCTCTGTAATGATTGATAGTGTTCTTTATTCGGATGCTGATCTTGAAGAAGGGGAATTTCTTCGCTTGATGAAAGAGAGTAAAAATCTGCCTAAAACAAGTCAACCTCCTGTTGGACTCTTTGCTGAGATTTTTGATGAGTTGAGTAAAGACGGTAGTCAAATTTTAGCCATTCATATGTCTCATGCCTTATCAGGAACTGTCGAAGCAGCTCGTCAGGGTGCAAGTTTGTCAACAGCTAATGTGACTGTATTGGATAGTTCCTTTACAGATCAAGCCCTAAAATTTCAAGTAGTTGAAGCAGCTAAGTTAGCTCAAGAAGGACAAGACATTGAGACAATTGTGGCTCATGTTGAAGAAGTAAAGAAGAACACAGAGCTCTATATTGGTGTTTCTACCTTGGAAAACCTTGTTAAAGGTGGTCGTATTGGAAGAGTGACAGGTCTTTTAAGCTCTCTATTAAATATCCGCGTAGTCATGCAGATGAAAGATGATGAATTGCAACCAATCGTTAAAGGACGTGGAGCTAAAACCTTTAAGAAGTGGTTGGATGAACTAGTTTCAAAACTGTCAGAGCGTTCTGTTGCAGAAATTGGTATTTCCTATTCTGGAACTCGGGACTGGGCAGAAGAGATGAAAGAAATCCTACAACCATTCGTTGAAAAACCAATCTCTGTACTTGAAACAGGTTCTATTATCCAGACCCATACAGGTGAAAATGCTTGGGCTATTTTGGTCAGATACGAGTCCTAAAAAAATAAAGAAAATAGCAAGAAATAGCGTTTTTGACTTGACCTACAAGAGAATTTAGGATATGATTGTAATTGTTAATTAGAAAATATTTGGAGGAATTATTAACATGGCAAACAAACAAGATTTGATCGCTAAAGTAGCAGAAGCTACAGAATTGACAAAGAAAGACTCAGCAGCAGCAGTAGACGCTGTATTCGCAGCAGTAGCTGATTACCTTGCAGCTGGTGAAAAAGTTCAATTGATCGGTTTTGGTAATTTCGAAGTTCGTGAGCGTGCAGCACGTAAAGGTCGCAACCCACAAACTGGTAAAGAAATCACTATCGCAGCTTCAAAAGTTCCAGCATTCAAAGCTGGTAAAGCTCTTAAAGACGCTGTTAAATAATGAATTTAGAAAAAGCCTATTGTATCAAGCATTCTAGCTTGGTCGATAGGCTTTTTTGTAGTTTTGGGGCAATTTTGGGGCAGGGAAGAACAGTCTCATTTATACCAGTCATAGATTTTAAGCTCTACTATTGGTAAGAATAGTGAGGCTGAGAAGCCTATCTCAAGTTAGGCTTGCAAAGAAAAGATTTAGGCCACCATTCATACAATTGGCACTAAATGGATAGCAAACAAGGATGGTGAGTAGAGTTTCCTTTCAACCACTGAGCCCTTTATAGAATTTCTTGACAGAATTAGTGAAAGGGTTTACAATTATATAAAATAAGTTAGGAGGAAAGGAAGATGATTATTTCAACTACGGGAATTGAAGGCAAGAAAATCCTATCCTACAAAGGAATCGTCTTTGGTGAAGTGGTTGCTGGCGTTAATATGTTCAAAGATATGGCTGCTGGCTTCCGTAATGTTTTTGGAGGACGAGCTAGTAGTTATGAAGGCGAGTTGACTCAAGCAAGAGAAGAAGCTCTAGCAGAAATGATGGAGCGTGCAAGTGAACGTGGAGCAAATGCTATTATAGGTATAAAAATGGACTATGAAACTTTAGGGGCTGAAAATGGTATGCTAATGGTCACTTGTAGTGGTACAGCAGTTGTGATTGACTCCTAATTTGAAGAAACAAAAAAAAGAACAGTCGGAACTGTTCTTTTTATGATTATTTGAGACCGTATTTTTTGTTGAAACGATCCACGCGTCCATCTGCTTGAGTGAACTTTTGACGTCCAGTGTAGAATGGGTGTGAGTCTGATGAAATTTCCACACGGATCAATGGGTAAGTTTCGCCTTCGAACTCAACAGTTTCGTTAGAGCGTTTTGTTGAACCGCTAAGGAATTGGTAACCAGTAGTTGTGTCCATGAAGACAACTGGGCGATATTCTGGATGGATATCTTTTTTCATTTTGCAATATTTCCTTTCTGCCATGGTCTCTTTGCGAGCCATAGATTGTTACCATACTAGTCTAACAGATTATGCTAGGTTTGGCAAGCTTTTTATCTATTTTTTTAGTAAGTTTTTTAATTTTTGGTAGATGACTTCATTTTCCTCTAGGCTATAGGAGTTAGCACCACTTGCAAGTGGGTGACCTCCACCATCATGTTCTTTTGCAACACCATTGATTGGAACGAATTTACTGCGAAGTCGAACGCGATAGTGGCCATCTGCTTGTTCCACAAAGATTCCCCAAAGATTAACTGTATCGATACGGCCTGGAGCTCCAACAATGGCTGCTGTTTCAGAATCTGTTACTTGATATGTTTTTAGAATTTCTTGAGTCAGTATGACACGTGCGACACCATTTTCATCAACTTCTAGGTGATCATAGACATAACCTTGAAGTTTAGCAATTTTAAAGCTCATAGTGTCCATTTTACGTGTTAATTCAGCATAGTCAAAGTTATGTTCTCTTAGTTTACTAGCAATTCGAAGGGTACGAGCAGAAGTAGACGGATAAAGGAAACGGCCTGTGTCGCCAATAATTCCAGCACAGAGCATTTTAGCAGCGTAGTCAGATAATTCTAGGTTAGTTGCTTCAGCAAAGAGAGCAATCATCTCACTGGCACTGCTAGAGTTGGTATCTACCCAAACAAGATCTCCATAGACTTCGTCATTTGGATGGTGATCAATTTTAATAATGGTTTCAGCATTAGTATAACGTTTATCATCGATACGAGCGGTATTTGCTGTATCACAAATGATAGCAAGCGCGCCTTGATAATCTTTGTCTTCTACCTGATCCATCTTTGTAAGCCATGTTAGGGTTGGCTCATCATAACCGACTACCTTGATATTTTTTTCTGGGAAATGGTGTTCCAGAAGTGCTTTGAGTCCAACCTGACTTCCTAAGGCATCAGGATCCGGTTTCATATGACGGTGAATGATAATGGTATCATATGCTTTAATTTTTTCTAAAATTTGATAACAAATTTCCATAAGTGACCTCAATTCTTTCTTATTTCATTGTAGCACAAGAGTTTTTATTTTTAAAATGAAAAAGATGTGATATAATGGAGAAAGATAAATGGAGGAGGACGATATGGCATTAGCAAAAATTGTATTTGCCAGTATGACCGGTAATACCGAAGAAATTGCAGATATTGTAGCAGATAAATTGCGTGAATTGGGCTTAGAGGTGGATGTTGATGAGTGTACAACTGTTGACGCATCTGACTTTCTTGAAGCAGATATCGCAATCGTTGCAACCTACACTTATGGTGATGGAGAGTTACCAGATGAGATGATGGACTTCTACGAAGACCTAGCAGATCTTAACTTGAGTGGCAAAATCTACGGTGTGGTAGGATCAGGAGATACTTTCTATGATGAGTTCTGTAAGGCTGTTGATGACTTTGATCGTGTATTTGTAGCAACAGGAGCTGAAAAGGGCTCAGAGTGCGTCAAAGTGGATCTCTCTGCAGAAGAAGAAGATATCGAACGCTTGGAACAATTTGCAGAAGAATTGGCTGCTAAAGTAGGATAAGCATGAAGTTGCACTGATGAAAGTTGTCAGTGCAGTTTTTGTTAGTCGTCCCTAGGGATGAAATAGCCCATTTAGAAGCTTTTTATAAATTGATTCAAATTAAGAAGGAGACTCTATGGATTTAGATATTATTAGACAAGAAATCGATCAAATTGATGACCAAATTGTAAAACTCTTAGAAGAAAGAATGCATCTAGTTGAGGGTGTAGTGGCTTATAAAAAAGCTTCAGGAAAAGCTATTCTAGATACTAAAAGAGAAGAAGTTATCTTTGAAAAAGTCAGAAATCACGTCAGCAATAAAAAATACGAAGAGACAATCGTTGAGACTTTTTCTGATATTCTCAAACGTTCGCGCGATTATCAGGATAAAAACATCAAATGAAAAAAGAACAATTTTATCCATTAGGAATCTTTCTAGCTGCCATGCTAGGAGGACTTGTCCGATATCAGATTTCGAGATGGTTGCCAGCTAGTCCAGACTTTCCATGGGGAACTCTCTTTGCTAACTATCTAGGAATTTTCTGTTTAGTCTATCTTGTCAAAGGTTATTTGGTTTATAAGGGAAGCAGTAAAGGTGTCATTTTAGCGCTTGGAACAGGCTTCTGTGGAGGATTAACGACTTTTTCAAGCCTCATGTTAGATGGCGTGAAATTGCTGGATAGAGGTTCTTACCTAAGTCTAGTAATCTATCTAGTTCTGAGCATTGGTGGTGGACTTTTATTGGCTTATTGTTTAGGGAGGAAGAAATGGTAGTATTATATCTAGCGCTTGCTTGTGGACTAGGTGCCCTCGTGCGTTACTTCTTTTCACGTTATAATCAGGGTTCAGTACTGCCTCTAGGAACTCTCATAGCTAATCTACTGGGCTGTTTTTTGATTGGCTTATTTTACAATCATGTGGAGTCTAAAGAAGTCTATCTTATCCTTGCCACAGGATTTTGTGGAGGTCTAACCACTTTTTCAACCTTGAATGATGAATTCCAAAAACTCTTAGCTGATAAGAAGGTCTTTTACAGTTATTTTCTCTTGACCTACTTAGGTGGTTTGCTTGCTATTTTTTTAGGAATTTTACTGTAAATTTCTTTACTTTTTCTAGGAAATTTGGTAAACTGTATCTTGTGTGTAATGGACGCACAAAAATACAGTTTATCCGCTGAGGAAGATTCCTCAAGATTGACAAAGATAGGAGAATAAAATGAATCCATTAATCCAAAGCTTGACAGAAGGTCAACTTCGTACTGATATCCCATCATTCCGTCCTGGTGACACTGTTCGTGTACACGCGAAAGTTGTCGAAGGTAACCGTGAACGTATCCAGATTTTTGAAGGTGTTGTTATTGCACGTAAAGGTGCTGGCATCTCAGAAAACTACACAGTTCGTAAAATTTCTAACGGTGTAGGTGTTGAACGTATCTTCCCAATCCACACTCCACGTGTTGAAAAGATCGAAGTTGTTCGTTACGGTAAAGTACGTCGTGCGAAATTGTACTACTTGCGTGCTCTTCAAGGTAAAGCAGCTCGTATCAAAGAAATCCGTCGTTAATTCGACCAAAAAACTCTGCTCATTCGGCAGAGTTTTTCTCTAGCTCCCTTAGTTCAATGGATATAACAACTCCCTCCTAAGGAGTAGTTGCTGGTTCGATTCCGGCAGGGGGCATATAAACTATTGATTTTACTAGGGGTTTGAGGTGTTTTGCCCCAAATTCGCCCCTAAATTTGCAAATATCTCTCTTACTTCCGAATTACTCGCCTCTTCCAGTTCTTTTAATTGATGAGCATAGACTTCGATGGTAACGTTCATATTCTCATGACCAAGGATTTTTGAAATAGAGAGCAATTCAATACGCTTAGCAATCAAAAATGAAGCATAAGTATGTCTAAGAGAATGCGCATGGACATTTCTACCAACGATTCTTCTTAGTGTTTTGTTGACTGCATTGTTTGATATGTTAGAGAAAATACGATTTTCTTTGTTATGGATCCAATGTTCTTTCTGGTAGATTTTTAGTAATTTAAGTGTTTCGTCGTCAAGTGGTATCTTTCGGATACTGCTTTTTGTTTTTGTAGCACTAAAATTAAGATTAGTCTTATAATTCCATGTTTTATCCACTGTAAGTAGTTTGTTGTCATGGTCAACATTGTCCCACGTTAGCCCGAGACACTCAGCAAAACGCATACCAGTGACTGCTATGAGGTATATTACTGCATATGATTGGACTTTTATCTTATCTCTTGAAATAGCTATCACATTCTCGTATTCATCCACTTCTAGAAATTTAGTTTCTTTTTCTAC
Organism: Streptococcus infantis; assembly: GCF_047463655.1. GTDB lineage: Bacteria > Bacillota > Bacilli > Lactobacillales > Streptococcaceae > Streptococcus > Streptococcus infantis_Z. The sequence continues at coordinate 129,026 of NZ_JASHDM010000001.1, forward strand.
ACCTTTTTGTTGAGATACCGCTTTTGCAAATGTAGTAAAGTTTTTTTGAATGATTCCTTCATGAACAGCCATAGCGACGCATTGTTTGATATGAATATTTAATCTTTCAACGGTTGCCTGAGAATGCGTTTCAGCAAATGTATTCAATGCTTGCTGATAGATTGAACTTGTGATATTTTTTAGCTTAGCACCTGGGAATAATTTTTCAATGTTGCGACTAGTGACTTGATAAACTTGCCAGGTGACAGGAGAAATATTTGGTTTTTTATGAATGTTTGCCCATTGTTTAAAGTATTCATAAAGAGTAATGTCGTCTGAAATATGAGATGGAAGTAGTAATTCTTGTTCTCGTTCAGCAGCTGCAATTTGCGCAGCTTTTTTTGTTGGGAAACCGCCTTTTTCAGCCTTTTTATATTTTCCGTCGTGGGTTTTATAAGAAATGCGATATTCCCATTTTCCATTTTCTCTTTTTCTGTATGATGCCATTTGATTTTTACCTCATTTCCTGATAAAATGGGTATAGTAAAGAGGGCTTTTTAATGCCTTTTACTATACTGGATTTCCTCACACTCAGAGTCGCCAAACTTTGCGAGTGTGGGGATTTTTGTTGTATTTTTTTATTCCAAACCATTACCCACTTTGGTAATCAATAAGAAAGTTCCGTCATCTTGTTTTGCAAATGTTAAGATAACAGTCTTGTATTTAGTACCAATCGAAGTGTAAGAGATTGTTTTGTTTTCATGATCATTAATGGTGCTCGTTGTAGTATCGCTTGGTTCACCGTGTTCTTTAACGATATCGTCATATTTAGAACCACCTGCGCCTCTATTAGCGATATCACCAGTTACTAGAGCGTCGAATTGTTCCTTAGTCCAGTTAAATTTAGCGTCCTCTTCTTTTTGTGAAGACTCGATTGAGGAGCTTGCTGAACTAACTGCTTGTTCTACATCTTTACTAACTTTATCAAGTGATTTAGCATACATAGCTTGAGTAGCAATAACAATAATTATTGATACTACTGAAATAACAGTACCTATAATAGCGAGTGTCTTTGTTCTTTTTCTATTAACAAAGAGACCGATGATACCAAATATAAGGGCTATGATAGCGAATAGAAACGATATGTTATTGATAATCGGGACCCATGAACCTAGAAGAGCGATTGCTCCGAAAACAATGGCTAAAATCCCTAAAACTTTACTTTCTTGTTTCATAAGAAACCTCCTAACAGCTTTTATTGTGGTTCGGTTGTTGCACATATTTTTATTAAAATCCAACAATGCTTGTTTATATTATTTAGCCGTCAAGATTGTAACGATGATTGCAGCAATACCGAGCAGGCTGCTGATTAACAAGCCAACAAACCAATATGTGAATTCTTTTTTGCTTTTTGCTTGGTCTTCTAATCTCTTGTTTTCTTGATTTAGTAACATAGTCTCTATCCGTTTCTCGAAATTATCAAATTTTAAATCGACTTTTTCAAATCCGCTACGCATTTCTTGTTTGAGTTGGTCAAATTTTAAATCAATTTTCTCGAATCCGTGCTGGGTATCAGAATTGATTTTATCAAGTTTTAAATCAATTTCTGTTTTAGTATACATTTCACGTTCCATAATTTCTTCCTCCTGATACCTTAGCTTCATTGTATCACTTTTTGTATGATTTTGGGAATTAATTGTTGTAATATTGGAAGGTTCGAATTTACTTTGTTGTGCCATTATTTCTACCTCTTGTAAAGATAAAGATATTGATTGCATTCATCTAGAACTTTTTTATTTTCTACATCATAAAGTCTGAATGAAATTTTATAATTTCCTTCTTCTGTAGGTGTAAAGCCAAAAGAGAAACTACCTGTAGTGGTTCCAAAACCATCTTTGTACACTATAAATTCCTCTTTTGGAATATATGCATTAGCAACATGAATAAGTTGTTCCTCAAGTTGTTTTTCAGCTTGAGAATGCACTTGGATTTGATATTTACGATTAGCTTTTATATTAAACAAATCAAGATCAACACCAAGGCTAAATGACCCAGGAAATTCATCTAAAGTAGAAGTTGTTGTCATTGGCTGCATGCTGTCTAAATGCATTAAATTAAGATTTGTAATTTTTTCATTAAAAGATATTTTAGGATAGTCCTCTTGAAAATCAAACACTGTTTTTCTCCTTTTTTAAATTAATTTAACTACCAGTTAATCTATAAAACTCTTCTTGTATCATCTGTTCCCCCCAGGTTGTTGAAATTTTGTGTCTTTCAGCAAATTGAAGCCAGTTAAATTCGGATGCTTCGTATTGGGTTAGTTCTTCAGATATAAGATGTCGTACCATGAAGCGGTCTGCTTCGTTTTCGTATTTATATAGCAGTCGCTTGTAATGTGCTGGATTGTGGTTTATGTGCCCTAATTCGTGCAGAATGACCTCTTCGCGTTCTTCCTGGGTAAGATTACCGTTAACGTAAATGATACGCTCATCAGGGAAATAGAAGTCTCTACGCTCCTACATGGTCTCTGGGAAGAGATAGAGCATGACCTGGTATTCATCCAGTAGTTCATTTATTTTCAATATCCGATACCCCCAAAGAGAGTTTGATGATTTGTGCAATCTTGTCTACATCATCATCCGATAAAGGTTTGCCATCGAATAGGACGATACGTTCACGAAGATTTGATAAGTCCACCACACGACCACCAGCAGTAGTGACAAGATCACTTGAAATAGCAGGGTTATCTGTCCGTCCAAGTAAGTAATCTGTGGATACGTTGAAGTAGTCGGCGATTTCTTGTAGGCGTTCAGAGTTTGGGGCTTTCGTTTTTAAAGTATAGAAGTAATTGGTACTATAACCTAGACTTTCTTCTAACTTTGCTAAAGAAATCCCTCGACTTTTTGCTAATTCTTTAATTTTTTCTAGCGTCGAAAACATTCTACAACACCCAAGTTCGGATCGCATGGGCAACGCCGGATTCGTCATTTGTTTTAGTGATGTATTTGGCGATTTTTTTGAGTTCTGGGTTTCCATTTTCCATGACGACGGGATTACCAACGACTTCAAGCATAGCACGGTCATTTTCTTCGTCTCCGATAGCCATGGTTTCATCCTTGCTTAGTCCAAGTTTCTCAGCTAGGTGAGTGATAGCTGAGCCCTTGTCTACATTCTTTTTAAGGAGCTCAAGGTAGAAAGGAGCAGATTTGTTGATGGAGTAGCGCTCGTAAAATTCTGCAGGAATCTTTTCAATAGCGGCATCGAGAATTTCAGGCTCATCGATAAACATACATTTGACGATTTCCTTGTCAGCCATTTCTTCAGGTGTACGGTAAAAAATCGGCATGCTGACGAGGGTTGATTCATGTACAGTGTATTTTCCGATATTGCGATTGGCTGTGTAGATGCCATCCTTGGTAATAGCGTGCATGTGGACGCCAAGTTTGCGACTGAGGAATTCCATATCTAGATAATCCTCATAAGTCAAGGATTCGCTGATAATTTCATGTCCTGTAGCAGTTTCTTGGACAAGGGCACCATTGAAGGTCACTACATAATCACCTTCATCTCGTAATTTCAAGTCATCTAGAAGTTTGGCAACTCCTGCGATAGGACGTCCAGTTGCAATCATAACTTTGACACCAGCTTGTTTGGCATCTTGAATAGCGGCAAATACTTCAGGAGTGATTTCCTTCTTACTATTGACAAGGGTTCCGTCGATATCGACAGCGATTAGTTTAATACTCATATAGTTCCTCTTTTAGCTTTTATTTGGTGTAAAATGATCGTTCTCAATTAAGTGTAAAAATTGCTGGGTGATGCTTGCAAAGATGCTGTTTTGATCCAACATTTCTTTTGGGAAATAGAAACGATTATCTCCGTGGCGACTACCAGCAAGGGATTGAACGATAGGCGAAAGGCTAGAAAGTTCTGCTAGTTCACCATTTTTCTGTAAAATCTCAATCTGTGTCCGTGGGTTTTCAGATTCAGGACGATAGATATCATAAGGAAGGTCAAAGTTCTTATGAATAGCTGTGTAATAGTCAGGATCAAAGCCGATATCTTCTACCAGTTTTCTCATAGATACAAGCTGTTCTTGATCTTCTTGTGAAAAGGTGATGGATTTAAAGACCTTGCGATTGACAAAACGTTGTGACAGGTCTGCTAGTATCTTGTCAGGACTAGTCATCCAGAGCTGGAAGTAGGTATTCATCACACCATCATCCAGAGCCAGATAGTCAGTCAAGCTAACATTCTTTTCGAAAAATGGCAGTAGATGCGGGGATGTAAGAGTAAAGAAGTCCTTATTGTCTGGATAAAGTTCTTTAGCACGTTTCAAAAGATTCTGCAGAAGGACTTCCATAGCACGTGTGGCAGGATGGAAATAAACCTGCATATACATTTGATAGCGACTAAGAACATAGTCTTCGATGGCATGCATCCCGTTTCGTTGAAAGGCAATTCCGTTCTCGATAGGGCGAATCACTCGAAGAATCCGAGTCAGGTCAAATTCCCCATAAGCAGCCCCTGTGAAGTAAGAATCACGTAAGAGATAGTCCATGCGATCTGCATCGATTTGACTCGAAATCAGTTGGACCACCTGCTTATTTGGATAAGTGTGGTCTATAACGCTAGCTACCTTTTCAGGAAAATCTGGCGCTACTTGTAGCAGGACTTGATGAATTTCCGTCTCAGGACTTTGGATAATTTCCTGCGTAATCGCCTCATGATCGGTATCAAAGAGATTTTCAAAGGTATGCGAGTAGGCTCCATGGCCTAGGTCATGAAGGAGGGCTGCAGTCATGGTTAGGAGGGACTCCGAAGGATCCCATTCTTTAGGATACTTTTCCTCAAAAATCTCGGTGATGCGACGTGCAATCTCGTAAACACCTAGACAGTGAGAGAAACGACTATGTTCTCCACCATGAAAGGTGTAACTGGATGTTCCTAGTTGCTTGATACGACGCAAGCGTTGAAATTCTTTGGTATTGATTAAGTCATAGATAATCTGATTATCAACATGGATATAATTGTGAACAGGGTCACGAAATACTTTTTCATTCATAAAACCATTATAGCAAAAAGCTACAGTTTTTGGTAAAATAGTAGGATAAGAGTGTAGAAAGAGGACTTGAAGTGAAGATTCGAATGAGAAATACCATCCAATTTGATGAACAATTGGAAGTGATCGACCAACTTTATGATGTTGAGTTACGTGAGAAAGGTGATTTTTCCTATCTCCTTTTTTACAATGAAGAGAAGGAAAAAGTGGTACTCAAGTTTAATGATACAGAGTTGGTGATGTCTCGATTTTCCAACCCTAAGACCATCATGCGTTTTCTGAAGGAAGCTGATAGTTTAGCCTATATTCCTACACCAATGGGGATACAGGAGTTTATCATCCAAACAAGCCATTATCAAGTTGATCAGCAAAAGATTGAACTAGCCTATCAACTACAAAACAAAGAAGGAAATCCATTTGCGAACTATCGCTTAGAAATTACCTGGGGGTAATAAAGCCGGTGGAGGAGAAATCAGTAGATAAAGTTTCGATTTCGAAGTTCTAAATCCACTAGCAGGTCAAAGTTTTTTTGCTAATAAAAAATGAGGTTGGGATTTTTGTCCCAGCCTCTATTTGATATAGAGTTCTTGATTTTTCAAGACAATTTCACGTACACTTGCAAATTTCTTCAGCTTTTTAATGTCTTCGGGATGCGTTACAAGTGTGATTACATAGCCCTCTTTTCCCATACGTCCTGTACGGCCAGCGCGGTGAGTGTAAGTTTCCATATCTCTAGGAACGTCAAAGTTAACCACGCATTCCAAGCTATCAATGTCGATACCACGAGCTAGAAGGTCTGTTGCAAGAAGCAGTGTTAGTTGCTTGTCTTTGAGTTTTTCGAGAATAACTTTTCTGAATTTAACGTTGACATCGCTAGCTAGTGAAACAGCTAAAACATCGCGATACTGCAATTTTTCCTCAGCGCTTCCGAGGTCTGACAAACTATTAAAGAATACCAGTCCACGGAAGTCATCGACATGTGCTAGTTTACGAAGCATATCTACTCTGTGTCGTTGGTCTACTTGCATGTAGAAGTGTTGGATGTTATCGAGCTTTTGATCGGATAGATCAATCGTGCGCGTGTTAGGTGCAATCTTATCTTGGTCAAATTTGGTAGTGGCACTCATATAGATGAGTTGGTGGTCACGAGGTGCGTAGTGAGTGATTTTCTCAACAAAGTGAATTTGAGAATCATCTAGCAACTGATCGAACTCATCAAGAATGATCGTTTCCACATTCATCATCTTGATTTTTTTCAATTTGATCAGTTCAAAGATACGCCCAGGAGTTCCAATAAGGATTTCTGGGCATTTTTTAAGTCGTTCGATTTGACGTTTCTGACTCGAACCAGAAAGGAAGAGTTGAGCAGTCAAGCCAATTGCTTCACCCCAAGTTTTAGTTACCTCAAAAATCTGACCAGCCAGTTCAGTATTTGGTGCTAAAATCAATAGTTGCTGCGCTTTTTTCTTTTGGAGACGGAGAAGACTTGGTAGGAGATAAGCTAAAGTTTTTCCTGTACCAGTTGGACTGACTCCAAGGAGGGTTTGACCGTCTAAAATCGGATCAAAAATCTGAGTTTGAATGGGTGTGAATTCTTGAAAGCCGAGTTGTTCGGCTAGCTCTAGCCATTCTGTAGGTAGTTTGGTTTTCATTTTTCTGCCTCAAATCTAATGCCAGCAGTCTGGCGCATAGTGAAAATTAGGTTATGGACGTGTGACGCATCCTCTAACCAAGCTTGGTAAAGTTCTGGGTTTGGCTGCTTGATCATGTTAGCAAAAGCAGCGACCTCCTCAGTCATGGTATGAGGTGCCTGGTGAATAGGTAGATGTATTTCATTTCCTTGATGATCTGTGAAAATAGCTGAGCGGACATGTTCGATAGTGTTGAGCGTCAGTGTTCCATCTGTTGTATATATTTCGCAAGGCAGATTAGAAGTAATATTTTTACCAGCCTTGATGTGAACTTGATATTCAAGATAAGATAAGATACCATCTCCATTTAAGTCAATGGTGTTGTCAAGTTGCTGAGTTTGATAGGTCGCATCAAGTGCCTTTCCAAACAAGCGAACCGCAGCATAGATCGGATAAATTCCCAAGTCCATGAGAGCCCCACCAGCAAAACGGTCTGAAAAAACATTTGGAGTGTTTCCAGAAAGAAGGTCAGGCATCTTAGAAGAATACTTGGCATAGTTAAAATCTGCACCTAAAACTTGCTTGTCTGCTAAAAAGTTTTTAATAAGGGTGAAGGCTTCCTCATGATAGTTTCTTGCTGCTTCAAAGATGAAACGGTGATTCTCCTGAGCTATTTTAATTAATTCTTGCCATTCTTGTGATTGAGTCACCGCTGGTTTTTCAAGGATAACATGCTTAGCCGATGCTAGAGCAAGCTTGGCTTGAGTAAAGTGCAGAGAATTGGGACTTGCGATATAGACAATATCAAAATCAGACTGGAAGAAATCCTCTAAATTATCAAATAGACTAACATCTGTATAGGAACTAGCAAATTGCTGAGCAGTCGTGAGCTTTCTTGAATAAACAGCCACTAACTGGAATTCCTGACTAGCATGAGCAGCTTCTATAAAGTGGTAGCTGATTGCACCAGTACCGATAATACCGAGTTTAAGCATGAAATCTCCTTTTCTACAAGTAATGACTGCTTTCATTATATCACAGATAGACTAAACTAGCCAAAGGGAGACAATTCTTTTATTTGACACTTCGAATTTTTATCAAAAAATGGTACAATAGATTCAGAAAAAATAGGAGTGTAGTATGAGATTATTACCTATGAGAAAAATTTCTCGTCATTCAAAAAGATTGGCGCTTTTTTTGACTTTTTGTGCGGGTTATGTAGATGCCTATACCTTTATCATACGTGGAAATACTCTAGTTGCAGGCCAAACGGGAAATGTCGTTTTCCTTTCCGTTGGTCTCATTCAAGACAATGTTTCAGATGCCAGCGCCAAGGTAATGACCTTGATTTCCTTCATGGTGGGTGTCTTCCTTTTGACAGTCTATAAAGAAAAGTTGAGGATTGTAAGAAAACCAATTCTATCCCTTATTCCACTAGCAATTTTATCTTTGATAATAGGATTTGTTCCCTTGACGGTTGATAATATATACATAGTACCACCGTTAGCATTTTGTATGGGACTTGTAACAACAGCATTCGGAGAAGTTTCAGGAATTGCATACAACAATGCATTTATGACTGGAAATATCAAACGAACAATGTTAGCATTTGGTGAATATGTTCGCACAAAACATACACCTTTTTTAAGAGAAGGTCTCATCTTTGTTAGCTTGCTGTCGAGTTTTGTGCTTGGGGTTGTTGTATCAGCTTATCTGAGTATTTTTTATGAAGAAAAAACAATTTTAGGGATTCCAATCATGATGAGTATTTTTTATCTAAGTATGCTTTTTGCATCTTGGAGGAAAAAAATAAGAGAAAAAGTTTAAATTCGATGATAAATACTTGTCAAAAACCAGGAATCATGCTATACTTGAAGAGTTGACTATGCACAGTCCTGTGCAACCGCACGAACATCGTTGCTCGTCGTATAACAAATTTAAACTTCGTCATTATCGCCTTGCCTAACATAAGTTATGTTTTCGGCTCAATTCCTAGTTTATTCTTTGTTATACTTAGAGCTCTTCTTTTAAGTGGTTCGTCCCACGATGCTAGGCGAGTCTTCACAAAAATACGGGGAAACCCCAAAAAATCATAGGAGGTGCATAATGAGCACATACGCAATTATCAAAACTGGCGGAAAACAAGTTAAAGTTGAAGTTGGTCAAGCAATCTACGTTGAAAAATTGAACGTTGAAGCTGGTCAAGAAGTTACTTTTAACGAAGTTGTTCTTGTTGGTGGTGAAAACACTGTTGTCGGAACTCCACTTGTTGCTGGAGCTACTGTAGTTGGAACTGTTGAAAAACAAGGAAAACAAAAGAAAGTTGTTACTTACAAGTACAAACCTAAAAAAGGTAGCCACCGTAAACAAGGTCACCGTCAACCATATACAAAAGTTGTCATCAACGCAATCAACGCTTAATTTTAAGGAGAACACATGATACAAGCAGTCTTTGAGAGAGCCGAAGATGGCGAGCTGAGGAGTGCGGAGATTACTGGACACGCCAAAATTGGCGAAAACGGCTTTGACGTCGTGTGTGCATCGGTTTCTACGCTTGCCACTAACTTTGTCAATTCAATTGAGAAATTTGCAGGCTATGAACCAATCTTACAATTAAACGAAGATGAAGATGGTTATCTAATGGTGGAAATTCCTAAAGATATCCCTTCACATCAGAGAGAAATGACTCAGTTATTCTTTGAATCATTTTTCTTAGGAATGGCAAACTTATCGGAGGACTCTTCTGAGTTCGTCCAAACCAGAGTTATCACAGAAAACTAACACGGAGGAAAACATTATGTTAAAAATGACTCTTACTAACATGCAACTTTTCGCCCACAAAAAAGGTGGAGGTTCTACATCAAACGGACGTGATTCACAAGCGAAACGTCTTGGAGCTAAAGCAGCTGATGGACAAACTGTAACAGGTGGATCTATCCTTTACCGTCAACGTGGTACACACATCTATCCAGGTGTAAACGTTGGACGTGGTGGAGACGATACTTTGTTCGCTAAAGTTGAAGGCGTAGTACGCTTTGAACGTAAAGGTCGCGATAAAAAACAAGTTTCTGTTTACCCAATCGCAAAATAAAAAGGTCCAGTGAACCTTTTTATCCCGAGCCTTGAAATGTAAAGGTGAGGAAGCTAGAAGTAGCATTAAATAAGGCTTTCCGAGTTTTCGGAGAGCCTATTTTTTTATCCCAAAAGAATATAAGAAATTAAAACCCTGCGCATTCGTATTTTACACGTAAAACAAAGTATGAAAGCGTAACGCAATTTTAAGACTTTTTTGTAAATTAAGAGTATAATTAAAGTATGTTACCTTTTTATAAGATAACAAGCTAATATAATAAAGTTTACCATACATATTTTTTAAATTTTATTTCAAGGAGGAATCATGGAAAAGTATTTTGGTGAAAAACAGCAGCGTTTTTCATTTAGAAAATTATCAGTAGGACTTGTATCTGCAACGATTTCAAGTTTATTTTTTATGTCTGTACTAGCTAGTTCATCTGTGGATGCTCAAGAGACTAAAGGAGTTCACTATAAATATGTGACAGATTCAGAGCTATCATCAGAAGAAAAGAATCAGCTCGTTTATGATATTCCGACATACGTGGAGAATGATGATGAGACTTATTATCTTGTTTATAAGTTAAATTCCCAAAATCAACTGGCGGAATTGCCAAATACTGGAAGCAAGAATGAGATGCAAGCCCTAGTTGCTGGTGCTAGCTTAGCTGCTCTGGGGATTTTAATTTTTGCAGTTTCTAAGAAAAAAGTTAAGAATAAAACAGTATTACATTTAGTATTGGTTGCAGGAATAGGAAATGGTGTCTTAGTTTCAGCTCATGCTTTAGAAAATAATCTTTTGCTGAATTACAATACGGACTATGAATTGACCTCTGGAGAAAAATTACCTCTTCCTAAAGACATTTCAGGTTACACTTATATTGGATATATCAAAGACGGGAAAACTACTTCTGATTCTGAAGTAAGTAATCAAAAGAGTTCAGTTGCCACTCCTACAAAACAACAAAAGGTGGATTATAATGTTACACCGAATTTTGTAGAGAATCCATCAACAGTACAAGCTATTCAGGAACAAACACCTGTTTCTTCAACTAAGCCGACAGAAGTTCAAGTAGTTGAAAAACCTATCTCTGCAGAATTAACCAATCCAAGAAAAGAAGAGAAACAATCTTCAAATTCTGCTGTTGTACGCGCAAAAGGCAAACCTGAAGTCCAACCTGCGTTACCAGAAGCTGTAGTAACTGATAAAGGCGAACCTGAAGTTCAACCTGAATTACCAGAAGCAGTAGTAAGTGACAAAGGGGAGCCCGCAGTTCAACCCGCCTTACCAGAAGCAGTTGTAACTGACAAAGGTGAACCTGCAGTCCAACCAGAATTGCCAGAAACTATGGCAAGCGCCAAAGGTGAACCCGCAGTTCAGCCTGCATTACCCGAAGCAGTAGTAAGTGATAAAGGCGAACCTGCAGTCCAACCCGCCTTACCAGAAGCAGTTGTAACCGATAAAGGTGAACCAGCAATCCAACCAGAGTTGCCAGAAGCTGTTGTTACTGATAAAGGCGTACCGGAAGTTCAACCTGCGTTACCAGAAGCAGTCGTGACTGATAAGGGTGAACCGGAAGTTCAACCTGAATTACCAGAAGCTGTAGTAACTGACAAGGGTGAGCCTGCGGTCCAAACAGAGTTGCCAGAAGCTGTTGTTACTGATAAAGGTAAACCTGAAGTTCAACCTGCGTTACCAGAAGCTGTTGTAAGTGATAAAGGCGAACCGGCAGTCCAACCCGCCTTGCCAGAGGCTGTAGTAAGTGACAAAGGTAAACCGGCAGTCCAACCAGAGCTACCAGAAGCCGTTGTAAGTGACAAAGGTGAACCTGCAGTCCAACCTGCCTTACCAGAAGCTGTTGTAACCGATAAAGGTGAACCGGAAGTCCAACCCGCCTTACCAGAAGCTGTTGTAACCGATAAAGGTGAACCGGAAGTCCAACCCGCCTTGCCAGAAGCTGTGGTAAGTGATAAAGGCGAACCGGCAATTCAACCAGAGCTCCCCGAAGCGGTAGTAAGTAACAAAGGCGTACCGGAAGTTCAACCAACGTTACCAGAGGCTATAATCAGTGACAAAGGCGAGCCTGAAGTTCAGCCTGAATTACCAGAAGCTGTTGTAACTGACAAAGGTGAACCGGCAGTCCAAGCAGAGTTGCCAGAGGCTGTAGTAAGTGACAAAGGTGAGCCTGAAATTCATCCAGCGTTACCAGAGGCTGTAGTAACCGACAAAGGCGAACCCGAGGTTCACCCAGCGTTGCCAGAAGCTGTAGTAAGTGACAAAGGTGAGCCTGAACAGGTAGCCCCACTTCCAGAATACACTGGTGATATTGATCAAGTAAAGCCAGATATTCCGACTGAAAAAACGAAAGAGCAGGATCCAGAAAAAACACTCGAATTAAGAAATGTTTCGGATATTGAGTTGTACAGCCAGACGAATGGGACTTATAGACAACATATCTCATTGGATGGAATTCCAAAGAATACGGATAATTACTTTGTCAAGGTAAAATCTTCGGCATTTAAAGATGTCTATCTACCAGTCGCCTCAATAACTGAAGAAGAAAGAAATGGTCAGCCAGTTTATAAAATTACAGCTAAGGCTGAGAAACTCCAGCAAGAGCAGAACAATAAATATGTCGATAATTTCACCTTCTACCTCGATAAGAAGTCTAAAGAGGAAAAGACAAACTTTACTTCCTTTAGTAATCTGGTCAAAGCTATAAACCAAAATCCCTCTGGAACCTATCATTTAGCGGCCAGCCTGAATGCTAACGAAGTGGAGCTTGGTCCTGATGAAAGATCCTATATCAAGGGCACCTTTACTGGTCAGTTGATTGGAGAAAAAGATGGTAAGAAGTATGCTATTTATAACTTGAAAAAACCTCTGTTTGAAAACTTGAGTGGTGCTACAGTAGAAAAACTGAGTCTAAAAAATGTTACTATTTCAGGTAAAAATGATATTGGTTCACTGGCAAATGAAGCTACGAATGGCACAAAGATTAAACAAGTTCATGTCGATGGTGTTCTAGCTGGGGAACGTGGTATCGGTGGTTTGTTGGCTAAGGCAGACCAATCAAGCATCACAGAGAGTAGTTTCAAGGGAAGAATTGTCAATACCTATGAAACAACTACTGCCTATAATATCGGTGGTCTGGTCGGTCATTTGACAGGAAACAAAGCTTCACTGACTAAATCAAAAGCGACAGTAGCCATTTCATCCAACACCAATAGTTCAGATCAGACTGTTGGTGGGCTAGCAGGTCTAGTAGACCAAGATGCGCATATACAGGATAGCTATGCTGAAGGTGATATCAACAATGTCAAGCACTTTGGTAGAGTTGCGGGTGTGGCTGGATATTTGTGGGATCGAAAGACGAATGAGGAACAGCATGCAGGAAGATTGACCAATGTACTAAGTGATGTCAATGTAACCAACGGGAATGCTATTACCGGTTACCACTACAATGGAATGAAGGTGAAGGATACATTCAGCAGCAAGGCGAACAGAGTATACAATGTCACCTTGGTTAGGGATGAAGTCGTCAGCAAAGAATCCTTTGAAGAAAGAGGAACAATGCTAGATGCTTCTGAAGTGACGAATAAAAAAGCAGAAATCAATCCTCTCACTCCTCCAACAGTGGAGCCCCTTTCAACAAGTGGTAGTAAAGAAAGTGATTTTTCTAAGGTGAAGCATTATCAAGCTAACCGTGCTTTGGTTTATAAGAACATTGAAAAATTGTTACCTTTCTATAACAAGGCGACCATCGTGAAATACGGAAACCTAGTTAACGAGAACAGTCTTTTATATCAAAAAGAACTCTTGTCAGCAGTCATGATGAAGGATAACCAAGTCATCACAGATATTGTTTCCAACAAACAGACTGCAAATAAACTCTTGCTTCACTATCAGGACCATTCATCTGAGAAGCTCGATCTCAAGTACCAGACTGATTTTGCCAAGCTAGCAGAATATAGTTTAGGGGATACAGGACTCCTCTACACTCCAAATCAATTCTTGTATGACCAAGACTCTATCATTAAGCAAGTCTTACCTGACTTACAAAAGGTTGACTATAAGTCGGATGCCATCAGAAAGACACTCGGAATTTCTCCAGATGTCAAGCAAACTGAGCTCTATCTGGAAGACCAGTTCGTCAAAACAAAACAAAATTTGGCAAACAGTTTGAAAAAACTCTTGTCAGCAGATGCTGGACTTGCTGGTGACAACCCAGTTACCAGAGGCTATCTTGTAGATAAAATCAAGAACAATAAGGAAGCTTTGCTACTCGGTTTAACTTATTTAGAACGTTGGTATAACTTTAGCTACGGTCAAGTGAATGTCAAAGACCTGGTGATGTATCGTCCAGACTTCTTTGGTAAAGGAAATACTTCACCACTAGATACTCTGATTGAGTTAGGGAAATCAGGATTTAATAATCTGCTTGCTAAAAACAATGTCGATACTTATGCTATCAGTCTTGCCAGCCATCATGGAACGACAGATTTGTTTAGCACGTTGGAAAATTACCGAAAAGTCTTTCTACCAGACAAAACCAATAATGACTGGTTTAAATCACAGACCAAGGCTTACATCGTCGAAGAAAAATCCACTATTGCAGAGGTCAAAGCCAAGCAAGAGCAAGCAGGGACTAAGTATTCTATCGGTGTTTATGACAGAATTACTAGTAGTACTTGGAAATACCGCAATATGGTCTTGCCTCTCCTTACCTTGCCAGAAAGATCTGTATTTGTCATCTCAACCTTGTCTAGCCTAGGATTTGGTGCTTACGATCGCTATCGCAACAGCGATTATAAGGCTGGAGATGAACTCAATAAGTTTGTTGAAGATAATGCGCGTGAAACAGCCAAACGTCAGCGAGATCACTATGATTATTGGTATCGTATTTTAGATAAAGAAGGACGTGAAAAGCTCTATCGTACAATTTTACTTTATGATGCCTATAAGTTTGGAGATGATACAACATCTGGAAAAGCTACAGTTGAGGCTCAGTTTGATAGTACCAATCCGGCGATGAAGAATTTCTTTGGTCCAGTGGGGAATAAAGTAGTTCACAATCACCATGGTGCTTATGCAACTGGAGATGGCGTTTACTATATGTCCTATCGTATGTTAGATAAGGATGGAGCTATCACCTATACCCATGAGATGACACATGATTCAGATCAGGATATTTACCTTGGTGGCTATGGTCGAAGAAGTGGCTTAGGACCGGAGTTCTTCGCAAAAGGCTTATTGCAAGCTCCTGATCAACCAAGTGATGCAACCATTACCATCAACTCTATCTTGAAACATAAAACATCAGATAGTACAGAAGGCCAGCGATTGCAAGTACTTGATCCAACTACAAGATTTAATGACGCAGCAGATCTTCAGAACTACGTCCACAATATGTTTGATGTCGTTTACATGTTGGAATATCTCGAAGGGCAATCTATTGTGAAACAGTTAGATGCTTATCAGAAAATGACGGCTCTGAGAAAAATCGAGAATAAATACGTGAAAGATCCTGCAGATGGAAATGAGGTTTACGCTACTAACGTTGTACAAAATCTGACAGAAGAAGATGCCAAAAAATTGACTACCTTTGATAGTTTAATTAAAAATAATATCTTGTCAGCTCGTGAATATAAGTCTGGGGAATATGAAAGAAACGGTTACTATACGATTAAACTCTTTGCCCCAATCTATTCGGCTCTGAGCAGTAAGGGAACTCCGGGTGATTTGATGGGACGTAGGATTGCTTATGAACTTCTGGCTGCCAAAGGCTTTAAGGATGGAATGGTACCTTATATCTCAAATCAATATGAAAAAGATGCAAAAGCGGCGGGAAGTAAGATTAAGTCTTATGGTAAAGAAGTAGGTTTAGTTACAGATGATCTTGTTTTGAAAAAGGTATTTGAAGGGAAGTATTCTTCTTGGGCGGATTTCAAGAAAGCTATGTACCAAGAACGGGTGGATCAGTTTAGAAACTTGAAAAAGGTGACCTTCAACGATCCAACTAAATCTTGGGCAAGTTTTGCAAGAAAGACGATTCATAGTGTAGAAGAACTGCAGCGATTAATGGACGAAGCTGTCCGTAAGGATGCAGATGAGAATCGTTATTCTTGGGACAACTATAATCCAGAATATGATAGTGCAGTTCATAAGTTAAAGAGAGCAGTGTTTAAGGCCTATCTAAATCAAACTGATGATTTTAGAAGTTCAATTTTTAATAATAAAAAATAGTGTTTACTATTAGGAAATAAAATTAAAGAAGGTGATTACGATTGTCATTATTTAAAAAAGAACGGTTTTCAATCCGAAAAATCTGTGGGATTGTTGGTTCAGTTTTACTCGGAAGCATCTTGGTTGCACCGTCAATCATTCATGCTTCTACATATCATTATGTTGAAAAAAGCGCTCTTACAAAGGAAGAACAAAGCAAGATTCAAGCAGGAATTCCTACTGATAATGAGGTAACTTATGCTCTTATTTATCAGCAGGAAGCTCTTCCTGCGACAGGTTCATCGACTTCTGTGCTTACAGCTTTAGGTCTATTAGCTGTTGGTAGTTTAGTCCTTTTGGTTCATAAAAAGAAAAAAGTTTCTAGTTTGTTCTTAGTTACTACTATCGGACTGATTAGTCTTTCTAGTATGCAAGCTCTCGATATAAGCAATCCTTTGAAAGCTCCAAGTAATGAAGGAGTGGTTCAAATTGCTGGATATCGTTATATTGGATACTTACCCCTTAATGATGATGCAATTTCAGAAATTCAACATAAGAATGAGGGGACAAAAAATGTTCCAGTATCTGAAATTCAAAGTATCCCTAATGAAGCGCCTAAAGCAGAAAAACCAGAACATACAGCACCAGTTGGTGGTAATCTGGTTGAGCCCGAAGTTCATGAGAAACCAGAATATACTGCACCGGTAGGAACAGTTCCTGATATGGCTCCTAAAGCTGAGAAGCGAGCATACACTGAGCCTGTAGGTATGGCTCCAGACGAAGCACCTAAATCAGAGAAACCAGAGTACACTGCACCAGTAGGCACAGTCCCAGACGATGCTCCTAAGTATGAGAAGCCTGACTATACGCAACCAATAGGTACAAACCTTGTAGAACCAGAAGTTCAACCAGCGTTGCCGGAAGCTATTGTGACTGACAAAGGCGAGCCGGAAGTTCAACCGGCATTACCCGAAGCTGTTGTGACTGACAAAGGTGAACCGGAAGTTCAACCAGCGTTACCCGAAGCTGTTGTGACTGACAAAGGCGAACCGGAAGTTCAACCGGCATTACCCGAAGCTGTTGTGACTGACAAAGGTGAGCCGGAAGTTCAACCAGCGTTACCCGAAGCTGTTGTAACTGATAAAGGTGAACCGGAAGTTCAACCAGCGTTACCCGAAGCTGTTGTGACTGACAAAGGAGAACCGGAAGTTCAACCAGCGTTACCCGAAGCTGTTGTAACTGACAAAGGGGAACCGGAAGTTCAGCCAGCGTTACCCGAAGCTGTTGTGACTGACAAAGGAGAACCAGAAGTTCAACCAGCCTTACCCGAAGCTGTTGTGACTGAAAAAGGTGAGCCGGAAGTTCAACCAGCGTTACCCGAAGCTGTTGTAACTGACAAAGGGGAACCAGAAGTTCAGCCAGCGTTACCCGAGGCTGTTGTGATTGACAAAGGCGAACCAGAAGTTCAACCAGCGTTGCCGGAAGCTATTGTGACTGACAAAGGCGAGCCGGAAGTTCAACCAGCGTTACCCGAAGCTGTTGTGACTGACAAAGGTGAGCCGGAAGTTCAACCAGCGTTGCCGGAAGCTATTGTGACTGACAAAGGCGAGCCGGAAGTTCAACCAGCGTTACCCGAAGCTGTTGTGACTGACAAAGGTGAGCCGGAAGTTCATGAAAAACCAGCATACACTGAACCGGTAGGCACAGTTCCAGAAGAAGCACCTAAGTCTGAGAAGCCAGAGTACACTGCTTCTGTAGGTACAGTCCCAGACGAAGCGCCTAAGGCTGAGAAACCAGAATATACGGGTTCTGTAGGTACAACAGGAGTAGATGAAACAGGAAACTTAATTGATCCGCCGGTTATTGAAATCTCAGAGTATACTGATCCACTAGCTACAGTTCCTGACGTTGCTCCAGAGAGAGAAGAGCTTCCTGCTTTACATACTGATATTCGTACAGAGACTATTCCTAAAACTATCACAGAAGAATCTGATCCTACCAAATTTATAGGTGATGATTCTGTTAAACAAGTTGGTGAGGACGGCGAACGTCAAATTGTTACTAGCTATGAAGAGTTACATGGCAAAAAAATCAGTGAACCAGTTGAAACCGTAACTGTGTTAAAAGAAATGAAGCCTGAAATTCTTGTAAAAGGTACAAAAGAAAAGCCAAAAGAAAAAACAGCTCCTGTTTTGACTCTGACCACTGTATCTAAGGATGTTTTAGCTAAGTCTGCTACAATTAACTACAATCTAGAAAATCAAGACAATGCTACAATTACACGCATTGTAGCGACTATCAAAGAAGGTGGAAAAATTGTAAAAACGCTTGATTTAAAAATCGATAACTTATCTCAAGTATTAGAGAACTTAGACTATTACAAAGATTATACGATTTCAACCACTATGACTTATGATGTAGGTAAGGGTGCAGAAGTATCGACTTTGGAAGATAAACCTTTACGCTTAGATTTAAAGAAAGTTGAGTTGAAAGATATTGCAAATACCAGTCTCGTACAAGTAAACGAAAGCGGTGTCGAAAGCGATAGTAATCATTTAACATCTCTTCCAAGTAATGTTAACAACTATTACTTAAAAGTAACCTCCAGAGAAAACAAAGTGACTCGTTTAGCAATTGATAAGATTGAAGAGGTCATTGAGGAAGGTAAGCAGCTTTACAAGATAACGGCAAAAGCACCTGACTTAGTTCAACGTGATAAAGACGGTAAGTTAAGAGATACTTACACTTATTATCTTGAAAAACCGAGGGCTACCGAGGATAAGGTTTATTACAACTTCCATGATTTAGCAAAAGATATGCAAGCAAATCCTACCGGTGAGTTTAAACTTGGTGCAGATTTGAATGCAGTTAACGTTAAGCCAGCAGGTAAAGCTTATGTTATGGCTAAGTTTAGAGGTACTTTATCAAGTGTAGAGAATCATCAGTACACGATTCATAACTTAGAAAGACCTTTGTTTAATGAGGCTGAAGGTGCTACACTCAAAAACTTTAACTTAGGTAATGTAAATATAAACATGCCTTGGGCTGATAAAGTTGCACCTATTGGTAATATGTTTAAGAAGTCTACACTTGAGAATATCAAAGTAGTAGGTTCAGTAACAGGAAATAACGATGTAACCGGTGCTGTTAATAAGTTAGACGAAGCTAATATGCGCAATGTAGCTTTTATTGGCAAGATTAACAGTCTTGGAGATAAAGGCTGGTGGTCTGGTGGACTTGTCAGCGAAAGTTGGCGAAGTAACACGGATAGTGTTTATTTTGACGGTGATATTGTAGGTAACAATTCTAAGTTTGGTGGTTTAGTAGCTAAAGTCAATCACGGAAGTAATCAGTGGGATGTTAAACAAAAAGGTCGTTTGACAAATTCTGTTGTTAAAGGTACTATGACTCTGAAAAATCATGGTCAAAGTGGTGGTTTAGTTCACGAAAACTATGACTGGGGTTGGGTTGAGAATAATATTAGTATGATGAAAGTCAATAACGGTGAAATTATGTATGGTTCAGCTTCTATTGACGGTGACCCATACTTTGGTTTTGACTACTTCAAAAATAATTATTATGTAAAAGATGTTGCTACTGGAGAAAGTACCTACAAGCGTTCGAAACAGATTCAGTCTATCTCTCAAGCAGAAGCAGACGCCAAAATCGCTAATATGGGGATTACTGCGAATACCTTCGCTATTCAAGATCCAGTTGTAAACAAGTTAAATCGTATCGTTGATAGAGATTCTGAATATAAAGCGATTCAGGACTACCAAGAAACAAGAAACCTAGCTTATCGAAATTTGGAAAAACTGCAACCATTTTATAACAAAGAGTGGATTGTAAACCAAGGGAATAAGTTAACAGATGAGTCCAATCTTGTTAAGAAAACTGTTCTGTCTGTAACAGGTATGAAAGCAGGGCAATTTGTCACTGATTTATCGGATATTGATAAGATTATGGTTCACTATGCTGATGGTACAAAAGAAGAGTTAACTGTGACCGCTAAAACGAATTCTAAAGTAGCTCAAGTAAAAGAGTATGATGTAGCAGGTCAAAACATTGTCTATACTCCAAATATGGTTATGAAGAATCGTAGCCAGTTAGCAAGCAATATCAAAGAGAAGTTAGCTAGTGTTACCCTACTTTCAGATGAAGTTCGTAGCTTGATGGATAAGCGTGAGAAACCTTGGCAAAATACCCCTGAGAAGAAAACTGAGTACATTAAGGGCTTGTATTTAGAAGAAAGCTTCGAAGAAGTCAAAGGAAACTTAGAAAAACTTGTTAGTCAGATTTTAGAAAATGAAGATCATCAGTTAAACGGTGGGGAAGTAGTCGAGCGTGCTTTACTTAAGAAAGTTGAAGATAACAAAGCTAAAATCATGATGGGGCTGGCCTACTTAAATCAATATTATGGTTTTAAATACGATGAGTTATCAATTAAAGATATTATGATGTTTAAACCTGATTTTTATGGTAAGAATGTTAATGTTTTAGATTTCTTAATCAAAATTGGTTCAAGTGAAAGAAATGTTAAAGGAGATAGAACTTTAGAAGCTTATCGTGAAACTATAGGTGGAACAATTGGAATAAATGAATTAAATGGATTCTTACATTACAATATGAAGCTATTCACTAACCATACAGATATAAATGACTGGTTTAAGAAAGCTATTGAAAAGAACGCGTATGTAGTTGAACAACCATCAACGAACCCTGCATTTGCTAACAAAAAATATCGTCTATACGAAGGAATTAATAATGGGCAGCATGGGCGCATGATTTTACCTCTTCTTAATTTGAAAAATGCACATCTATTTATGATTTCAACGTATAATTCAATTTCATTCGGTGCATTTGAAAAATACAACAAAAATACTGAAGAAGAACGTGAAGCCTTTAAAAAAGAGATTAATCTACGTGCCAAAGAGCAAGTTAATTACTTAGATTTTTGGTCACGTCTTGCTACTGATAATGTACGCGATAAACTTCTTAAGAGTCAAAATGTAGTTCCAACTCCTGTATGGGATAATCATAATGCTCCAGGTGGCTGGCCTGACAGATTCGGACATAGAAATGGAAAATCAGACTATACTCCAGTCAGGGAATTCTTTGGTCGTATTGGGAAGTATCATGAGTATAAGTATGGCTATGGAGCCTATGCTTACATCTTTGCTGATCCACAACCTATGGATGCTGTATATTTTGTTATGTCGGATTTAATAAGTGAATACGGCACATCTGCCTTTACACATGAAACTACCCACGTAAATGACCGCATGGCATATTTGGGTGGTCATAGACATCGACAAGGTACAGACCTTGAAGCATTTGCTCAGGGTATGTTACAAACTCCAGCACAACACGGACATCAAGGTGAATACGGTGCACTTGGATTAAATATGGCATTTGAACGTCAAAATGATGGTAACCAATGGTACAACTATAATCCTAACAAGCTGGATTCGCGTGAAACTATAGATAAATACATGAAGAACTACAATGAAGCTATGATGATGCTTGATTATGCTGAAGCTGAAGCTGTTCTTCCTAAGGTTAAAGGTGACAATAGTAAGTGGTTCAAGAAAATTGACCGTGAAATACGTCGACCAATGGATAGAAATAAACTAAGTGGTCCTCACCAATGGGACAAAGTGCGTGACTTGACAGACGCTGAGAAAATAACCAATCTTGAAACCATTGATGATTTGGTAAATAACAATTTTATGACTATTCACGGAAATCCAGGCAATAAAGTCTTCCACCCAGAAGATTTTGGTACGGCTTATGTCAATGTCAATATGATGGCTGGTATTTACGGTGGTAATACAAGCCAAGGAGCACCAGGTTCATTATCATTCAAACATAATGCCTTCCGTATGTGGGGGTACTATGGATATGAACATGGATTCATTGACTATGTTTCAAGCAAACATCAAGGTGCTGCTGATAAAGAAAATAAAGGTCTTTTAGGCGATGATTTCATTATCAAGAAAGTATCTGGAGACAAATTCAAGACACTTGAAGAGTGGAAGAGACATTGGTATCATGATGTGAAAGTCAGAGCTGAAAAAGGATTCACAGAGATTACAATTGATGGACAAACCATCCACAATTATAATGAACTCAAAGCCTTGTTCGACAAAGCGGTCACAGAAGACCTCAAGAAGGCTGGAAACTACTCAAATACTGAAAATTTGAAATCTAAAGTCTTTAAATCCCTTCTAAAAAACACAGATGGTTTCTTAAATCCATTGTTTAAAATATAAAAGGGACAAGTTTTTTGGCTCTTTGTCAACTGTAGTGGGTTGAAGAAAAGCTAATCTCGAGAAAGGACAAATTTCGTCCTTTCTTTTTTGATGTTCAGAGCGATAAAAATGCGTTTTTTGAAGTTTTCAAAGTTCTGAAAACCAAAGGCATTGCGTTTAATAAGTTTGATTAGATTATTAGTGGCTTCCAGTTTGGCGTTAGAATAGGGTAGTTGAAGAGCGTTGACAGTTTTCTCTTTGTCCTTTAGAAAGGTTTTAAAGACAGTCTGAAAAAGAGGATGAACCAGCTTTAGATTGTCCTCAATGAGTCCAAAGAATTTCTTCGGCTCCTTATTCTGAAAGTGGAAAAGCAAGAGTTGATAGAGATGATAGTGGTGTTTCAAGTCTTCGGAATAGCTCAAAAGCTTGTTTAGGATTTCCTTATTGGTTAAATGCATACGAAAAGTAGGGCGATAAAAACGTTTATCACTCAGTTTACGACTATCCTGATTGATTCATAATTTGGACACGCACACGACTCATAGCACGGCTTAGATGTTGTACAATGTGAAAGCAATCCAGAACGATTTTAGCGTTTGGGAGTGAAACAGTCTCGTAGACTGTTTCAGCCTGAGCCTAGAAATTCGAAAGCGAAGTTGTCTAGTCAAGTCATAATAAGGGATAAACATATCCATAGTAATGATTTTGACGCGACTTCGGACAGAACTCTCATATTTAAGAAAATGATTTCGGATGATAGATTGTGTTCTACCTTCCAGAACTGTGATGATGTTGAGATTGTCAAAATCTTGAGGGTAATTTCTCAAAGTAATTTCCACTTTCCTGACCAAAGTGGAAATTAGTCTAAAACGGATTTTTATGGTGGAATTAAGTGTGAGACGTTTGTTAATTATTTTATAGGATTGGCTATTAGTAAGAAATATGGTATAATATAGGGTGAGACCTTCTTAATAAATAGTGAAAGAGTATAAAATGAAAAAAATTGTCATTAACGGCGGGAGACCATTGAAAGGTGAAATTACAATCAGTGGTGCTAAAAATAGTGTCGTTGCCTTGATTCCTGCCATTATTTTATCAGATGATGTTGTGATTTTGGATTGTGTTCCAGACATCTCTGATGTAGCTAGTCTTATTGAGATTATGGAGATCATGGGAGCTAGTGTCAAGCGTTATGACGATGTTCTTGAGATTGATCCTCGTGGTGTTCAAAATAAACCAATGCCTTATGGTAAAATTAATAGCTTGCGTGCGTCTTATTATTTCTATGGTAGTCTTTTAGGACGTTTTGGTGAAGCAACTGTAGGTTTGCCTGGAGGGTGTGACCTAGGACCACGTCCGATTGATTTGCATTTAAAAGCATTTGAAGCTATGGGAGCTAAGACAACCTACGAGGGAGATAATATGAATCTCTCAACCCAAGGATCAAGTCTACATGGTGCACATATCTATATGGATACTGTTAGTGTTGGTGCAACAATCAATACGATGCTAGCAGCAGTAAAAGCTAAAGGTCGAACAGTTATTGAAAATGCTGCTCGCGAACCTGAAATCATTGATGTGGCTACATTATTAAACAATATGGGAGCTCACATTCGTGGAGCAGGTACGGATATGATTACAATCGATGGTGTGGATAGCTTGCACGGAACACGTCACCAAGTCATCCCAGACCGTATTGAAGCAGGTACATATATTTCAATGGCAGCTGCAGTAGGTCATGGGATTCGAATTAATAATGTACTTTATGAGCATTTAGAAGGATTTATTGCTAAACTTGAAGAAATGGGTGTTCACATGACTATTTCTGAAGACAGTATTTTCGTCGAAGAGCAAACAAATCTAAAGGCTGTTAATATCAAAACAGCTCCTTATCCAGGTTTCGCAACAGATCTTCAACAGCCTATTACTCCTTTGCTATTAAAAGCAGAAGGTCGTGGCACATTGATTGATACAATCTATGAAAAACGTGTCAATCATGTTTTTGAATTAGCCAAAATGAATGCAGATATTTCAACAACAAACGACCACATCCTTTATAAGGGTGGAAATCCTTTGCAGGGTGCAAAAGTTAAGGCGACAGACCTACGTGCTGGAGCTGCCTTGGTTATTGCTGGCTTGATGGCTGAAGGAAAAACAGAGATTACCAATGTAGAATTCATCCTTCGAGGCTACTCGAATATTATCGAAAAATTGCGTAATCTTGGAGCAGATATTGAGCTAATCGAAGATTAGCACTTTGAGGATTGCAATGAATATCTGGACTAAATTAGCAAAATTTTCTTTCTATGAGACGGAACGTTTATATTTCCGTCCCTTCTTTTTTACAGATGTAGATGATTTTCATCAACTTGCATCAGATCCTGAAAATCTCCAATTTATCTTTCCTGCACAAGCAAGTATTGAAGAAAGTCAGTATGCTCTTGCCAATTATTTTATGAAATCACCTTTGGGGATTTGGGCTATTTGTGATAAAAAAGAGCAACGGATGATTGGAGCTATCAAGTTTGAAAAACTTGATGAAATTAAGAAAGAAGCAGAAATTGGCTATTTTTTAAAGAAAGACTATTGGTCTCAGGGGTATATGACTGAAGCAGTTACCAAATTACGAGATTTATCCATGAACGAGTTTGCCTTGAAGCAACTTTCGATTGTGACACATCTAGAAAATGTTGCTAGTCAGAAAGTAGCAGAAAAATCAAATTTTGTTCTTTATCGTCATTTTAAAGGTAGCGATCGTTATACCCGAAAGATGCGGGATTATCTAGAATTCCGTTATACAAAAGGAAATCTAAATGAGTAAACACCAAGAAATATTAGCCTACTTGGAAGAATTACCAGTTGGGAAGCGTGTCAGTGTTCGTAGTATTTCAAATCGACTAGGAGTAAGTGATGGTACGGCATATCGGGCTATCAAAGAAGCTGAAAATAGGGGACTTGTTGAAACACGTCCTCGAAGTGGAACAGTACGTGTAAAGTCAAAAAAAGTAGCTATTGAGAAATTAACGTTCGCAGAAATTGCAGAAGTTACAGGCTCAGAAGTTTTAGCTGGTCAAGCTGGATTGGATAGAGAATTTAGTAAATTCTCCATTGGGGCGATGACTGAAAAGAATATTCTTTCTTATCTTCATGATGGCGGCTTACTTATCGTAGGAGATCGAACACGTATTCAGTTATTAGCACTTGAAAATGAAAATGCTGTCTTGGTAACAGGTGGATTTGAAGTTCATGAAGATGTTTTAAACCATGCTAATAAAAAAAATATTCCAGTATTGCGCAGTAAGCATGATACATTTACAATTGCGACTATGATCAACAGAGCTTTGTCCAACGTTCAGATTAAGACAGATATTTTAACGGTTGAAAAAATCTATCGTACCAGTCATGAATATGGATTTCTACAGGAAACGGATACTGTCAAAGATTATCTAGACTTGGTTCGTAAGAATAGAACGAGCCGTTTCCCTGTCATCAATCAGCATCAGGTCGTTGTTGGTGTAGTTACTATGCGTGATGCTGGAGATAAATCACCTGGTACAACGATAGATAAGGTCATGACAAGGACAGTCTACATGACTGGTTTAGCGACGAATATCGCTAATGTTAGCCAGAGAATGATTGCTGAAGACTTTGAAATGGTACCTGTTGTGAGAAGTAATCAAACTTTACTTGGTGTTATTACTAGACGGGATGTCATGGAAAAGATGAGCCGCTCTCAAGTTTCAGCATTACCAACATTTTCAGAACAGGTTGGTCAGAAGTTATCTTACCATCATGATGAAGTTGTCATTACGGTTGAACCATTCATGTTGGAAAAAAATGGAGTCCTTGCAAATGGAGTTCTTTCAGAAATTTTGACCCATATGACGCAGGATCTGGTCGTGAATAGCGGACGTAACCTCATCATTGAACAGATGTTGATTTACTTTTTACAGGCTGTTCAGATCGATGATATCTTGCGAATTCAGGCTAGAATTATTCATCATACGAGAAGGTCAGCCATTATTGACTATGACATTTATATCAATCATCAAATCGTATCAAAAGCAAATGTTACTGTAAAAATTAATTAAAACTAGGAGAAAACATGATTACATTAAAATCAGCTAGAGAAATCGAAGCAATGGATAAGGCTGGCGATTTTCTTGCCAGTATTCACATCGGTTTGCGTGACATCATCAAACCAGGTGTAGATATGTGGGAAGTAGAAGAATATGTGCGTCGTCGTTGTAAAGAAGAAAATTTCCTCCCTCTTCAAATTGGTGTTGATGGGGCAATGATGGATTATCCATACGCAACTTGTTGTTCGCTTAATGACGAAGTAGCCCATGCTTTTCCACGCCACTATATTTTGAAGGAAGGCGATTTGCTGAAGGTAGATATGGTTCTTGGTGGGCCAATCGCTAAGTCTGACCTCAATGTTTCTAAACTCAACTTTAACAACGTTGAGCAGATGAAAAAATATACTCAAAACTTTACGGGCGGCTTAGCCGATTCTTGTTGGGCTTACGCTGTTGGAAAACCGTCAGAAGAAGTTAAAAACTTGATGGATGTTACCAAAGAAGCTATGTATAAGGGAATTGAGCAGGCTGTTGTAGGAAATCGTATTGGAGATATTGGAGCTGCTATTCAGGAATATGCTGAAAGTCGTGGTTACGGAGTTGTTCGTGATCTTGTAGGACACGGTGTTGGTCCAACTATGCATGAAGAACCAATGGTGCCTAACTATGGTATCGCAGGTCGTGGTCTCCGCCTTCGTGAAGGCATGGTCTTAACCATTGAGCCTATGATCAATACAGGTGATTGGGAGATCGATACAGACATGAAAACAGGATGGGCTCACAAAACTATCGACGGAGGTCTATCATGTCAGTACGAGCATCAGTTTGTTATTACTAAAGATGGTCCTGTAATCTTGACAAGTCAAGGTGAAGAAGGAACTTATTAATCAAAAAAGGAGCTATGCTCCTTTTTTGATTCTTTCAAGTTGAAAATAAATTTGCGTAGCGGATTTCTTACAAACGTTTTCTTTTATAGTAAAATAAAAGATGACTATATGAAAGAAGGTTCTTAATTGGAAAGTATTTTATTTTTTATTTCTGTCTTTATAGCTGGGGGCTTGTCATTCTTTTCTCCCTGTATCTTTCCCTTGTTACCAGTCTACGCAGGTGTTCTGCTAGATGATCAAGAGGAATCAAAGACATTTCGTTTTTTGGGTAAAGATGTTGCCTGGTCAGGATTGATTCGGACACTCTGTTTTATTGCTGGTATCTCTCTCATCTTCTTTATTCTTGGATTTGGAGCAGGATTCCTTGGGAATTTACTTTATGCTGACTGGTTCCGTTATGTCATGGGAATCATGATTATCATACTGGGATTACATCAGATGGAAATTCTTCATCTACAAAAATTAGAGGTACAAAAAACAGTAACATTTAATCAAAAACAGTCTAGCAAATATTTGTCGGCATTTTTACTGGGGATCAGCTTCAGCTTTGGCTGGACTCCATGTATAGGCCCAGTATTAAGTTCTGTTTTAGCACTGGCTGCCTCAGGAGGAAATGGAGCTCTTCAGGGGGCCTTATTAACCCTCATTTACACTCTCGGAATGGCGCTTCCATTTCTAGTTCTGGCCTTGGCATCAGGTCTTGTCATGCCTTATTTTAGTAGAATCAAATCCCACATACTTTTATTGAAGAAAATTGGTGGTTTATTGATCATTCTCATGGGAATTTTATTAATGTTGGGACAGTTAAATGTCTTATCTGGAATATTAGGATAAAAGGAGTTATCTATGAAAAAAATTATCTATTTTGGCCTTAGTTTCTTGTCTCTCTTTCTTTTGATTGCTTGTGGTAAGGAAGAGAAAAAATCAAGTCAAGAAAATCCAACGACTAAGACACAGCAGCAAACAACTGTGAAGCAAGTAGCTATTGGAGCAGAAGCACCTGATTTCACTCTTCAATCTATGGATGGAAAAGAAGTGAAATTATCTGATTTTAAAGGTAAGAAAGTTTATCTTAAATTTTGGGCATCTTGGTGTGGACCATGTAAGAAGAGTATGCCAGAATTGATGGAGCTTGCTGCTAAGGAAGATCGCGATTTCGAAATTTTATCTGTCATTGCGCCGGGTCTTCAAGGTGAAAAAATGGTAGACCAATTTCCAAAGTGGTTTGAAGAACAAGGTTATAAAGACATCCCTGTTTTATATGATACAAAAGGAGCTGTTTTTCAAGATTATCAAATTCGAAGCATCCCTACAGAGTATTTAATTGATTCACAGGGTAAAATTGCTAAGATTCAATTAGGTGCAATTAGTAACGCAGATGCAGAAGCAGCTTTTGCTCAAATGAAATAAAGTAATGAAATATAAAAATGTCTAGACAAATCGTCTAGACATTTTTTCTAACTTAAATTAGTTTTTTGAAGCTGCCTGGAATTCAGGGTTTTTCCAAGCTTCATCAATAATAGCTTGCAATTCTTTTGCTGAAGCTTGCATTTTTTGAGTTTCAGCATCGTTCAATGGGATGTTAACTGGACGAACGATACCGTGTGCACCAACAACAGCTGGTTGACCGATGAAGACATCTTTGATTCCGTATTGACCTTCTTGGAATACAGAAAGTGGAAGTACTGCATTTTCATCATCAAGGATTGCTTTAGTGATACGAGCAAGTGCAACGGCGATACCGTAGTATGTAGCACCTTTCTTGTTGATGATTGTGTAAGCAGCGTCACGAACACCTTCGAACAATTCAATCAATTCAGTTTCTTGAACGTTTTGAGTGTCCTTAAGGAATTCTTCAAGGTTAACACCAGCGATGTTAGCGTGTGACCAAACGGCAAATTCTGAGTCACCATGTTCACCCATGATGTAGGCATGAACTGAACGAGCATCTACATCCAATTTTTCAGCAAGGGCTTGACGGAAACGAGCTGAGTCAAGAGAAGTACCTGAACCGATAACGCGTTCTTTAGGGAATCCTGAGAATTTCCATGTAGAGTATGTCAAAACGTCAACTGGGTTAGCAGCTACAAGGAAGATACCGTTAAATCCTGATTCAACAACTTGTGTTACGATTGATTTGTTGATTGCAAGGTTTTTACCAACAAGATCAAGACGAGTTTCACCTGGTTTTTGAGGAGCACCGGCAGTGATAACTACAAGGTCAGCGTCCGCACAGTCAGCGTATTCAGCTGCATAGATTTTTTTAGGTGAAGTGAAAGCAAGGGCGTGGCTAAGGTCAAGAGCGTCACCAACAGCTTTTTCGTGTAATTGAGGAATTTCAATGATACCAAGTTCTTGGGCAATTCCTTGGTTAACAAGAGCGAAAGCGTAAGATGAACCTACGGCACCATCACCAACGAGGATAACTTTTTTGTGTTGTTTAGTTGCTGTCATTAGTCTAAACATCTCCTTTGTTTTTTTAAGGGTAATACCCTGTTTGATTTCATTCTATCACTTTTAAATAGCTTTGTCACGAATATAACATCCACTTAGCCATGTAAACGTTTTAGTCATACTGTAACACTGAAATAAGAGACAAACTATGGTATAATATATCTAGTTACTAATAGTGAAATGAGGCATTTGTTAATGCAAGATAAAAATTTAGTGAATGTCAATCTGACAAAGGAGATGAAGACCAGCTTTATCGACTACGCCATGAGTGTTATCGTATCGCGGGCCCTTCCTGATGTTCGAGATGGTTTGAAACCAGTTCATCGTCGTATTCTATACGGTATGAACGAATTGGGTGTGACACCAGATAAACCTCATAAGAAATCTGCTCGTATTACAGGGGATGTCATGGGTAAATACCACCCACACGGTGACTCATCTATCTACGAAGCTATGGTTCGTATGGCGCAATGGTGGAGTTACCGTTACATGCTTGTAGATGGGCATGGGAACTTTGGTTCCATGGATGGTGATGGTGCCGCAGCCCAGCGTTATACTGAAGCGCGTATGAGCAAGATTGCTCTTGAGATGCTTCGCGACATCAATAAAAATACCGTTGATTTTGCAGATAACTATGATGCCAATGAACGTGAACCTTTAGTTTTGCCAGCTCGTTTCCCAAATCTTTTGGTCAATGGAGCTACAGGTATCGCTGTTGGTATGGCGACTAATATTCCACCACATAACTTGGGTGAAACCATTGATGCAGTGAAGCTGGTGATGGATAATCCTGATGTTACAACTAAAGATTTGATGGAAGTTTTGCCTGGTCCAGATTTCCCAACTGGTGCCCTTGTTATGGGGAAATCAGGTATTCATAAGGCCTACGAAACTGGTAAAGGATCGATTGTGCTTCGTTCTCGTACTGAAATCGAAGAAACTAAGACTGGTCGCGAACGTATCGTTGTTACTGAATTCCCATATATGGTCAACAAGACTAAAGTCCATGAGCATATTGTGCGTTTAGTTCAAGAAAAACGTATCGAAGGTATTACAGCTGTTCGTGACGAATCTAACCGTGAAGGTGTTCGCTTTGTTATCGAAGTGAAACGTGATGCGTCAGCCAATGTTATTTTGAACAACTTGTTCAAGATGACTCAAATGCAAACTAGCTTTGGATTTAACATGCTGGCTATCCAGAATGGTGTACCAAAGATTCTTTCTCTTCGTCAAATCTTGGATGCTTATATTGAGCACCAAAAAGAAGTGGTGACTCGTCGTACTCAATTTGACAAAGAGAAAGCTGAAGCGCGTGCACACATCTTAGAAGGTTTGTTGATTGCTCTGGATCACATTGATGAAGTCATTCGTATCATCCGTGCCAGTGAAACGGATGCAGAAGCCCAAGCTGAATTGATGAGCAAGTTCAAGTTATCTGAACGTCAAAGTCAAGCAATTCTCGATATGCGTCTTCGTCGTTTGACTGGTTTGGAACGTGACAAGATTCAGTCAGAGTATGATGAGCTTATTGCCTTGATTGCTGACTTGGCAGACATTCTTGCAAAACCAGAACGTGTAGCGCAAATCATCAAGGAAGAATTGGATGAGGTCAAACGTAAGTTTGGCGATCCACGTCGTACTGAGTTGATGGTTGGTGAAGTCTTGACGCTTGAAGATGAAGACTTGATTGAAGAGTCTGATGTTCTCATCACTCTATCAAATAAAGGTTACATCAAACGTTTGGACCAAGACGAATTTACAGCTCAAAAACGTGGTGGACGTGGCGTTCAAGGAACTGGAGTTAAGGACGATGACTTTGTGCGTGAATTGGTTTCAACCAGCACTCACGATCATTTGCTTTTCTTCACCAATAAAGGACGGGTTTATCGTCTTAAGGGGTATGAAATTCCAGAGTATGGTCGTACTGCTAAGGGCTTGCCAGTCGTCAATCTTTTGAAATTGGATGAGGGAGAAAGCATTCAAACTATTATCAATGTTGAATCAGAACGTAGTGATGATGCCTATCTCTTCTTTACAACTCGCGCAGGTATTGTCAAAAGAACCAGTGTCAAAGAATTTGCCAACATTCGTCAAAATGGTCTAAAAGCCTTGAATCTGAAAGATGAGGATGAGTTGATTAATGTCTTACTAACTGAAAAAGACACAGATATCATCATCGGAACCAGATTAGGTTATGCAGTTCGTTTCAATCAGTCTTCAGTTCGTAGTATGAGTCGTATTGCCACTGGTGTTAAAGGGGTAAACCTTCGTGAAGGTGATGCTGTAGTTGGAGCGAGAGTGATTACTGATCAAGATGAAGTCCTTATCATTACTGAAAAAGGATACGGTAAGCGCACAGTCGCGACTGAATACCCAACAAAAGGTCGTGCTGGTAAAGGAATGAAAACAGCCAATGTTACTGAAAAAAATGGTCCTCTAGCTGGTCTCTTAACAGTAAAAGGGGACGAAGATCTGATGATTATCACTGACACAGGTGTCATGATTCGAACCAATGTTGCCAATATTTCACAAACGGGACGTTCAACTATGGGAGTAAAAGTGATGCGTCTAGATCAAGATGCTAAGATTGTGACTTTTACAAGTGTTGCAGCAGCAGAAAAAGAAGAAGTTGGGGCAGAACAGGAAACAGAAAGTGAAGCATAATGTCTAAAAAAATCAATAAAAAGAAAAATAAACGAAAAAATCTGTTGATCAATATATTGGCAGGATTTCTGATACTACTATCAATCGCTTTGATTTTTAATGCTAAAATCCGTGATATCTTTATGGTTTGGAATACTAATAAGTACCAAGTTAGTCAGGTATCAAAAGAAAAATTAGAAGAAAATCAGGACACAGAAGGAAATTTTGATTTCGATTCAGTTAAGGCCATCTCATCTGAAGCGGTTTTATCATCCCAGTGGGATGCCCAACAACTTCCTGTTATTGGAGGAATTGCCATTCCTGAAGTAGAGATTAATTTACCTATCTTTAAAGGCTTGGATAATGTGAACTTGTTCTATGGGGCAGGAACCATGAAACCAAATCAAAAAATGGGGGAAGGAAATTATTCTCTCGCTAGTCACCATATTTTTACAGCTGAAAATGCCAGTCAGATGCTCTTTTCACCTTTGGTCAATGCCAAAGAAGGGATGAAAATTTATTTGACTGATAAGGAAAAGGTTTATACCTATGTCATTCGTGAAGTCAAACACGTTACACCTGACCGCGTTGATGAAATAGAAGACCGTGAGGGAATCAAAGAAATTACCTTGGTAACCTGTGTAGACTACAATGCCACAGAACGGATTATCGTGAAGGGAGATTTCAAAGAAGTGAAACCCTATGCAGAAACTCCATCAGATATCTTAGAAGCCTTTAATAAGCCTTATAAGCAAAGATATTAAGAGATAAGATTATTAAAAAAGGTTTGCTAGTAATAGCGGACCTTTTTCTTGTCAATTTCAGAAAATAGATAGGAAAAAGACTTTTCAATTTTGGTAAAAAGTAGTATAATGTTTCTATTATAGAAATTTTTAGAAAATTCCGAAAGAGGTTTGTTATGGGATACACAGTTGCTGTTGTCGGTGCTACAGGTGCCGTTGGTGCTCAAATGATCAAAATGTTGGAAGAATCAACTCTTCCAATCGATAAGATTCGCTACCTTGCGTCTGCACGTTCTGCAGGAAAGGTCTTGCAATTTAAAGGTCAAGATGTGACCATCGAAGAAACAACAGAAGACGCTTTTGAAGGGGTTGATATTGCTCTCTTCTCAGCTGGTGGATCAACTTCTGCAAAATACGCACCTTATGCTGTTAAAGCAGGTGCGGTAGTTGTAGATAACACTTCATATTTCCGTCAAAATCCAGAGGTACCATTGGTTGTTCCTGAAGTGAATGCCCACGCCCTTGATGCTCACAACGGAATCATCTCTTGTCCTAACTGTTCAACAATTCAAATGATGGTGGCTCTTGAGCCCGTTCGTCAAAAATGGGGATTGGACCGTATTATCGTTTCAACTTACCAAGCTGTTTCAGGTGCTGGTATGGGAGCAATTCTTGAAACTCAACGTGAGCTTCGTGAAGTCTTGAATGATGGCGTGAACCCACGTGATTTGCATGCGGAAATCCTGCCTTCAGGTGGAGATAAGAAACACTATCCAATTGCCTTTAATGCTCTTCCGCAAATTGATGTTTTCACTGACAATGACTACACTTACGAAGAGATGAAGATGACGAATGAAACCAAGAAAATCATGGAAGACGATAGCATTGCCGTATCAGCAACATGTGTACGTATTCCAGTTTTGTCAGCTCACTCTGAGTCAGTCTATATTGAAACAAAAGAAGTAGCACCAATTGAAGAAGTGAAAGCTGCTATTGCTGAATTCCCAGGTGCAGTTCTTGAAGATGATGTTGCTCACCAAATCTATCCTCAAGCAGTTAATGCTGTTGGTTCACGTGATACTTTCGTTGGACGTATCCGTAAAGATTTGGATGCAGAAAAAGGTATTCATATGTGGGTGGTTTCTGATAACCTTCTTAAAGGTGCTGCTTGGAACTCAGTTCAAATCGCTGAGACTTTACATGAACGTGGTCTAGTACGCCCAACAGCTGAATTAAAATTTGAATTGAAATAATGTGTAGGAGTTCATTTGAACTCCTTCTTTAAAATAGAAAGGTGTTTCGTATGTCTTATCAAGATTTAAAAGATTGTAAAATTATCACGGCCTTTATTACTCCTTTTCATGAAGATGGGTCAATCAATTTTGATGCCATTCCAAAGTTGATTGAACATTTATTAGCACATCATACAGACGGAATTCTTCTAGCAGGAACAACTGCTGAGAGTCCGACTCTAACTCACGATGAGGAGTTGCAGTTGTTTGCGGCTGTTCAAAAGGTTGTCAACGGACGAGTTCCTTTAATCGCTGGTGTTGGTACCAATGATACACGTGACTCTATTGAGTTTGTCAAAGAGGTAGCAGAGTTTGGCGGTTTTGCGGCTGGTCTTGCGATTGTTCCTTACTATAACAAACCATCACAAGAAGGTATGTATCAACACTTTAAAGCTATTGCAGATGCTTCTGATTTGCCAATTATTATTTATAACATTCCAGGACGTGTAGTTGTCGAAATGACTCCAGATACCTTACTTCGTTTGGCAGAACATCCAAATATTATCGGTGTCAAAGAGTGTACCAGTCTTGCCAATATGGCTTACTTGATTGAGCATAAACCAGAAGAATTCTTGGTTTATACTGGTGAAGATGGAGATGCCTTTCATGCTATGAACCTTGGTGCAGACGGAGTTATCTCTGTTGCTTCCCATACAAATGGAGATGAGATGCATGAAATGTTTACTGCAATCGAAGAAAGTGATATGAAGAAAGCGGCAGCTATTCAACGTAAATTTATTCCTAAAGTCAATGCTCTCTTCTCTTACCCAAGTCCGGCACCTGTTAAGGCGGTACTCAACTATATGGGATTTGAAGCTGGGCCAACTCGTCTACCTTTGGTTCCTGCGCCTGAAGAGGATGCTAAACGTATTATCAAGGTTGTTATTGATGGGGATTACGAAGCAACTAAGGCGACTGTCACTGGAGTTCTTCGTCCTGATTACTAAAATAACTAATATAAAAAAACTTCCTAAACAAGTAAAATTGTTGGGAAGTTTTTTTCTTTTTCTACGAATAAATAGATAGAGAGAAAAACAAGGAGTCTATCATGAAAATTAAGATTGATAATTTTGAGATTTATAAGTTGAAACAAGCAGGTCTGAGTAATCAACAGGTTTTAAAGGTACTTCAATATGGAGAAATCTATGATCAAGAATTAAGCTTAGAAACGATAGCAGAAGCATCTGAGTGTAGAAATCCAGTGGTTTTTATGGAACGTTACCATAAACTCACCTTTGAAAGTATGGAGCGATTAAGAAATGACTTTGAAAAATTTCCCTCTTTTTCCATCCTAGACGATGTCTATCCATTTGCTCTCAGTGAAATCTATGATGCTCCAGTATTGTTATTTTATAAGGGCGATTTAAATCTCTTAAAGTTACCTAAGATTGCAGTTGTGGGCAGTCGCTCTTGTAGTCAAACAGGGACAAAATCAGTCCGTAAGATTATTGAAGAACTGGAAAATGAGCTGGTGATTGTGAGTGGGCTTGCTAGAGGGATTGATACTGCAGCGCATATGTCTATTCTTCAAGGTGGTGGAAAAACCATTGCAGTCATTGGGACTGGCTTGGATGTTTACTATCCACGTTCTAATAAACGACTGCAGGACTATATCGGTGAATATCATTTGCTACTGAGTGAATATGGACCGGGTGAAGAACCTTTGAAATATCACTTTCCAGCGCGAAATAGGATTATTGCTGGCCTATGTATGGGTGTCATCGTTGCTGAGGCAAAGATGAGATCGGGTAGTTTAATTACTTGTGAGCGAGCTATGGAAGAAGGAAGAGATGTTTTTGCTATTCCAGGTAGCATTTTAGATGGTCGTTCAGATGGTTGTCATCACTTGGTTCAAGAAGGTGCAAAACTTGTTTCAAGTGGTCAGGATGTGCTAGCAGAATTTGAATTTTAAGAACTAGTAAGGTTTTATCGGTTAAACTTTTCTTCTATATATAAGAGTTAAGTCTTGACAGGCTTTTAAAAATGGTTTACACTTTATAAAGTTTATTACTTTGAAAAGGTGTGATACTGTGGCTACGGCAACAAAGAAGAAAAAATCAACAGTTAAAAAAAATCTAGTAATCGTGGAGTCGCCTGCAAAGGCTAAAACGATTGAAAAATACCTGGGTAGAAATTATAAGGTTTTAGCCAGTGTTGGTCATATTCGTGATTTGAAAAAATCCAGTATGTCAGTCGATGTAGAAAATAATTATGAACCCCAATATATTAATATTCGTGGGAAAGGTCCTCTGATCAATGACTTGAAAAAAGAAGCTAAAAAAGCCAATAAAGTCTTTCTCGCAAGTGACCCGGACCGCGAAGGAGAAGCAATTTCTTGGCATTTAGCTCATATTCTCAATCTAGATGAAAATGATGCTAACCGTGTTGTTTTCAACGAGATTACCAAGGATGCGGTAAAAAATGCTTTTAAAGAACCTCGTAAGATTGACATGGATTTGGTGGATGCCCAACAAGCTCGTCGTGTTTTGGACCGTTTGGTAGGTTATTCCATTTCACCAATTCTTTGGAAGAAGGTCAAAAAGGGCTTGTCAGCTGGCCGTGTTCAGTCTGTTGCTCTCAAGTTAATCATTGACCGTGAAAATGAGATTAATGCATTTCAACCGGAAGAATATTGGACTATTGATGGAGTCTTCAAAAAGGGGACTAAGCAATTCCAAGCATCCTTCTATGGAATGAATGGCAAGAAGATGAAATTGACGAGCAATGAAGAGGTCAAAGAAGTCTTGTCTCATCTATCCAGTAAAGACTTTACAGTTGATCAGGTAGATAAAAAAGAACGCAAGCGTAACGCTCCACTCCCTTATACTACCTCAACTATGCAGATGGATGCAGCTAATAAAATCAATTTCCGTACTCGAAAGACCATGATGGTTGCCCAGCAACTCTATGAAGGGATTAATATTGGTACGGGCGTCCAAGGTTTGATCACCTATATGCGTACAGACTCGACTCGTATCAGTCCAGTTGCTCAAAATGAAGCTGCAAACTACATTAATGAACGTTTTGGCAGTAAGTATTCTAAGCATGGTAGCAAGGTCAAAAATGCGACTGGTGCTCAGGATGCCCATGAGGCTATCCGCCCATCAAGTGTCTTTAACACGCCAGAAAAAATTGCTAAGTATTTGGATAAAGACCAACTTAAGCTTTATACCCTTATCTGGAATCGCTTTGTAGCGAGTCAGATGACGGGTGCTATCTTTGATACCATGGCTGTGAAGCTCTCTCAAAATGGAGTTCAGTTTGCAGCGAATGGTAGTCAGGTTAAATTTGATGGTTACTTGGCTATTTACAATGATTCAGATAAGAATAAGATGTTGCCGGATATGGCAGTTGGTGATGTCGTCAAGCAGGTCAATAGTAAACCTGAGCAGCACTTCACTCAACCGCCAGCACGTTATTCGGAAGCGACACTGATTAAAACTTTGGAAGAAAACGGAGTCGGTCGCCCATCAACTTATGCACCTACCATTGAAACCATTCAAAAGCGCTATTATGTGCGTTTGGCAGCCAAGCGTTTTGAACCGACAGAATTGGGAGAAATTGTTAACAAGCTCATCGTTGAATATTTCCCTGATATCGTCAATGTAACCTTTACAGCTGAAATGGAAGGTAAACTGGATGATGTCGAAGTTGGAAAAGAGCAGTGGCAACGAGTCATTGATGAATTTTATAAACCCTTCTCTAAAGAGGTTGCCAAAGCCGAAGAGGAAATGGAAAAAATCCAAATCAAGGATGAGCCAGCAGGATTTGATTGTGAAGAGTGTGGCAGTCCGATGGTCATTAAACTTGGTCGTTTTGGTAAGTTCTATGCTTGTAGCAATTTCCCAGATTGCCGTCATACACAGGCTATCGTGAAAGAGATTGGTGTTGAGTGTCCAAGCTGTCATCAAGGACAAATTATTGAACGAAAAACCAAGCGTAATCGTATCTTCTATGGTTGCAATCGCTATCCAGAATGTGAATTTACTTCTTGGGACAAGCCTGTTGGACGAGATTGTCCAAAATGTGGTAACTTCCTCATGGAGAAAAAAGTCCGTGGTGGCGGGAAGCAGATCGTTTGTAGCAATGGTGATTACGAAGAAGAAAAAATCAAATAAAATGAGTCCTGAAAGTAAATTTCAGGCTCTTTTTAGTAAAGGCTTGACAAAATTCATCATTGTATGCGAAACTAGAAGAAGATTATTTTATACTCAATGAAAATCAAAGAGCAAACTAGGAAGCTAGCCGCAGGCTGCTCAAAGTACTGCTTTGAGGTTGTAGATAGAACTGACGAAGTCAGTAACATATATACGGTAAGGCGACGCTGACGTGGTTTGAAGAGATTTTCGAAGAGTATTAACTAGGAGAAGTTATGCGTATTATCTATCTGATTATTGGATTTCTGTCATTAGCTCTGGCTATTGTTGGAGTTGTCTTGCCCTTGTTGCCTACGACACCTTTTCTTTTGTTGTCTATTGCTTGTTTTTCGAGAAGTTCCAAGCGTTTTGAAGATTGGCTTTATCGTACCAAACTTTATCAGACTTACGTGGCGGACTTTCGTGAGACCAAGTCTATTGCGCGTGAACGTAAGAAAAAAATTATTGTATCGATTTATATCTTGATGGGAATTTCCATTTATTTTGCTCCTCTTTTACCAGTCAAAATCGGTTTGGGATGTTTAACCATCTTTATTACCTACTATCTTTTTAAGGTGATTCCTGATAAAGAATAGCTTTAATAAGTAACGATTTTCCTTGATAAAAACAAAAACATATTCGAAATAGTATGATATAATAAATTTAAAGTAATCTTCAAGGAGAATCAAATGATTTACGAATTTTGTGCTGAAAATGTAACCTTGCTTGAAAAAGCTATGCAGGCAGGAGCTCGCCGTATCGAGCTCTGTGATAATCTAGCAGTTGGTGGAACAACTCCAAGCTACGGAGTGACCAAGGCAGCTGTGGAACTGGCTACCGACTACGATACGACCATTATGACTATGATTCGACCACGTGGTGGTGATTTTGTCTACAATGACCTCGAGATTGCTATTATGCTTGAGGACATTGCTCTAACTGCTCAAGCAGGAAGCCAAGGCGTTGTCTTTGGTGCATTGACTGCTGATAAGAAGTTGGACAAGGCCAATCTTGAAAAGTTGATTGCTGCATCTAAAGGTATGGAAATTGTTTTCCATATGGCATTTGATGAATTGAGCGAACAAGATCAGTTAGAAGCTATTGATTGGCTCAGCCAAGCTGGAGTGACACGCATCCTGACTCGTGCTGGTGTATCTGGCGACTCGTTAGAGAAACGCTTTGCTCACTATCATAGAATTCTAGAACACGCTGCAGGAAAAATTGAAATTTTACCTGGTGGAGGGATTGACATGGATAACCGTCAAACCTTTATTGACCAACTGGGTGTGACACAATTACATGGAACTAAGGTCGTCTTTTAATAAATAGAAAGGAACTGCTAGCTTTTGGTAGCAGTTTTCGCTTATGTTTGAAATTTTTAAAGCTTATCAGTTTAATAGTAAAAAAGCCAAAGAGTATGGATTTGTAGAAAATCAAGGCGTATGGACCCATAGTTCGACTATCTTGCACGGAGATTTTCTCATGTTGGTTACAGTTGAGGATGGAGTCTTAGGTTTTCAAGTTTATGACCAAGAAACTGGTGATCTCTATTCACAAGTTCATATGGCCAGTATGAGAGGGACATTTGTAGGAAGTGTCCGTGAAGCCTGCTTAGAAGTTCTTTATGAAATCCGAAAGTCTTGTTTTGATGTGCAGGATTTTATCTATCCACAGACCAATAGAATCATGACTCGTGTTCAAGAAAAGTATGAAAATCAATTAGAATACTTATGGGAGAAATCTCCTGATACTGCGATTTTACGCCATGAAAATAATCAGAAGTGGTATGCGGTTCTTATGAAGATTTCTTGGGATAAGCTTGAAAAGGGCAGAGAAGGATTAGTGGAAGCAGTCAATCTCAAACATGATCAAGTATCTGATTTGTTGGTAAAAAAAGGGATTTATCCAGCCTTTCATATGAACAAGCGCTACTGGATTAGTGTGCCACTGGATGACAGTTTATCAGATGAAGAGATGCTAGAATTGATCGAAAAAAGCTGGAACTTGACCTTGAAAAAGTGATTATATTTACTTGATTTTTCAAATACTTTCAATTAGCAAAATATTCTTTACTGAAGAAATTTTCAGAAAATATTGGATTTTTTCTTGACATGTGTTTTTTCCTATGCTAAAATACTAAACAAGATATCAAACGAAGGAGAAAGTCAAACATGAAAACAGCTAAGTTTAATCAATTTGCTTTGTTGTTGAGGTACTCGGGCTAGTGCAGAAGCATTAGTCCTGTTTGGCTTACCAAGCGGGAGTAAATCAACATCTCGCTTGGAACTCCGAGCGAGATGTTTTTTTAAAACCAAATTTAGAAAAGGGGAAATCTTATGAGAACAGTTGAATTTCTAGATACTAGCCTTCGAGATGGTGAGCAGACACCAGGTGTTAATTTTTCTATTAAGGAAAAGATTGCCATTGCAAGACAACTGGAAAAATGGGGAATTTCGGCAATTGAAGCTGGTTTTCCAGCAGCTAGTCCTGACTCATTTACTGCAGTTCAGGAAATTGCAAAAGTCTTGAAGAAAACAGCGGTGACTGGTTTAGCTCGCTCTGTTAAATCAGATATTGACGCTTGTTATGAAGCACTTAAGGATGCTAAGTATCCACAAATCCATGTTTTTATCGCTACTAGTCCTATCCATCGTGAATTTAAGTTGAATAAAAGCAAAGAGGAAATTTTGGAAGCTATTAAAGAGCATGTTTCCTATGCACGTTGTAAATTTGAAGTGGTAGAATTCTCTCCTGAAGACGCGACTAGAACTGAGCTGGACTTTCTCCTACAAGTCGTTCAAACAGCGGTAGACGCAGGGGCAACCTATATCAATATTCCTGACACGGTTGGTTTTACCACACCAGAGGAATATAGGAATATCTTCAAGTATCTGATTGACAATGTTAAAACCGACCGTCAGATTATCTATTCGCCTCACTGCCATGATGACCTTGGAATGGCAGTTGCAAATAGCCTCGCTGCTGTTAAGAATGGTGCGGGGCGTGTTGAAGGAACCATTAACGGTATTGGAGAACGAGCTGGGAATGCTGCTTTAGAAGAAATAGCGGTGGCCCTCAATATTCGCCAAGATTATTACCAAGCAGAGACAAGTATTGTCCTAAATGAAACCATCAATACGTCTGAAATGGTTTCTCGTTTCTCAGGAATTCCAGTTCCAAAAAACAAGGCGGTTGTTGGAGGAAATGCCTTCTCTCACGAATCAGGTATTCACCAAGATGGTGTTCTTAAAAATCCTCTCACTTATGAAATCATTACACCTGAATTGGTTGGTGCCAAGAGTAATAGTCTTCCACTCGGTAAATTGTCTGGTCGCCATGCTTTTGTTGAGAAACTAAGATATTTGGCTCTAGACTATACAGACGAAGATATCAAGCCACTCTTTACTAAGTTCAAGGCCTTGGCAGATAAGAAGCAAGAAATCACAGATGCTGATATTCGAGCTCTGGTAGCTGGTACCATGGTTGAAAATCCAGAAGGCTTCCACTTTGATGACTTGCAACTTCAAACCCATTCTGAAAATGACATTGAAGCGACAGTTAGATTAGCTAATTTTGATGGTGAGAAAGTTGAATTTAATGCAACAGGTCAGGGTTCTGTTGAAGCTATTTTCAATGCTATTGATAAATTCTTTAATCAATCTGTTCGCTTGGTATCCTATACGATTGATGCGGTAACTGATGGGATTGATGCCCAGGCACGTGTATTGGTAACTGTTGAAAACAGAGATACAGAGACTATCTTTAACGCAGCTGGACTTGATTTCGATGTGTTGAAGGCTTCGGCTATTGCCTACATTAATGCCAATACCTTTGTTCAAAAAGAGAATGCTGGTGAGATGGGAACAACAGTTTCCTATCGCGACATGCCTACCGTATAAAGGAGAAAGCTATGACAAGAAAAATAGTTGCCCTAGCAGGTGATGGTATAGGCCCAGAAATCATGGAAGCTGGTTTAGAAGTTTTGGAGGCTCTAGCTGAAAAAACAGGTTTTGACTATGAGATTGACAGACGACCTTTTGGAGGGGCGGGTATTGATGCTGCAGGACATCCCTTGCCAGACGAAACGCTCAAGGCTTCTAGAGAAGCGGATGCTATTCTACTCGCTGCAATCGGTAGTCCTCAGTATGACGATGCTCCAGTTCGACCAGAACAAGGGCTTCTGGCCCTTCGAAAGGAACTCAATCTCTATGCCAATATTCGTCCTGTAAAAATCTTTGACAGTCTCAAGCATTTGTCACCACTCAAACCAGAACGAATTGCTGGTGTAGACTTTGTCGTGGTGCGTGAGTTGACAGGCGGGATTTACTTTGGAGATCATATTCTTGAAGAGCGAAAAGCGCGTGATATCAACGACTATAGCTATGAGGAAGTAGAACGGATTATTCGCAAAGCCTTTGAAATCGCAAGAAATCGCAGAAAAATCGTTACTAGTATCGATAAGCAAAATGTTCTAGCGACCTCAAAACTCTGGCGGAAAGTGGCGGAGGAAGTCGCGCAGGATTTCCCAGATGTCACCTTGGAACACCAGCTGGTAGACTCAGCTGCCATGCTCATGATTACCAATCCTGCCAAGTTTGATGTCATCGTGACGGAGAATCTTTTCGGAGATATCTTATCTGATGAATCAAGCGTTTTATCAGGCACCCTTGGAGTTATGCCATCAGCCAGTCATTCTGAAAAGGGTCCAAGTCTCTATGAGCCCATTCACGGTTCAGCTCCTGATATTGCAGGTCAAGGAATTGCCAATCCTATTTCTATGATTTTATCAGTTGCCATGATGTTGAGAGACAGTTTTGGACGTTATGAGTATGCGGAACGTATCGAGCGTGCTGTTGAGGCAAGTTTAGCGGCTGGCATTTTAACAAGAGATATAGGTGGACAGGCTTCGACCAAGGAAATGACGGAAGCTATCATTGCAAGGTTATGAAGTTAGACGAAAAAATTACTCTAGTCCTTTTGATTTGGAATGTCATGATTTTCTTGATTTATGGTATTGACAAATCCAAGGCAAGGAGAAGAGTTTGGCGCATCCCTGAGAAAATCTTACTTATTTTAGCCTTTACTTGTGGTGGTTTTGGAGCCTGGTTAGCAGGAATCACCTTTCATCACAAGACTAGAAAATGGTACTTTAAAACGGTTTGGTTTCTTGGGATGGTGACCACACTAGGAGCCTTATATTTTATTTGGAGGTAATGGATGGCAGGAAAATCGATTTTTGATAAATTATGGGACCGTCATGTCATCACAGGAGAGGAGGGGCAACCGCAACTCATGTATGTGGACCAGCACTATATCCACGAAGTGACCAGTCCACAGGCTTTTCAAGGATTACGAGACGCAGGCCGTAGATTGAGACGACCAGACTTGACATTTGGAACCTTTGACCACAATGTCCCAACAGTCAATATCTATGATATTCGAGATGTGATTTCTAAGGCTCAAATTGATAAGCTTGCAGAAAATGTTGAGGAATTTGGGATTGAACATGCGGCCCATGGTTCTGAAAAGCAGGGGATCGTTCACATGGTTGGTCCAGAAACAGGACGAACCCAACCAGGGAAATTCATCGTCTGTGGGGATAGCCATACGGCAACCCACGGAGCTTTCGGAGCGATTGCTTTTGGAATTGGGACCAGTGAGGTCGAGCATGTTT
The DNA here is from genome assembly GCF_047463655.1 of Streptococcus infantis. Classification (GTDB taxonomy): domain Bacteria; phylum Bacillota; class Bacilli; order Lactobacillales; family Streptococcaceae; genus Streptococcus; species Streptococcus infantis_Z. The sequence goes on from NZ_JASHDM010000001.1 coordinate 173,155, forward strand.
TTGCTACTCAGACCCTCTGGCAGGTCAAACCCAAGAAAATGCTGGTAGAATTCACAGGAGTTCCTCAAAAGGGAGTTTATTCCAAGGACTACATTTTAGCTTTGATTGCCAAGTACGGCGTTGCCTGTGGTGTTGGCTATGTGGTGGAATATCGTGGACAAGCTATTGATGCACTGAGCATGGAAGAGCGAATGACCATCTGCAATATGTCCATAGAGTTTGGCTCTAAGATGGGAATCATGAATCCGGATCAGAAAACCTACGATTATCTCAAGGGACGGGAATGTGTTCCAGAGAATTTCGAAGAGGCTGTGGCTGATTGGAAAACAATTGTCAGCGATGATGATGCTGTTTACGATAAAGTTATCCGGATGGATGTCTCAGACCTAGCTCCTATGGTTACTTGGGGAACAAATCCTGCTATGGGGGTTGACTTTGACAGTAGATTCCCAGAAATTAAGGATATGAATGATGAGCGCGCTTATAATTACATGGATTTGGAGCCTGGTCAAAAGCCAGCAGATATTGAACTAGGTTATATCTTTATCGGGTCTTGTACCAATGCTCGTCTCAGCGACTTACAACTGGCTGCGCGATTTGTCAAAGGGAAGAAAATAGCTCCTAACTTAACGGCTATCGTGGTTCCAGGCTCTCGCCCTGTTAAACGAGCTGCGGAGAAATTGGGATTGGATAAAGTTTTCCTAGATGCTGGCTTTGAGTGGAGAGATCCAGGTTGCTCAATGTGCCTAGGGATGAATCCGGACAAGGTTCCTGATGGTGTCCACTGCGCCTCGACCAGTAACCGTAACTTTGAAGACAGACAGGGATTTGGTGCTAAGACCCATCTCTGCAGTCCAGCCATGGCAGCAGCTGCAGCTATCGCAGGGCGCTTTGTAGATGTTCGGCAAATGCCAGAGGCCCAGTAAGGAGAGGATATGGAAAAATTTACAGTTTATACAGGAACAACGGTTCCTCTTATGAATGATAATATTGACACTGACCAAATCCTACCCAAGCAGTTTCTCAAGTTAATTGATAAGAAAGGATTTGGTAAGTACCTCATGTATGCTTGGCGTTATCTAGATGATAGGTATACTGAGGACCCAGACTTTGTCTTTAACCGACCTGAATATCGCAAGGCGACTATCCTCATCTCAGGGGATAACTTTGGGGCTGGATCTTCTAGAGAGCACGCAGCTTGGGCACTAGCCGACTATGGTTTTAAGGTTGTGATTGCAGGATCTTTTGGGGACATTCATTACAATAATGAACTCAATAATGGCATGTTGCCTATTGTTCAGCCTAGGGAGGTTAGAGAAAAGCTAGCCCAACTCAAACCGACCGACCAGGTAACTGTGGACTTGGAACAACAAACAATCATCACACCAGTCGGAGAATTCTCCTTTGAAATCGATAGCGAGTGGAAACACAAGCTCTTAAATGGTTTGGATGATATCGGCATTACCTTGCAGTATGAAGATTTGATTGCTGCTTATGAAAAACAACGACCAGCCTACTGGAAGGATTAGAATAAATATAGAAAAGGAAATATAGAACTATGACAAAACACATTCAATGGAACGGAACACTTTCACAAGAAGGCTATGACATTTTAAAAGGTGAGGGCGGATGTATCGTTTGCCCTACTAAAGTTGGTTACATTATCATGACTAGTGACAAGGCAGGACTTGAGCGCAAGTTCGCAGCCAAAGAGCGTAACCGTAACAAACCAGGTGTGGTTCTCTGTGGTAGCATGGATGAGCTTCGTGCTTTAGCACAACTTAACCCAGAAATTGAAGCCTTTTACCAAAAACATTGGGATGAAGATATTCTTCTTGGTTGTATCCTTCCATGGAAACCAGAAGCCTTTGAAAAACTCAAAGCGTATGGGGATGGCCGTGAAGAACTTATGACGGACGTGCGTGGTACTAGCTGTTTCGTTATCAAATTTGGGAAAGCTGGTGAACAATTAGCTGCTAAACTTTGGGAAGAAGGCAAGATGGTCTACGCCTCATCTGCAAACCCATCTGGAAAAGGAAACCGTGGTAAGGTAGAAGGTATTGGAGAACGTATCGAAGGAGCAGTGGACCTTGTCATCGAAGCAGACGACTATGTGGCTTCCATCCAACCTGACAAAACGATTGAAACTCGCTACGAGCAAGGTGTGATGGTGTCTATGGTCGATAAGGACGGCAAACTCATTCCAGAACAAGGCGGAGCACGTTCAACTTCACCAGCACCAGTTGTGATCCGTAAAGGACTTGACATTGATAAAATCATGATGCATCTATCAGATACCTTTAATTCATGGGACTACCGTCAGGGTGAGTATTATTAGGATGTAGAAGAAGTGAGGTTTATACTCTTCGAAAATCTCTTCAAACCACGTTAGCGTCGCCTTACCGTAGATATATGTAACTGACTTCGTCAGTCTTATCTACAACCTCAAAGCAGTGATTTGAGCAGCCTGCGGCTAGCTTCCTAGTTTGCTCTTTGATTTTCATTGAGTATTAGTCATTATTGTAATAAGAGTGTGACATCTTTAAATTACTGAATAAGTTAGTAAGAAAGACGTTTTAGTTTAAGTCTCAATTTTAGAGAATGACTTTGGTTAAACTGACTAAGACGATAAAGTTTTTAAATTTATTTCTTTTATCAATCGTAACTAAAAATAACAGAGAACTTCTGAATCGATAAAAACAGAATTTTTAAAAGTATTCATACACAATTAAAATCAAAGTTCATTTTTTGTTGATAGGTGGCTTAAGAAATATCGTAATACAAGTATAAACTTTGAAATTTACCAGCTAATCAATGAACCATACTCTATTCAGGGAAAGCAAGTAATGAGTTTCTAACAATATAATAGACTGAATCTAGAACAGTACACTCTGATTGCTAGAAATATTTCTAGAAATTAGTTTAACTTTGCTAATTGATTTGTTCATACCCTATTTCAATCTACTATAACTTTAATATGTTTGTTTATACAGTAACATTTCTCCTCTTTTTGATTTTAAATGAGTATTGAATTGAGATAAGTTGAGTTAATTGGATTAAGAACCTCAAAAAAACAAAAAGGAAAGCATCTCATGAAAAGATGTTTTCCTTTTATTGTATAAGTTATCGAATAGAGTTATCCTAAATTCAGAAAGGTTCAAAATGATATTTGATGAATAATGATACTCTATATTTTAACTATTTTATTAGTTATTTTCAACTTGTTCACTATATTTTGGTCTTAGTGTGGTTCCTGAATTGATAATAGTGCGTTTTTGAACTAAAGGCAATTCTGTACGATTATAAACTGTTCTCCAAGGTTCCCAAGCAAGACCTGTTTTTTCTTGAATTTTTACGCGAAGATTGCGAACATTTCCTCTAAATTGTAGTTCAGTTTGGAAACCAGCAGTTCTATTTTTTCCATTATCTTCCCATTCACGAGAGCGGATGCTTTCAATTCCATTTTCGTCATATGTAACTTCGTCCCAGTAAACGTAGTAACGAGCGATATATCCACCCTTATGTTGCAAATTGAGATAGCCATTCTTGTAAGAGGTAATTTTAGTTTCAATATAATCAGTACTGTTTTGGATTGTTGCAACTTGATTATCTCTTAAAAAGGCAGTTTTATAAGAAATAGGGACTGCAGGATTTTGTGTACTAAAATTAGCTCCTTCTTGAATTAATTTCTTGAGATCTTCAGGTGTTCCAGTAACTACTCGAGCAGCGCCATCAGCGTTACCGCCAACAATAACAGCTGTTACAGAAGTATTTTTCAAAACACGAGCCCATTCAGATTCAGGGTTAATAGGCACACCTTTAATGACAGCATTTATAGCTGCTTTAAGTTCTGTACTTGTACTTGTTGTTTCAAATTTAACATACATTTGACGGCCATAAGACATACTAGAAACATAAACAGGAGGTGTTTGTTCATCCAAGCCACGATCTTGTAAATCGTTGACTGTTACATTATCACCAAAGACATCTCCAGGATTTTTTGGTGCATCAAAGTTAGCGGTAAAGTAAATTTGTTTAAAGTCGACAACTTCAATTTGTTTTTCACCTTTTTGTGCAGCTTCAAAGTCAATTTTTAAATCAACCCCAATTTTTTCAAAGTTGCTACCAAATTTTGCTTTTAGTTGATTCATACTATATGCTGAAGTAGAATCGTATTGCATACGAGCAGGTGCAGGATTACTTGATGCATAATTTGCATTCCATCTATTTACCAGAGTGTTAATTCCTTCCTGCATACCACTGACTGTTGTGTTTGCATCAGTATAGCTATCTGATCCAGCCATTCCTGGAAGGTCCACGCTGATTCTACCCTGTTTTCTATCAATACTAACAAGTTGAGGTTTATTTTCTAATAACCCTTGATCTGCTCGGAACAAAGCGCCTAAGAAGATGTCGCTATTACCGTTAATTGAAACATCAGCTGAATTATTAGAAATACTCTTTTTCACTTTTTCAATTACAACAAACTCATTCCCTTGTTGTTTTGAAGATGTATTTGAATAATTTTCGATTGCTTCACCTCTACGAGTTAAAATATCAATTTTATTGTAGTTTAATCCGAAAAGATATTTATTCAAGTCCTTATCTGCCTGATTAGTAGATTTCATGAGGTTTCCCATAACATCTGCTTTTGGTGCTTCAGTTACAGTAGTGGCGTCTTTTTCTTCAGGTTTTGAATTAAGGTTTGGAGTATTTTCTTGTTCGTTTACTGTAGGTTCTGTTTTTGGATTAGAACTACTTGAAATTGGGGTTTCAGTAGCTTTTACAGTATTATTTTGAATAATCGAAGCTGTACTTAATAAAAAAGTTGCAATAACTACACCACAGACACCAATGCTACGTTTTCGGATAGAATAACGAAAACCTTTGTCAAGATTATTTTGAATCATATAAAGCTCCTAGTTTATTATTTCATTTTATCATCTCTTGAATGCGCTTTCTAGGGATAAAGATATTCTAGCAGAAATAAAAATCTTATGCAATCGTTTTCTGTAAAAATTAGACATATCTTTATATATGTTTAATTTAATTTCGAAGATTTTAGCTTTTTAGTGTAATTTTTCTTTACTTGAGAGTTCACTTATGATAATTCCCTCATGCAGCTGATTCGTCATACGATTGAGTACATAAATAATCAGAAACATTTAGGAAGCGGTATTATTGACAGCAATCGCGAGAATATGACAGAAATAATTCGTGTAACCCCATCTTATAAACTAGCTGATCGTGCTAAGATTATCCGACTAAATCAAACCAAACCTCTTCGTCATGCATATTTTCGAGAGTATAGAAAATTGCAAGAACTTTGCCTGATGATTCTAAATAGAGAAAAGCATGGTTTAGGATACCAAGAGCAAAAAATCCATGGTATTCTTTTTGATGTTGCCTGGCTTTGGGAAGAGTATGTTTATACCTTGTTGCCAAAAGATTTCATCCATCCATGAAATAAGGATAAGACGGACGGTGTTTCGGTATTTTCTGATCGTAAACGAAAAGTTTTCCCAGATTTTTATAATAGAGAACTAAGAACAGTTTTAGATGCTAAATATAAAAAACTAGAATTTACTGAAAAAGGAATTAAACGTGAGGACTTGTTCCAGCTGATTTCTTATTCTTATATTTTAAAAGCTGATCAGGCTGGGCTTGTTTTTCCAAGCAAGGAAAAGGTAGTTGATAATGAGATAGGCAAGTTAGCAGGCTATGGAGCCCTGTTGAAGAAATGGTCTATCCAAATGAAAGTTATCAAGATTTTGTCAAGAGGCTTGAATCCTTTGAAAAAGTCTTTATCGAAAATCTTGGTAAAGATTTGAAAGGTAAGACAAATACAGGGTAGATGTCTAGTTATATCCTTGATTGGAAACAAAAAACACGAACATTATTTGTTTTCGGTCATTACAATTGACAAAAAACGGACAATATTGTAAACTTGTTAGAGTAATTGTCTGGAAAAGACGAGGCTATTCCTAACTTTAGGAAGGTCTAAACAAGAGAAATGAGAGAAATATGTTAAACGAATTTCCGATCTTTGACTATGAAGATATTCAGCTAATCCCAAATAAGTGTGTCCTTCAAAGTCGAGCAGAGGCTGACACGCAGGTAACTTTAGGGAAGCATACCTTTAAATTACCAGTTGTTCCTTCCAATATGCAAACAATCCTAGATGAAAATGTTGCTGAACAACTTGCTAAGGGTGGATATTTCTATATTATGCATCGTTTTGATGAAGAAGGACGCATTCCTTTTGTCAAACGTATGCACGATCAGGGCTTGATTGCTTCAATCTCAGTAGGTGTTAAAGACTACGAGTATGATTTTGTGAGTCAATTAAAGGAAGATGCTCCAGAGTACATCACCATTGATATTGCTCATGGTCATGCTGATAGCGTTATTTCAATGATTCAGCACATCAAGAAAGAATTACCTGATACTTTTGTCATCGCTGGTAATGTTGGAACTCCAGAAGCTGTGCGTGAACTTGAAAATGCTGGTGCAGATGCTACTAAGGTCGGAATCGGTCCAGGTAAGGTTTGTATTACTAAGGTCAAAACTGGTTTTGGTACTGGAGGTTGGCAGTTAGCAGCCCTTCGCTGGTGTGCTAAAGCTGCGCGTAAACCGATTATTGCCGATGGAGGTATCCGTACACATGGTGATATCGCCAAATCAATTCGTTTCGGTGCGAGCATGGTCATGATTGGTTCACTGTTTGCAGGGCATATCGAAAGTCCTGGTAAAACAGTTGAAGTTGATGGTAAACAATTTAAAGAATACTATGGTTCAGCTTCAGAATACCAAAAAGGTGCTTATAAGAATGTCGAAGGTAAGAAAATCCTTCTTCCTGCTAAAGGACATTTGCAAGATACCTTGACTGAGATGGAACAGGATTTGCAAAGTTCGATTTCTTATGCTGGAGGTCGTAAGGTTGCTGATCTTCGTCACGTTGACTATGTCATTGTGAAGAACTCTATCTGGAATGGTGACGCTCACTAATATTACTATTACTTATTTATGCCACGAATTGGCGTGGCGTTTCTACAAGGTACCGTAAATACCTAACAATGAGTAAGCTGCAGAGATATAAGGATAGGTGTTAAATCTATTTCTTTGTTTCCCAGAGGCTTACTTGGTAAGTCTCTTTTTATTTCGGAGGTTATTGTGAAATTATTAGAAGAACGAATTTTAAAGGACGGAAACGTCCTTGGTGAGAATATTCTTAAGGTGGATTCCTTCTTGACCCACCAAGTGGATTTTTCCTTAATGCGCGAGGTTGGTCGTACTTTTGCAGAGCATTTTAAAAATGCTGGTATTACCAAAGTCGTGACCATTGAAGCGTCAGGAATTGCCCCAGCCCTTTATGTGGCTGAACAGTTAGATGTTCCCATGATTTTTGCTAAGAAGGCAAAAAATATCACGATGAATGAAGGAATTTTAACTGCTGAGGTTTATTCTTTCACGAAACAAGTAACAAGTACCGTATCCATTGCAGGTAAGTTCTTATCTCCTCAAGATAAAGTATTGATTATCGATGATTTCTTGGCAAATGGCCAAGCAGCTAAAGGGCTGATTCAGATTATCGAGCAAGCTGGAGCTACAGTTGAAGCTATCGGAATTGTGATTGAAAAATCCTTCCAAGATGGTCGTGAACTGCTAGAAAAATCAGGTCATCAAGTAGTATCACTTGCGCGATTAGAGCGTTTTGAAAATGGAAAAGTTATCTTTAAGGAGGCAGATATCTAATGAAACAACAGGAAAACCACTCACAGGCAGCCGTTCTTGGTTTGCAACACTTGCTAGCCATGTACTCAGGTTCAATCCTGGTACCAATCATGATTGCAAGTGCTTTAGGGTATTCAGCTCAACAGTTGACCTACCTTATTTCAACAGATATCTTTATGTGTGGGGTTGCAACTCTCTTACAATTGCAACTCAATAAACATTTTGGTGTTGGTTTACCTATTGTTCTTGGGGTAGCCTTCCAGTCTGTTGCTCCTCTTATCATGATCGGTCAGAGTCATGGTAGCGGTGCTATGTTCGGAGCTTTGATTGCTTCAGGGATTTATGTTATACTGATTTCAGGTATCTTCTCTAAGGTTGCCAATCTTTTCCCTGCAATCGTAACGGGTTCTGTCATTACAACAATCGGATTGACCTTGATTCCAGTAGCTATTGGGAATATGGGAAATAACGTCGAAAAACCAACGGGACAAAGTCTAGCGTTAGCAACAATCACTATTCTTATCATTCTCTTGGTTAATATCTTTACAAAAGGATTTATTAAGTCAATTTCTATTTTGATTGGTTTGATTGCAGGTACTATCATCGCTGCGACTATGGGCTTGGTTGATTTCTCTCCGGTAGCAGAAGCTCCACTCGTTCATATCCCAACTCCATTTTACTTCGGTGCTCCGCAATTTGAGATTTCTTCTATTGTCATGATGTGTATTATCGCTACTGTATCTATGGTAGAATCAACTGGTGTTTATCTTGCCCTTTCTGATATTACTAAAGATCCAATCGATAGCACTCGTCTTCGCAATGGTTATCGTGCAGAAGGTCTCGCTGTTCTGCTTGGTGGACTTTTCAACACCTTCCCATATACAGGATTTTCACAAAACGTTGGTTTGGTGAAACTTTCAGGTATTCGTACTCGTTTGCCAATCTACTACGCAGCTGGTTTCCTCATCTTACTTGGTCTCTTGCCTAAGTTTGGTGCCTTGGCTCAGATTATTCCTAGCCCTGTTCTTGGTGGAGCAATGCTGGTCATGTTCGGTTTTGTTTCTCTACAAGGGATGCAAATCTTGGCGCGTGTAGACTTTGAGCACAATGAACACAACTTCCTCATTGCAGCAGTTTCTATTGCTGCTGGGGTGGGATTAAACGGAAGCAATCTCTTCAATACTTTACCAACTGAATTACAAATGTTCTTCTCAAATGGTATTGTCATTGCGAGTGCTGTAGCCATTATCTTGAATGCTATTTTGAATCGTAAAAAATAAAAATAAATGAGAAGTGATAGAAATATCCTTCTCATTTTCTTTTTTAGAGCTTCTGTATTGTTTCCATAGTCCTTTTTATGGTAAAATGGTTTTATGAATGAAAGAATGAAAGAGCTCGTTGAACTGCTCAATCGCTATGCGACAGAGTATTATACAAGTGATAATCCATCTGTATCTGATAGTGAGTATGACCGTCTTTATCGTGAATTGGTAGAGTTAGAAAAAGCTCATCCTGACCAAGTCTTGCCAGAAAGTCCGACACATCGTGTTGGTGAAAAGATTCTTGATGGGTTTGAGAAATATAGTCATCAGTATCCTCTTTATAGTTTGCAGGATGCTTTTTCACGTGAAGAACTCGACGCCTTTGATGCGCGTGTTCGTAAAGAATTGGATAATGTCACTTATATTTGTGAGTTGAAGATTGATGGTTTATCGATTTCCTTGACTTATGAGCAGGGAATTTTTGTTACTGGGGCAACTCGTGGTGATGGTTCCATCGGGGAAAACATCACAGAAAATCTCAAACGTGTCAAGGACATTCCTTTATCCTTACCAGAGAAATTAGATATCACTGTTCGTGGTGAATGTTATATGCCGAGAGCTTCTTTTGACCAGGTCAATCAATCTCGTCAAGAAAATGGGGAGCCAGAATTTGCCAATCCGCGAAATGCTGCTGCAGGAACCCTTCGTCAGTTAGATACAGCAGTAGTATCCAAACGTAATCTTGCAACCTTCCTTTACCAAGAAGCTAGTCCTTCCACCAGAGATAGTCAAGAGAAGGTTTTGAATCATTTAGAGCAGTTAGGCTTTGTGGTTAATCAAAGACGTCTATTAGCTCATAGTATGGATGAGGTTTGGGCGTTTATTCAAGAAATTGGTCGAGAAAGAGATCAGTTGCCTTATGATATCGATGGAGTTGTGATTAAGGTCAATGATCTAGCTGGTCAGGAGCAGCTAGGATTTACAGTCAAAGCACCTAAGTGGGCAGTCGCTTATAAATTCCCAGCAGAAGAAAAAGAAGCGAAACTTCTTTCTGTTGACTGGACAGTAGGACGTACAGGAGTTGTGACTCCGACTGCTAATCTTACTCCAGTGCAACTTGCAGGTACAACTGTAAGTCGTGCAACTCTTCATAATGTTGACTATATCGCTGAAAAGGATATCCGTAAGGATGACACAGTCATTGTCTATAAGGCAGGTGACATCATTCCAGCTGTTTTACGTGTAGTAGAATCAAAACGTATATCTGAAGAAAAACTCGACATTCCAACAAACTGTCCAAGTTGTGACAGTAAGCTTTTGCATTTTGAAGATGAGGTTGCCCTTCGTTGTATCAATCCGCGATGCCCTGCTCAAATCAAGGAAGGCTTGACGCACTTCGCATCGCGTGATGCTATGAATATTTCTGGCCTTGGTCCATCGATCGTGGAGAAACTATTTGCTGCCGATTTGGTTAAGGATGTTGCAGATATTTATCATTTGACTGTGGAAGATTTGCTTTTGCTAGATGGTATCAAGGAAAAATCTGCTCAAAAGCTCTATCAGGCTATTCAAGCATCCAAAGAAAATTCTGCTGAAAAACTCTTGTTTGGTTTGGGGATTCGTCATGTAGGAAGTAAGGCAAGTCAGTTGCTTTTACAAAACTTCCACTCAATCGAATCGCTAGCACAAGCCAATCCTGAAGAAATTGCAAATATTGAAAGTTTGGGTAGTGTCATTGCTCAAAGCCTACAGACCTATTTTGCTACAGAGGGTTCTGAAATCCTTTTAAGGGAATTGAAAGAATCAGGTGTTAATCTAGACTACAAAGGACAGACAGTTGCAGCAAATGCAGCCTTGTCTGGTTTAACTGTCGTATTGACAGGAAAGCTAGAGCGTCTTAATCGCTCAGAAGCTAAAAATAAATTAGAAAGTCTAGGAGCCAAGGTTACTGGTAGTGTGTCTAAAAAAACAGACCTTGTTGTAGCAGGAGCAGATGCAGGAAGCAAGCTCCAAAAAGCACAAGAACTGGGAATAGAGATTCGTGATGAAGCTTGGCTTGAGAGTTTGTAAGCTATGAAAGAAGTAAAAAAACGCGCACGTCTCATTTATAATCCGACCTCAGGCCAGGAAATTATCAAGCAAAATATCGCAGAAGTTCTAGAAGTGTTAGAGAGCATAGGCTATGAAACCAGTGCTTTTCAGACCAAATCTGAACACTTATCAGCCCAGAAAGAAGCAGAAAGAGCTGCAAAAGCTGGCTTTGATTTGGTTTTGGTAGCTGGTGGCGATGGTACTATCAATGAAGTGGTTAATGGAATTGCACCTCTGGAACATCGTCCAAAGATAGCCATCATTCCTACTGGAACTACCAATGACTATGCAAGAGCATTGAAAATCCCCATGGGCGATCCAGTTGCTGCAGCGAAGATCATTGCTAAAAATGAAACCAAGCAAATTGATATTGGTCGTGCCTTTGGTGATAAGTATTTCATCAATATTGCTGCGGCAGGAACTCTTACGGAGTTAACTTTTAGTGTTCCGAGTGAACTAAAGACGCGTTTGGGTTATCTGGCCTACGTTGCTAAAGGCTTCGAGATGTTTCCAAAATCCAAAGCCCGTCCTGTTCGTATTTACCATGATTGGGGAATTTTTACAGGAGAAGTTTCTCTTGTCTTTGTTGCCTTGACCAATTCTATTGGTGGATTTGAGCAATTCGCACCTGATACCAAACTGGATGATGGCAATTTCACGCTTATTCTGATAAAGACGGATAAAATCCTAGATATGTTGAGTCTGCTAGTTCAGGCCATGAACGGAGGCCAACACGTTTCAGATATCAATGTTGAATATCTGAAAACGAGTAAACTCCGAATTGAAACTTTGGATCAGGAAGAGCCATTTATGCTCAATCTTGATGGAGAATACGGTGGCGACACACCAGTAGATTTGGAAGTATGTCATAATCACATTGAGTTTTTTGTGAATCGTGAGGCACTTGATCAAGAAATTATTAGTAACATATAAAATCAAATTAATTTAGAAATTAGGAAGAACCATGTACAATTATCCTGTACTTATTCATTACCATCGCAAGGATGAAGCCTACGAGGCTTGCAGTTTCAGCAAAAAGCCTCTAGATTCAGTAGAGCTTATCAAAGAAGAAGAATATTTTGGTGCCAAATTTTCACTGACTCAATCGAGTGAAGTGGCTCTTGAGACCATGACTTTTAGCGTTGAAAAAGATGGTGTCAGCAAAGAATATCCTATTCGCTTCAATTACTATCCACTTTTGACAGAGGTTTGGATTTTGGATGGAGATGATACCGTTTATTACTCTGAAAATCCAGCTATTGCCAGTCCCCACTATAAAGACCAAAATCCTTTTGCCTTTGACAAGGCTATCAATAGTGCCAGTTTCGACCACCACTGGGGTTATCAAGGAGAGTTGGGATGTCAGGTTTCTGAAAATGAAACAAGTTTTAGCTTATGGGCACCAACAGCTACTTCTGTCCAAGTAGTAGTCTATGAATCAGCGAGCAACGATTCTCCTATCCTTAAAACATTTGAAATGGAGCGAGGAAATAGTTATTCCTATAGCCACAAGTATAATACAATTGGAGTTTGGAGTTTAACAGTCCCAGAAAGCTTAGCAGGTCGTGCTTACCACTACCAAATTGACTTTCCTCATCACCAGTCATTAACTCGTGATCCATATACAATAGCGACAAGTCCTGATGGAAAACGTTCAGCCATTGTCTCAAATCAAGATCGTCAGGTCGAAGGTTTTGAGGTTAAGCATGGTACAGAAGCAACTTGGCGTTTGGAAAATCCTTGCCAGGCAGTTGTGTATGAAATGCATATCCGTGATTTGACTAAGTCTGAAACATCTGGTGTTGCGCCAGAATTAAGAGGAACCTTCTTAGGTGCAGCGCAAACTGGAACAGTTAACCAATATGGTCAATCGACAGCGTTTGATTACATCAAAGAACTTGGTGTCAATTATGTTCAGTTGCAACCAATTGCTGACCGTCATAAAGAATACGAAGCTAATGGAAATGTAACTTATAACTGGGGATATGATCCACAAAACTACAATGCTCCAGAAACTAGCATGTCTACCAATCCAAATGATCCAGGTCAAGCTATCCGTGATTTGAAGGCTATGGTCCAAGCTTATCACGATGCTGGTATCGGTGTTATTATGGATGTTGTTTACAATCATACCTTCTCAACGGTGGATGCGCCATTCCAAACAACGGTTCCTGATTATTATTATCGAATGAACCATGATGGAACCTACCAAAATGGAACAGGAGTCGGTAACGAAACTGCCAGTGAGCACGAAATGTTCCGTAAGTATATGATTGATTCCCTTCTCTACTGGGTAAAAGAGTACAATATTGACGGTTTCCGCTTTGACTTGATGGGAATTCACGATGTTAAAACCATGCAGATGATTCGTTGGGCTATGGACGAAGTCGATCCTAAAATCATCCTTTATGGAGAAGGATGGGATATGGGAACTGGTCTTGCTCCTTATGATAAGGCTAAGAAAGATAATGCCTATCAATTGCCAAACATTGGATTCTTTAATGATAATCAACGTGATGCGGTCAAAGGTTGTGAAGTCTATGGTTCTATCAAATCTGGTTTTGTCAGTGGTGCAGGTACTGAGCCGATCGTCGCAAAGGCTATCCTTGGAAGCCGAGAGCTGGGTTCTTACCTCAGTCCCAATCAGGTTCTTAACTATGTAGAAGCCCACGATAACTACAATTTGCATGATTTGCTTAAAACACTTCATCCAGCGGAGAGTGAAAAACGTATCATGAAGAAAGTAGAAACAGCGACAGCCATGAACCTTCTCATGCAAGGGATGGCCTTCATGGAGTTGGGGCAAGAGTTTGGCCGTACCAAGCTTGTAGCTACAGGAGAAAATGGCGAGTTGACTCACGCAGATCGTGAGCGAGCAATGAATAGTTACAATGCTCCAGATAGCGTCAACCAAGTCAACTGGGATTTGATCAATAACCGTCAAGATAGCATCGAGTTTGTCCGTCAAATTATACGACTCAAAACACAAACCAATGCCTTTTCATACCCTACCTATGAAGAAGTTTACCGTCATGTGTTTGTTCACACAGCCATTGAAAATAGTGGTTGGATTGTCTACGAGATTCATGGTGGTGAAGAGCACTTCTTAGTTGTTTTCAATGCCAAAGGGGCTTCATATTACTATGAAAATGCAGGAAACCTAGAAATGTTAGTAACTAATAGCCGTTCTAACCAAGAAAATGCCATTGACGATGTTAGTGTGGCAGTTATGAATGTTTTATCCTAAAAAATGAACCAAAACTCAAGATTTATGCTTGAGTTTTTTATATTTCTAGACATAAAAATGGAACAATTACTAAAAATAGTTGAAAATTTCAGAAAATTTGGTAAAATTATATAAAAAGAGTTATCTACGAATATTATGTTATCAAAATCTAAAAATGTTCAGTTTTTAAGCGAGTTGTTTTATATATAGATAATGAGAGTTATTTTTGTAACAGTAGCTAATAGAAAATTCCATTGCTTATTATCATTTATGAAAATTTTAGAAATGTTAAGATAACTATATGAAGATTTTCGAAAAAAATTTTAGTAGAATTCGGAAATTAGTTGAAAGTTTTCTTAAAAGATAGTATAATAAAGACATAGAAAACGCTTACAATAAAAGGGGGATTCAATGGATAAATTTGAGGCTTTAAGAACTTTTACTAGTGGCGAAAATTTCCATCTTCAACACTATTTAGGAGCGCATCGTGAAGAAAGAGACGGTGAGTATGGTTATACATTCCGTGTCTGGGCGCCAAATGCGCAGGCTGTCCATCTAGTTGGTGATTTTACTAACTGGGTTGAAAATCAAATCCCCATGGTTCGTAATGAATCTGGAGTTTGGGAAGTTTTTACCACTTTAGCTCAAGAGGGACATATTTATAAATATCATATTACTCGTGCTAATGGGCATCAACTCATGAAAATTGATCCCTTGGCAGTTCGTTTTGAAGCTCGTCCAGGCACAGGGGCAGTTTTAACAGAAATTCCTGAGAAAAAATGGAAGGACGGTCTCTGGTTAGCTCGCAGAAAACGTTGGGGATTTTTCGAACGACCAGTCAATATCTATGAGGCGCATGCAGGATCTTGGAAGAGAAACCCTGATGGGACACCTTATAGCTTTGCCCAACTCAAAGAAGAGCTCATCCCCTATCTTGTTGAGATGAACTATACTCATATCGAGTTTATGCCTTTGATGGCTCACCCTCTCGGTTTGAGCTGGGGTTATCAGCTCATGGGCTACTTCGCTTTAGAGCATGCCTATGGTTGTCCTGAAGAGTTTCAAGACTTTGTTGAGGAATGTCATATCAACAATATCGGAGTTATTGTGGACTGGGTACCTGGACACTTTACAATCAATGACGACGCTTTGGCATACTACGACGGCACCCCGACTTTTGAATACCAAGATCATAATAAGGCTAACAACTACGGTTGGGGAGCACTCAACTTTGACCTTGGTAAAAATGAAGTCCAATCTTTCTTGATTTCTAGCATTAAGTTTTGGATTGATTTCTATCACCTAGATGGTATTCGTGTTGATGCCGTAAGTAATATTCTCTATCTAGATTATGATAATGCTCCATGGACCCCAAATAAAGACGGTGGCAATCTCAACTATGAAGGCTATTATTTCCTTCAACGTTTGAACGATGTTATTAAGCTAGCTCATCCGGATGTTATGATGATTGCAGAGGAGTCTTCTTCAGGTACCAAGATTACTGGCATGAAGGAAATGGGTGGACTAGGATTTGATTACAAGTGGAACATGGGGTGGATGAATGATATCCTACGTTTCTACGAAGAAGATCCAATTTACCGCAAGTATGACTTTAACCTTGTAACTTTCAGCTTCATGTATGTCTTTAATGAAAATTATCTCCTACCATTTTCACATGATGAGGTTGTACATGGTAAGAAGAGTATGATGCATAAGATGTGGGGGGATCGTTACAATCAGTTCGCTGGTTTGAGAAATCTCTACACCTATCAAATTTGTCACCCTGGTAAAAAATTGCTCTTCATGGGTAGTGAGTTTGGACAATTCTTAGAATGGAAATCTGAAGAGCAATTGGAATGGTCTAACTTAGAAGATCCAATGAATGCTAAGATGAAATACTTCACTTCTCAACTGAATCAATTCTACAAAGACCATCGCTGTCTATGGGAAGTTGATTTGAGCTATGATGGAATTGAAATCATTGATGCAGATAATAGAGACCAAAGCGTTCTTTCCTTTATTCGTAAAGGTAAGAAAGACGAAATGTTAGTCTGTGTCTTCAATATGGCGCCAGTTGAACGTCATAAATTCACAATTGGGCTTCCTGTTGCAGGTATCTATGAAGAAATTTGGAATACTGAGTTGGAGCAATGGGGTGGTGTTTGGAAAGAGCATAACCAAACAGTTCAAACTCAAGAAGGATTGTGGAAGGATTATGAACAGACATTGACCTTTACTCTACCAGCAATGGGAGCAAGTATTTGGAAACTCAAACGTCGCTTGAAACCCGCTAAAAAAGAATCAAATAAATCTCAAAAAGGAGTAGAAAATGAAGAATGAAATGCTAGCTTTAATCCTTGCCGGTGGGCAAGGAACTCGTCTCGGTAAACTCACTCAAAGCATTGCAAAACCTGCTGTGCAATTTGGTGGGCGCTATCGTATCATTGACTTTGCTCTTTCTAACTGTGCCAACTCTGGTATCCACAATGTTGGGGTAATCACACAGTATCAACCTCTTGCTCTTAACAATCACATCGGAAACGGTTCTAGTTGGGGTCTTGATGTAATTGATTCAGGTGTTTCTATCCTTCAACCTTACTCTGCAAGTGAGGGGAACCGTTGGTTTGAAGGTACAAGTCATGCCATTTACCAAAATATTGACTATATCGATAGCATTAATCCTGAGTATGTTTTGATTCTTTCAGGAGACCATATTTACAAGATGGACTATGATGATATGCTCCAATCACACAAGGATAACAATGCCAGCTTGACAGTAGCTGTCTTGGATGTACCACTAAAAGAAGCTAGTCGTTTCGGTATCATGAATACAGATGCTAATAATCGCATTGTTGAATTCGAAGAAAAACCTGCCCAACCAAAATCAACCAAGGCATCAATGGGGATTTATATCTTTGACTGGAAACGACTTCGTAACATGCTAGTTGCTGCTGAAAAGGCTAACCTAGATATGTCTGATTTCGGAAAGAATGTTATTCCTAATTATCTTGAGACAGGTGAAAGTGTCTATGCTTACGAGTTCAATGGATACTGGAAGGACGTTGGTACTATCGAATCACTCTGGGAAGCAAATATGGAATACATCTCTCCAGAAAATGCTCTAGATAGCCGTAACCGTCAATGGAAAATTTATTCTCGTAACCTTATCGCTCCACCAAACTTCCTTGGAGAATTCGCTCAAGTAGAAGACTCTCTTGTAGTGGACGGCTGTTACGTAAATGGTACAGTGAAACACTCTATTCTTTCTACAACTGCTCAAGTTCGTAAGGGAGCAGAAGTTGTTGATTCTGTCATCATGAGTGGAGCAGTTATCGGTAGAGGTGCTAAAATTACACGTGCAATCATCGGTGAAGGTGCAATTATTGCCGATGGTGTTGAAATTGATGGTACAGAAGAAGTACAAGTAGTCGGATATAACGAAGTAGTGGGGGTAGCAACAGATGAAGATTGATAAATATTCAGCGATTTTAGGAAATACCGTTGGTTTCCATGATATGTCAACCTTGACAAGTAACCGTCCAGTGGCAAGTTTGCCATTTGGAGGAAAGTATCGTTTGATTGACTTCCCACTTTCAAGTTTAGCAAATGCTGGGGTTCGTAGTATCTTTGGAATCTTCCAACAAGATAATATTAGCTCAGTTTTCGACCATATTCGTTCAGGCCGTGAGTGGGGCTTGAATACACTACTTAGTCACTACTATTTAGGTATTTACAATACACGTGTAGAAAGTAGCACAGTCGGTAAAGAATACTATCAACAACTTTTGACTTACTTAAAACGTTCAGGGTCAGACCAAACCGTTTCCTTGAACTGTGATGTTTTAGTGAATATCGATCTCAATCAAGTTTTCCATTTGCATAATACAACAAAATCACCGATTACAGTAGTTTATAAGAAATTACCTAAGAAAGATATTTCAGAAGTAAATGCAATCCTTGATATTGATGAAACTGACCATGTGCTTTCTCACAAACTCTTTGATAAAAAATCAAACCAAGAATACTACAACATGTCGACAGATATCTTTGTAGTAGACACTCAATGGTTGATTAAGCGTTTGGAAGAAGAAGCTCAGAAAGAACACCCAGAAAAACTACGTTATGTTCTTCGTGATTTGGCAGCCAAAGAAGGTGCTTTTGCATATGAATATACAGGTTACCTAGCCAATATTCATTCAATAGAAACATATTACCAAGCTAATTTAGATATGCTTGATCAGCATAAATTCTACTCTTTGTTCTCACCAAATCAAAAGATTCATACTAAAGTTAAAAACGAAGAACCTACCTACTACGCATCTGGTTCAAAAGTAAACACATCTCAATTTGCTTCTGGTAGTATCGTTGAAGGCGAAGTGATTAAATCTGTTATTTCGCGTAATGTTCGTATCAATAAAGACAGCTTGGTTAAAGAATCTCTTATCTTCCCTCGCGTTGTCGTTGGAAAAGGTGCACAAGTTGAGTATGCAATTGTTGATAAGGGTGCTGAAATAGCTGAGGGAGTTGTTATTCGAGGTACAGCAGAAAAACCTGTTATCATCAAAAAAGGCGAAAAAGTAACAGAGGATGTCCTTTCATGAAAATTTTATTTGTAGCAGCAGAGGGAGCTCCCTTTTCAAAAACAGGTGGATTGGGAGACGTTATCGGAGCACTTCCAAAATCATTAGTAAAAGCTGGGCATGAAGTTGCTGTTATCTTACCCTATTATGACATGGTTGAAGCTAAGTTTGGTAATCAGATTGAAGATGTCCTTCAATTCGAAGTCTATGTTGGTTGGCGCAGACAATTTTGTGGAATTAAGAAAACAGTTTTAAATGGTGTTACCTTCTACTTTATCGACAATCAATATTATTTCTTCCGTGGGCATGTTTATGGAGATTTCGATGATGGTGAACGCTTTGCCTTCTTCCAACTTGCTGCCCTTGAAGCTATGGAGCGTATCGGATTTATCCCTGATGTCCTCCACGCTCATGACTACCATACAGCAATGATTCCTTTCTTGCTGAAAGAAAAATACAGATGGATACAAGCTTACCAAGGAATCAAAACTGTTTTGACCATTCATAACTTGGAATTTCAGGGTCAATTCTCTGAAAGTATGCTTTGGGACTTGTTCAGGGTTGGATTTGAGCGCTACGCTGATGGAACAGTTCGTTGGAATGATTGTCTTAACTGGATGAAGGCTGGTATTCTCTATGCAGACCGTGTATCAACCGTGTCACCGAGCTATGCTTATGAGATCATGACTACAGAGTTTGGTTGCGGTATTGATCAGATTCTTCGTATGGAATCTGGTAAGGTTTCTGGTATTGTTAATGGTATTGATACTGATTTATACAATCCAGAGACGGATGCTTTACTTGAGTATCATTTTAATAAAACTGATTTGTCAGGAAAAGCTCAAAATAAAGCGAAACTTCAAGAAAGAGTTGGTCTTCCAGTACGTCAAGATGTGCCAATGATTGGTATCGTGTCACGTTTGACTCGTCAGAAGGGCTTTGATGTGGTGGTTGAAAGCCTGCATCGTATGCTTCAAGAGGATATTCAAATTGTTCTCTTGGGTACTGGAGATCCAGGATTTGAACAAGCCTTCTCTTGGTTTAGTCAAGTATTCCCAGAAAAACTTTCTGCCAATATTACTTTCGATGTGAAATTGGCACAAGAAATCTACGCTGCTTGTGATTTGTTCCTTATGCCAAGTCGTTTTGAACCGTGTGGACTTTCACAAATGATGGCCATGAGATATGGTACGCTTCCTTTAGTAAACGAGGTGGGTGGACTTAGAGATACTGTTCAAGCCTTTAATCCAATTGAAGGAACAGGTACAGGCTTTAGCTTTAACAACCTAACTCCATACTGGCTCAACTGGGCATTGCAAACAGCTTTAGATGTTTATCACAACCATCCTGATGTTTGGAAAAATATGCAAGTTCAAGCTATGGAATGTGATTTCTCTTGGGATACAGCCTGCAAGTCCTATCTTGATTTGTATCATAGCTTAGCAAACTAAATAGTTAAAATCGTATGATACCTTCATACGATTTTTTGAGATTATGAAAGTAAGGCAATTATATGAAAAAAATTAAAGGACTCTGTGTACTGGATGTAGATGGGACACTGATAGAAGAGGAAGTTATTGATTTGTTGGGGAAAGAAGCAGAATGTGAAAATGAAGTAGCCCTACTGACTGCCCAAGCTATGAGGGGAGAACTAGATTTTGAAGAAAGCCTGAGAAAACGTGTTTCTTTATTACAAGGACTATCTGTAGATACTTTTGATAAGATTTATCATGAATTACACCTTAGTAAAAATGCTGCGCAATTTATTAACACTCTGCAAAAAAATCAGATAGAAGTGGGTTTAGTTTCGGGTGGATTTACACCTGTGGTTGAAAGAATAGCAAAAGATTTAGGGATTTCATTATTTTCTGCTAATCAACTGGAAATCAGAGATGGTCATTTAACTGGAAGTCTTGTTGGTCCTATTATAAGCAGAGAAGTTAAAAAAGAAACCCTAGTAAGATGGGCTGATGAATTAAAAGTACCTATCGAAAGGACGATTGCTATTGGAGATGGAGCTAATGATTTAGCAATGTTGAAGAGAGCTGGAATCGGCATTGGCTTCTGTGCCAAAGAAATCGTGAAAGAGGAAATTCCCC
The DNA here is from genome assembly GCF_047463655.1 of Streptococcus infantis. Classification (GTDB taxonomy): domain Bacteria; phylum Bacillota; class Bacilli; order Lactobacillales; family Streptococcaceae; genus Streptococcus; species Streptococcus infantis_Z. Next base: position 194,147 of record NZ_JASHDM010000001.1, read on the forward strand.
TTCAAATTGAAGATAGAGATTTAACAAAAGTATTGAATCTGATAGATTTCCTTTGATTAGAAAGATGAGTGTATGAAAATTGTTATCGCGCCTGACTCTTTTAAGGAGAGTCTCTCTGCTAACCAAGTGGCTGAAGCTATAAAACGCGGCTTTAAAAAAGCTCTACCTGAATCGAAATGTTTGCTCTTACCTGTTGGCGATGGAGGGGAAGGAACAGTGGATGCCATTAAAAATTCACTTGGTCTTGTAGAAAAAACTGCTTTAGTGACAGGTCCCTTTGGAGATGAGGTTCAAATGACTTATGTTCAAAAAGGAGAACTTGCTCTTTTCGAGGTGGCTGATTTAGTTGGGCTTGCTAAAATTCCTATTGAAAAACGAAATCCACTGAAGATTCAAACAAAGGGGATTGGTCAACTGATCCTATATTTAATCGAACAAGGAATGAAAGAGATCTATATAGGAGTTGGTGGGACATCCAGTAACGATGGTGGTATTGGAATTGCCTCAGGACTCGGGTATCAGCTTTATGATGAAAGCGGGATGGAACTTGAGGCTTGTGGCCAGTCCATATTTGAAATTAGTAAGATTTTGGACAAAAGTGTCGTTACCATGCCTGCTGATGTGCGTATCAAAATCTTAGCAGATGTGACCAATCTACTCTGTGGAACTCACGGTGCTACCTATACATTTGGAAAGCAAAAAGGGTTGGAACCAGCTAAATTCCAAGACGTTGATATTGCTATTGAAAACTTTTACCGCAAAGTTGCACCTGAAATGTTAAAATTGGATGGTGCTGGAGCAGGTGGTGGCATTGCGGCTGGTTTGTGTGCCTTTGCAGGAGCAGAGATTGTATCTGGTATTCAAACCTGTTTAGATTTAATAAACTTCGATGAACAGGTTGCAGATGCAGATCTAGTTATTGTCGGTGAAGGTAGGTTAGATTCTCAAAGTTTATCTGGTAAGGCTCCAATCGGAGTAGCAAAAAGAACACCAAATGGTGTTCCAGTTATTGCTATTTGTGGGAGTCTGTCAGAGGATTTACCGCCCTTGCCATATGAAAATCTCGTTGCTGCCTTTTCAATACTAGAAAAAAGCGAACCGCTTGAGGATAGTCTAAAAAATGCAGCTATCTATTTAGAAGATACAGCTGCAAACATTGGTCAAATTTTAGCTTTGAAGAAAAATTAACCAAACCACTTTTTCCAAAGAGAAGTAGGAGCTTTTTTCATCTCTTTTTCCTGCCATAAGTCTGAAAAGGCCTTTCTGAGGTCTTTTTCACTTGTTTGAACAGGGGCATCGCTATGGATAACTAGGCCAAAAGGAGAAGAGTTATGATCTTCAGAAACGATGGTCGCTTGGCAGTCAGCATCTTTGGATTGTTTTAGATAAAAAACTTGTTTATCAAACTCTACCTGAGGAGAAATTTTGACAAATAGAGGTTGAGTCTCTTTTTTAAAGGTTTCTATAATTGTTAAAAATCCATTTTTAAATTTATCATCATCAGCTGTTTCAAGGTCCGCGTAGCCAAGGACACGTTCCTCAAATGTTCCGAGAAAACGTCTTTGTTCATCAGGATTTAGTTTAAGACCACCATTGGCCTTTTCTAGGATTTGTTTAGATAGATCAGTCATAAAAATAGTATATCATAAAATAAAGGAGAAAACAGATGAAAGAAAGCGATTACTTTATAAACTTAAGGAAAATTTGCACAAAGATAACGTTTTTCCTTGAAAAAGGTGTCTTTTTAAGGTATCATAGAGGTGTAAAAAATTTAACTCAATAAGGAGAGTAAAAAATGTCAATTATTACTGATGTTTACGCTCGCGAAGTCCTAGACTCACGCGGTAACCCAACACTTGAAGTAGAAGTTTACACTGAATCAGGTGCTTTCGGACGTGGTATGGTTCCATCTGGAGCTTCTACTGGTGAACACGAAGCAGTTGAACTTCGTGATGGTGACAAATCTCGTTACGGTGGTCTTGGTACACAAAAAGCTGTTGACAACGTAAACAACATCATCGCTGAAGCAATCATCGGCTACGATGTACGTGACCAACAAGCTATCGACCGTGCTATGATCGCACTTGACGGAACTCCTAACAAAGGTAAATTGGGTGCTAACGCAATCCTTGGTGTGTCTATCGCTGTAGCTCGTGCTGCTGCTGACTACCTTGAAATCCCACTTTACAGCTACCTTGGTGGATTCAACACTAAAGTTCTTCCAACTCCTATGATGAACATCATCAACGGTGGATCTCACTCAGATGCTCCAATCGCTTTCCAAGAATTCATGATCGTACCTGCTGGTGCACCAACATTCAAAGAAGCTCTTCGTTGGGGTGCTGAAATCTTCCACGCTCTTAAGAAAATCCTTAAATCTCGTGGTCTTGAAACAGCCGTAGGTGACGAAGGTGGATTCGCTCCTCGTTTCGAAGGAACTGAAGACGGTGTTGAAACTATCCTTGCTGCTATCGAAGCTGCTGGTTATGTTCCAGGTAAAGACGTATTTATCGGATTTGACTGTGCATCATCAGAATTCTACGATAAAGAACGTAAAGTTTACGACTACACTAAATTCGAAGGTGAAGGAGCAGCTGTTCGTACTTCTGCAGAACAAATCGACTACCTTGAAGAATTGGTAAACAAATACCCAATCATCACTATCGAAGATGGTATGGACGAAAACGACTGGGATGGATGGAAAGCTCTTACTGAACGTCTTGGTGGTAAAGTTCAATTGGTTGGTGACGACTTCTTCGTAACAAACACTGCTTACCTTGAAAGAGGTATCGCTGAAGGCGCTGCTAACTCAATCCTTATCAAAGTTAACCAAATCGGTACTCTTACTGAAACATTCGACGCTATCGAAATGGCTAAAGAAGCTGGTTACACTGCCGTTGTATCACACCGTTCAGGTGAAACTGAAGATTCAACAATCGCTGACATCGCAGTTGCAACTAACGCAGGACAAATCAAGACTGGTTCACTTTCACGTACTGACCGTATCGCTAAATACAACCAATTGCTTCGTATCGAAGATCAACTTGGTGAAGTAGCTGAATACCGTGGATTGAAATCATTCTACAACCTTAAAAAATAAAATAGTTCAGTGAACTATTTTATCCCGAACCTTGAAACTCAAAAGTTCGGCTCTTGATTAAACAAGATTTAAGCCCCTCGGATTTTATCCGAAGGGCTTTTTTTCTGTTCAGGGGGCAAAAAAGGGGCAAAAATATTAAGAAATTAATTCACACATAAATTCCCTGTATTTTCACTATTCTAGGTGGAAATACAAGATTTTTAAACGTTTTTTTGGTATAATAATACCCAGGAAAAACTAGAGAAAAGAAGGAGGTAGAGATGGAAAAGTATTTATCGGTTACGACTTTGACCAAGTATTTAAAAATGAAATTCGATAAAGACCCCTACTTGGAACGGGTATATTTAACTGGTCAAGTCTCTAACTTCCGTAAGCGTCCAACCCATCAGTATTTTTCTCTTAAGGATGATCGTGCAGTTATTCAGGCAACCATTTGGTCAGGTATTTATCAGAAACTAGGTTTTGATTTGAAAGAAGGGATGAAGATCAATGTAGTTGGTCGTGTTCAAGTCTATGAGCCAAGTGGAAGCTATTCGATTATTATTGAAAAAGCTGAACCAGATGGTGTTGGTGCCTTGGCTATCCAATTTGAACAGCTTAAGAAGAAACTGGCGGAAGAAGGTTTATTTCAAGAGCGATTTAAACAATCTTTACCACAATTTTCAAAAAAAATAGGTGTGGTGACTAGCCGTAGCGGAGCTGTTATTCAGGATATTATTACGACAGTTAGCAGACGCTTCCCTGGTGTGGAAATTGTCTTATATCCTACTAAAGTTCAAGGTGAGGGTGCTGCAGAGGAAATTGCTCGTAATATAACTCGAGCCAATGAACGCGATGACTTAGATGTTCTGATTATCGGCCGTGGGGGAGGCTCCATTGAAGATCTTTGGGCCTTTAACGAAGAAATTGTAGTTCGAGCAATTTTTGAATCTCGTTTACCGATTATTTCGAGTGTAGGTCATGAAACAGATGTCACCTTGGCTGATTTTGTTGCTGACAAGAGAGCGGCAACGCCGACAGCTGCTGCTGAACTCGCTACACCAGTAACTAAGTTAGATCTTTTGACCTATCTTCAGAATCAAGAAAAACGCATGACTACAGCGGTTAAGCATACCTTGTCAAAGAAACAAGAAACTTTGAGAATCCTCAGTCAATCGGTCATCTTCAGACAACCAGAGCGTTTATATGACGGCTATCTACAACGCTTAGATCAGTTACAGCTGCGACTGAAGCAAGGACTGAATGCTGAATTGGTTCGAAATCAACAAAAGGTGCAAGAACAAGTCCACCGTTTGGAACAATTATCACCAACCATCAAGATTCAGCGTTATCAGGATCGTATCCAGCAATTAAAGAAACTGCTGCGTAGCCAGATGGCTGTGACCTATGATGCAAAAGTAGCAGAAGTAAAACGCCTATCAGAAGCTCTCCTTATGCTAGATACTAGTCGAATTGTAGCCAGAGGTTATGCAATTGTCAAAAAAGGAGAAGTCGTAGTCGCTTCTGCGAAAGATTTGAAAGAAAATGACCAAGTATCACTGTTGATGCGGGACGGTCAAGTAGAATTAGAGGTAAGAGATGTCAAAACAAAAGAAATTTGAGGAAAATCTAGCAGAACTTGAAACGATTGTTCAAAGCTTAGAGAATGGTGAAATTGCTTTGGAAGATGCTATTTCGGCTTTTCAAAAGGGAATGCTCTTGTCAAAAGAATTGCAAGCTACTCTTGACAAAGCCGAAAAGACCTTGGTCAAGGTTATGCAAGAAGATGGAACAGAAAGTGAACTGGTATGAACAAGCAGGAAAAACTAGCTTTGGTCGAGTCAGCTCTTGAAGACTTTTATGGGGACCAACAATTTGCGTCCAGTTTAAGAGAATCTATTCTCTATTCCGTCCATGCTGGTGGTAAACGGATTCGTCCATATTTACTTTTAGAAGTTTTGGACTCCTTACAAGTGCCTATCACTCAGGAACATGCTCAAGTTGCAGCGGCACTAGAAATGATTCATACAGGAAGTTTGATCCATGATGATCTTCCTGCTATGGATAATGATGATTTTCGTCGGGGGCGTTTGACCAACCATAAGGTGTATGGTGAAGCTCTAGCTATTTTAGCAGGGGATGCACTTTTTTTGGATCCCTATGCTTTAATTGCTAAAGCTGATTTGCCGAGTCAAACAAAGGTTGATTTAATAGCTAATTTATCAATTGCTTCTGGAAGTATGGGAATGGTGGCTGGTCAAGTTTTGGATATGGAAGGCGAAGGAAAACACTTGAATTTAGAGGAACTTCAGACTATCCATGCTAATAAGACTGGTAAACTTTTAGCCTTTCCTTTCCAAGCGGCTGGTATCATTGCTGGATTGGATGAAAAACTTCAGAAGCAGCTTAAAAAAGTTGGCGAGTTGATTGGGCTTGCTTTCCAAGTGAGAGATGATGTGCTTGATGTTACCGCTAGCTTTGAGGAAATCGGCAAAACACCCCAGAAAGATTTGCAAGCCGAGAAGTCAACCTATCCTGCATTGTTGGGATTAGACCAGGCGATAGCGTTTTGCAATCAAACCTTGGATCAAGCTAATGCGAAACTTGAAGAGATTAGCCAGGTTGTGATCTTTGACAAAGAACCAATTGTGAAAATAGTAGAAAGTTTGAGAATCAATGGCTAAGGAAAGAGTAGATGTATTAGCTTACAAACAAGGTTTATTTGAAACGAGAGAACAAGCCAAACGAGGTGTTATGGCTGGTTTGGTAGTCGCTGTTATAAATGGCGAACGATTTGATAAACCAGGAGAAAAAATTCCTGACGATACAGAGTTGAAACTCAAGGGCGAGAAACTTAAGTATGTCAGTCGTGGTGGCTTGAAACTTGAGAAGGCGCTAGATATTTTTGATCTATCAGTTGAGGGACAAACGACCATTGATATCGGAGCTTCAACTGGAGGTTTTACGGATGTCATGTTGCAAAATGGTGCTAAACAAGTTTTTGCAGTTGATGTTGGTACTAACCAACTGGCATGGAAATTACGCCAAGACCCTCGTGTTGTCAGTATGGAGCAGTTTAATTTCCGTTATGCTGAAAAGACCGACTTTAATCAGGAACCAAGTTTCGCAAGTATCGATGTCAGTTTTATTTCCCTAGGCCTTATTTTGCCAGCCTTACACCGTGTTTTAGCCGATCAAGGTCAGGTTGTGGCTCTAGTTAAGCCTCAATTTGAGGCTGGTCGAGAACAGATTGGTAAAAATGGAATTATCAGAGATGCCAAGGTTCACCAAAATGTTTTAGAATCAGTTACTAAAATGGCAGTTGATGAAGGATTTTCAGTCTTAGGATTGGACTATTCTCCTATTCAAGGTGGTCATGGGAATATCGAGTTTTTAGCCTATTTGCGAAAAGAAGATCACGCAATCAATCAGGTTACTTCTGAAATAGAAAAAATAGTGGAGAAAGCACATAGAGAATTTAAAGATGAATAAAAAAGAGCGACTTGAGAAGATTAGAAGATTTGTTACAGATTATCAAATCGGCACACAGGAAGAAATCGTTGAACACTTGAGAGAAGCTGGTATCTCTGCTACTCAAGCAACAGTCTCCCGAGATATTAAAGAATTAGGTATTGTAAAAATTCCATTGAAAGACAATACTTACATTTATGAATTACCAAAATCAATCGTTAGAAGCTTGCAATTGACAGAAAACAATATTGTTCATGCTGAACGAATGGGATATATGATCAATTTGCAAGTCATTCCAGGAAATACTGTTTTCGTTAAGAGTCAGTTGATGGCTGTTTTTTCTGACCAAATTTTTAGCTGTATTGCTGATGATAATTCCATCTTGATGGTATTGAGAAGTGAAGAAACAGCCAAAGATATTTTTGAGCAAGTTAAAAATTGGTAGGATTATATGTTACTGGAAATTTCGATTAAAAATTTTGCTATCATCGAATCAATTTCTTTGAACTTTGAACAAGGGATGACAGTTTTAACTGGTGAAACAGGTGCGGGTAAATCAATCATTATTGATGCTATGAATATGATGTTAGGAGCTCGAGCTACAACAGAAGTTATTCGTCATGGGGCTCCAAAAGCAGAAATTGAAGGTCTTTTTTCAATTGAAAGTAATCGCGCGCTAGAAGAAATTTTTGATGAACAAGGATTAGAATTGAGTGATGAAATCATTATTCGTCGCGAAATTTTACAAAACGGCCGTAGCATCAGTCGTGTCAATGGACAGATGGTTAATCTTTCAGTATTAAGGACAATTGGTCAACAGCTAGTTGATATCCATGGTCAACATGACCAAGAGGAGTTAATGCGTCCACATCGACATATCCAGATGTTGGATGAGTTTGGAGATACTTCTTTCTTTGAATTAAAAGAAGCATATCAGGCTAGCTTTGACAACTATCGTCGTATGCGCAAGCAAGTGCTTGACATCAAAAAAAATCAGCAAGAACACAAGGCGCGAATTGAGATGTTGGAATTTCAGATGGCTGAGATTGAAGCAGCTAATTTGAAAGCTGGTGAAGATGTTACTCTCAATCAAGAAAGAGACAAACTACTGAACCATAAACATATTGCCGATACTTTAACAAATGCTTATAGTATGCTTGATAATGAAGAATTTTCAAGCCTTGCAAATGTTCGTTCGGCCATGAATGATATGGAAAGTCTTGAAGAGTTCGATCCAGAGTATCGTGAGATTTCAAGCTCCCTTTCTGAATCCTATTATGTTCTAGAAGATATAACCAAGCGATTGGAATCCATTATCGATGATTTAGATTTTGATGGTAATCGTCTGATGCAGGTTGAAAGTCGACTAGATTTGATTCATACCATTACCCGTAAGTATGGTAGTAGTGTAGATGATGTCCTTGAATACTTTGCCAAGATTACAGACGAATACAATCTTCTAACAGGAAATAATCTATCTTCTGAAGATATGGAAATCGAACTCAAGAAACTTGAAAAAAATCTTGTGGACCTAGCAGGTCAAGTTGCTCAGGCTCGCCATAAAATAGCGCAGGACTTAGAAGCTGAAATCAAGCAAGAATTGCAAGACCTTTACATGGAGAAAGCACAATTTCAAGTTCGTTTTAGTCAAGGAAAATTCAGTCGTGAAGGTAATGAGAGTGTTGAGTTTTACATTTCAACCAATCCTGGAGAAGATTTTAAACCTTTAGTAAAAGTAGCTTCTGGTGGAGAGTTGTCTCGTCTCATGCTAGCCATTAAGTCTGCCTTTTCTCGAAAAGAAGGCAAGACTAGCATTGTCTTTGATGAAGTAGATACGGGAGTTTCAGGTCGTGTAGCTCAAGCCATCGCACAAAAAATTCACAAAATTGGACAGCACGGTCAAGTATTAGCTATTTCTCACCTTCCTCAAGTTATTGCGATTGCAGATTATCAGTTCTTCATCGAAAAGATTAGCAATGAATATTCGACCGTTTCAACAGTTCGCTTGCTGACAGTTGAAGAAAGAATTGAAGAAGTCGCTAAGATGTTGGCTGGGGAGAATGTGACGGAAGCAGCATTGAATCAAGCGAGAGAATTATTACAAAGTAAGGAGAAATAAATGACAGACTATTATGTAATTGGTGATGTCCACGGAAAAGCTGGAATGCTGGAAGACTTACTTAAAACATGGGATGGCAAGACTCAATTACTCTTTCTTGGAGATTTGATTGATAGAGGAGAAGATAGCCGCCGTGTTCTTGAAATAGTTAAGGATTTAGTGGACAATCAAGGAGCTATCTGCTTATCTGGGAACCACGAGTATATGTTTTTAACTTGGTTAGATAATCCTGAAGAAAGTTATGACCACTATCGTCGAAATGGTGGGGATACAACCATTAATTCCATTTTAGGTCGTCCTCTAGATGCACCAGTAGATGGAGTAGCAGATGCTAAGCGTGTCGAGACTGAAGCAGCAAACTTAGTCGAATTTATTCGTCAAATGCCATTTGTGGTAGAGACAGACAAGTATATCTTTGTTCACGCAGGTATTGATTTGACCTTGGATGACTGGCATGAAACTACAGATTATAAAAAAGTCTGGCTTAGAAAACCATTCCACGAAGCAGAAAATCATACTGGAAAAATCATTGTCTTTGGCCATACACCGGTCTATGGTTTGTTAAAGCAAGAGCGTGGTACTGCTGAGCTTTGGACTACAGAAGATGGCAAGATTGGAATGGATGGAGGAGCTGTTTATGGTGGAGTCCTTCACGGGATTGTCTTTACAGACCAAGGGATGACAGAACACCACTTTATCGAAAATGACGGCTTTGTCGCTGAAGATTAGTACTCCTAGCAGGGTATGGTCTTGTCAAAATGTCAAAAACAATTTATAATAAATAAATACCCTGAAAGGAAGAGAATCATGAACTTAGAAGAATTGAAAAAACGACAGGAGAAGATCCGTAACTTCTCTATTATCGCCCATATTGACCATGGGAAGTCAACACTAGCAGACCGTATTTTAGAAGCGACTGAGACAGTTTCTAGTCGCGAAATGCAGGCTCAGCTTCTTGATAGTATGGACCTAGAGAGAGAACGTGGGATTACTATTAAACTTAATGCCATCGAGCTGAATTATACTGCAAAAGATGGCGAAACTTATATTTTCCATTTGATTGACACGCCGGGGCACGTGGACTTTACCTATGAAGTTTCACGTTCGCTAGCTGCCTGTGAGGGAGCGATTTTGGTAGTCGATGCTGCCCAAGGGATTGAGGCCCAAACCCTTGCCAACGTTTATCTGGCCTTGGACAATGATTTGGAAATCATGCCAGTCATTAATAAAATTGACCTGCCAGCAGCAGACCCTGAGCGCGTGCGTACGGAGATTGAGGATGTCATTGGACTGGATGCTAGTGAAGCGGTCTTAGCTTCAGCCAAGGCTGGTATTGGGATTGAAGAAATCCTCGAGCAAATCGTAGAAAAAGTGCCAGCGCCAACAGGTGATGTGACGGCGCCACTTAAGGCCTTGATTTTCGACTCTGTTTACGATGCCTACCGTGGTGTTATCCTCCAAGTGCGTGTCATGGATGGAGTGGTCAAACCTGGCGATAAGATTCAGCTTATGAGCAATGGTAAGACCTTTGATGTGACAGAAGTTGGTATTTTTACTCCGAAAGCAGTTGGTCGTGATTTTCTTGCGACTGGGGACGTTGGTTATATTGCGGCTTCTATCAAGACGGTTCAGGATACTCGTGTGGGTGATACAGTTACCTTGGCAACCAATCCTGCGGCAGAGCCCTTACATGGCTACAAGCAGATGAATCCTATGGTCTTTGCGGGTCTCTATCCAATTGAGTCAAACAAGTACAATGACCTACGTGAAGCCCTTGAAAAATTGCAACTGAATGATGCTAGTCTTCAGTTTGAACCAGAAACATCTCAGGCACTTGGATTTGGTTTCCGTTGTGGTTTCCTTGGACTTCTCCATATGGATGTAATCCAAGAACGTTTAGAGCGTGAGTTCAACATTGATTTGATCATGACTGCACCATCCGTTATATATAAGGTCAATCTGACAGACGGCGAGTCTATGGATGTGTCTAACCCATCTGAGTTCCCAGACCCAACTAAGATTGCGACCATTGAAGAGCCTTATGTTAAAGCGCAAATCATGGTACCACAGGAGTTCGTCGGAGCAGTAATGGAATTGGCTCAGCGTAAGCGTGGGGACTTTGTGACTATGGACTATATTGATGACAATCGTGTCAATGTTATCTATCAAATTCCACTGGCTGAAATCGTCTTCGACTTCTTTGATAAGCTTAAGTCTTCAACACGTGGTTATGCAAGTTTTGACTACGAATTATCAGAGTATCGTCCATCTAAGTTGGTTAAAATGGACATCCTCCTCAATGGAGATAAGGTAGATGCCCTCAGCTTCATCGTTCACAAGGACTTTGCTTATGAACGCGGAAAACTCATCGTTGATAAGCTCAAGAAAATCATTCCTCGTCAACAATTTGAGGTGCCAATCCAAGCAGCAATTGGACATAAGATTGTGGCTCGTACAGATATCAAGGCCCTTCGTAAGAACGTTCTTGCCAAGTGTTATGGTGGTGACGTTTCTCGTAAACGCAAACTCCTCGAAAAACAAAAAGCTGGTAAGAAACGCATGAAAGCCATCGGATCAGTAGAAGTTCCTCAAGAGGCCTTCCTCAGCGTCTTGAGTATGGATGAAGAATAGTTGAGATTTCAAGAAAAAATAAGATAAATATAAAATAATGATTTTTTAAGTGGCTGGGTAAAAAGTCAATTTTCTCCGAAAATGAAAAAAATATAACGCATAGTATCAAGGTTTTCAACACCTGATATTATGCGTTTTTCTGATTTTAAAGACTTTTTGCCCAGCCTCTTTTCTTAATGTTTGACAAACGCGCCAACCTCAAGTATAGCAGATTGAACTTAGAATAGTACACTACAAATTCTAAAACATTTTTAGAAATTGATTTGACTTTCCTAATCTCTTTGTTCATATCTTATTTCAATCAACTATATAAGTTTGGGAATAGACATTTCTGGTCGGAAGGTTATTATGTACTTAATGAAGCCACAATTAAGAAATATATTCAAGATTAAAGCAATTATACAGTGGATGATTTCTTCACGAGTATGAAAATTTGAGAACGAGTAAAGATGATATAGCACTAGATAAATTAAGTGTAAAAGAATATGAGGATCCCTTTAGGGAAAGTGGTAAGTAATACTCAAGCGTCTTTAAGAGGCAAGTGACGAGTCAAGAATGAAGCCAGCGTCTTTAGGCGCTGGCTGGTAATTTGGGCTTATAGCCCTAGTAAAAACCACCCGTTAGACAGGTGGTTATGTTTTTTTGATTTTTTTCAACTTTTATTATACAATAAAACCAAATAAAAAGAAAGCGGTAACAATATGCTTAATGCGAAAATTTTTTATATATTTTTATGTTTGATCGTTGTCGAAACTACAGGCTTGTTGTTGTTGAAAAACGGTCTTGAAAGAGGTTATTTAGATACAGGAGCTATCATCCTTGCAGTTTTTTCATTTGCTTTCTACAACCTATGTTCATTCGGTTGGGTCTACTTTACAATAAAAAACCATAAAAAATAAATAGACGTATTTTTAGTCAGAACCTCTCAAAAAACGCATTTTCTTGCATCTGCTCCGTAAATGTGTTATACGGATTCTGCGAAAAAGTGATAGTTTTCTAAGCCATGAGAAATGGAAAAGCCCCAGCAGTGCAAGTGCTGGGGCTTTATTTGCGTGGTTGCGAATCACGTCCGGACCAGTGGCACTTAATCATCGCCTTTCTTATCTAGCCAGACAGAAGAAACTCAAATAGTTGGATCTGATGATTATGGTTATGTAAAAATTCCTAAATCATGGGTTCATTTCAAAGAAATTGAAGGTGGAGGTGACATTTAGTACTGTGATGGGACGGATGTCAATATTGTAACTCTCAATACCTTTAAACCTTAGCAGTTTGGTATTAGTGAAAGTGAGTACGCAGCGCTAGAAACTGTTCAAATTTCAACGAGCATTTATGAATCTAAACAGAAAAGTCAAGACTTTTCCAAGGTATGGGGGTCAAAATCAACTATCGGTGGCTATGAGGCCTACGTAGTAAACTATATTGCTAAGAATGGTAAATATTTAATTATCTGGGTTTTTAAATCCGATGATGGTAAGTTTAGATATGTTTCTCTTGAAGGTGTTCCAGAAGTATTGAAAAATATCCTTCCTATGGTGGAAGAAAGTTGGACAAATAAAAAGAGTTAAAATCGTGAAAACAGGAGGCATTCCTGTTTTTTGTTTCACTTATCAAGAAATTTATAAAAAATATGTTTGAAATTAGAAAATGTTTAAAACGTAAACAAAAAAAATAAAAATCAAACAAAATACAACAAAAAAGATTGACAACGGTTTCATATAGTGTTATACTTATACCATAAAAGTTAAATATGAAGGGAGAAGGTCATGGGATTAGATCATTTCTTTGACAAAGACTTAGTGTTTTGCTTAGAAGCGGATAATCAAGAACAACTCTTTGATCAGGTTGCAACTTTATTAGAAGAACGTAAAATTGTTACGGATACTTATCGATTGGCTTTGATTGAACGTGAAAAGTCATTTCCAACAGGTTTAGATATGGAATTTTTAGGGAAGGACTTGCCAAACGTAGCGATTCCTCACACTGATACCATTCATAACCTTACTGAAAATGTAGTTGTAGTACGTTTAGAGAAGCCAGTTACATTTCACAATATGATTGCTCCTGATAAGGAAGTAGAAGTGTCATTATTGTTCTTTATCATCAACAATTCAAGTTCAAGTCAAACAAATATTCTTGCACAGTTGATGGACTTCTTTACAGGCAATGGTCATCTTGAAGCACTATCTAAGATTACGGAACCTGAAGCCTTGTTCCAATATATCTCAGAAGCGACTGCTTAATTTGTTAATAATTTTTATATAAAAACGGAGGAAATCCAAATGATTAAAATTCTTGCTGCTTGTGGTGCAGGTGTTAACTCAAGCCACCAAATTAAAAGTGCTCTTGAAGAAGAACTTTCTAACCGTGGGTACGATGTTCAATGTGATGCCGTTATGGTAAAAGATGTCAATGAAGACTTGATTAAAGGTTATGATATCTTCACACCAATCGCTGCTACTGATTTAGGTTTTGAACCAGGTATTCCAGTTGTTGAAGCAGGACCAATCTTGTTCCGTATTCCAGCTATGAGCGCTCCAGTCTATGACAATATTGAAGCAGCTATCAAAGAACATGGTCTAAGCTAATTATTACTTTGTAAATATTCCATAAAAATAAAGGGAGGAAAATTATGGATATCATTATCAATCTGGCCAACGATTTCTTTAAACCTATCTTGGCTATGGGTGGCCCAATCATCATGCTGATCATTTTGACAGTATTGGCCTTGCTTTTCGGAGTGAAATTCTCCAAAGCACTTGAAGGTGGTATTAAACTTGCCATCGCGCTTACAGGTATCGGTGCGATCATCGGAATGCTTAACGGAGCTTTCTCAGCTTCTCTTGCAAAATTCGTTGAAAATACTGGTATTCAATTGAACATCACCGACGTTGGTTGGGCACCACTTGCTACAATCACTTGGGGTTCTGCCTGGACACTTTACTTCTTGCTTGTGATGTTGATTGTCAACATTGTCATGCTTGCAATGAAGAAAACTGATACACTTGACGTCGATATCTTTGATATCTGGCACTTGTCTATCACTGGTCTTTTGATTAAATGGTACGCTGACAACAATGGAGTTAGCCAAGGAGTTTCACTCTTCATCGCGACTGCAGCAGTTGTCCTTGTTGGGGTTCTTAAAATCATCAACTCTGACTTGATGAAACCAACATTTGACGACCTTCTTAACGCACCAAGTTCATCACCAATGACTTCAACTCACATGAACTACATGATGAACCCAGTTATCATGGTTTTGGATAAGATTTTTGATAAACTCTTCCCAGGTCTTGATAAATTTGACTTTGACGCTGCTAAATTGAATAAGAGAATCGGTTTCTGGGGATCTAAATTCTTCATCGGTTTCATCCTTGGTATCGTTATTGGTTTGATGGGAACTCCACATCCAGTTGCTGGAGTAGAAGATGCATCTTCATGGGAACTTGTTATTAAAGGTTGGTTGTCACTTGGTTTGACTGCCGGTGTCTGCTTGGAGCTCTTCTCATTGATCGGTTCATGGTTCATCGCAGCCGTAGAACCACTTTCACAAGGTATTACAAACGTTGCTACTAAACGTCTTCAAGGACGTAAATTCAACATCGGTCTTGACTGGCCATTTATCGCTGGTCGTGCTGAAATCTGGGCTTGTGCCAACGTACTTGCACCAATCATGTTGGTTGAAGCTGTGCTTCTTTCAAATGTCGGAAATGGTATCTTGCCACTTGCTGGTATCATCGCAATGGGTGTAACTCCAGCTCTCTTGGTAGTTACTCGTGGTAAATTGCTCCGTATGATTATCTTCGGAACACTCTTGTTGCCACTCTTCCTTCTTTCAGGTACACTTATCGCACCATTCGCAACTGAACTTGCTAAAGGTGTAGGTGCCTTCCCAGAAGGTGTAAGCCAAACTCAATTGATTACTCACTCAACTCTTGAAGGACCAATCGAAAAACTATTTGGTTGGGCAATTGGTAATGCTACAACTGGTGATATCAAAGCTATCCTTGGCGCATTAGTATTCCTAGTATTCTACGTTGGTATCTTTGCATGGTACAGAAAACAAATGATTAAACGTAATGAAGAATACGCAGCAAACGCAAAATAATTCGCTCCTAAAAATGTAAATTGTAAAAACTAGGTTGTCAGTTTCCAAATCTGGAGTCGACAGCCTAGTTTTTTTAGGGCTTAAATAAATGGAGGTAATTCTAATGATTGAATTAAAAACAGAACAGTTAAGTGTACAGTTTCAAACTTTTGGTGGTGCACTTTCTTCGATAAAAGACAAAGATGGAATTGAGTATTTGTGGCAAGGAGATCCAACTTACTGGAGTGGACAAGCACCTGTTCTATTTCCAATTTGTGGATCTGTTAGAAATGATACTGTATTGTATGATCAAGAAGATGGTAGTCAAGTAAAAGGTAAAATCCCACGTCATGGTCTTGTACGGAAAAAAGATTTTGAATTAGTGGATCAAACGGATAACTCGGTTACTTTTGCTATTGAAGATGATCAAGAAATGTATGAGAATTATCCATATCATTTTCGCTTAGAAATAACTTATACAGTTACTGGAAAGACTATTCGTACACAGTATCAAGTTACTAATAAGGAAACAGATAAAAAGATGCCTTACTTTATTGGTGGACATCCAGGCTTTAACTGTCCTTTATTTGATGATGAAACCTATGAAGATTATTATCTTCAATTTGAAAAAGCTGAAACATGTACAGTTCCGAAACCATTCCCAGAAACTGGAATGTTAGATTTTCAAGATAGAAGTGCCTTCTTAAAAGACCAAAAAGAATTAGATCTAAATTATGATTTCTTTAGCTATGATGCTGTGACATTAGATGAATTAGCCTCTCGCTCTGTTTCTTTAATGTCACGCAAGCATGAAAAGGGATTGAAACTAGACTTTAAAGAGTTTCCAAACCTCATCGTTTGGTCAACGCTTAATAAAGGTCCTTTCCTTGCTCTGGAACCTTGGTCAGGTTTGTCAACTTCACTCGAAGAGGGCGATCATCTAGAAGATAAGAAAAATGTTCGAATCTTAAATCCAGCTCAAAGTGATCAAATTGGTTTTGATATAGAAATTTTCTAAAAAAATAAACAAAAACAAACACAAACTGTTGACTCTTTTAAACAATAGTAGTATATTATGTTTAGAAAGAACAATTTGTGTTTGTTTTGACAAGTTATTCTTCCAATTTCTCCAAGGAGAAGTTACTAAGAGTGAATAGATGATTCATTCTTAATCTAAAATAGTCAACAAAACTACTAGTAACTATTTGGTGATGGTCATTTTCTTTCCAGAACCAAAAAATTTTTACTGGTCTATTATAAAAAAGGAGTATACAATATGTCTATTGTTATTGGTGCAGATGCTGCAGGTTTGAGATTGAAAGAAGTCGTTAAAGATTTCTTGGAAAAAGAAAACTTCCACGTTGTGGATGTTACAGCTGAAGGTCAAGACTTCGTTGATGTAACTCTTGCAGTTGCTGCAGAAGTAAACAAAGAAGAACAAAACCTTGGTATTGTCATTGATGCTTATGGTGCAGGTCCATTTATGGTTGCAACTAAAATCAAAGGAATGGTTGCTGCAGAAGTATCTGACGAACGTTCAGCTTATATGACTCGTGGCCACAACAACTCACGTATGATCACTATGGGGGCACAACTTGTTGGTGATGAATTGGCTAAGAACATCGCTAAAGGCTTTGTAAATGGTAAGTATGACGGTGGTCGTCACCAAATCAGGGTCGACATGTTGAACAAAATGTGCTAATACTCTTCAAAAATCAAGATAATCTGTCGTCAGCTCACTTTAGCTAACCTCAGTTATGCTCGCAGCTCGCTTCCTAAGCTAATCTTGATTTTTCTTGAGTAAGGATAAATGATATTAGATTTATATAATTAATCGGAGGGAATAACTAATGAGAATTGCAATTGGATGTGACCACATCGTAACAAATGAAAAAATGGCGGTTTCAGAATTTTTGAAATCAAAAGGACATGAAGTCATCGACTTTGGTACTTATGACCACGCTCGTACACACTACCCAATCTTTGGTAAAAAAGTTGGTGAAGCAGTAGTTAGTGGCCAAGCTGATCTTGGTGTATGTATCTGTGGTACTGGTGTAGGTATCAATAACGCTGTTAACAAGGTTCCAGGTGTTCGTTCTGCTTTGGTTCGTGATATGACAACAGCTCTTTATGCAAAAGAACAATTGAATGCCAACGTTATCGGATTTGGTGGTAAAATCACTGGTGAGTTGCTCATGTGTGATATCATTGAAGCTTTCATCAATGCTGAATACAAACCATCTGAAGAAAACAAAAAATTGATCGCTAAAATCCAACACGTTGAAACTCATAACGACCATCAAACGGATGCCAACTTCTTTACAGAATTCCTTGAAAAATGGGATCGCGGTGAATACCACGACTAAGAGGTGACCTATGATTTTAACAGTCACAATGAACCCATCCATTGATATTTCCTATCCTTTGGATGAATTAAAAATTGACACTGTCAACCGTGTTGTAGATGTTACGAAAACGGCTGGTGGTAAAGGTCTTAACGTTACTCGGGTCCTATCAGAATTTGGTGACTCCGTAGTCGCAACAGGACTTGTCGGTGGTAAACTTGGCGATTTTTTAGTAGAAAATATTGATGATAAAGTAAGCAAACGTTTCTTCTCTATTCAAGGTGAAACCCGTAACTGTATCGCAATTCTACATGGAGAAAACCAAACAGAAATCCTAGAAAAAGGTCCTGAAGTTCAAGAAAAAGAAGGTCAAGATTTCTTGGCTCATTTCAAAGAACTTTTAGAGACTGTAGAGGTAGTGGCCATTTCAGGTAGTCTACCAGCAGGACTTCCAGTGGATTATTATGCTAGTCTGGTTGAACTTGCTAACCAAGCTGGTAAACCTGTTGTCTTGGACTGTTCAGGAGCTTCACTTCAGGCGGTTCTTGAATCTCCACATAAGCCAACAGTTATCAAACCAAATAATGAAGAATTGTCTCAACTTTTAGGAAGAGAAATTTCTAAAGATTTGGATGAATTAAAAGAGGTTCTTGAAGAGCCCCTATTTGAAGGAATTGAGTGGATCATCGTTTCTTTAGGTGCTAATGGTGCCTTTGCTAAGCACGGAGATACTTTCTATAAAGTAGATATTCCAAGAATCCAAGTTGTAAACCCAGTTGGATCTGGTGATTCTACAGTAGCAGGTATTGCTTCAGGATTGTTCCATAAAGAATCTGATCAAGAACTGTTGATCAAGGCAAATGTCCTTGGTATGCTTAATGCTCAAGAAAAAATGACTGGTCATGTCAA
Source organism: Streptococcus infantis (assembly GCF_047463655.1). GTDB lineage: Bacteria > Bacillota > Bacilli > Lactobacillales > Streptococcaceae > Streptococcus > Streptococcus infantis_Z. The sequence continues at coordinate 212,788 of NZ_JASHDM010000001.1, forward strand.
TATGGCTAACTATCAAGGTCTATATGACCAATTAATTGTAAAAGAGGTATAAAATGGTTTTAACAGAAAATAAACGCGCTTGTATGCAAAAACTCTCTAATGAGAATGGTATCATCTCAGCTCTTGCTTTTGACCAACGTGGTGCTTTGAAACGCCTTATGGCTCAATACCAAACAGAAGAGCCAACAGTAGCTCAAATGGAAGAACTTAAAGTCTTGGTAGCGGATGAATTGACAAAATACGCTTCATCTATGCTTCTTGACCCTGAATACGGACTTCCTGCAACAAAAGCTTTGGATAAAGAAGCTGGTCTTCTTCTTGCATATGAAAAAACAGGATATGATACTTCAAGTACAAAACGTTTGCCTGACTGTTTGGATGTTTGGTCTGCAAAACGTATCAAAGAACAAGGTGCAGATGCAGTTAAATTCTTGCTTTACTACGATGTAGATAGTTCAGATGAATTGAACCAACAAAAACAAGCTTACATCGAACGTGTTGGTTCTGAATGTGTTGCCGAAGATATTCCTTTCTTCTTGGAAATCTTGGCTTATGATGAAAAGATTGCTGATGCAGGTTCTGTAGAATATGCGAAAGTAAAACCTCGTAAAGTTATCGAAGCTATGAAAGTATTCTCTGATCCACGTTTCAACATCGACGTATTGAAGGTTGAAGTTCCAGTAAACGTGAAATATGTTGAAGGATTTGGTGATGGAGAAGTCGTTTACAGCCGTGAAGAAGCAGCTGCTTTCTTCAAAGCTCAAGACGAAGCGACTAACCTTCCTTACATCTACTTGAGTGCAGGTGTATCCGCTAAACTCTTCCAAGAAACTCTTGTCTTTGCCCACGAATCAGGTGCAAACTTCAATGGTGTTCTTTGTGGACGTGCAACATGGGCTGGCTCAGTTGAAGCTTACATCAAAGACGGTGAAGCAGCAGCTCGCGAATGGCTTCGTACAACTGGATTTGAAAACATTGATGAACTCAATAAAGTACTTCAAACAACAGCTACTTCATGGACTGAACGTGTCTAAATTTTCCCCCTTTTATGTCCTAAAACCCTAGCAAAAAAACTTTTAAAAAAAGTTGTATGTAAAGGTTTACAAAATAAAAATCTTGTGCTATACTTAAGTCACAAGTTAATACAAAGTGAGTGTTACTAAGTAATATTAGGCATGATCACAGATGACTCAGATGTATATTTTTTGAGTTCATTTGTGGTCATTTTTTATGCTCACAAAACTTAAATAATAGGGCAAGGAGGTTGCCATGTATCGGATATTAAATCCAATGAATAACAATGTTTCTCTCGTGCGGAATAGCAAGGGAGAGGAGTTGATCGTAATTGGTAAGGGTATTTCGTTCGGTAAGAAGAAGGGAGATTTGATTTCTGAGGATCAGGTTGAAAAAGTTTTTCGGATGAAAACAGAAGAGTCGCGAGAAAACTTTATGGCTCTTCTCAAGGATGTACCGCTTGATTTTATTACGGTCACTTATGAGATTATTGATAATCTTTCTAAAAAATATCAATATCCTGTCCAAGAGTATCTATACGTCACTCTGACAGACCATATCTATTGTTCTTATCAGGCTATTAGCCAAGGACGCTATAAGGATAGTAATTTGCCTGATATTTCTGCAAAATATCCTATCGCGTTTCAAATTGCACAAGAAGCTTTTGAAATTTATCGTCAAAAACTGACAGAAAATTTTCCTGAAGACGAAATCATTCGTATCGCTTATCATTTCATAAACGCCGAAGGTGAGAATGAAGTCGAAGTTGTTGAGTCAATTGATAAGAGAAAGGAAATTTTAAAGAGAGTCGAAAGCGTTTTGAAGAGTTATAAAATCCAGCGAACACCTGAAAATAATAATTTCTACGACCGCTTTATGATTCATCTAAATTATTTTTTGGATTATCTGGATCGTAGTCGCAATGATAATCAATCCTTGCTCGATATGGAAGAACATATAAAGAATACCTATCCAGAAGCATTCGAGATTGGTAGTAAAATTTATGAGGTCATTGCTCAGGAAACTAGTCTTGACCTCTACAAGAGTGAACGAGTTTATCTTGTTCTACACATCCAACGTTTATTGTCATAACGCTTTACTAAAAAATATATAAGGAGAATTCTATCATGAATAGAGAAGAAGTAACATTGTTAGGTTTTGAAATCGTTGCCTATGCAGGTGATGCTCGTTCAAAATTATTGGAAGCTTTGAAGGCTGCTGAAGCTGGTGATTTTGCGAAAGCAGAAGCTCTTGTTGAAGAAGCAGCAGGTTGCATTGCGGAAGCTCACAAAGCGCAAACATCTATGCTTGCTCAAGAAGCTGCAGGGGAAGAAATTCCATACAGCATCACAATGATGCACGGACAAGATCACCTGATGACAACAATTTTGCTAAAAGATTTGGTGCATCATTTAATTGAACTTTATAAAAGAGGAGCTAAATAATGAATAAGTTAATTGCCTATATCGAGAAAGGGAAGCCTTTCTTTGAAAAACTATCTCGAAATATCTATCTTCGTGCTATTCGGGATGGATTTATCGCAGGAATGCCAGTCATTCTCTTCTCAAGTATTTTTATCTTGATTGCTTTTGTTCCAAACTCTTGGGGCTTTAAATGGTCTGATGAAGTAGTAGCACTTTTGATGAAACCTTACAGCTACTCTATGGGGATTCTAGCAGTCTTGGTAGCTGGTACCACTGCTAAATCTTTAACGGACTCCGTCAATCGTAGTATGGAGAAAACCAACCAAATCAACTATATGTCAACGCTACTGGCGGCTATTGTTGGTTTGCTGATGTTAGCAGCTGACCCAATCGAGGGTGGCTTTGCGACAGGATTCCTTGGAACAAAAGGGTTGCTTTCAGCCTTCCTGGCAGCTTTTGTAACTGTAGCTATCTATAAGGTTTGTGTTAAGAACAACGTTACTATTCGCATGCCTGACGAAGTTCCACCGAATATCTCACAAGTCTTTAAAGACGTTATTCCGTTTACGCTTTCAGTTGTTTCTCTTTATGCTCTTGACTTGCTCGCTCGTCAATTTGTTGGTACAAGCGTTGCAGAATCAATCGGTAAGTTCTTTGCACCTCTTTTCTCAGCAGCAGACGGTTATCTTGGTATTACAATTATCTTTGGTGCTTTTGCCTTCTTCTGGTTTGTCGGTATTCACGGCCCATCTATCGTTGAACCTGCCATTGCAGCGATTACATATGCAAATGCCGAAGTCAACTTGAACCTTCTTCAACAAGGTATGCATGCTGATAAGATCCTTACATCTGGTACACAAATGTTTATCGTCACTATGGGTGGTACAGGAGCAACTCTTGTAGTTCCATTCATGTTTATGTGGTTGTGTAAGTCGAAACGAAATCGTGCTATTGGACGTGCTTCAGTAGTTCCTACATTCTTCGGTGTAAATGAACCAATCTTGTTTGGTGCACCACTTGTTTTGAACCCAATCTTTTTTATTCCATTTATCTTCGCACCTATTGCAAACGTATGGATCTTTAAGTTCTTTATTGAAACACTTGGCATGAACTCATTTACTGCCAACCTTCCATGGACTACACCAGGACCTCTAGGTATTGTTCTTGGTACAAACTTCCAGTTCTTGTCATTTGCTCTTGCAGCCTTGTTAATCGTAGTGGATATTGCAATCTACTATCCATTCCTTAAAGTTTATGACGAACAAATTCTTGAAGAAGAACGTTCTGGTAAAGTCAACGATGAATTAAAAGAAAAAGTTGCCGCAAACTTCAATACTGCTAAAGCGGATGCTATCCTTGAAAAAGCTGGAGTAGAATCAGCACAAAATACAATCACTGAAGAAACCAACGTACTCGTTCTCTGTGCAGGTGGAGGAACAAGTGGTCTTCTTGCCAACGCCTTGAACAAAGCAGCAGCAGAATACAATGTTCCTGTTAAGGCAGCCGCTGGTGGCTATGGTGCTCACCGTGAAATGTTGCCAGAATTTGACCTTGTTATCCTTGCTCCTCAAGTAGCTTCAAACTATGAGGACATGAAGGCTGAAACTGATAAATTAGGTATCAAACTGGCTAAGACAGAAGGTGCACAGTACATTAAATTGACACGCGATGGACAAGGTGCTCTAACATTTGTTCAGGCTCAATTCGATTGATGATAGGGACTGTAAAACAGTCTCCTATCATCACGGAAATCGCTATGGCGAATTTCCTAATCGCCTTGTTAATTCGTCGGTAAAAAAATATCGTTTTTACCTCCTCATGTCACAATTCTACTGACCTTGAGGACTGTAAAAGAGTCTCCGGATTATATATTTGTTTTCCCCCTTTATGTCACTATTTGGTGACTTTGTACAAGAAGTGAGACGGAGATGGATAGCTCACTAGCTCCTCTCCGCTCGCTTTTCATTTTATCCAATCAAGAAATAGGTGAAAAAATGACAAAAACACTTCCTAAAGATTTTATTTTTGGTGGCGCAACAGCGGCTTATCAAGCAGAAGGTGCTACACATACAGATGGTAAAGGACCAGTTGCATGGGATAAATATTTAGCTGATAACTATTGGTATACAGCTGAACCAGCGAGTGACTTCTATCATAAATATCCAGTAGATTTGCAGTTGGCTGAGGAATATGGGGTAAACGGTATCCGTATTTCTATTGCTTGGTCACGTATTTTTCCAACAGGTTATGGTGAAGTAAATCCAAAAGGGGTAGAATTCTATCATAAGTTATTTGCTGAATGTCATAAACGTCATGTGGAACCGTTCGTAACTCTTCACCACTTTGATACACCTGAAGCTCTTCACTCAAATGGAGACTTCTTGAATCGTGAGAATATCGAACACTTTGTAGATTATGCTGCCTTCTGTTTCGAAGAATTTCCAGAAGTAAACTACTGGACAACCTTTAATGAAATTGGTCCAATCGGTGACGGTCAATACTTGGTCGGTAAATTTCCACCAGGTATTCAATACGACCTTGCCAAAGTATTCCAATCTCACCACAATATGATGGTTTCACATGCTCGTGCTGTCAAACTCTACAAGGATAAAGGCTATAAAGGTGAAATCGGTGTTGTTCACGCCCTTCCAACTAAGTATCCATTAGATCCTAAAAACCCTGCAGACGTTCGTGCAGCTGAGTTAGAAGATATCATTCACAATAAATTTATCTTGGATGCTACATACCTTGGACACTATTCAGATGCAACAATGGAAGGTGTAAACCACATTTTATCAGTAAATGGTGGTAGCTTGGATCTTCGTGACGAAGACTTTGCAGCGCTTGAAGCAGCTAAAGATTTGAATGACTTCCTCGGAATTAACTACTATATGAGCGATTGGATGGAAGCCTTTGATGGTGAAACTGAGATCATCCACAACGGTAAAGGGGAAAAAGGAAGCTCTAAATACCAGATCAAGGGTGTTGGTCGTCGTGTAGCTCCTGACTATGTACCTCGTACTGACTGGGACTGGATTATCTATCCTCAAGGATTATACGACCAAATCATGCGCGTGAAAAAGGATTATCCAAACTACAAGAAAATCTACATCACAGAAAACGGACTTGGATACAAAGATGAATTTGTCGATAACACTGTTTACGATGATGGACGTATTGATTATGTGAAACAACACTTGGAAGTTATTTCAGATGCCATTACTGATGGAGCAGTAGTCAAAGGCTACTTCATCTGGTCACTCATGGACGTCTTCTCTTGGTCAAATGGTTATGAAAAACGCTATGGCCTCTTCTATGTGGACTTTGAAACGCAAGAACGCTATCCGAAGAAATCAGCTCACTGGTACAAAAAACTAGCTGAGACCCAAGTGATTGAATAGTACAACTAGTTATTAGGTATAGAATTTAAGCGAGGAAAGTTTATGCTAAAAGATTTTATCAAATCAATCTATGAAAAAGTTTATATTATTAACTTTGAACATTGCTCTCATGTACCATCCTTGACCAAGGAGCAACTTGCAAGTCTTGGAAAATGGTATGTCTCGACGGGTAAGGAGTGGATTTGTCATTCAGACTATGAATTTGAAGAATTTCAAAAGCTATTTTTAAATTTTGTCAACGCAGAAGATAAGGATAACATTTCCTTTGTTTCGGATTTTATGCCATTTCAACACTAAAATATTATAAAGAGGAATCTATCTCATACTAGGGGATATTCCTCTTTTTTATCTAGATTTTACCTGAAAGACAAAAAAATTCTTGACAGATTTATGTGATAGGAGTAAACTATTAACTAGTTAAATAACTGGTTAAGTACATAAAGAGGTAACTCACTCGCTCAAATCTTGTTAGATAAATAGAAAATAGAAGGAGGAGTTTTAAAAGTGATTTCGTTTTTCAGTTGTATGCTTAACCAGTTAAGGAAGTTCTTTAGGAAAAAGTGTAGTTCTTTATTTAACGAATAAATGAAATAGAAAGTGTGTTTAGATGAAAATCAATAAAAAATATGTTCTTGGTTCCGTAGCTCTTTTAGCCTTAAGCCTTTCAAGTTATGAATTGGGGCGTTACCAAGCGGTACAGACTAGCAAAGAGTCTAATCGTGTGTCTTATATAGAAGGGAATCAGGCTAGTGCTAAGACTGAAAATCTGACGCCAGATGAGGTTAGTCAGCGAGAAGGTATTAATGCTGAACAGATTGTCGTTAAGATTACCGATCAAGGCTACGTAACTTCACATGGGGACCATTATCATTACTTTAATGGCAAGGTTCCTTATGATGCTATTATCAGCGAAGAACTTTTGATGAAGGATTCGAATTATCAACTTCGAAATGAGGATATTGTCAACGAAGTCAAGGGTGGTTATGTCATCAAGGTTGATGGTCGCTATTATGTATACCTCAAAGATGCATCCCATGCAGAAAATATTCGTAGTAAGGATGAGATCAATCGTCAGAAGCAAGAACACGGACATGGTAGTGGAACAAAAGTTAGCAATGAAGTTACCCTAGCAAGGGCTCAGGGACGTTATACAACGGATGACGGCTATGTTTTTAATGCAAGTGATATTATCGAGGATACTGGCGATGCTTACATCGTTCCACATGGCAATCACTTTCATTATATTCCAAAGAGTGACTTGTCTGCCAGTGAATTAGCTGCAGCTCGAGCCTTCTTATCTGGTAAAGGTAGTCAAACAAGCTCAGTTGGGTATCGTCCGTCAATAAATTCTTCTAGCAGTAGCTCATCAGAGGCATCGAATAGTAGTTCATATGGACAAACAAATCAAAGTAATGTTGAGACAAATATTAGTAGATGGGCTCCAACTGTTAGCCCACAAGTGGATAATAGTTATCAAGCAAGTCCAAGTGAAGATGTATCTAGTCTCTTGAAACAACTTTATGCCTTGCCACTCAGCCAACGACATGTGGAATCAGATGGGCTTGTCTTTGATCCAGCGCAAATTACAAGAAAAACTGCGAATGGTGTTGCAGTGCCACACGGAGATCATTACCACTTTATCCCTTATTCTCAAATGTCTGATTTAGAGCAGAGGATTGCGAGAATGATTTCAGTAAAAGGACAAAATAATGGAAACAACAAGCCAGTAAATACCCAAAAGCCAACAAACAGTACAGTTGAACATAAATTTTTAGGAAATTCAATTAAAGCTTATGGAAAAGGTCTGGATGGCAAACCATACGATACTAGTGATGGATATGTATTCAGTAAAGATTCTATCTATTCAGTTGATAAATCAGGCATTATAGCGAGGCATGGAAATCATTTCCATTATGTGGGATTTGGAGAGTTAGAACAATTTGAATTAGATGAAGTTAGCAAGTGGATGAAGGAAAAAGGTCAAGCTAATGATAGTGTTATTCCTTCAGAGAAAATGAATAACGAAGAAAAACCAAAATTTGATTCAAAAAAAGTGACTAGGAAAGTTACCAAAGATGGTAAAGTTGGTTATGTTCTTAAAGAAAACGGAAAAGAATATTTCTATTCTCGAGACGAACTTGATCTGACTCAAATTGCTTTTTCTGAACAAGAACTAATGCTTAAGGATCGAGACCATTATCGTTATGATATAGTAGACACAGGGATTAAAGCAAGATTAGCTGTAGATGTCTCAAGTTTGCCGATGCATGCAGCAAATACTACCTATGATACTGGAAGTTCATTCATTATTCCACATATTGATCATATTCACGTTGTGCCTTACTCATGGTTAGAGCCTGATCAAATTGCGACTATTAAATATGTCATGCAACACCCTGAGGTTCGTCCTGAAGTTTGGTCTAAGCCGGGTCACGAGGACTCAGGTTCCGTTATTGCTAATGTGACTCCTCTTGAAAAACGCGCTGGAATGCAGAATTGGCAAATTATCCATTCTGCTGAAGAAGTTCAGAAAGCTCTTGCAGAAGGTCGTTTTGCAACTCCAGATGGTTATATTTTTGATCCGAAAGATGTATTGGCAAAAGAAACTTTTGTATGGGAAGACAAATCATTTAGCATTCCAAGAGCGGGAGGTGGTTCATTGAGAAGTATCACTAAATCCGACTTGTCAGAAGTAGAATGGAAACAAGCACAAGACTTAATAGCAAAAAGAATAAAAGAAAAAGAATCCAAAACTGAAACGTCTACACATCCTAATAAAGAATTAAAACCTGATTCAAACAATCTTAAAAATATTGATAAAAATAAGACTGATGTAGATAAAACAGAGGAGCAACCGAAGAATAATATAGGTGTAAATGAGACTGGTACAACCAACGAAATTCCTTCAGAAAACAAGGTTGAAGATAAAGAAAACTCCAAAGAAGAAAGTGACGATGATTTACCAGACTACGGATTGGATAAAGTAACTTTAAATGAACATATAGAAAAGTTAGCAAAAATTGCACAAATCAATCCTAAGTTTCTAATTTTTCAGCCAGAAGGTGTTCAGTTTTACAATAAAAATGGTGAATTAGTGATGTATGACATTAAGACACTAAAACAAATAAAACCTTAAAATATTTTTATTCATTATAATCTACTCGAAAGGATATTATTCAATTTTTGATTGAATAATGTCCTTTTCTTTGTTAAAAAACTGAAATTTGCTGTCTTAAAAAACGAATCAAGGAGTTCTAAAACAATTAAAAGTCAAATGATAAAAATGACTAGTGAGAACTGATAATGAAATCTAGTTCTCACTTTTTTCATGAAAATGCATAAAAAATATTGACATTTTAAATTTTTAGGAGTAAAATGTTTACCAGTTAATTAAATGGTTAAATACTAGTTAAGGAGTTGTTATGAAAAAAAGAAGTATCCTATGGCTCATGCTTGCCTTCCTTGCTCTCGTTTTAGGAGCTTGTGGACAGAAGATCAGTCAAGATAAGAGTGATGAAACTAAAGGGATGAAAATTGTGACCAGTTTTTATCCTATCTATGCTATGGTCAAGGAAGTATCTGGTGACTTGAATGATGTTCGGATGATTCAGTCAAGTAGCGGAATTCACTCCTTTGAACCTTCAGCAAATGACATTGCTGCCATCTATGATGCAGATGTCTTTGTTTACCATTCTCATACGCTCGAATCTTGGGCAGGAAGTTTAGATCCCAATCTTAAAAAATCTAAAGTTAAGGTTTTAGAGGCTTCTGAGGGAATGACTTTAGACCGCGTCCCAGGGCTAGAAGATGTGGAAGCAGGGGATGGAGTTGATGAAAAAACGCTCTATGACCCTCACACTTGGCTAGATCCTGAAAAAGCTGGCGAAGAAGCTCAGATTATCGCTGATAAACTTTCAGAGGTGGATAGTGAGCATAAAGAAACTTACCAGAAAAATGCGCAAGCCTTTATCAAAAAAGCTCAAGAATTGACTAAGAAATTCCAGCCTAAATTTGAAAAAGCGACTCAGAAAACATTTGTAACACAACATACAGCCTTTTCTTATCTAGCGAAGAGATTTGGACTTAATCAACTTGGTATTGCAGGCATCTCTCCTGAACAAGAACCAAGTCCACGACAACTAACAGAAATTCAGGAATTTGTTAAAACCTATAAGGTTAAAACGATTTTTACAGAAAGTAATGCTTCTTCAAAAGTAGCTGAAACTCTTGTCAAATCAACAGGTGTGGGTCTTAAAACTCTGAATCCTTTAGAGGCAGACCCACAAAATGACAAGACTTATCTAGAAAATCTAGAAGAAAATATGAGTATTTTAGTAGAAGAATTAAAGTGAGGAAAGAATGAAAATCAATAAAAAATATCTAGCTGGGTCAGCAGCTGCACTTGTTTTAAGTGTCTGTGCTTATGAACTAGGTTTGCATCAAGCCCAAACTGTAAAAGAAAATAACCGTGTTTCATACATTGATGGTAAACAACCGAGTCAAAAGGCAGAGAACTTGACACCAGATGAAGTTAGTCAGCGAGAGGGGATTAATGCTGAACAGATTGTCATCAAGATTACGGACCAAGGTTATGTGACTTCTCATGGAGACCATTATCATTACTATAATGGCAAGGTTCCTTATGATGCTATCATCAGTGAAGAATTGCTAATGAAAGATCCGAATTATCAGTTGAAGGATTCAGATATTGTCAATGAAATTAAGGGTGGCTATGTGATTAAGGTAGATGGTAAGTATTATGTCTATCTAAAGGATGAATCACATGCTGATAATGTTCGATCAAAAGAAGAAATCACTCGTCAGAAGCAAGAACACAGTAGTAATCACGGAGGTGGTTCTAATGATAATGCGGTAGTTGTTGCAAGAGCTCAAGGTCGTTATACAACGGATGACGGCTATGTTTTTAATGCAAGTGATATTATTGAGGATACTGGCGATGCTTACATCGTTCCACATGGCAATCATTTCCATTATATTCCTAAAAGTGACTTATCAGCTAGCGAACTTGCTGCGGCCCAAGCCTTCCTATCTGGTAAAGGTGGTCAAACAAGCTCAGTTGGGTATCGACCGTCAACAAATTCTTCTAGCAATAGCTCATCATATGCTTCGAATAGTAGTACATATAGACAAACGAATCAAAGCAATGTTGAGGCAAATACTAGAAGATGGGCTCCAACTGTTAGCCCACAAGTGGATAATAGTTATCAAGCAAGTCCAAGTGAAGACGTATCTAGTCTTTTGAAACAACTTTATGCCTTGCCACTCAGCCAACGACATGTGGAATCAGATGGGCTTGTCTTTGATCCAGCGCAAATTACAAGAAAAACTGCGAACGGTGTTGCAGTGCCACACGGAGATCATTACCACTTTATCCCTTATTCTCAAATGTCTGATTTAGAGCAGAAGATTGCGAGAATGATTTCTGAAAATTATCAAGGAAATCATACTACTGCAGGTGGTAAAGAATTAAAACCAATTCCGACTCCAAGTCTTCCAAATCCAATCCCTGCTCCAGAGCCTACCCCAATACCAAGTCCACAACCTGTACCAAGTCCACAACCTGTACCAAATCCTCAACCAGCTCCAAGCAATCCAATTGATGGAAAATTTGTAAAACAGGCGATTCGAAAGGTGGTTGATGGTTATGTCTTCGAAGAGAATGGAATTTCGCGTTATATTTTTACCAAGGAACTTTCAGCAGAAACTGTTGCAGCCATTGATGATAAACTTGCTAAACAAGAAAGTTTGTCTCATGAGTTAGGAGCTAAGAAAACCAATCTTGTATCTGGTGAACAAAAATTTTACAACAAAGTTTATGATTTACTAGCAACAGTTCATCAAGATTTGATTTCCAATAAAGGGCGCCAGGCTGATTTTGACGCTTTGGATAGACTATTGGAACGTCTCAACGATGAGTCAAGTGATAAGGTCAAGTTAGTTGATGATATCCTTGCTTTTCTAGCGCCGATTCGTCATCCAGAACGTTTAGGAAAACCAAATGCACAAATAGCTTACACAGATGATGAGATTCAAGTAGCCAAGTTGGCAGGCAAGTATACAACAGAAGATGGCTATATCTTTGACCCCCGTGATATCACAAGTGATGAGGGGGATGCCTATGTAACTCCGCATATGAGCCACAGTCATTGGATTAAGAAAGAAAGTTTATCTGAAGCTGAAAGAGCAGCAGGTCAAGCTTATGCTAAAGAGAAAGGTTTGACGCCTCCTTCAACAAATCATCAAAGTTCAGGAAATACTGAAGCTAAGGGAGCAGAAGCGATTTACAATCGAGTAAAAGCAGCTAAGAAGGTACCACTTGATCGTATGCCTTACAATCTCCAACATACTGTGGAAGTTAAAAATGGAAGTTTGATTATACCTCATTATGACCATTATCATAACATCAAATTTGAGTGGTTTGACGAAGGACTTTATGAGGCACCTAAGGGGTATACTTTAGAAGAGCTATTTGAAACTGTGAAGTATTATGTCGAACATCCACACGAACGTCCGCATTCAGATAGTGGTTGGGGTAATGCGAGCGACCATGTTCAAAGAAACCACAATAGTCAAGCTGCTAACAATCAAACAGAGAAACCAACAGAGGAGAAACCTCAGACAGAAAAAATTGAGGAGGAAAAACCTCGCGAAGAAAAACCGAAAAATGAGAAAGCAGAATCTCCAAAACTAAAAGAACCAGAGGAATCAGAAGAAGAATCACCATCGGAACCAGAGGAACCTCAGGTTGAAACTGAAAAGGTTGAAGAAAAACTGAGAGAGGCGGAAGAGTTACTTAAAAAGATTCAGGATCCAATTCTTAAGTCCAATGCCAACGAAACTCTCACAGGATTAAAAAATAACCTGTTATTTGGTTCTCAGGACAACAATACTATTATGGTAGAAGCTGAAAAGCTATTAGTCTTGCTAAAGGAGAGTAAGTAACTATACAACTATTATAGAAGATAAAAAGGGAGCAGAATATGGATTCTGTTCTCTTTTTTATGAAATTGTGTAAAAATTCTTGACATATTTTCTAAATAAAGATAAACTATTTACTAGTTAATTAAATGGTTAAATACTAGTTAAGGAGTTGTTATGAAAAAAAGAAGTATCCTATGGCTCATGATTGCCTTCTTTGCTCTTACCATAGGAGCATGTGGACAAAAGACCAGTCAAGACAAGAGTGATGAAACTAAAGGGATGAAAATTGTGACCAGTTTTTATCCTATCTATGCCATGGTCAAGGAAGTATCTGGTGACTTGAATGATGTTCGAATGATTCAGTCAAGTAGCGGAATTCACTCCTTTGAACCTTCGGCAAATGATATTGCAGCCATCTATGATGCCGATGTTTTTGTCTATCATTCTCATACACTAGAGTCATGGGCAGGAAGTTTAGATCCAAGCCTGCAAAAATCCAAGGTAAAGGTCTTAGAAGCATCTGAAGGTATGACCTTGGAGCGCGTACCTGGCTTAGAAGATATGCAGGCAGGAGATGGGATTGATGAGAAAACCTTGTATGATCCTCATACTTGGTTAGATCCTGAAAAAGTAGCTGAAGAAGCACAGATAATTGCTGATAAGTTATCAGAATTAGACAGTGCTAACAAGGATACCTATCAGAAAAACGCACAAAGTTTTAGTGCTAAAGCTCATGACCTAACTAAGAAATACCAACCCATCTTTGAAAAGGCTAATCAAAAGACATTTGTGACCCAACACACAGCCTTTTCATATTTGGCAAAACGATTTGGACTTAATCAGCTTGGTATTGCAGGGATTTCTCCTGAACAAGAACCAAGTCCAAGACAACTAACAGAAATTCAGGAATTTGTTAAAACTTATAAGATTAAAACGATTTTTACAGAAAGCAATGCTTCATCTAAGGTAGCGGACACTCTTGTCAAATCAACAGGTGTGAGTCTTAAAACCCTCAATCCTTTAGAGGCAGACCCACAAAATGACAAGTCCTACTTGGAAAATTTAGAAGAAAATATGGCTATCTTAGCTGAAGAATTGAAATGAGGAGATTATGAAGATTAATAAAAAATATCTAGCGGGATCTGCAGTGGCCCTTGCCTTAAGTGTCTGTGCTTATGCTTTAAATCAACATCAAGCACCTGAGAAAAAAAATGACAACCGTGTATCCTACGTTGATGGTAAAGAGTCTGAAGCTAAAAAGAATGAAACTCTGACACCAGACCAAGTTAGCAAGAAGGAAGGCATAGAAGCTGAACAGATTGTTACCAAAATCACTGATCAAGGTTATGTGACTTCACACGGCGACCATTTCCATTACTATAATGGTAAGGTGCCTTATGATGCTATCTTTAGTGAAGAACTGGTCATGAAAGATCCAAACTATCAGCTGAAGGATGAAGATATTGTCAATGAGATTAAAGGTGGCTATATCATCAAAGTTGATGGCAAATACTATGTCTATCTAAAAGATGCTAGCCATGCAGATAATGTTCGTACCAAAGACCAAATTGAGCGTCAGAAACGGGAAGGCACATCAGATAGAGGAAATGAAACTAAGGAAGTCCTTGCTGCACGAGCTCAAGGCCGATATACAACGGATGATGGTTATGTCTTTAATGTTGCAGATATCATTGAAGATACAGGTGATGCCTATATCGTTCCTCACGGTGGACATTATCACTACGTTCCAAAGAGTGCACTTTCCTCAAGCGAGTTGGCTGCTGCACAAGCCTATCTGGCTGGCAGGAGAAGTCAACCGAGTGTGACGGACTATAAACCGAATCCAAGTGTCGAACCAAGTCCTCAAGCAGATAACTCAGCTACAAACAAACCAGTAGCTCAAGCGGACGACCTTCAAAGTCTTCTTGCTCAGTTATATGCTTTACCAGTTAGTCAACGCTATCGAGAATCTGATGGTTTGGTATTTGCCCCAGCTAAAATTACCAGTCGTACACCATCAGGGGTGGCCATTCCACACGGTAATCACTACCATTTCATTCCCTATAGTAGTATGTCTGCTTTGGAACAAAAGATTGCTCGTTTGATGCCACTTTCAGGTCTTGTAACACCATCAAATCCTGTAGAAACTCCAAGCAAACCTAGTGGAGATCATGAGCACAACCATGACCATGAAGATGGAGAGAATCATGATCATAACCACCATGGACACGACCAAGAAGAGCCGGGGCATCATGGTCAGGAAGGCGAAGGACAAGGTCATGACCATGACCACAATCATGACAATCCCCACGATCACGGATTCGATACTAATCGTGTTATAAGTGAAGATGAGCAAGGTTTCGTAGTTTCACATGGAGACCACAATCATTATTTTTACAAGAAAGATTTGACGGCTCAACAGATTAAAGAAGCTCAGGAACACTTGAAAGGTAAAACCGAAGTTAAACCTAATCCATCAGATGAGCACCATGATGAAGGCGGGCATGATAACCACCATGGTGAAGACCACGATCATGGATTCGATACTAATCGTGTTATAAGTGAAGATGAGCAAGGTTTTATCGTTTCCCATGGGGACCACAATCATTATTTTTACAAGAAAGATTTGACGGCTCAACAGATTAAAGAAGCTCAGGAACACTTGAAAGGTAAAACCGAAGTTAAACCTAATCCATCAGATGAGCACCATGATGAAGACGGGCATGATCACCACCATGGTGAAGACCACGATCACGGATTCGATGCTGACCGAGTGATAAGTGAAGATGAGGAAGGTTTTGTCGTTTCTCATGGAGATCACAATCACTATTTCTTTAAAAAGGATTTATCAACAGAGCAGATTAAGGCTGCTCAGGAGCACTTGAAGGAACATCATCAGGTAGAACCTGTTAAACCACTTGCAAAAGATGTAGAAGCTTTCTCTCGAGATGCCAGCGATGAAGAAAAGATAGCTTATATCTCTAAAACCTATGGTGTTCCGCTTGAAGCAATCCGAATTTCAAATGGATTCTTTGTATTTGGAAATCCAGACCAGGCTTATGACCCAACTCACATTCACCCTTATGCAGTTCGAAAGGAACACGTTCGCATTCCTCTCCAAACAGGTGATGCAGAGCTTGATTTCCTAAACGAACTCTATACAACTGCTTTACGTGATGGCGTTTCTCCTTATAGTTTGCAGGTTGAAAATGGTAGCTTCGTCATTCCTCACGGTGATCATAATCACTACATCAAAGTACAAACTAAAGGCTATGAAGTGGCTTTGAAACATAAGATTCCTGCCTTGCAATCTAACTACCAACCAGGAGCCTTTGATGAAGCTACTGTTCAAAATAAGGTTGATCAACTTCTAGCAGAAAGTCGTGAAGTCTATAAAGATAAACCAATTTTACAAAGACAAATTGAGCTTGCCTTGGGACAATTCTCTGAAAATATGAAGAAGCTCTCAACCAACTCAACAGCTGGTTATCTGGCTGCTTTAGATCTCTTTGACAAGCAGTATATCCACGTTGACTCTAGTGTAAAACCAACAGAAATCAGTCCTTTAGACAAGAAATATCAAGCTTTAGTAGATAAGATTAATACCTTGGATACGGATGCTTATGGACTTCCTAAAAAGGATCTCTTGGCTCAACTCCAAGAAAATAAATTGGCTCAAGATGAGGCTGGTTTAGATGCAGTTGAAGCTAAACTACAAGCTCTGCAAGATTTTAATGATCGTACTGGTGTTACGACAGTCGAATACATTAAGTATTTCTATCAACATCTGTCAGATGGTCGTTTAAATGACACTCTTAGAAATAAAGTTGCTAACTTAACTTGGACTCTTTATCAGTCACAATCTTTCCTTAAGGCAACTGACTTGAACAAACTCTTCCCTGAAATCTATCAAACAAAATTAGAGGTAGAAGAAGCAGTGAAGAATGAATCAGTTGCTCATAAACCTTCTGAAACGATCCTAGACACTGAAAAAGTGGATGGTCATAGTGCCAAAACGGCAGTCTATGAATTTTTGAAAGGTTTGTTTGATGATATTCAACCTGAGGAACAAAGTAATCATGTTCGAAAAGGTCAAGTAGAAGAACTCTTAACAAAAGCTGAAGAATTAGTAGCTCAAGTCAAAGAAGAGGGAGTTAAAGCTTCACTTGTTGACGAAGTGAAGAATCTGAAAGTTGCCTTTGACAAAGAGGGTGCTGACCTAGATGAATTAAATACGCAAGTCCAAGATCTTCTGAAGCGTATTTCACAGACTATTCAGAATGAACGTGAAAATGCAAACCAAGACCCAGAGGTCATGGCTCTTTATCAACAGCTTTATAACGGTATTATTGCCCTCCATAGCTATCTAGAGATGAATCATGGTTCAGATGCTGACTTTGAAAAAGTAGATGCTCTGTTTGATAAACTAGCAGCAGCTAGCAAAGACAAGCAAGCTCTTCTATCAGTTGCTCAAGAAATCTTAGTATTGAATCAAGAAATTAGAACAAAAGCTGCCCTAGCTGAAACAAACAAAGAATCAGCAAGTGATAAACAAGATGATTCAAGCTCAAAACCTATAGCGGCAACTCCTGAATCAACAGAAAAAGTAGCAGAATAAGCAAAAGACGAAGTAGCAACGCTACCTCGTCTTTTTTAGTCTTTATAAGCTACAATTCCAATAATGGTGTCGACTGCACGTTCCATGGTTTGTAGGCTAACGTATTCAAAACGGCCATGCATGTTTTCACCACCAGCGAAGATATTTGGCGTAGGAATTCCCATAAAGGAAATTTTAGAGCCGTCTGTCCCGCCGCGAATTGGTTCAATAATAGGCGTGATACCTAAATCTTCCATAACGGCCTTAGCAATGGTAATTGGAGTCATATCCTTTTCGATGACTTCCTTCATGTTGTAATATTGGTCTGTCAATGTTAAAGTAACACGATCACTACCAAGTTCTTGGTTCATCTTATCAGCAATAGCTTGCATGGCATCTTTACGCGCTTCGAAGCTTTCTTTTTCGAAGTCACGAATGATGTAGCTGGCACGCGCTTCCTCAACAGTACCTGTTACATCCATGAGATGGTAGAAACCTTGGTACCCCTCAGTCAATTCAGGTCGGTCACCAGCTGGAAGTTGGTTGTGGAAATCAATCGCCAACTGAAGGGCGTTAACCATTTGTCCTTTAGCCGTTCCTGGGTGAACATTACGACCTTGGAAATGGAGTTCAGCACCCGCAGCAGAGAAGGTTTCATACTGAAGTTCACCAAGAGGTCCACCGTCAACTGTATAAGCAAAGTCGACATCGAAATCTTCTGCATCAAATTTATTGGCACCAACACCGATTTCTTCATCAGGTCCAAAGCCAACTCGGATTTCGCAGTGCTTAATTTCAGGATGAGCAGTCAAGTATTCGATAGCTGTCATGATTTCGGCGATACCTGATTTATCATCGGCACCGAGAAGAGTAGTTCCATCAGTTGTAACCAAGGTTTGCCCTAGATATTTCTCTAAGCTCTTGAAATCCGCTGGATCTAGTTTGAAACCAGAATTACCAAGCTCGATAACACCACCGTCGTAGTTTTCAATAACTTGCGGGTTAACACCTTCAGCATTAAAATCCGCTGTATCCATGTGGGAGATAAAACCGATCTTACGAGTCAAACTTGGGTCGTTGGCTGGTAAGGTTCCGATAGCAAAACCGTTTGGTAGATAGTAGACATTTTGCAAACCAACACGTTTCATCTCAGGGATGAGGACATTAGTTGCGAAGTCTACTTGACTTTGGGTACTTGGTGTAGTGGTTGAATGTTCGTCAGAACGTGTATTGACTTTGACATAAGTCAAAAAACGCTCCAACAATGTTGGATATTTCATCGTAACTCCTTTTTTCCTTCTTTTAAAACCATTGTATCATAGAAAGAAGAGAAAAACAAAAGTCAGAAGGGGGATAAAATCCTTATGTTAGCGTTTACTTATGGCAACTTTAGTGATACAATAAAAAAGATAAAAATATCACAAGGATGCAGAGATGAAAAAAGCGATTTTAATGATGACATTTGGTTCCCCAGAAGAGATTACCTTTGAAGGAGTAGCCGACTTTTTTACCAACATTCGTCGTGGAGTTCGACCTCAAGACCACGAGATTCAAACACTTTATGATAATTATGTTCGAATTGGAGGAACTCCACTTCAAAAAATTACCCGTGAAGAAGTTGCCTTGGTAGAAGCTAGGTTAGGAAAAGAATACAGTGTCTATTTTGCCAATAAATTTTCAACCCCTTTTATTCCAGATATAATTCGGCAAATGGAAGCAGATGGAATTGAAAAGTGTATTTGCTTGATTTTGGAGCCACACTATTCCTTTTACTCTGTCATGGGTTATGAGAAATTTTTAGAAAGCAAGCAAATTCAATTTTTGGTCATTAAGGACTGGTATCAGGAAGAAGTGCTCTTAAACTATTGGGCAGATGAAATTGGTAAAATTTTAAAAGAAGAAGTAAAGCAGGATAGCTTTAAAGTCATCTTTTCTGCCCACAGTGTGCCCATTTTTGCCTTGGATTTTGGTGATCCCTATATCGACCAGATTTTCGAAAATAGCAAGTTAATTGCTAAGAAATTAGACTTGAATCTAGAGCAATATACCAACACTTGGCAGAGCGAAAGTGATATTGGCATTCCTTGGATTAAGCCAGATGTTTTGGAGTATCTCAGAGAACAGAAAGAACATCAAAATCATTATATTTTTGTACCTATTAGTTTTATCAGTGAGCACATTGAAGTCTTGTTTGACAACGATGTGGAATGTTATGAATTGTGTCAGGAATTGGGGGTGAACTACCATCGACCACCAATGCCAAATACAGATTCTCGTTTGATTGATGCCCTGGTCAATACTGTCCGAGCTAACGAACATAAAGAATTTAGAGAATTCTTCCCAGAAGAAGAGACCTTTGATGAATTAGTCCCTTCGGATGAAACAAAAAATATTTTAGATGAATCACAAGATTTACAAATGCCAGAATTTGTTAAAAAATTGATTGAGAAAAAAGGTCGTGAAAATGTCAAGATGCCTTATTTAATCAAAAAAATGCTTGAAAAAGCTGGGAAATTACCCAAAGACTAAGTGAAAATAGAAAAGAACTGGTAAATTTTGTTTCAAATATCTGCTAAGGCAGGAAATAACTTAGAAGGTGAAAGAAAAGGCGGTGGGACAGAGATCGATAGACAAAGTCTTGATTTCGTAGTCCCAGCCCCGCGAGGATGATTAGGAGCTTTTTGGAGTCTAAAAGACGAACAAAAAGTTCAATCAGCTACCGCGTCAAATTATGATTGATAATAAAAAGTGAGGTCGGGATCTTTTTGTCCCAACCTCTTTTTAGGTGACTAGCATTTTTTTTGACCTAGTTTTTTCTTATTTACCCAGACAAAATTGGCTGAACAACTGTGTAATGAGTTCATCTGGAGCAGCATCTCCAGTGATTTCTCCGAGGATTTCCCAAGTACGAGTTAAATCAACTTGAAGCAAATCAACTGGCATACCTAGTTCGAGGCCTTCGTTAACAGCTTGCAGGCTTTCAACTGCCTTCTCAATTAAGGAAATGTGACGGGCATTAGACAAGTAAGTAGCATCTT
Source organism: Streptococcus infantis (assembly GCF_047463655.1). Lineage (GTDB taxonomy): Bacteria > Bacillota > Bacilli > Lactobacillales > Streptococcaceae > Streptococcus > Streptococcus infantis_Z. The sequence continues at coordinate 233,204 of NZ_JASHDM010000001.1, forward strand.
GTTCGACCAAGCCAGCATTTTCAAAGAAGAGGTTATTGATACGTTCTTCAATCTTATCAATGTTTTGATTTTTGAGGACTGAAATACGAATGACATCTTCAGGAAGTTCCGGAGTTTCAATAGCCTCAGGCAGGTCAGTTTTGTTAAGTAGGATGATACGGTTGGTATCTTGGCTGATTTCAAGAAGTTGTCGGTCTTGGGCAGTTAGAGGTTCGCTGGCGTTTAAGACAAGTAAAACCAAATCAGCTTCCTTGAGAGCTTTTTTGGAGCGCTCGACACCGATTTGTTCGACGATGTCATCTGTTTCACGGATACCCGCAGTATCAATCAACTTAAGTGGTACACCATTGATGTTGACGTATTCTTCGATGACATCTCGAGTAGTACCAGCAATGTCAGTTACGATGGCCTTATCTTCACGCAATAGGTTGTTGAGGAGGCTGGATTTCCCAACGTTGGGACGACCAATGATAGCCGTTGAAATCCCTTCACGGAGAATCTTCCCACGACGTGCCGTTTTTAAGAGATTGGTTAAGAGTTGTTCAAACTCCATAGTTTTTTCACGGACAACAGCAGTAGTGGCTTCTTCAACATCGTCGTATTCAGGATAGTCGATATTAACCTCAACTTGTGCTAGTGTATTGAGGATTTCCTGACGAGTATTATTAATCAAGTCAGATAGAGAACCGTCTAATTGTTTGACTGCAATATTCATGGCCTTGTCTGTCTTGGCACGTATAATATCCATCACAGCCTCGGCTTGAGTCAAGTCAACACGACCATTGAGGAAGGCACGTTTGGTAAATTCTCCAGGTTCTGCCATGCGAGCCCCTTCACGGATAGCCAGTTGGAGAATTTCATTAGTCACTGCAATCCCACCATGGGTATTGATCTCGATAATGTCTTCACGAGTGAAGGTCTTAGGAGACTTCATAGCTCCAACCATGACCTCATCCATGACTTTCCCTGTCACAGGATCAACAATGTGACCGTAGTTAAGAGTGTGGCTAGCAACCTTGCTCAAGTCCTTGCCTTTAAAGATTTTCTGCGCAATGGCAAAACTATCCGTTCCGCTTAGGCGGACTATCCCAATAGCACCTTCACCAAGCGGTGTCGAGATTGCTGCAATGGTATCAAATTCCCGTGTAATCATTTCAATTCCTTTATAGTTTATTTGTTTGTATAGACTAATATCTCTTCAAATTGTAACAAATTTTAGTATTTTCTTCAATGAATGTTACTTATAAAGAAAAGCTAAAGAAAAGCCTAAGCAGATTGCTTAAGCTTTACTTAGTGCGCATTTCACCTTGCGGAAAGTAGGTTCCTTCAGGCATATCGTTGATAATGACATGAACAGCAGATTGAGGTGCACCAGTGTTGCGAACAACAGCTTCTGTAACTTCCTTGGCTAGGGATTTCTTTTGCTCTAGCGTGCGTCCTTCAAATAAATCGATGCGTACAAATGGCATAATTGCGTCCTCCACTAGTTATTTGATTTCTTCTATTTTACCACAATTTGCCGTTTAAAGCTTTGAGAAAATATGGTATACTAGAAAGTAGCAAAAATTTAGAAATGGACGTGAAATAGAAGCATGGCACAGTTGTATTATCGTTATGGGACTATGAACTCAGGAAAAACGATTGAGATTCTCAAGGTAGCCTATAACTATGAGGAGCAAGGAAAGGGAGTTGTGATTATGACTTCGGCTCTGGATACGCGTGACGGTGTTGGCTATGTTTCAAGTCGAATTGGGATGAAAAGACCAGCAGTTGCTATTGAGGAAACAACGGATATCTTTGGATTTATCCGAGATTTACCTGAAATGCCTTACTGTGTACTTGTCGATGAAGCCCAGTTTTTAAAGCGTCACCATGTTTACGACCTAGCGCGTGTTGTCGATGAGTTAGACATACCCGTTATGGCATTTGGTTTGAAAAATGACTTTCGTAATGAATTGTTCGAAGGTTCAAAATATCTTCTGCTCTTAGCAGATAAGATTGACGAAATCAAGACCATTTGTCAGTATTGCAAGAAAAAAGCAACCATGGTGTTGCGTACGCAGAATGGTCTGCCAGTCTATGATGGTGAGCAGATCCAGATAGGTGGGAATGAAACCTATATTTCGGTTTGCCGTAAACATTATTTTGCCCCACTGATAACATCTAAAAAGGAACAAGACTATGACAATTGAACTAAGAGATGTTACAATGGAAAATTATTTTGATGTTCTGCATTTGGAAGTTAAGGAATATCAAAAACAATTTATTGCTACCAACGCAATTAGTTTAGCTGAAGCATATGTCTACACAAAAAATGGAGATTTTGTAGCTCCATTGGCAGTTTACGATAATGATGCAATCATAGGTTTTGTGATGTTAGCTTATGATAAAAAGATCGGAATTAGTAGTGGAAATTATTTACTATTTCGTTTTATGCTTGATAAGCATTTTCAAGATCAAGGATATTTTAAACCAATTATGGATAAGGTGCTAGACTATGTTCGGACAGCGCCAGCAGGTTTATCCAATAAACTTTGGTTGTCTTATGAACCAGAAAATGAACATGCAAGATCTTGTTACCTCAGTTATGGATTTAAAGAAACTGGGGAAATATTTGAGAACGAAGTAGTAGCCATATACGATTTAACAATTGAAAAATAAGGAGAAAAAATGAACATCTATGATCAACTACAAGCTGTAGAAGACCGTTATGAAGAGTTGGGAGAATTGCTGAGCGACCCTGATGTGGTCTCTGATACCAAGCGCTTCATGGAGCTTTCGAAAGAAGAGGCTTCTACTCGTGATACTGTAACAGCCTACCGCGAATACAAACAAGTCCTTCAAAACATTATCGATGCCGAAGAGATGATTAAAGAATCAGGCGGAGATGCTGACTTGGAAGAAATGGCCAAACAAGAATTGAAAGATGCCAAGGCTGAAAAAGAAGAGTACGAAGAAAAACTGAAGATCTTGCTCCTTCCTAAAGATCCAAACGATGACAAGAACATCATCCTTGAAATCCGTGGAGCAGCTGGTGGTGATGAAGCCGCCCTCTTTGCTGGCGATTTGCTAACCATGTACCAAAAGTACGCTGAAGCCCAAGGCTGGCGCTTTGAAGTCATGGAGGCTTCTATGAACGGTGTCGGTGGTTTCAAGGAAGTGGTTGCTATGGTATCAGGTCAGTCTGTATACTCTAAGCTTAAGTATGAGTCTGGTGCCCACCGTGTGCAACGTGTCCCTGTGACAGAAAGCCAAGGTCGCGTACATACTTCGACAGCGACAGTTCTTGTCATGCCTGAAGTCGAAGAAGTAGAGTACGATATTGATCCAAAAGACCTTCGTGTGGATATATATCACGCATCTGGAGCTGGTGGACAGAACGTCAACAAGGTTGCGACTGCCGTTCGTATCGTTCACTTGCCAACCAATATCAAGGTTGAAATGCAGGAAGAACGCACCCAGCAGAAAAACCGCGAAAAAGCTATGAAGATCATCCGTGCGCGTGTTGCTGACCACTTTGCACAGATTGCTCAAGACGAGCAGGACGCAGAGCGTAAGTCTACTATCGGTACTGGTGACCGTTCAGAACGTATCCGTACTTATAACTTCCCACAAAACCGTGTGACTGACCACCGTATCGGCTTGACCCTCCAAAAACTAGATACTATTTTGTCTGGTAAACTTGATGAAGTTGTGGATGCCTTGGTTCTTTACGACCAAACTCAAAAATTGGAAGAATTGAACAAATAATGAAACTAGCTCAAATTTTTAATGATTTTGAGGAAAAGTTGATAGCACAGGGAGAGGAAGCAGAAAGCCTCTCCTTTGTCTATCGTAGCCTGAAAAATCTATCTTTTACAGACTTCGTCTTTGCTCTTCAGCAAGAAATTTCAGAGGAAGAAAGACAGTTTGTAGAGGATATTTACACGAAACTGGCAGCTCATATACCCGCCCAGTATATAATCGGTCATGCTGAATTTTTTGGGATGCAGTTAGAGGTCGATGAGCGGGTCTTGATTCCTCGACCAGAGACAGAAGAGTTGGTGGAACTCATTTTGGCTGAGAATCCAAAGGAAAACCTCAAAGTTCTGGATATCGGAACAGGGAGTGGTGCTATTGCTCTTGCTTTAGCTAAAAATAGACCAGATTGGACAATCACAGCTGCCGATATTTCTCAGGATGCTTTGGATTTGGCGATGGAAAACGCTAATAATCAAGGTCTAACATTATCCTTTATTAAATCTGACTGTTTCTCCGAAATTTCTTCAAAATATGATATAATTGTATCCAATCCACCTTACATATCTCGAGTAGATGAGGCAGAAGTAGGTTTGAATGTTCTCCATTCAGAGCCACATTTAGCCCTCTTTGCAGATGAGGATGGTCTAGCGATCTATCGTAGAATTGCAGAAGAATCAAAGGACTTCCTAAATGATGGTGGTAAGATTTATCTTGAAATTGGCTACAAACAAGGACAAAGTGTACCTGCTCTCTTTAAGGAAAATTTTCCCGAGAAGCGAGTTCGAACTCTGAAAGACCAATTTGGCCAAGATAGGATGGTTGTCATTGATGATTGAGAAGATTAAGCAAGAATTGGAAAAAGGTGGAGCTGTAGTTTTGCCGACAGAAACAGTTTATGGTCTCTTTGCAAAAGCTTTGGATAAAAAGGCAGTTGACCATGTTTATCAGCTTAAACGTCGCCCAAGAGACAAGGCACTTAATCTCAATGTCGCAAGTTTAGACGATATCTTGAACTTTTCTAAGAATCAGCCACCTTATCTCAATAAACTGGTTGAAAGTTTTTTGCCAGGCCCTTTGACCATTATTTTAGAAGCTAATAACAAGGTTCCTTACTGGGTCAATTCAGATTTGATGACTGTTGGATTTCGCATGCCGAGTCATCCAGTAACTCTGGACTTGATTCGTGAGTTTGGCCCCTTAATAGGACCTTCTGCCAATATCTCAGGGCAATCAAGTGGAGTAGATTTTCACAAGATTCTTCAAGATTTTGACCAAGAGGTCTTGGGACTAGAAGACGATGCTTTTTTAACAGGTCAGGATTCGACTATTTTAGACCTATCTGGTGACAAGGTGAAGATTCTACGCCAAGGAGCGATTACTCGAGAAGATATCCTTGCCAAGATACCAACAATTCCTTTTGAGGAGGTATGATATGCTACGTGATTTGAAAACAACAGATGTTGCAGCTATTTGTGAGATTAACAAAGAAACTTTAGGCTATTCGTTTAGTTTAGAGGAAACGGCTAGTCAACTAGCTAAGTTATCTCAAGACTCACATCATTACCTACTGGGTTTCGAGGATTCGACCAGCCATGACTTAGTTGGTTATGTTCATGCCGAGGTTTATGAATCCCTTTATTCAAAACCAGGTTTTAATATCCTAGCTTTAGCTGTTTTGCCTCAAACACAGGGTCAGGGTATCGGAAAAACTTTGCTCCAAGGATTGGAACAAGAAGCAAAAAAACGAGGCTATAACTTTATTCGCTTAAATTCTGCAGACCATCGTCTGGGTGCCCATGCATTTTACGAAAAAGTTGGTTATACTTGTGATAAAGTGCAGAAACGGTTTATTCGCATCTTTTAGTATATTTTCTTAAACTAAAAGACCTGTCAGACTATAAAGGAGAAGACCTATGATTTTTGACAAAGATGATTTTAAAGCTTATGATGTTGAACTTTGGAATGCCATTGCCAAAGAAGAAGAACGCCAACAAAATAACATCGAGTTGATTGCTTCGGAAAACGTGGTTTCCAAGGCTGTTATGGCAGCTCAAGGGTCTATCTTGACCAATAAATACGCCGAAGGTTACCCAGGACGTCGTTATTACGGTGGTACTGATGTAGTAGACGTGGTAGAAACTCTAGCTATTGAACGTGCAAAAGAAATTTTCGGTGCTAAATTCGCCAATGTCCAACCCCACTCAGGAAGCCAAGCCAACTGTGCGGCTTACATGGCCTTGATTGAGCCAGGTGATACCGTTATGGGGATGGATTTGGCAGCGGGTGGACACTTGACCCACGGAGCTCCAGTTAGCTTCTCTGGTCAAACCTACAACTTTGTTTCTTATAGCGTAGATCCAGAAACAGAGCTCTTGGACTTTGACGCTATCTTGAAACAAGCCCAAGAAGTAAAACCTAAACTCATCGTAGCTGGTGCTTCAGCCTATTCTCAAATTATCGACTTTTCGAAATTCCGTGAAATTGCGGATGCTGTTGGTGCTAAACTCATGGTTGATATGGCTCATATTGCTGGTTTGGTTGCAGCTGGTCTTCATCCAAGTCCAGTACCATACGCACATATCACAACGACAACGACCCACAAAACACTTCGTGGACCACGTGGTGGTTTGATTTTGACTAATGACGCAGATCTTGCTAAAAAAATCAATTCTGCTATTTTCCCAGGTATTCAAGGTGGGCCATTAGAGCACGTTATCGCTGCTAAAGCTGTGTCTTTCAAAGAAGTTTTGGACCCAGCCTTCAAGGAATATGCTGCCAATGTCATCAAGAACAGCAAGGCTATGGCAGATGTCTTCTTGCAAGACCCTGATTTCCGTATCATTTCTGGCGGAACTGAAAACCACCTCTTCCTAGTTGATGTAACAAAAGTTGTAGAAAACGGAAAAGTTGCTCAAAACTTGCTAGATGAGGTCAATATTACCCTAAATAAAAACTCAATCCCTTACGAAACATTGTCACCATTTAAGACAAGTGGTATTCGTATCGGTGCGGCGGCAACAACTGCACGTGGTTTTGGTGAAGCAGAGAGCCGTAAAGTGGCTGAACTTATCATTAAAACCCTTAAAAATGCAGAAAATGAGGCTGTTTTAGAAGAAGTGAGAAGCGAAGTCAAAGCCTTGACAGATGCCTTCCCATTATACGAGGACTAAAATTTTTATGGACATTTATATTAAGAGAGCTATTATCCATCAGTTCAGCCCAGATGACACGGAGTTGTTTCTAGCGGATAAATTTCTCAATATCACTCCAAAAATCGAAGAATATCTGCGCAAGAAAATCGAACGTGTGTATTCGGATGAAGCCAAGACTGGGATTTTCGAAGAAGAAAATCCCTTCTTCAATCATATTACAGATGATTTGTTGGAGACATCGGTGACACTGGCAAATCTCTGGAAAGAGGAGTTCAGCATTTCCGAAAATCTTAAGACCAATGACTTGATTTTTGTGCAATTTTCTAAAGAAGGAGTAGAGCATTTCGCTTTCTTGCGAATTGCCCTGCGTGAGACCTTGACTCACCTTGGAGGAGAGGTTGAGAATCCAATCAAGCTGACTCAAAACAATCTTCCTGGATTTGGTACAGGGGCTGATGAGGCCTTGGTGGTCAATCTTCAAAGCCGAAAATATCACCTGATTGAAAAACGAATCAAGTATAATGGGACTTTTTTAAACTATTTTTCTGAGAATCTGATCCAGGCTCAGCCAAAAATATCACCTAAGAAGTCAATCAAGGAACTTGAAAAAACGGCTCAGAGAATTGCTGAAACATTTAATACAGATGATTTTCAATTTCAATCTAAGGTCAAGTCTGCTATTTTCAACAATCTTGAAGAAAGCAATGAATTGTCTCCTGAAAAATTGGCTAATGACCTTTTTGACAACAATCTCACTGCACGTCTTAGCTTTATTGATCAAGTCAAGGAAGCAGTGCCAGAGCCAGTTCAATTTGATGAAATCGATGCCAGTCGTCAATTAAAGAAATTTGAAAACCAAAAGCTTTCTCTGTCAAATGGGATTGAATTAATTGTACCCAATAATATTTACCAAGATGCTGAGTCGGTCGAATTTATCCAAAATGACAATGGTACCTACTCTATCTTAATCAAAAACATCGAGGATATACAAAGCAAATAATGTTTAAATTTATAAGAAGGGTCTTGGTACTTGTTCTTATCTTATTTACTGGTTATAAACTTTTTCATATGTATCGGGATGTGAAGCAGGTCATGACCTATCAATCCTTGGTACGAGAGGTTTTAAGTGAGCAAGATACGCCAGCAAATGAAGAACTAGTCCTGGCCATGATTTATACCGAAACCAAAGGTAAAGAAAGTGACGTGATGCAGTCTAGTGAGTCTGCTAGCGGAACTACAAATACGATCTCTGACAATAGGAGTAGTATTCGTCAGGGGATTCAAACCTTGACTGAAAATCTTTATTTAGCGCAAGAAAAGGGCGTGGATGCTTGGACTGCTGTACAGGCCTATAACTTTGGTCCAGCTTATATCGATTTTATCGCCCAAAATGGGAAAGAAAATACCCTTGCACTAGCCAAGCAATATTCAAGAGATACCGTTGCGCCAACTTTAGGAAATACAACTGGAAAAACCTATCGCTACGTCAATCCAATTTCCATCTTTCAAGGTGGAGAACTTTATGTGGATGGTGGAAACTATTATTACTCTAGACAGGTTCAACTAAATCTCTACATTATTAAATTTTTTAATCTATTTTAAGCACTTAGAAAATTCTAGGTGCTTTTATAAGCTTTCTTTAAGGCTAATCGACTATCCTAGATAGGAAAAGGAGGAACGTCTCATGCGAAAGAAATTCTTTCTGACTAGTGCTGCAGTTCTTTTAGCAGTTGCAACTTTGCAAAGCGCTCAAGCAGCCACTGATGTTCAAAAAGTAATTGATGAAACTTATGTTCAACCTGAGTACGTCTTGGGTTCTTCTCTCACTGAAGATCAAAAAAATCAAACATTAAAAAAACTCGGCTATAACGCCTCTACAGATACCAAAGAACTGAAGACTATGACGCCAGATGTCTACTCAAAGATTATGAACGTCGCCAATGACTCTAGTCTCCAGCTCTATTCGTCTGCAAAAATTCAAAAATTAGGTGAAAAATCTCCACTTGAAGTGAAGATTGAAACCCCTGAAAATATCACTAAAGTGACCCAAGACATGTACCGTAATGCGGCAGTTACCTTGGGTGTGGAACATGCTCGTATCACCGTTGCTGCACCAATCCCTGTAACAGGTGAAAGTGCCCTAGCAGGTATTTACTATTCACTAGAAGCTAATGGTGTTCAACTTCCTCAAGAAAACAAAGACCTAGCTCAGGAAGAACTAAAAGCCTTGTCAGACATCAACGATGAAAACAAGGACAAATCAGGCTATGATGCCAATAAACTCAATGTAGCCCTTGCCGATATCAAATCTGCTATCGCTAAAGCAAAAGAGTCCAAGGGTGAGCTTACTGAAGATGATGTTCGTAAGATTGTTGAAGATACATTGAAAAATTATAAGCTGGATCAGGTTATAACAGGGAATCAGATCAATATCATCATCAACTTTGCCTTCAATCTTTCCAAGAGTGATATTCTCAATAACGAAGATTTCACAAAGACTCTAAAGGATCTGAAACAAAGTATCGTTGCGCAAGCAGGAGATAGTTTTAGCAATATTGACCTTAACTTTGATGCTAATAAAGCTATTCAAGACGGTGGCAATATCCTCAGTGCTATTTGGCAAGCAATTGTAAACTTTTTCAAGAGTTTTGGTGCTTAGGTTAATTCATGGTATAATAGATGGTAACAGAACAGTTGCCGTCTTTTTTTCGGCACATAGAAAGTGAAAAATATGTTAAAGAAAAATGATATTGTAGAAGTTGATATTGTCGATTTGACCCATGAAGGAGCAGGTGTTGCCAAGGTCGATGGCTTGGTCTTTTTTGTAGAGAATGCTCTTCCGACTGAAAGAATCCTTATGCGTGTCCTTAAAGTCAACAAGAAAATTGGCTTTGGTAAGGTTGAGGAATACCTTGCGCAATCTCCACATCGTAATCAAGACTTAGATTTGGCTTACTTGCGTTCTGGAATCGCCGACCTAGGTCATCTAGCTTATCCAGAGCAACTTAAGTTTAAAACTAAACAAGTAAAAGACAGTCTTTATAAGATTGCTGGAATTTCAGATGTAGAGGTTGCTGATACTCTTGGTATGGAAAATCCTATCAAGTATCGTAACAAGGCTCAGGTACCTGTTCGTCGTGTTAATGGTGTTCTAGAAACTGGTTTCTTCCGTAAGAATTCTCATGACCTTATGCCATTGGAAGATTTTTACATTCAGGATCCAGTCATTGACCAGGTTATTGTAACTTTACGAGATTTGCTTCGCCGCTATGACTTAAAGCCTTATGATGAGAAGGAACAGTCAGGATTGATTCGTAACCTTGTCGTTCGTCGAGGTCACCATTCAGGACAAATCATGGTTATTTTGGTGACAACTCGTCCTAAAGTTTTCAGAGTTGAACAGGTAATTGAACAACTGATCAAGCAATTTCCAGAAATTGTGTCTGTCATGCAGAATATCAATGATCAAAATACCAATGCCATTTTCGGGAAAGAATGGCGTACGCTTTATGGTCAAGATTACATTACTGATCAAATGTTGGGCAATGATTTCCAAATCTCTGGACCAGCATTTTACCAGGTCAATACCGAAATGGCAGAGAAACTTTATCAAACGGCTATTGACTTTGCAGAGTTAAGAGCAGAGGATGTGGTCATTGATGCCTACTCAGGCATTGGGACCATTGGACTATCTGTTGCTAAACATGTCAAGGAAGTTTATGGCGTAGAGGTTATCTCAGAAGCAGTAGAGAATAGCCAGAAGAATGCTGCCTTAAACAATATCACCAATGCCCACTATGTCTGCGATACAGCTGAAAATGCCATGAAGAATTGGCTCAAGGAAGGCATCCAACCAACTGCTATCCTAGTCGACCCACCACGCAAGGGGTTGACCGAAAGCTTTATCAAAGCCAGCGCCCAAACAGGAGCTGATCGCATCGCTTATATCTCTTGTAATGTGGCTACTATGGCGCGTGATATCAAACTCTACCAAGTGTTGGGCTATGAATTGAAGAAAGTCCAGCCGGTGGATTTATTTCCACAGACGCATCACGTCGAGTGCGTGGTGTTGCTACAACGAAGCAAAGGGTAAAAATCCTTTATTTTAAGCACTTTTTCAAACATTTTGTCTTTATTGAAAAGAGTGATTTTGACATAAAAAAGGTTCAAAAAAAGTACATTGATGTGAACGTCTGTTTGGATGTCGACTGCGTAGACAAAAAATAGATACGTCATAAAATATGATGGTTCAGCGAGAACATTTTAATAAGTGTTCTCGCTTTTTTTATTTTCAGGAGGAATTCATGCAAAAGAAAGAACAATCATCACGTCAAATGGTGATGTGTCATCTCGTGACTATTTTGGGAGTTGATATTGAGAAAGCAACGCAGCTAATTGATGAAATGGAACAAGTAGGTTTAATCCGATTTGATGAATTTGGAAATGTTGGAATATTAGTCATGGAGGGACAATCATGAAACGTATTACCGCTAATCAGTACCAGACATCAGAGCGATATTATAAACTCCCTAAAGTTTTGTTTGAGAGTGAACGGTATAAGGATATGAAGCTGGAGGTTAAAGTGGCCTACGCGGTTTTAAAAGATCGGTTGGAGTTGTCTTTGAGTAAAGGCTGGATTGATGAGGATGGGGCTATTTATTTGATTTATTCCAATTCAAATCTGATGGCACTTTTAGGTTGTTCAAAGTCAAAATTACTCTCTATCAAGAAAACCTTACGTGAATATGGCTTAATTGATGAAGTCCAACAGTCCTCTAGTGAAAAAGGTCGTATGGCAAATAAAATTTACTTGGGGGAATTAGAACATGAACCTACCCCAGTCTTAGATTCAAACGGGGCTAGTGTTAAAAAAACACTAGGGGGGGCTCAAAAAAAGACGGGGCCGGTCTTAAATTCAGCCCCTAGTGAGACTGAAGGAAGTGAGACTAAATATAGTGAAACTGAAGGGAGTGATTTCCTTATTGAGGACGAGGAGGAGATTCAGCTAGTAGATGACAAACAAGAAGATAACTTTACTCCAAAAGTAGACGATGTGACTAAGTACGATCGAGACTATATTTGGGGTTTGGTTCATGACCAGTTAAGACAGACAGGTCTATCTCAGTCGGCTAGTGACTATGCCATGATTTATTTTAGTGACTGTTATCAGTATGCTTTGGAACATATGCGATTTGCTCGGTCAGCGGAAGTGATAGCTGAATACGTGTTTAATGGGGTGCTGTCAGAGTGGACTAAGCAATTGAGACGACAAGAAGTAAAGGGAGGTGATTAAGATGATTTGGTGGATACTAGGTGGAATTTATTTGATTTCTATCATCATTTTGATTGTTGAAATCATCCGTGCACCAGAAATGCATGATCATATATAGGCAAGAGTTTTACAAGTGTAAGGCTCTTTTTATTTGGAAAGAGAGGAAAAATGAAATTTTTAGATTTATTTGCTGGGATAGGTGGTTTTAGGCTAGGGATGGAATCACAGAGTCATAAATGCCTGGGCTTTTGTGAAATTGATAAATTTGCAAGAACATCCTACAAAGCCATGTTTAACACAGAAGGGGAAATAGAATACCATGACATTAAAGAGGTCACAGACCATGACTTTAGACAATTTAGAGGGCAAGTGGACATCATCTGCGGGGGATTTCCTTGCCAAGCTTTTTCACTCGCAGGAAGACGACTGGGATTTGAAGATACTCGAGGGACTCTCTTTTTTGAGATTGCTCGAGCGGCCAAACAAATCCAACCACGTTTTCTATTTTTGGAAAACGTCAAAGGCCTACTCAATCACGACAAGGGACGGACGTTCTCCACAATCCTCTCCACGCTGGATGAATTGGGGTATGATGTCGAATGGCAGGTGCTTAACAGTAAGGACTTCCAAGTCCCGCAAAACAGAGAACGGGTCCTTATTATCGGACATTCTAGAAGATACCGTTTCAGATTCCTATTTCCTCTCAGAGGAGAAAACAGCCCAGCTTATCTTGAAAGGCTAGGAAACATTAATCCCTCTAAACGTGGTTTAAATGGTGAAGTCTATCTGACGAGTGGACTTTCTCCTACACTAATGAGAGGTAAAGGAGAGGGGACCAAAATCGCCATTCCAGTCTTAACACCAGATAGACTTGAAAAACGGCAACATGGGCGTCGCTTTAAGGACAATCAAGACCCTATGTTTACTTTGACCAGTCAAGACAAACACGGGGTTCTTGTCGCAGGAAATCTGCCCACTAGCTTTGACCAGACTGGAAGAGTATTCGACATTTCTGGTTTGTCACCGACCTTGACCACCATGCAGGGGGGAGATAAGGTGCCAAAGATACTACTGAGGGAGGAGCTACCATTTCTGAAAATCAAGGAAGCCAAAAAAAGAGGGTACGCAAAGGCAACTCTTGGAGACTCTGTCAATCTGGCTTATCCAGACTCAACCAAACGTAGGGGACGAGTGGAAAAGGGAATATCCAATACTCTGACGACTTCAGACAATATGGGAGTGGTAGTTGCAGCTCAGGAATATCGACAGGATAAGTGGTATGAAGTCACAGGCATTGTCTTAGAGGGGAAACTTTATCGCCTGAGAATAAGACGACTGACACCAAGAGAGTGTTTCAGACTTCAAGGCTTTCCTGATTGGGCTTATGAAAGAGCAGAAAGTGTTTCCAGTAAGAGCCAACTATACAAACAGGTAGGCAATAGCGTGACTGTCACAGTTATTGAAGCCATTGCGAGAGAATTTAGAAGAATAGAAGAGGAAGAAAAACATGAACCTACTACATAAGAAAAGTATCCTAGATTGTACTGAATTAGAAGAACGTATTCACCAAGTTGAAACCAATCAGTTACTGGAAAAGATACTGTCGCTCCCTAATTTTGATTGTGACTTTGAGGTGACTTTTGAAGATGATTACCACAAAGAGATGAATGATCCCCTATTCTACGAATCCAATCTTCATCGGATTTCGGATTTTTTGGAAACTAGGGATATTAAAAATGGTGTAGATACACTATTGACGAAAGACAATCATCTGGCCTTTCGTGCCTTTGGTCAAAATTATACTGCTAGGGGAAAGGATGGCATTTTAACGACTCTGGTGACGGTCAAGTGCTTTGGTGAAGGACGGATGCCCATTGATATGAGTTGCTATTTCTCAACTCCCGAACCAACAGTTGAAAATAGCCTAACCCTATAAGGAGGAGCCTATGCTTGAGGTATATCTAGGAAATAATACCAATACAAATCAGGACTTACTAACCATTTTGACGACCTATGGTGTTACTTATCGTTGTACAAAAGCATGTGATGTAAACCGTGAAATTTTACTGTCACTCTTTGCCAAAACCACGGATTGTTTTGAGTTGCTGTCGCCACGATTTCTTCGCTTTAAGCGTCAATATACGATAAGTTTGAATGAGATGATTCAACTTATTCTCCAAAAGCCAGACCAGAATCTTCGGCTGCCACTCATTGTCTGTCAGAATCGTGTCTATCCAGCTATTGGGCTAGACGAAGTACGAACCTTTCTTCCCAGACAGGTAAAAGAAGAACTGTTTCAGGCCAGTTTGATGAAACAAGTGACAGGGTAGGTGTGAAGATGAATGAGCGATTTTGGGACAATTTAGAAATAATACTCTCAGAAAGAGATCTCACTTGGGCAGAACTAGCTCGCAAAGTATTCAAAGGTCAATATGTTTATCCAAGTGAGTTTAATCGCCTCTATCAAAAATTACGGCATTACAAATCCAATCGTCTAATGCCACAGACAAGGTGGGTTGAGCGTATTGTTCTAGTCTTAGACATTGATTATGAAGATTTATTCAAGAGGTGACAATGATAAGGATAGTATTGTTTTATCTAGCCATACAGCTTAACGGTTTTCTTGTGAGTTTATACCTGAAAGAGTATCTGACAATAGAGGGTATAGTCTTGCTACAATTGCTTCTTCTAGGTATGGTTTGTCTAGAAATTACTCATCACAAAACTGTTCAAGAAATAATTATGACCTTGAAAAATCACCTAAGATGGTTGCTTCTTGGTTTTGCGTGTATGGTTACTGTTGCAACCTTCATCAGTTTTCTATTTCCAGTTCAGACTAGGAATCAAGCGATATTGGTAGAAGTTGGAAAGCAGGTTCCTCAAATTATCTTTTTATTGTTTCTGGCCAATGCAAGTGTCCTTGAAGAGATTGTTTATAGGCAGTTGCTGTGGGGAAAATTGGCATTCCCTTTTGTACAAATAGGAGTGACCAGTTTTCTCTTTGTTCTAGCCCATGGACCCAATCAGTTAGGGAGTTGGCTCATGTATAGCTGTCTTGGGCTGACCTTGACTGTTGTTCGATTGAAAACAGATTGCAAGACGGCAATCGCCTTACATTTGCTTTGGAATTGGTTAGTTTATGTCGTAACTTTCTTGTGATACCAAAATCAAGAGTGATTCCGTATTATGGAAGCACCTTATGTTTGATAGGGAATCCAAAGAAGAGGAGATCACCATGTCATCTGAACAACAAGAGCGTCAAGCAATGCAATACGTGGAAAGAAGTAGTTTATTGACAGTTAGAATCCTCTTAAAGCTCTTAGAATGGTCGGCTAGGCAAGCCTTAGCCCAAGACTCAGCTTATAAGATTGGGGTTCAAAAACTGGAAGAACTCCTTCAAAGCCCTTACGCAATTGAAGCGATTGATGTTAGTAAAGACATTTTAGATAAGCCAATTGATGTGGAGAAATTAAAGGAGTTGATGGAGTCAGAAAAACTGCCAATCGCAATTAGTTGGCAAAAAGACTATCTTTACTTTTATGCCAAGGACAAGGCCTTGCTCGATCATCACTTGGACGAACTGGTGAAGAAATTGATATCTAACCCAGAAAAGTTAGAAGGTCTAACCTTTGATAAAACCTTAGATCAAGAGATAGAATTGGCCAAAGAGAAAATAAGAATGACAGAACCTTCGGAAGTCAAAACCAAGGAGGTGACCTTGTAATGTATTCTAGGCAAAAAGCATTTGTCTTTGGACTCTTAGGCCTTGCCTTTGGCTATTTCTGCCATCGTCTAACCCTGCTTTATGATAGTTTAACTAATGCCCCACCACCTATGGAACGTTTTGCCTACTTCTTAGGAGAGGGGTTAAATCAGGTTTTCAATCCTTTATGGCTTTTTACTTTTACTCAAAAATCTCTTCTTGCCTTTATCCTAGGGGTTCTAACGATGATGTTAGTCTATCTTTATGTTTCAACAGGACAGAAGGTCTATCGAGAAGGGGAAGAATACGGTTCTGCACGATTTGGAACTAGTAAGGAAAAGCGTAACTTTTACAGTAAGAATCATTTCAATGACACGATTTTGGCTCGTGATGTTCGTCTGACCTTGTTGGAAAAGAAGAAGCCACAGTTTGACCGTAATAAAAACTTGATTGTCATTGGGGGTTCTGGTGCAGGTAAGACCTTTCGCTTTGTGAAACCCAACCTTATCCAACTTAACTGTTCCAATATTGTCGTAGATCCTAAAGACCATTTGGCTGAGAAGACAGGTAAACTCTTTTTGGAAAACGGTTATCAGGTAAAGGTTTTAGATCTGGTTAATATGACCAATTCAGATGGTTTTAACCCCTTTCGTTATGTAGAAACAGAGAATGATTTGAACCGCATGTTAACGGTCTATTTTAATAATACCAAGGGAAATGGTTCTCGCAGTGATCCATTTTGGGACGAGGCTTCCATGACATTGGTGAGAGCTATTGCCTCTTATTTGGTGGATTTTTACAATCCTCCAGGAAGTTCCAAGTATGAGCAGGAAGCAAGACGTAAGCGTGGCCGTTATCCAGCCTTTTCTGAGATTGGGAAGCTCATCAAACTCTTATCAAAGGGAGACAATCAGGACAAAAGTGTACTTGAAGTCTTGTTTGAAGATTACGCTAAAAAATTCGGTCACGAAAACTTTACCATGCGAAATTGGGCGGATTTCCAAAACTATAAGGATAAGACGTTGGATTCGGTGATTGCAGTCACAACAGCTAAATTTGCCCTTTTTAATATCCAATCAGTGATTGATTTGACGCAAAGAGACACTATGGATTTGAAAACGTGGGGCACTCAAAAGACCATGGTCTATCTTGTTATTCCAGATAATGATACGACCTTTCGTTTCCTATCTGCTTTATTTTTCTCTACGGTTTTCTCCACTTTAACCAGACAGGCTGATGTGGACTTTAAAGGGCAACTGCCTATTCATGTTAGAAGCTATCTGGATGAATTTGCGAATATTGGGGAAATCCCAGACTTTGCCGAACAAACCTCAACAGTTCGCTCTAGGAATATGAGTCTAGTACCAATCTTGCAAAATATTGCCCAACTTCAAGGACTTTATAAGGAAAAAGAAGCTTGGAAAACTATTCTGGGGAACTGTGATAGCCTCCTCTATTTGGGTGGAAATGACGAGGAAACTTTCAAATTCATGAGTGGTCTATTAGGTAAACAAACCATTGATGTCAGAAGTACCAGTCGTTCTTTTGGGCAGACTGGCTCAAGTTCTACCTCTTACCAGAAAATTGCTCGTGACTTGATGACGGCTGATGAAGTCGGGAATATGAAACGAGATGAGTGTCTAGTACGCATTGCAGGAGTGCCTGTATTTAGATCAAAGAAATATTTTCCACTCAAACATAAGAATTGGAAATGGCTTGCGGATAAGGAAACCGATGAACGATGGTGGCATTATCACATTGATCCCCTAACCGCTGAGGAAGAAGTAGATTTGTCAGGCCATACAATAAGGGATTTAAGCACAGAAACGTCACTACATTAATAGAAATGAGGAATTATATGAATCAAAAACTAACAGGCTTTGTTTACGGAGTGGACGCCAGCTCCATGTTCTCTCAAGCCATGTCTCTATTACAAAAAGGCTTAATTGCAGTAGGAGCCTTTCTTGTTGTCATGGGCATTATCAACCTTTCAACCAACATTAAAGATGGTGGGCCAGGTGTCCGAAATGCCATTCTAGAAATTGTTGGTGGCGTCATGGTGGGAGCCGCAGGTGCGTTTGTGACACAGATTACCATTTAGAGGAGGTCAGAACATGACATGATGATGAATTTTACGTCACCTTTTGTATTTCTAGCATCTGAAAAAGTATCTAGCGATAGCCTTTTTGAAGGCTTCCAAGTCGATTTAGAATCAACCGCCAACTTAGTTAAGTCACTAGCGGACTTTAATCCGACGGTGTGGTCTTACATGACAGCCATTACCAAGGGGATTATGCAGCCCTTGGGAGTAGCTATTCTTGCGGTTGTTCTCGTACTCGAATTTTCAAAAATGGCCAAGAAAATCGCAAACTCAGGTGGTGCGATGACCTTTGAAGCTATGGCACCTATGATTGTCAGCTACATTATGGTCGCGGTCGTGATTACCAATACGACGGTTATTGTGGAAGCCATTATTGCCATTGCCTCTTATGTTATTGAACAAGTGGCAGGGCTTGTCACGAATGGTGGTGCTAATTACGATACCATCTCAGGCATTAAGGGATCTGGGATTGTAGGAAAAATGATTATTGGATTTTTTGCGATTCTCATTTGGTTGGTACGAATGGCAAGTATCATGGTTGTCAATATCTTGATTACCATTCGCTTTATCCAACTCTATCTGATGATACCTTTTGCCCCTGTTACCATTCCGACCTTCCTTAGTGATGACTGGAGAAGTGTTGGGATTGGCTACCTTAAGAACATCATGGTCTATGCCGTTCAAGGTATTTTGATTTTTCTAATTGTATCTCTTGTTCCCTTGTTTGAGTCGGCTGGAAAGATTGCCGTATCAAATGGAGCTGGAGTTATGGAATCACTCGCCATTATGTTTGGTGGCTTGGTACAGGCCATCTTGTTAATCATTGCCTTAGTTGGCAGTCAACGAACCGCCCGAAGTATTTTGGGCATGTGAGAGTAGGACAGGAATCGGTACTGCTTTGCAGTCGATTACGTCGTCCTACCTCCGCAAGGACGACTAGAACTGTCATAGCTAGGAACTAGCGTAGAGAGTTCAGACGTCTACTGCGTCAAAGTCATGAAGCAATTCAAACTGGACTGAGATTTTCATCTTAGTCCTTTTATCAAAGAAGGAGCAATTATTTATGAACACACGTGTCTTTAAGGACATCTCAAAGGTTCAACACAGGGCATGGCTGGGATTTACAACTAGACAGGTTATTTTTGTATTTCCAGCCGTCGCCATAACCATTTTGGTATTGGGCTTGAACCTATTTTACTGGCAATTTGGGGATTGGTTTGTCTATGGTTTTGTTTTTAGCTTTACCATTCCACTCATGTTATTTGGGGTCTATCGCCCAAATGATTTACCATTTGAAACCTATCTCAAGTACCGTTTTCATTATGAACTAACAGTGCCAGACCGCACATTTTCTGGAAGAAAAGGAGACCAACGTGAAAAAATTAAAACACTCAATGAAACCAAAGACCTCTTCTAATGACAAAAAGCAAAAGACGAAAACACAGAAGCATGAGTTCAGACCTTCTACCGTAAATACGTTAGCCTATCAAGGACTTTTTCAAAGTGGACTTATGCAAGTCAGTCCAAGCTATTTTTCACAAACCTATCTCTTAGGAGATGTCAATTATCAAACAGTTAGCTTAGACGATAAGGGAGCTATTGTGGAGAAATATTCTGATTTAATCAATTCTCTGGATGATAAGACCAATTTCCAACTGACCATTTTCAATCAAAAGGTCAATCTGGAAAAATTCCGTAAGAGTGTCCGTTATCCTTTACAGGAAGATGGATTTGATGGCTATCGTGATGAATTGAATAGCATGATGGATGCCAACTTAGAGGCTGGTGAGAACAACTTTTCAGCTGTCAAGTTTCTTTCATTTGGCAAGAGCGACCAAACACCAAAACTAGCCTTTCGTTCTCTGTCACAGATTGGGGAATATTTCAAGAGTGGCTTTTCAGAGATTGATGTATCTCTTGGTCTGCTTGGTGGAGAGGAGCGAGTGAATGTCCTTGCGGATATGTTGCGAGGTGAAAATCATTTACCGTTCTCTTACAAGGATTTGACCCTGTCAGGTCAATCCACCAAACACTTTATTGCCCCAACCTACCTTTCTTTTAAACACAAAAATCATATTGAATTGGACGATAGATTATTACAGATTGTTTATGTTCGTGACTATGGTATGGAGCTAGGGGATAAATTTATTCGTGACCTCATGCAGTCAGGTTTGGAAGTGATGATTAGCCTTCATGCCAAAAGCTCTACTAAGTCTGAAACCATGACCAAGCTGCGGACCAAGAAGACCTTGATGGAATCACAAAAAATTGGGGAACAACAAAAGATGGCTAGGACTGGAATCTATTTGGAGAAGGTCGGCCATGTTCTTGAAAACAATATCGATGAAGCAGAAGCTCTTCTTCAAACCATGACGCAAACAGGAGATAAACTGTTTGACACCGTATTTCTAATTGGTGTACTGGCGGATACTGAAGACCAACTTAAACAATCTCTTGATATTATCAAGCAATTGGCGGGGTCTAATGATATGATTATCGATAATTTGACCTATATGCAAGAAGCTGCCTTTAATAGTCTCTTGCCATTTGGGAAGAACTATCTTGAAAGTGTTTCTCGGTCTCTATTGACTTCAAACATTGCCGTGAATGCACCTTGGACTTCCGTAGATATTCAGGACAAGGGTGGGAAATTTTATGGCATTAATCAGATTTCAAGTAATATTATTAGTATTGACCGTGGCAAGTTAAATACTCCGTCAGGTTTGATTTTAGGGACTTCTGGAGCGGGCAAAGGGATGGCGACAAAACATGAAATCATCTCTACTAAGCTCAAGGAAGTAGATAGCGATACAGAAATTATTATTGTTGACCCAGAAAATGAGTACAGTATTATCGGTCAAGCCTTTGGTGGAGAGAGTATTGATATAGCCCCAGATTCTACTACCTTCTTAAATGTCTTAGATCTATCAGATGAGAATATGGATGAGGATCCAGTCAAGGTCAAGTCCGAATTTCTCTTATCTTGGATTGGAAAGCTCTTGGACCGCAAAATGGATGGTCGTGAGAAGTCCTTGATTGACCGTGTGACACGACTCACCTATAAGCATTTTGAGACGCCGTCCTTGGTCGAATGGGTCTTTGTCTTATCTCAACAACCTGAACAGGAAGCTAAGGACTTGGCACTGGATATGGAACTCTATGTGGAAGGGTCGCTGGATATTTTCTCACATCGGACCAATATCAAAACTGACAGTCATTTCCTGATTTACAATGTCAAAAAGTTAGGCGATGAATTAAAACAAATCGCCCTCATGGTTATCTTTGACCAAATTTGGAATCGGGTGGTGAAAAACCAAAAACTAGGAAAAAAGACCTGGATTTACTTTGATGAAATGCAGCTACTCTTATTGGACAAGTATGCCTCTGATTTCTTCTTTAAACTCTGGAGTCGTGTCCGTAAGTATGGGGCGATACCGACAGGCATTACTCAGAATGTAGAAACACTACTTTTGGATGCAAATGGTAGACGCATTATTGCCAATAGCGAGTTCATGATTCTTTTAAAACAAGCTAAGAGCGATCGCGAAGAATTGGTGCACATGCTTGGACTTTCCAAGGAACTGGAGAAATATTTGGTCAATCCTGAAAAAGGGGCTGGACTTATCAAGGCCGGTTCCACCGTTGTCCCATTCAAGAATAAGATTTCACAACACACCAAGCTCTTTGACATCATGAGTACGGACCCTGAAAAAATGAGGACATAAGATGAAAGAGGATAAAAAGGTAGTCAAACAGGTCAGAAAAAACTTTCGAAGCAACTTAAAATCAGCCCGTATGCATTATCGGAAAGAAGTTAGAGCCTTAAAACAGACTTTTCCTAAAAAAGGAAGATTTCGAAAACCAGCCCAAAATTCTCTTTTTCAGGAAAAGAAAACAGAGTTAAAAGAAAATCTACTCAGTAGCCAAAAGGAAGCAGAAGAGAAGTTCCTAAAGGAAATTACCTATGTATCTCCTAGACTGTTAAGGGGAAAGGAAATCAAGAACTATCGACTTCCGCAAGCTCAAGAACGTTTGTGGACGGCAAGAAAACATTTGTCAGAAGTGAAACTAGGTGAAAAGCAAAAGTCAGTTAATCCTAAGTTTACTTTCCAAAAAGAAAATCCTTCCTTTAAGTCTCGCTTTCAGTTTCACCAAGAAAAATCATTTGATCGACTAAGTGTTGAAAAAGAAGTGAGTTCTGCCAAACGTGAGATCAAACAACTCAAGAAAGTCCAAAAGTCTAAGAAAAACTCCACCAAGGTCAAAGCTGGATTTGGCTTAGCTGTCTCTGAATTGCTTGACCTGGTAGCACAGGATGATGATTTAGATGGTCTAAGAACCTTAAAGGATACTAGCTTGAAAGCCAGACGCTATGGCAGGTTTACCTATCAAGCAGGTAAAGTGATGGTGAAAGGTGGACAGATTGGTGTGCGTTTTCCAAAGACGAAAGTGGTTCATGGAAAGGAACGATTCCAAAACTTCAAAAAGGGAAAAGGATTCACACGTCAGAAACCTCTTAAACCAAGAAGACGCTACCAAACCTTTTTAAAGCATACCAGAAAGCACAGTCTAGCAGGAGTTAAGGGGTTTGTCCAAGCCATTAAGGGAAGTCTGACCTTCTTTTCTGCAATTGCGGGAAATCCTTTGACTTGGATTGTCTCAGGCATTCTCTTGATACTCCTTTTGATGATGAGCTTTTTCATGAGTATCTCAGGTAGCAGTGTCATTCAACAAGATGAGATGGAGTTGACCAAGGCCTATACCCACATGACGTGGGAAGATGCGGAGCATACAAGAACCAACGAAAAAGGGATTACCTACTACACCAAGATTGATGTGGTCATGGTTTACATGAATCATCAATACCAAGACTATAAGCTTGACGATTTCATGGAAACGGGTGGTACGACCTACAAAGAATTTCTCAGTCAAGTCTGGACGGATTTAAATGGTGATGACTCTATTAAATCCATGTCTGACTTGTATAAAGAACCTGCTTACAAGCTGTCTGAGGAGGACCAAGAAGAGCTAAAGGAATTGACCGAAGAAGGCAACTATTTAGCTCTTCAAGAATTGGACAATCCCTTTCAGGGACAGACCGATGAGGATAGCTTAAACATGACCTACCGATATGGTTATGAGGTCATTGATGAAAAACCAACGCTTCATCACCATATCATCTTAGAAGCAAAAGAAGGTCAAGTCATTGTGGCTCCGATGGATGGCAAGGTATCTCTTGATGGAGAGAACGTTGTTTTGACATCTGGTAAGGGAGTGAATAAGACTAAACTAACCTTGTTCGGCATTCATTCAGGACGAGTGAGTGAACATCAACAAGTCTTGGCAGGAGATATTATTGGTCAAACCAAGGACGGAACGGGTCTTAAGGTCACCTATCAAAAAGTTGATGGTGACACGGATAAGTTGGTCTATGTCAATCCAGCTTTCTACTTTCCAAAAGTAATCCAGATTCAGACCACCATTCTTCCAACTATCGGTCAGTTTGGCGGCGATGAGTTCGAGAGAGCCAAGGCGATTTATGACTATCTCAAAAGTAAAGGAGCGACCAATCAAGCTATCGCAGCCATTTTAGGAAATTGGTCGGTAGAATCTTCTATTAATCCAAAACGTGCTGAAGGCGACTATTTATCTCCACCTGTTGGTGCGACAGACAGTTCGTGGGATGATGAGGGCTGGCTCTCACTCAATGGTCCAACTATATACAATGGACGTTACCCAAATATTCTCAAACGTGGTTTAGGCTTAGGACAATGGACGGATACCGCAGATGGGTCACGCAGACACACCTTATTGCTCGAATATGCCAAAGGAAAACATCAAAACTGGTATGATTTGGGGTTACAACTGGATTTCATGTTACATGGGGATAGTCCTTATTACACCAACTGGTTAAAGGACTTCTTCAAAAATTCAGGTAGTCCAGCTAGTCTTGCCCAACTCTTTCTTATTTACTGGGAAGGAAATAGTGGTGATAAGCTACTTGAACGTCAGACACGGGCAAGTGAGTGGTATTACCAAATTGAAAAAGGCTTTAGTCAACCCAACGGTGGAACAGCTCAAAGTGATCCAAAATCTTTAGAAGCTGTACGAGGAGACCTTTTTGAAAACTCTATTCCAGGAGGTGGTGACGGTATGGGGTATGCCTACGGCCAATGTACTTGGGGAGTCGCAGCCCGTATCAACCAACTGGGTCTAAAACTCAAAGGAAAAAATGGTGAGAAGATTCCAATTATCAGTACCATGGGCAATGGCCAAGATTGGGTGCGTACAGCCGCAAGTCTTGGTGGGGAGACAGGGGCAAGTCCGCAAGCAGGAGCTATTCTTTCCTTTGCGGGAGGAGGACATGGTACACCAGCAGAATACGGACATGTGGCTTTTGTGGAGAAAGTCTACCCAGATGGTTCATTTCTTATCTCAGAAACCAACTACAATGGCAATCCCAACTACACCTTCCGAAAATTATCTGGAGTGGATAGTAGCTTGAGTTTTGCTTATACGACGAAATAATCTCCAGAAAGATAGTTGTTATTTTGTCCCAAATGTTGTATAATATTTGGGACAAGGTGGTGAGGAATTGAGTAACATAAAGGCTAAAATTAATAGTAAGATTGATAATTTACCAGACGGCGCAGTCTTTATTTCAAATGATTTTTTAGAGCTCGCTGATTATGAGACTATTAGAAAAAACTTGAATCGATTTGTTAACGATGGAACGATTCAGCGTATTGTAAACGGTGTGTATTACAAACCAAGGTTTATTGAGTTGATTGGGGAATTTGAGTCTCCTTCAATAAATGAAGTGGCTATTGCCATTGCTAGAAAATATAATTGGACAATTGCACCTTCAGGGAACACAGCTCTAAATTTATTAGGGTTGTCAACACAAGTTCCAGCTCAATGGACTTATATTTCTGATGGACGGTATGTAAATTTTTTAATTGGAAATACGAAACTAGTGTTCAAGCGAACAACAAATAGTACCATTTCAAATATGTCACAATTAACTGCACTAGTTATTCAAGCCATCAAAGCTATTGGAAAAGATAATATTTCAGAAGAACAGATTCTTTATCTTAAAAATAGGTTAACTAAAAGTGATAAAGAGAAACTTCTTGAGGAAGGCAAGACTACCAGTGCATGGATTTATAAAATCTTGAAAAAAATAGGAGAATCCTAAAGATGCTAGAATTTAAAAAAATATCCAAAGAAGACCTTCAAGCCATTATTAGAAATGCTGCGGAGAGAATTGGTATCAATGAAGTGATCGTTGAGAAAGACTATTGGGTTTGTTTCGTACTCAACTATCTCTTTACAAAGAGTGAATGGAAGGATGCTTTTACATTTAAAGGGGGTACAAGTCTTTCTAAGTGCTATGATTTAATTAAGCGATTCTCAGAAGATATTGATTTAATCTTGGATTGGCAGGTGATTGGATATGGTAAAGACGAACCGTGGCAATCCCGTTCAAATACGCAACAGGATAAGTTCAATAAGGAATCAAATTTAAAAGCAGAAAACTTTCTTGTGAATGCGTTAATTCCACAGATGAGGTTAGATTTTGCGAAACTGATTGAAGATGATTTTCAAATTAGTATAGATGTAAATGACCCACAAACAGTGCTTTTTGAATATCCGACAAGTTTCCAATCAGAGTATGTGAAGCAAGTCATTCGCTTAGAAATTGGTGCTCTAGCTGCCTGGACACCCTCTGAAATGGTAGAGATTACTCCTGATTTATTCAAGATTTACCCGATGTTATTTGTGGGAGATAGTATTTCAGTTAGGACTGTATTACCAGAAAGAACCTTTTGGGAAAAAGCTACTATTTTACATCATGAGGCAAATAGGCCAGCAGATAGTAAAATCCCTATACGCTATGCACGGCATTATTACGATATTTACTGTCTTGCTCATTCGATTTATAAGAATAGAGCCTTTATGAATCAAGAGTTATTGGAGAAAGTTGTTTCATTTAAGGAAAAATTTTATCCTCGAAAATGGGCAAAATATGAAGACGCAACTATTGAAAGAATCAGATTACTTCCAGATGATTACAGATTGAATGAAATTGAATCAGATTACAACCAGATGAAAGAAATGTTTTATGGTTCTGTGCCATCATTTGAAGAGGTGTTAACAACTATCGCTAATTTAGAAAAAGAAATCCATAAACTTTAGACATCAATTATTTTAGTCACCCACTTTTATGGGTGGCTTTTTACTTTTACCCTCACTGATTGTGATAACAAAATCAAGCCTATTTTTTTATGATGAGGAAAGAGTGACAGTTTGTTGCTAGAGAATAAAAGAAAAGAAGGACTATTTATGACCAAAATATGTAATCATCACTTTCTTGTCAATCAGGAAAAAGGCGAGAAACACGTCTTTCGTAAGAGTAAAAGAT
The DNA here is from genome assembly GCF_047463655.1 of Streptococcus infantis. Taxonomy (GTDB): domain Bacteria; phylum Bacillota; class Bacilli; order Lactobacillales; family Streptococcaceae; genus Streptococcus; species Streptococcus infantis_Z. The sequence goes on from NZ_JASHDM010000001.1 coordinate 259,598, forward strand.
ACCGGACTCTATGTTCGGTTGCCCTTGGAACAATGGTGACCGCTGTTGTTGCTTGGGGTGGTACGGTTGCACATGCTGATGAAGTTACAACATCAGTTGACACCACTATTCAACGAACGGAAAATCCAGCCACGAATTTACTAGAAGCACAGCCAACCCCTGTTTCTGAACAAACTGGAAGTATAGCGTCAACTGGTCAATCTAACGGTGCGATTGCTGTCACCGTACCACATGATACGGTAACACAAGCAGTAGAACAGGCCAAGGCTGAAGGTGTTTCTACGGTTGAAGATAGTCCAATGGATTTGGGAAATACAAACTCCGCTACAGAAACCAACCAACAAATTTCAAAAGCAGAAGCAGATGCCCAAAACCAAGTTGAGACTATTAATGAAGTCACTAAAACCTACAAAGCTGACAAAGCAGCTTATGTGGATGAAAAAGCTCGCATCGAACAGGAAAATAAGGAGCTGATACAGGCTTACCAAGGGGTCAACCAAACTGGTAAAGAGACAAATGCTTGGGTTGATACCAAAGTTAATGACCTAAAATCTCAGTATGCAGATGCTGATGTGACAGTAAAAGAACAAGTAGTTTCATCAGGAAACGGGACATCTGTACTTGACTATACAAACTATGGCAAGGCTGTTGAAACCATTCAATCAACTAACGAACAAGCTTTAGCGGACTATCTAACAAAGAAAACCAAGGCAGATGATATTGTTGCGAAAAATCAGGTCATTCAAAAAGAAAATGAAGCTGGACTTGCTAAGGCAAAAGCAGATAACGAAGCCATTGAAAGGTGTAATCAGGCAGGTCAAACAGCTGTAGATGCTGAAAATCGTGCAGGTCAAGCTGCGGTGGATCAGGCTAATCAGGAGAAACAACAATTAGTTTCAAATCGAGCAGCTGAGATTGAAGCTATTACCAAACGTAATCAAGAAAAAGAAGTCGCAGCCAGAAAAGAGAATGAAGCGATTGATGCCTACAATGCCAAAGAAATGGAACGCTATCAACGTGACTTGGCCGAGATTTCAAAAGGTGAAGAAGGTTATATTTCTGAAGCCCTTGCTCAAGCCCTCAATCTCAATAATGGTGAACCCCAAGCACAACATGGGGCTATTACCCGAAATCCTGATCAGATCATTTCAACTGGCGATGCCATGCTGGGTGGCTACTCAAGAATTTTGGATTCAACAGGATTCTTTGTCTATGATAGCTTCAAAACAGATGAGACCCTTAGTTTTAACTATCAAAATCTTCAACATGCACGATTTAATGGGAAAAAGATTAGTCGTGTGACTTACGATATTACCAACCTTGTATCACCAGCTGGAACTGATGCCGTGAAATTGGTTGTACCAAATGACCCTACCGAAGGCTTTATTGTCTATCGAAATGACGGAAACGGTGACTGGCGAACGGACAAGATGGAGTTTCGCGTAGTTGCTAAGTATTTTTTGGAAGACGGTTCACAAGTTACCTTCTCCAAAGAAAAACCAGGTGTCTTCACGCATTCTTCCCTCAATCATAATGACATTGGTCTAGAATATGTTAAAGATTCATCTGGGAAATTTGTGCCGATTAATGGCTCAACCGTTCAAGTGACTAATGAAGGTCTGGCACGTTCTTTGGGTTCCAACCGTGCAAGTGATTTGAATTTACCTGAAGAATGGGATACGACCTCTAGTCGTTATGCTTACAAAGGAGCTATTATCTCAATGGTCACATCAGGCAATACCTATACAGTCACCTTTGGCCAAGGCGATATGCCACAGAATGTTGGATTGTCTTACTGGTTTGCCTTAAATACCCTACCAGTTGCACGTACAGTAACACCTTATAGTCCCAAACCTCATGTAACGGTGGAACTTGAACCCGTTCCAGAACCTATTACGGTAACACCAGATGTCTATATACCAAAAACCTTTACACCAGAAAAGCCTGTAACCTTCACGCCAAAGCCTTTGGAAGAAGTGGTGCAGCCTAGTCTAACTTTGGACAAGGTAACTTTACCTGTTAAACCTATTCCAAAAGAACTTCCAACACCACCACAAGTACCGACTGTCCATTATCATGCTTACCGTTTGACGACAACTCCAGAGATTATGAAAGAAGTGGTCAATAGTGACCAAGCTAATCTTCATGAGAAAACAGTTGCTAAAGATTCAACGGTGATTTACCCCTTAACAGTTGATGCCTTTTCATCCAATCGTGCTCAAACGACTAGTCTCATTTTTGAGGACTACTTGCCTGCTGGTTACCTGTTTGATAAGGAAACAACACAAAAAGAGAATGGAAACTATGTCCTTAGCTTTGATGAGACTAAGAATTTTGTGACCTTGATCGCAAAGGAAAACTTGTTGCAGGAGGTGAATAGAGATTTAACCAAGGTTTATCAATTAACCGCTCCCAAACTTTATGGAACTGTTCAAAATGATGGGGCAACCTATTCTAATAGCTACAAACTCCTTTTGAACAAGGGCACAGCCAATGCTTATACAGTCACTTCAAATATTGTGACGGTTCGTACACCAGGTGATGGAGACACAACCACACTTATTACACCTGACAAGAACAATGAAAATGCGGATGGTGTTCTCATTAACGATACGGTCGTAGCTCTTGGTACAACCAACCACTACCGATTGACTTGGGATTTGGACCAGTATAAGGGAGATCGTTCTGCTAAAGAGACAATTGCACGAGGCTTCTTCTTTGTGGACGATTACCCAGAGGAAGTGCTTGACGTGGTGGAAAATGGCACGGCTATTACAACCCTTGATGGTCAGAAGGTATCAGGTATAACGGTTAAAACCTATGATTCGTTAAATGAAGCCCCTAAAGACCTTCAAGATAAATTAGCTCGTGCCAAGATTACACCGACAGGTGCCTTTCAAGTCTTTATGCCAGATGACAACCAAGCCTTTTATGACCAGTATGTCAAAACAGGTACATCCTTGGCTCTTTTGACCAAAATGACGGTGAAAGATAGTCTCTATGGTCGAACTAAGACCTATACAAACAAGGCTTACCAAGTGGATTTCGGAAATGGCTATGAAACCAAGGAAGTGACCAACACCCTTGTTTCTCCAGAACCCAAGAAACAAAACCTCAATAAAGACAAAGTGGATATCAATGGGAAGCCCATGCTAGTGGGAACTCAAAATTTCTATACTCTCTCATGGGATTTGGACCAATACCGAGGGATTAAAGCAGACAACTCTCAGATTGCACAAGGATTTTACTTTGTGGATGATTATCCAGAAGAAGCTTTATTGCCAGATGAAACAGCCATTCAGTTTGTCACATCCGATGGCAAAACAGTTTCAGGAATCACTGTGAAGTCTTATTCTCAATTATCAGAAGCTCCCAAAACGCTACAAGAAGCTCTTTCTAAACGAAATATTCAGCCTAAAGGAGCTTTCCAAGTTTTCATGCCTGAAGACCCACACGTCTTTTATGAATCTTATGTGGCCAAGGGTGTGAACATTACCATTATCACTCCGATGACGGTTTTGGAAACCATGCTTAATTCAGGGAAGTCTTATGAAAACGTGGCCTATCAGGTGGACTTTGGACAAGCATATGAAACCAATACGGTGACCAATTTTGTCCCTAAAGTAACTCCACATAAGTCTAATACCAATCAAGAAGGCATTTTAATTGATGGAAAGACTGTCCTTCCGAATACAGTTAATTATTACAAAATTGTCTTGGACTACAGTCAATACAAGGACATGGTAGTGACGGAAGATGTTCTTGCCAAGGGATTTTACATGGTAGACGATTACCCAGAAGAAGCTCTTACCCTAAATCCTGATGGCATTCAAGTTTTGGATAAGGATGGCAATCGTGTATCTGGTATTTCTGTCAGCACATACGCTAGTTTGTCAGAAGCTCCGAAAGTCGTCCAAGATGCCATGGCTAAACGTCAGTTTATACCTAAAGGAGCCATTCAAGTCCTTAGTAGTGATGATCCCAAAACCTTTTATGATACCTATGTGAAGGCGGGTCAAACCTTGGTTGTGACCTTTCCGATGACGGTTAAGAATGAGCTGACTAAAACTGGTGGTCAGTATGAAAATACAGCCTATCAGATTGATTTTGGCTTGGCTTATGTCACGGACACAGTGGTCAATAATGTTCACAAATTAGATCCAAAAAAAGATGTGGTGATTGACTTATCTCATAAAGATGAGAGCCTTGATGGGAAAGAAGTGGCCTTGCATCAAATCTTTAACTACCGCTTAGTTGGAGCGATGATTCCAAGCAATCGTGCGACAGATTTATTTGAATATGGTTTTGAAGATAACTATGATGAAAAGCATGATGAGTACAATGGTGTTTATTGCAGCTATCTGATGACGGATGTTACCCTCAAAGACGGTTCTGTCTTAAAAGAGGGGACAGAAGTCACGAAATATACCTTGCAACAGGTAGATACAGAAAATGACCTCGTGTCAATTTCATTTGATAAATCCTTCTTAGAGACTATCTCTGATGATTCAGCCTTTCAGGCAGATGTTTACCTTCAGATGAAACGGATTGCGACTGGTCAGGTGGAGAATACCTATCTCCATACAGTGAATGGCTATGTCATCAGCTCAAATACAGTTCTAACACATACACCTAAACCTGAAGAACCAAGTCCAAATCAACCCACACCACCTCAACCCCCAATTGAGACTATTGAACCACCTGTTCCAGCAAGCATTTTGCCAAATACAGGGGAACAGGAATCCCTTTTGGGCTTGATTGGGGCTGGGATTTTACTCGGTACAGCTTATGGACTAAAGAAAAAGGAGGAGAAGTAGATGAATCCGAAAACCATTTATGAAAAGGATTCAGACCATGATGGTTTGACAGATGCTCAGGAACTGGCTTTAGGAACCTATCCATATGCTATTGACACAGATAGTGATGGTCAAGCTGATTTAGAAGAGCTACAATCTGGACATTCACCACTAGTCCCACAAAAGGAGTTGTGTGATGGCTTGGAACTTTGACACCATGAAAAAGGCTTTATCCGAAATGGAGAGGGTCGATTACCAAGAGTTTATCAAGACCTTTCTCTCTTTGGAATTAAGTATTTCTGATAGAACAATCCTCAATCAAGTTTATCAAGATTATATGGATGAAGATGACCTGTCCTTGATAAGTGATGAGCTACGAGTTAAAGTGGATGGTTATCAGGATGAAGTAAAAGCTGATATGACTGATATTCTGGAAAAGCTGTACCGAACAGGTGAAGGCTCTAGTTTTATTATGGATCTAATGTCCTCAAATCGTCTTTCAGAAACCTTGGAACAGTATGAGGTTTTGGATAGTGACGATTATTCATCACTTAGCCTTGAAACCTTACAGGCCATGATTCAACAGGACTTGGCCATTTCCAGTCAAGATTATTTTGGAGATCTGGTTCACCTTGCCTTGCAAAATGATTTACTAGACCAGAAAAGTCATTTCTTACAACACTATGTGGCAACTGTAATGGAAGGTATTCCACAAGAAAGAGACCAACGAGCCTTGGTCCTAGATTAACACAAAGGGCTGAGAAACACTCTCAGCCTTTTTTAAAATGGGAGGGAAAAATGAATCAAGAAGTCTTACTACAAATGATGAGAGCCACCATTCCTCGTGATAGAGCCTTGCTTGAGGCATTTTTATATTACCAAGCAGAGTATTTTGATGAGGAGTGGGATAGTCTTATTCGTCAGTTTTTAACCAATAGGCAAGAAATTAATAAATCTGTTCAGGTACTCCACTTTGAGACAGATGTTTCAGCTTTTGTTCAGGCAAGTCCTTATGATACTGCTCATGATCTATTGACCTATACACAAGTATTCGGCCAAAATGGCCTCCAAAAACTCGACAAACTATCGCCGTCTGAAAAAGACTTGGTGATAGAAGTGGCCTTGTTTAATCTGGCCACTCGTTTTCAATTATTGGATTCCAATGGACACTACCAAACCATCTCGCCGGATTCACTTTTACAAAAGAGTAGGGGAGCTAATTTGGTCAATGTTTATCGTGTGGCTAATAATTTAGCGGATCGGATCAGCCGAGATATTGAACAGTTTCTCTTGACTTACGAGCCTGAGCTTGAAACAAGAGTTGAGGAAACAGTTCAAGAAAAAGAAGAAACTGTTGATAAGCACAAAATAAGTGTTCATCAAGCAATATCTTTTCGAGAAGAGGGCTCTCTGGTTATTGCTAGTTTAGATGTAGATTTGTCTCAACTGGATATCCGAACTGGAAAAACAAGTCATCTGCTAGCTTATGAAGAGTTATCTTTACGACGTAAATTTGAGATACTGACTTATTTTGACCAGATTCGAAATGAACGTTCCAAAGCCCCAAGTTTTAGACGAGGTGATTTTGACACTGAAATGGAAATGACACCAGTCTTTGATGGCGAGGAGTTACTTACCTATCTAGAGGCTGATGGAAATCCCTATGAGCTGAAACGAACGCTAACTGCAGTCGAAGAAAAGGAATTAGAAAAAATTGGACAAGCCATTAGGGCAGAAAATCAAGAAAAATTGACTCAGCTAGGGATTGATTTATATCAGTTTGAACCAGACCAAGTCGGTATTTTATTGGATGCGGCAGGTCGTTTTCGTTTGAAAAATGCGGATCTTGCTTTACTAGGTGGCTATCCCAAAGCCTCGGTAACTCAACTAGCACTCGCGACAGAACTACTCCAAATGGGATTGAGTCATGAAAAAATTGAATTTTTCTTTGGCAGTCAACTTTCCATTGAAGAGCTACGACAAATTGCCTACGCCTTTTTACACCAAGAACTTAGCAGAGAAGACGCGGAGCAATTTGAAAAAGATAAGGGCAATCAGCCAGATTTAACATTTAGAGATTGGAAGAACAAGTTAGAGAAAGCAGATAGAAAAGGAGTAGTTGATGAAGAATTTGCGGAAAATCCACTTGTTCAGACGGTCTTGGACATTTATCCTCTGGGATCATTGGTTTCCTATAAGGGACAGGATTTTGAGGTTAAGTCGGTCAGCGATGCTCGATTGAACGGCTTGATTCGGATTGAGTTAGTCAATGATTTTTCGGATATCATTGAACAAAATCCAGTTCTTTATGTGAGGACCTGGGAAGAAGTCAGTCAGGCACTTCATCAGCCAAAGGCAGAACCACAAACAGAGTTAGAAGAAGCGGACCAAGAATTAAACCTTTTTTCATTTCTGGAAGAAGAATCAATTATTGAGCACCCTATTCAGACTGTTGGTCTTTTGGAAACAAGTGGCATAGAAGAACCTAACAATGATGTTATTGACCAATTAAACAACCAAGGTCCTGTTGAAGAGGTAGAGAAGTCAATTCCAGATAGCCCTGTAACGGACTTTTATTTTCCAGAAGATTTGACGGACTTTTATCCTAAGACTGCTAGAGATAAGGTTGAGACAAACATTGCGGCAATTCGTTTGGTTAAAACACTTGAAATGGAATGTCGTCAGGCAAGTAAAAGAGAACAAGAACTCCTTGCCAAATATGTAGGCTGGGGTGGACTTGCCAATGATTTCTTTGATGACTATAATCCAAAATTTTCTAAGGAACGAGAAGAACTGAAAAGCCTAGTCACTGATAAAGAGTATTCGGATATGAAACAGTCCTCCTTGACAGCCTATTACACAGACCCAGCCCTGATCCGTCAGATGTGGGATAAGTTGGAAAGAGATGGCTTTACAGGTGGCAAAATCCTAGATCCTTCCATGGGAACAGGGAATTTCTTTGAGGCTATGCCCAAACACTTAAGAGAAAAGAGTGAGCTATATGGCATAGAGTTAGATACCATTACAGGAGCTATTGCCAAACACCTTCTCCCGAATAGCCATATTGAAATTAAGGGTTTTGAGACGGTGGATTTTAACGATAATAGTTTTGATTTGGTGATTTCAAATGTGCCGTTTGCCAATCTTCGGATTGCGGATAACAGGTACGATAAGCCTTACATGATTCATGACTACTTTGTCAAAAAGTCGCTTGATTTGGTCCATGATGGTGGACAAGTAGCCATTATTTCTTCTACAGGAACCATGGATAAGCGAACAGAAAATATTTTACAAGATATTCGTGAGACAACTGAATTTCTTGGTGGGGTTCGACTGCCTGATTCTGCCTTTAAGGCCATTGCAGGGACCACTGTCACAACGGATATGTTATTCTTCCAGAAACACTTAGACAAGGGATATGTTTCAGGTGACTTAGCCTTTTCAGGCTCCATTCGTTATGAAAAGGATAGTCGTATTTGGCTCAATCCTTACTTTGATGGAGAATACAATAGCCAGGTGCTAGGAACCTATGAAGTCAGAAACTTTAACGGTGGAACACTTTCTGTTAAGGGGACTAGTGACAACCTCATCGCAAGTGTTCAAACTGCTCTACATCAAGTAAAAGCCCCCATGGAGATTGATAGAAATGAAATCATCATTAACACAAATGTGTTTACCAAACAAGTCATTGATACATCCATTCCAGCTGAAATGAGAGAAAATCTAGGTCAGTACAGTTTTGGCTATCAGGGTTCTACAGTTTACTATCGAGACAACAAAGGCATTCGAGTCGGGACCAAGACAGAAGAAATCAGCTACTATGTAGATGAAGAGGGCAACTTTAAGGCATGGGACACCAAGCATTCCCAAAAGCAGATTGATAGATTTAATAGCTTAGAAGTTACAGATAGCACAGCTCTGGATGTCTATGTGACCGATGATGCAGCCAAACGTGGTCAGTTTAAGGGATATTATAAAAAGACAGTTTTCTATGAAGCTCCATTGTCTGATAAAGAAGTGGCACGAATCAAAGGAATGGTCGATATTCGCAATGCCTACCAAGAGGTCATTGCCATTCAACGCTATTATGACTATGATAAGGAGACCTTTAACCACTTGTTAGGCAAACTCAATCGTACCTATGATAGCTTTGTCAAACGCTATGGGTATTTAAATAGTGCAGTGAACCGCAATCTTTTTGATAGTGATGATAAGTATTCGCTTCTTGCTAGTTTGGAAGATGAAAGTCTGGATCCAAGTGGAAAGTCTGTTATCTATACTAAATCCCTTGCCTTTGAGAAGGCTCTAGTGCGTCCTGAAAAAGAGGTTAAAAAGGTACATACTGCCCTTGATGCCTTAAATTCCAGCTTGGCTGACGGACGTGGTGTTGATTTCGCTTATATGATGTCTATCTATCAGGTTGAATCGAAGATGACCTTGATTGAGGAGTTAGGAGACCTCATTATGCCTGATCCTGAGAAGTATTTGAATGGGGAGCTGTCCTATGTTTCGCGCTAAGACTTCCTGTCAGGTGATGTCGTTACCAAGTTAGAAGTGGTGGATCTATTCGTCAAACAAGACAATCAGGACTTTAACTGGTCACATTATGCAGAACTTCTAGAAGCTATCAAACCAGCACGTATTACTTTGGCAGACATTGATTATCGAATCGGTTCACGCTGGATTCCTTTGTCTGTTTACGGAAAATTTGCCCAAGAAACCTTTATGGGGAAAGCCTATGAACTGTCAGACCAAGAAGTAGCAACAGTCCTTGAAGTCAGTCTCATTGACGGGGTTATCACTTACCAATCTAAGTTTGCCTACACCTACTCCAACGCAACGGATAGGAGTTTAGGTGTCCCTGCTTCACGCTATGATAGTGGTCGAAAAATCTTTGAAAATCTCCTGAATTCGAATCAACCAACCATCACAAAACAAGTTGTCAAAGTGGATAAGAAAAAGAATGTGACGGATGTGGAGAAAACAACGGTCCTACGTGCCAAGGAAACACACCTACAAGAACTCTTTCAAGTTTTTGTAGCAAGGTATCCAGAAGTCCAACAGGTGATTGAAGACACCTATAATAGGCTTTACAATCGTACGGTATCAAAGTCCTATGACGGTAGCCATTTAACCATTGATGGACTTGCTCAGAATATTTCCTTACGTCCTCACCAAAAGAATGCCATCCAACGGATTGTGGAGGAAAAACGAGCCCTCCTAGCTCATGAAGTCGGGTCTGGAAAAACCTTGACCATGCTTGGAGCTGGCTTCAAGTTGAAAGAATTAGGGATGGTGCATAAGCCTCTTTATGTGGTTCCTTCTAGTTTAACTGCACAGTTTGGTCAAGAAATTATGAAATTTTTCCCAACTAAGAAAGTCTATGTGACTACTAAGAAGGATTTTGCCAAAGCCAAACGCAAGCAGTTTGTGTCTCGGATTATTACAGGGGATTATGATGCCATTGTCATTGGGGATTCACAATTTGAGAAAATACCGATGAGTCGAGAGAAGCAGGTCACCTATATCAATGACAAACTCGAGCAACTCAGAGAAATCAAGCTAGGAAGTGACAGTGATTATACCGTGAAAGAAGCGGAGCGGTCGATTAAGGGATTGGAGCACCAACTAGAAGAACTCCAAAAACTGGAGCGAGATACCTTTATTGAATTTGAAAACCTTGGCATTGATTTTCTCTTTGTGGATGAGGCTCATCACTTCAAGAATATCCGTCCAATCACTGGACTTGGGAATGTCTCGGGGATCACCAATACCACTTCAAAAAAGAACGTAGACATGGAGATGAAGGTGAGACAGGTTCAGGCAGAGCATGGCGATAGAAATGTCGTTTTTGCGACAGGAACACCAGTTTCTAACTCTATTAGTGAACTTTTCACCATGATGAATTACATTCAACCTGATGTTTTAGAGCGATACCAGGTATCCAATTTTGACTCCTGGGTTGGGGCTTTTGGGAATATCGAAAACTCTATGGAACTAGCCCCGACCGGTGATAAGTACCAACCTAAGAAAAGGTTTAAGAAATTTGTCAATCTTCCTGAACTTATGCGAATCTACAAGGAAACTGCCGATATTCAAACTTCTGATATGTTGGATTTACCTGTACCAGAAGCTAAGATAATTGCGGTGGAAAGCGAGTTAACGCAAGCTCAGAAATACTATTTAGAAGAGCTGGTAGAGCGTTCAGACGCTATCAAATCAGGTAGCGTTGACCCTAGTGTTGATAATATGTTAAAGATAACCGGGGAAGCCAGAAAACTTGCCATTGATATGCGCTTGATTGACCCAGCTTATACTTTATCGGACAATCAGAAAATCCTTCAAGTAGTCGATAATGTCGAGCGGATTTACCGTGAAGGAGCTGGAGACAAAGCCACTCAGATGATTTTCTCCGATATTGGAACACCTAGAAATAAAGAAGAAGGTTTTGATGTTTATAATGAACTCAAAGACCTGCTTGTGGATCGAGGGATTCCAAAAGAAGAAATTGCCTTTGTCCATTACGCCAATACTGATGAAAAGAAAAACTCACTGTCTAGAAAGGTCAATAGCGGAGAAGTACGGATTCTCATGGCTTCGACGGAAAAAGGTGGAACAGGTCTAAACGTACAATCACGCATGAAAGCTGTCCACCACTTAGATGTTCCCTGGCGTCCTTCTGATATTGTCCAGCGAAATGGTAGGCTCATTCGACAAGGGAATATGCACCGGGAGGTAGATATTTATCACTATATTACTAAAGGGAGCTTCGACAATTATCTCTGGCAGACGCAGGAGAATAAACTCAAGTATATCACCCAGATTATGACCTCAAAAGATCCTGTGCGGTCGGCAGAAGATATTGATGAACAAACCATGACCGCCTCAGACTTTAAGGCTTTAGCCACTGGAAACCCCTACCTCAAGCTCAAAATGGAATTGGAAAATGAACTGACAGTTTTAGAAAATCAAAAACGAGCTTTTAATCGCTCAAAAGATGAATACCGCCACACAGTTTCCTATTGCGAGAAGCACCTCCCTATTATGGAAAAACGGTTGAGTCAATATGATAAGGATATTGCCCAATCTTTGACAACAAAGTCGCAAGATTTTGTCATGCGATTTGACAATCAAGTAATGGATAATCGTGCAGAAGCAGGGGACTACCTGCGAAAACTTATTACCTATAACCGCTCAGAAACCAAGGAAGTCAGAACATTTGCCAGCTTTAGAGGATTTGACTTAAAAATGACTACACGAGGTCCTAGTGAGCCCTTGCCAGAGACTGTCTCTTTAATGATTGTAGGTGATAACCAATATACTGTCGCTCTTGATTTGAAATCAGACGTGGGAACCATTCAACGGATTAGTAATGCCATTGACCATATTATGGATGACCAAGAAAAGACAGAAGGGCTGGTAAAGGATTTAAAAGATAAGCTACAAGTAGCCAAAGTAGAGGTTGAGAAAGTCTTTCCCAGGGAAGAGGACTATCAGCTTGTAAAGGCTAAGTATAATGTTTTAGCTCCCTTGGTTGAAAAAGAAGCAGAGATTGAAGAGATAGATGTGGCTTTGGCCAAGTTTAGTGAAGATACAACACCCCAAAAGAAGCAACAAATAGCACTCGAGATATAAGAAAAAGGCTGACAAAAAATAGTGAACGCGGTAAAATGAAGTCAAGAAATCACCAAAGGAGAACAAACTCGTGACCCAAACAGTAGAAGCGATGCGTTATCAACTAGAAGAATGGCTAGCACAAGGCTTTACAAGCCCAGAAGACAGAGCTAACTACCAAGCCTTAAAGGAACAATACGAAGATGAAACCCTTGATTACAGCTTTTCAAAGCGAGAAATCATTGGTCAATTAGACATTATCATTACCACTCGTGAGAATGATTTTCCAGACCTAGATGATGTCACCAAAGAAGAGTATCTTGATCTGGTTGCACAACTGGATGACCTAGACAAGGGACAAGCTGACTACTACCGCAAGCAATTAGCATAGCAAGAGGTGCAGATATGTTAGAACAAATCATTCAAAGTCTTTTGATTATCGCAGCGATCGGACTGATTTTACTTGTCCTTTATCGGATTACGAAGATGCTTGGAAGCTTATTTATCATTGGATTAATCGGATTTTTAGCCTTTACAGAAGTCTATGGGATTTACCTCTTTTTTACAGAAAGATACCTCTATGTCAAAGATTTAGCAACCAATGGTATGTTGAGTTTTACGACTTTCTATATTGGTTTCAATATCTTACTTGTTTTAGGGCTTGTGATCAAAGTGGTTAGAAGTTGGATAGCATAGAGTAATGGGATTACCTAAGTTAGGTAGTCCTTTTTCTATAGATTCTTTTTGAAACGAACTTGTAATAGTGATTGTGTGCCTTCTATATATCTGGTATAATCATTATTGATTAGAAAAAAGAAGAGGTGTTTTGCTTGCTTGAAAAATTAATCCTATATTTCCCAATAATTATTTTTGTACTGTCCTATATAATGAAGTTTTTTTGGCTTAGATTTTCAATTTTTATGGATGAATTAATTTCAGGTGTTAAAATCAAAATTTTTTCCCATATATTATTTTGGTCAATTGTGAGTTATATTTATTGGGTATGCAATCAATATGAGATTTTATTATTTCAAACTAGCGATAACAATTTAGGTTTATTATCACTATTTTCTCTAGTCTTGACAATATGGGCAAGTTTTGGAGTTTATGTAGGTTTTCTACAATTCATGGCTGGGTATGATAATAAAGAGAATGGAACCTACTTAGGCTATCAAAAAATGGATTTTTTGACAAAAAGCAATGTTTGGTACCATGTAACAAATAGTTGGGAATTTTTTGGCTCTTTATTACTTTCAATTGTTATTCCTATTATAGTTAAATTTAACACATCAGTTGATATTCGTTATCAATATATTTGGCAAGCTATAGTTGGATTCCTATTAATTTTGTTTATTTTTCTTTTGAAATTTAGCTTAAAAGTGGCTAGAATAACTATATTTATTAACAAAGAGACTGATGGAGGATTGAAAGACGTTATACAGTCGGATATTAAAAACAGATATAACAGATATTTTAATAGATTGGTCAAACAAAAATTTTCCTACGGAGCAAGGGAGAGTTATTTTAGACAAGTCAAGATGGATTTGTCTAATATTGACAATAACACAGACAAGATTATATTTTTAAAAGTTATTTACTTAAAAATTATAGATACTGAACTTCTTGACAAATTTGAAGATAGAGATATCGTCAATTATAAGTACTTTATAAAAGAGAAATACGATTTAATATCTAATATTGATTTTAATGATGACAAATTGATTTCTTTTGCTATTACTTTATTTAAATTAGATGCTCAAATATTTGATAAATTGATTAAAAAGGATACACGCTGGATAGAGAGTGACTGTATCTTTGAATCCATGGGTGGTATTTTTAATAAGAAATCTATTCTAGATGTAGAGTGTAACCATAAAATCAAACGATTATCACTTAATTCGTATGAATATAGTGAGATTAATAATATACATATTTACATGTTTAAAAAAATAGCGAAAATGGCTAAAAATAAACAATCAATTTCTCAGATGGTACACCTAATTCAGGAAAAGATTTCTCAAAATAATATTAGGGAAAATTATTGGGAAACGGATAACTCAGGCGGTGCATTTATTTTTGAAAAGACAATCTCTACTTCTAATCTCCGAATTTCTAAAAGTTATTATGAGGAAATCGAAAAGATAGATGTATTTTATTCATCATACTATCCCGAGATTAAATATGAATCTGATAGTAATAATATATATATTTCTTTGTATCCAAATATACTTAAAATTGAATTCCATTTTAAAGACGGAAGACAGTATTATATTAAACGTAATGAGATTAGAGATTATTATGATGAATATGAAGAAAATGTTTGGAATATTCTTTTTGATAAATATAGAGATTCGGATAATCTATCAGATGTATTTCTTCCTAATTTAAGAGAACCTGAAATTATATTAGATTCTTTTGGAGATAGTAATGAAGTAATCATACGAGACTATGATAATAAGATTGGTTATTCCAAAACTTGCTTCAAGTACCTAACTGATCACTTTGAATATATCGATAGCAATAACTCACAATTTACGAATTTGTTAGAAATGGTAAAAACCATGTCTGCTGATTATCGTGGAGCATTTGCTTTGTACCAATTGCTTTATCCAGAAAATTCGAATTGGGATTCGAGTGTTGAAAGTTACATAGAGATTCTATCAGAAGTTTTACCACCAAGAAAAGAAGAGAGAGAAAAAATCTATAATGATATGGTTTCAATAATCAATGAGATTAAATATGGTAAGAGTCTTGGTTCGGAAGTTCTTGGAAAGGTATTTAAGACAAGAGATATCGAACTGTTTGATGATGAGTTTTTGAAAGATTTCAAAGGGATTCCTAAATTAAAACTCATAGTAGTTCAAAGTATATTGTCTACCAATACATATGGTTTTAGAAGAGTGGAGTTGCAAGACGGATGGGAAAAACAAGATTTAGTTGAACAATACATAAGAGGGCTTTCTATAACCCCTAAATTATTTCCTAGCTATACCGATGATTATAAGACTTTGAATTCTACCATGAGTGAATTCTTGATGAAAAATATAGAATTACTGCCCTCCTATGAATTTAGCCAGTTACCTTTAAGTTCACTTTTGTTACTTGAACAACTTTTACGTTGGAAATGGGGAAGGGAGGAAAAGCGTGATGAACAAGAATTTATGGTTAATCTCATCAAAGAAGAAGCTGAGTATAAATCAAAGGGTTATACATATAGCTTCTATGGTTCTCTCTTGAAATTTTTTACCTTAAAATTGACAGAAGGCCAAGGGAATAAATATTTAAAACTTGTTAATGATAAAGATTTTAAAAAAGAATTTAAGTTTTCTTTACTTAATCATCTTAAGAGAAATCAATTGACACTAGATATGTATTTAGATGGTATTGATAATGAACTTAAAAATTACGATAGCGTAATGATTGGTATTTGTGAAAAAGAATTAATTAAAAGAGAGGTAGAAAAAATAATTTTTGAAAATTATTTATATCTTGAATAGTTGCCATTATAAAATAGAGGCTTCTTAATAACAGTTATTGGATTACCAATTGGTAGTCCTTTTTCCTGTGATAAAATCTCCAAGCTAATCTTGATATGATGTGGTTATCACTAATAAAGGAGTAAGCCATGTTGAATAAAGTGAAAGCTCGATTTCTGATTGGAGTTGGAGGTTTAATCGCAGCAAGTTTTATGGTTATGATTAGCTATACGATTGGCTCACAATCCATTTCAAAGCAAACAGAGAATCAAATACGAACAGAGGCCAATAAACTTGTGACAAAGGAAAAGCAGGAGGAAAGAGCGACAGTTCTATCAGATGAGCTTGTCAAAGAATTTCTCACTCAATATTATACAAAGGTTCAGCTAGGAGAAAATAACAGTCGTATCAAGCCTTACATGACGGATTCGGCATTTTCAAAAGAGGAAGCAAATCAGAATAAAGCGATCAACCAAGTTTATAAAGATTATATGCTTGACTACCGATTTGAATCAGCCAGTATCTATGTCAATACAGAAAGCAATGTTGCACTTGCGGAAGTTACCTATCAAGTGACCTATGTATCTGACTTGAGTGAGCAGCAACAGCGAACCACTCAAACAGAAACCAAGACGGTTATGTTATCCTACTTCAAAGTTTCCGACAAGCTCCTGGTTAATCAGTTGACCATTTGGAATGGGAAACTGGAGGACATGAAAGAAGCCACAAATGGTGCTAATTCCAGCATACCAACGATCCAAGGAACTACAACAAGTGAGAACAACTAGCAGGAGACAGTCTTCTGCTTTTTTTGATAGGGAGACAAGATGACACGAATTAAAGCAGCAAAACAAAAGGCTATTTTAGATGTGGCTGAAAGTCTGGGTTATTCTTTTAAACGATTATCAGGACATATTTATGAACACCCAGAACATGATTCTTTTCGGATTTTTGCGGATACCAATACTTTCAAATGGTTTTCAAGAGATATACAAGGGGATGTGATAGACTTTGTTCAATTAGTAGCAGGTGTTACTTTCAAAGAGGCTGTATCCTATCTTAAAACTGGGGATTTTGAACAAGCTAAGTTGATAGAAGAAACGTATCAACCGTTTCAATATTATTTGCATGAAGAACCCTTTAAGAAAGTACGTTTTTACTTAAAAGACATCCGTGGCCTAAGTGATCGGACTATCAATACCTTTGGCAGACAAGGATTGCTTGCTCAAGCTACTTATCAAGCGGATTCGGTTTTAGTGTTTAAAAGTTATAATCATAATGGGACCTTACAGGCAACAAGCCTTCAAGGTCTCGTCAAAAATGAAGAAAGATACAAACGTGGTTATTTGAAAAAAATCATGAAAGGCTCTCATGGTCATGTCGGTATTAGTTTTGATATTGGGAATCACAAGCGACTCATCTTTTGTGAATCTGTTATCGATATGATGAGTTATTATCAGATTCACCAAAAGCAATTATCAGATGTTCGTCTGATTTCAATGGAAGGCTTAAAACTTTCAGTGATTGCTTATCAGACCTTGCGACTAGCGGCAGAAGAACAAGGAAAATTGGCATTTCTAGATACAGTAAAACCAAGTAGACTTAGCCATTATCTTCAGGCAATACAAGAGACGACAACCTTTTTTCAAACTCATTCAAACGTCATAACAATGGCTGTTGATAATGATGAAGCAGGAAGAGAATTTTGTCAGAAACTGTCAGATAAAGGACTTCCGATTTCTCAAGATTTACCACCATTGCAGGGGATTGAAATAAAGTCAGATTGGAATGATATTGTGAAACAACGGAAGGAAATATCCTTAAGTGATATTATCCAAATAGCCCAAGCACAAGTTAATAAGAAACATCCTCCACCTAAATGGGAGAATGCATTGGAATTGTGATAACAAAATCAAGTCCGATATCATAATCTAGAATGTGACAAGGAGGACACCCTATGAGTGTGATTGAACGTCTAGCTGAAAAAGTAGCTAGACAAGAAGAAAAGGTCTCACGTGAGACTGAGAAATTGGAAAACTATCGTGACCAACTACAAACTGCTATGTACAGTACCTTTATCAAACGGCAACAATCTAGTCAGTTGTCATTTCATGAAGCACTAGAGCAAGCCTTTGGTAAAGAAACTACACTACACCCAGATTACAGAAATGAGGATATAGAATGAGTAAAACATGGAATTTTGATCAGCCACTAGATGATGTGAAACCGACATCATCCAATGAGGAACGAGCTAAAATCGCAGCACTTTTCCATAAACAGGATGAAAAGTCAATTGAAGAAGTAGATTATGTGGCTGCTTTTGAACAGCAACAAAAGGAGTCAGATTCTAAAGATGTACAGACGCCTGAATTAAAAGTTAAACAAAATCAGCCGAAGAAAGTGAATATCACAAGTGACTATAAACAACATTTGGCAGATACCATTGCACAAAACAACAAGGATATTTCCGCCTGTCTGAAGCAAATTGAAGAACTTCATCAATTGATTGATGAAAAGAAAATCCAAAATAAAAAGTTACAGGCTATTTCAGTTGCCATTGATGATTTATAAGTCAGGTAGTCCTATGCGGACTACCTTTTTACAATGTAAGGAGAAGTTAATGAAATTTTTTCAAAAGAAAACACAGAATCAGGACCGATTTAAACGACTGATGCATCGACTATCAGAGATGTCAGATACTGAACTAACTAAAGTAGAGAAACTCATAGACGTGGTCTTTGATCCAGATTTCAAGCCTGATAGGAGAGTTGAAGTATCTCAAAGCGTTATAACCGATGAGGAACAAAGTCTTGATAAGTCGATTCAGGAAGCGAAAAATAAACTGAATACTGAGCAGTTGGAGAAGCGAATAGAGCAGTTTAAGCAATCGAAGAAACCTAAAAACGGATAATATATTTAAAATAAGTATTACAAATGAAATAGCAGAAAGAATAGATTGGTTTATAAAGCATCTATATATAGTACATACTTAAAGGTTTTGACACAATAGATGGTGTTAATGTATTGATTTTTTGTAAATCTAGTGATATACTCCAATTATCAACACCAAAGGAGAAGCTAACTTGAATAAAGATGAATTATTGTTAGAATCATTAAAAAATATTGATTTATCCCCCACTATGGAAGAAAATGCAAGAAGGAAGTATAAAGCAGTATCTGAATATTTGGAAAATCACGGGCTTTTGCTAGATTTCTATCCACAGGGATCTTTTAAAATGGGAACAGTTATTAGACCAAGAAAAGAATCGAAAGATGGTAATTACGATTTAGATATTCTAGCCATCACTAAAACATTAAAGTCCGAAACAACTCCACGTCAGGTAAAAGAATCAATAGGGCAAGTCCTAAAATTTAGTGACAGATATCGTTCTAAATTAGCAAAGGAAGATGTACATTGCTGGACATTACAATATGCAGAAGATTCAGCTGGTTTTGGATTTAATCTTGATTTGGTTCCTTCAGCAAAAGAATCTACTGAAGTTATACTACTTAATAAAAGTTTGGAAGTTCCATTTGAGTATGCTGATAAATTGATAGCTATTACAAAGAAAAACAATGATCAATATGACTGGAAAACGAGTAATTCTTTAGGATTTAGTGATTGGTTTTTGGATAACAATCGAAATTTTTTAACGAATGAGGTAAAGGAACGTCGGAAATTTAGATATAGAAATGAACTTTTAGAGATATATGGTTCAGTTGAACGAATTCCAGACTACCAATTTAAAACAAATTTACAGCGTGCAATTCAAATTGCCAAGCGACATAGAGATATATACTACGAAAGATCATACTCAAAAGATAAACCTTCATCAATGTTATTGACTGCATTGATTACAGATGCGGTTAAAGAATCACACAACTTAACAATTGAGCAAATTCTACTTGTATTTTGTCAAAGTTTTTTATCAGAAAAAATATCTATTCAAAAAGATAGTAAAATTCTCAATCCTGTCGATCCAAACGAAAATCTAATTCAATCGTTCAATACAGCAGATTTGCAAAGATTCCATAACTGGGTCATAAAGATGTATGAACTGATACTGGAAAACAATGAAAGAACATTCAAACAATCCCTGAATAAGGCTATCGATACTCGGATATTCGTAGATGTTTTTGATGGAATCAAATCGGTTACTCCGGTGCAGCCTTGGAGAGTATCAATTGAAGAATAATCTATTGAAACAAGTAAAGTCCTTTCAAGAAGTACAAACATTAATCGAGTTTACTGAATTTGAAAATCAAATAGTATTAGAAGGACCATACTCCTATACCTTAAGTTGGAATGATATTACATATCAAGGTATTGTGAATATCGAGTTTAGAATCCCTAAAGTTTTTCCAAATGAAATTCCAGAATTGTTTGTAGAAGGAGTTCCAGATGATTTTGAGCATATAAATCCCGATGGCACTGCTTGTGTTGCAACAATTGGTGAAATAATATCATTTTTAGCTAATGGTTCAACAGTAATTGAGTACTTTGAAAAATTTATTGATCCATTTTTATTCTCTTTAAGGTGGTTTGTTGATTATGGGACTTTTCCATTTGGTGAACGACAACATGGTGGTCAAGGTTTGCTCTCTTTTTATCAGACTACATTGAATTTGAATAAAGAACAGTATATTGAACTAGTCCTTCTAGTTTATAAAAATAAATACCGAGGTCATCGTGAATGTATCTGTTCATCCAAGAAAAAAATTAGGGATTGTCACGGTAAATATATTTTGCCGATAATAAAAAATGAAAGGCTAAAATCACTATTTATTAGTGAAGCATATATGATATTGAATGAATCAACAAAAGAATGAATTACCTCAAGCTAAACCATTCTTTATTTCAAAAATATTTGAAAAGTTAGAAATTTGTCTTGCGGTTATAGCCATAACTTATTCACTAATTCAATCTAAATTTAACTTTGTTGAATTCAAAATTGATTTGATTATTAATTCAATGTTAATATTTTTTGGATTTATTATAAGTTATTATAGGGAAGATTATTGGGGCATAGGTCGAGAACAGAGAATGCTCTTCTTTATGGATAACTCGTTTGGAACAATTAGATTTCCTAGTAAGAATAAAACATATTTTGATAATGAAGAATTAAGTCCTGGATTATTAAAAGCTTTTGCAAACGTACATGAGAATACTTTCTTTACATCAAAGATTTCCGAAAAGATGCTATTAATACCGATAGGAATTATGCTATTTAGTGCTTATATATTTATCATAAGTTTGATGATAGGTGGATTAAATTCCGGAAATGCAGCGCTACTCAATTTATTTTTATCTGGAAATATTGCCACAAAAATTATAAACATTTATAAATTAAAAAAAGGAACGGAAGAACTTTTCCAAAGTGGAAATATTATTTGCTCTAGGTATCAAGAGTGTAATAATAATATCTCAGTGCTAGAATATGATATGATTTTATTTATAAATAATTATGAAAATTTACTCATTGATACAAAAGTAACACTTTCAGAAAGAGTATTTTCTAGAATGAACGATTCATTAACTAATGATTGGAATGAACATAAGAAGCACTATCAAATCTACTCAGATAATTCTGACGTGAAATAAAATCTTAAATAAGATAGAGACCTAATCTATCTTATTTTTTAATATTTTTTCTTACAATGTGGGATACATTTCATTTAAAAATGGATTCACTATAAAGCATTAGTTAGTTCAACATGTGATACCTTTTCCAAATCATCTCTATTATCCTAATACCATTCCTAAGAAAATGAAGTCTTGATTTTTCACTGGGGTTTGGGGGCGTAGCCACCAAGTTATCTTATCGTTAGCTGTCAAAACTGGAAGGTTTTGATCGGCTGGCGATATGATTTTTTGGGTATTGTGACCACAATGTCTGAGCTCGCGAAGACCTGAAAGGAAGATATTATGCAGTACCGTGTCTAATACGAGTGCGGGGATATACCGATATTAAAGAATGAGGAGGATACAGGATGGGAAATTTAGTTAGAGAGATACGTAAGGAAGTCAATTTCACAATAGAAGAGTATCAACAGATACAAAATTTGATGGAACAGGAGGGATATGAACAATTTTCCCCTTTTGCTAGAGGTAAATTATTGAAAATAAACCACCAATCATCTCAGCAGCTTGAAGAATGGATAAAATATTTACAACACCAAAAAGTAGAACAGATTTATCGGGATGTACATGAAATACTTGTTCTGGCAAAGTTGTCTCAATCTGTTACAATGGAACATCTTGAAATTATTTTGACTTGTGTCAAAGACTTGATGAAGGAAATTGAGATAAGTATGCCATTAAGCCATTCCTTCAAAGACAAGTACATGGGGTAAGTTAATATGGAAAATCGTTATCGAACCAATTTGAAAAAAGTGTATTTGAGTGATCAAGAATTAATTATCCTCAACAAAAATCTTGCTCAGAGTCAGTGTCCAAACTTTTCGCATTATGCCAGAAAAACCTTACTCGATCCTGGTATGAATTTTATCACAATCGATACAAGAGGATTTCAAGACCTGATTTTTGAAATTCGTAGGATTGGAAATAATATAAACCAGATTGCACGTGCGGTAAATCAAAGCCACCTACTAAGTCTTCAACAAGTCAAAGAATTGCATCTCGGTATAGCTGAGTTAGAAAAACAGTTACAACAAGATTTTGACATAAAGTGTCAACGATTGAGAGAATTTTATGGTCATCACTAAGCACTATGCTGTTCATGGGGAAAAATACCGCCGTCAATTGATTAAGTATATTCTTGATCCTAAGAAAACCAAGAATTTATCGTTGATTTCAGATTTTGGGATGAGTAATTATCTTGATTTTCTTGATTATGTGGAACTGGTAAAGATGTATCAAAATAATTTCCTTTCAAATGACCAACTCTACGATTCACGGTTTGATAGACAAGAGAAAAAGCAACAGAAAATACATGCTCACCATATTATCCAGTCTTTCTCACCTGATGATAAATTAAGCCCAGAGGAAATCAACCGCATAGGCTATGAAACGATAAAAGAGTTAATAGGTGGTCAATATAAATTCATTGTTGCCACTCATGTTGATCAAGACCATTGTCATAATCATATTATTATCAACTCAATCGACTGCCAATCTCAAAAAAAGTTGAAGTGGGACTACGCTCTTGAAAGAAATTTACAAATGATTTCGGATAGAATTTCTAAAGTAGCGGGTGCCAAAATCATTCCACCTAAACGTTATTCTCATAGAGATTATGAGGTCTATCGACGTTCTAATCACAAATACGAATTGAAGCAGAGGTTATCTTTTCTCATGGAACATTCAATTGACTTCAATGATTTTATGAAAAAAGCTGAGCAACTAAATGTTAAAGTAGATTTCTCAAGGAAACATAGCCGATTTTTTATGACAGATAGGAATATGAAGCAAGTCATCCGAGGAGATAAGCTGAATAAGAGGGAACCCTATTCAAAAGAATATTTTCAACATTACTTTGCTAAGATAAAGATTGAACAGATTCTAGAATTTTTGTTGCCAAGATCCAACTCATTTGATGATTTAGTTGAGAAAGCTCAGTTACTGGGAATGGAATTGAAGAGCAAGATAAAAACGATAGATTTTGTTCTTACTGATGGAAAAAGCTGTATTTCCATACCAAATAAGTTATTAAGAAAGAAAAATCTTTATGACACTACGTATTTTGAGACCTACTTCAAGGAACTTGATGTGGTTGAAGTGCTTCAAAATAGTGACGTAAAAACGGAATTTGAAAAATTTGAAATGCAACAGTATTCAGACGTATTGACTGTAGAAGAAATAACCGAAGCTTATGAAACGTATAAATCTAAGAGAGATGCTGTACATGAGTTTGAAGTTAAGATTTCTGAAGAGCAGGTTGAAAAGGTGGTTTCAGATGGACTTTTCATTAAGGTTTGGATGGGGATTGGGCAAGAAGGACTAATCTTCATTCCAAATCATCAACTAAATATCTTAGAACAAGAAAATAAGAAACAGTATCAGGTGTTTATTCGAGAAACATCTTCTTATTTCATTTATCATAAAGAGGACTCAAAAAAGAATCGATATATGAAAGGAAGGGACTTGATTCGCCAACTGACATTTGACAATAAGTCTCTGCCTTATATGAGACGAATAAGTCTGTCTAGCCTTCAACAAAAAATAGAAGAAATCAATTTATTGATGACCTTGCATACTCAAAATAAATCCTTTCTTGAATTAAAAGATGAACTAGTTGAAGAAATTGCACAGCTAGACATTGATTTAACAAACTTACAAGAAAAAAATGCTACCCTAAACAAGATGGCGGAAGTCGTTGTTAACTTACAAAGTGAGAATCAAGACACTAAGCGACTAGCTAAGTATGAGCGTTCAAAGCTAAACTTATCGCAGGAGCTAACGATTGAGCAGGTAGAATCTGAGATTGAAGGTATTCAAAATCAGTTAAATAGTAAAATCAATGAATATGAAAATGCGGTGAGGAGGCTTGAAAATATTTTTAACATTCTCAGGAACAGAATAAATATAGTTGACGGAGAAGAGTTAAATCTATTCTAGTATTCACATTCTGAATACTATTATCAAAAATCACTATTTTACCCACGAGTTTTTATCGTTTATACAAAATCATGTCCAAAGGACAAGAAAAAAGATTTAGAGGTATAGAAATGAACTCAAGAAAAATAAAATTGTTTACAACAACAGCGATTGCAACCATTTTGCTAGCTGCTTGCTAAGCAAATTCGACTAGCAATTCGACTGCAAGCTCAGCGAATACTGATAGTACTGTACTTCGCATCGCGGATCAAGGAATTTTCTCAGCTGGTGGGATTGTGACAACTTATGAAGGAACTTTTGACCCAGCTAATCAATGGGAGGAAATCGGTGCCGGTCAGACTTCTCACTTTGACCATGCCAACGTTCTCTATCAAGTTCCAAAGGATGAAACAGAGGCACCAATGATTTTCCTACACAGCTTTGGGCATTGCGAAATAATTTCTTTGCCGACACTATTTCATTTTTCTGGTTAGGCAGTATGCTGATCATCATTCATAATGAATGGCTCTATGTTCAAAAAATATCCAGCAAAACTATCTGGTGGGTGATGATTCTTCTCTTTGCCTCCTCGTTATTCCACTATGTGACGGCTATTGTTTCAACTAATTTTACCGATTCGTTAGCACAAGTTGTCTATTGCTTGGTTGTCTTATTCATTACCGTTTCAAACAGAGGGCTTTATCGTTCGCTTTATCAAGATGATCCAAACAATCTTCTCTTAAAACAACGAATTGAAGACATGAAGAAATGGATATTCTTTGATACGATTGGGAAAGTCGTCGGTCTTGTCTCGTCAGCCACTATTTTTCCGCCAGCCATACTTCTTTCCGTTCTTTTGACTCTGGTAGTTCTTGTGATTCCAAGGCAACTGAAGGAGGATTAGGTTTAGTATAGATATCAGTATTAAAAAAATGAATACTGCTATTTTTCTTTGCTATTGTACAGCTAAACAAAATAGGACTAAAATAAGGTTAGAAAGTGAGATGAATTCTATGAAAAACGTTAATTTGAACAATGGAGTGAAGATGCCAATTCTTGGCTTTGGTGTTTTCCAAATTCCTGCCAGTGAAACCAAGCAGGCCGTACTTGATGCTATTAAGGTTGGCTATCGTCATTTTGATACGGCTCAGTCTTATGCCAATGAAAAAGAAGTTGGTGAAGCTATCGCAGAATCAGGTTTGCCAAGGGAAGAATTTTTCATTACTAGCAAAGTCTGGCTAGAGCATTACGGTTATGAGAAAACGAGAAAAGCTGTTCTACATTCATTGGAGATCATGGGCTTAGATTATCTAGACTTGATGCTCCTTCATCAGCCCTTTTCAGATTACTATGGTTCATATCGTGCCTTGGAGGACTTGTATAAAGAAGGGAAACTGCGTGCCATTGGTGTCAGCAATTTCTATCCCGATCGTCTGAGTGATCTGGTGGCTTTTAATGAAATCACACCACAGGTCAATCAAGTTGAAACCCATCCGTTTAATCAACAGATTTTCGCACAAGAGAATATGATCAAAAACAATGTTCAGATGGAGTCATGGGCTACTTTTGCAGAAGGTAGAAATGGCATCTTTTCTCATCCGACACTAGTGGCGATTGCGGAAAAATATGGTAAGTCCACAGCTCAAATTATGATTCGTTGGCAGGTGGAGCGTGGTATCGTCTGCTTGACAAAATCAGTAAAACCAGAGCGTATGGCTGAGAATATTGATGTTTTTGATTTTAACTTAACGGATGAAGATATGACAGCCATTGCAGAACTTGATACAAAACAAAGTCTGTTTTTCAATCACCAAGATGCTTCAACAGTTGACATGTTCTTGCGTTTGATTGAACAGAGAAAAAATGGAGGCAACTAAAGATGAAAACAATTACTTTAAATGATGGCAATCGTATTCCAACAGTTGGGTTTGGTGTTTTCCAAATTCCTGCAGACGGTTCGACCTATACAGCTGTTAAGGAGGCCTTAGAAGTTGGTTACCGTCATATTGACACAGCGCAAGCTTATTTTAACGAAAAAGAAGTCGGACAAGCTATCAAAGATTCAGGCATTCCACGTGATGAAATCTTTGTCACTAGTAAACTTTGGATTCAAGATTATGCTTACGAAACTGCTAAAGCAACCATTGATGCAACCTTGGAAAAAATGGGACTTGATTACCTTGACCTCTACCTGCTTCACCAACCTTATGGCAAAGTCGAAGAAGCTTGGAAAGCTCTAGAAGAAGCCAAAGCTGCTGGTAAAATCAAATCAATCGGTGTATCAAACTTCACGCCAAACTTTTGGAATCAATTTGTTCCACATTTCAATACGATTCCAGCTGTTAACCAAGTAGAGTTCAACCCATATTTCCAACAAAAAGCTCTACGTGACTTGCTTGCAAAGGATGATGTTAAAATAGAAGCTTGGGCGCCACTCGGACAAGGAAATAAAGACTTATTTGCCGAACCAATCATCACAGCTTTGGCTAACAAATATGGCAAAGATGCTGGGCAAATTGTTTTGCGATTTGAAGTGCAGGAAGGTATCATTGTCTTGCCAAAATCAACCAAGAAAGTTCGCATGGCATCAAACAAAGAACTCTTTGATTTTGAATTGACCGATGAAGAAATGGCAGAGATTCGTGCCCTTGACAAAGGAAAAGGTGCTCATGACCCAGACGCACCAGGCGTTGGAGATTATCTCTTGTCAGCTTATGATATTCATGCTAATGATTAATTTTTAAGATTATTTGAGGAATAATAAATGAAAAATGTTTTAATTTTGGGTGCCAATGGACAAATTGCACGGATTGTAGCGAAGCGTCTTTTGAGCGAACAAGATGATGTTCAATTGACACTTTATTTACGAAAAAGTCATCGTGTTGATGACTTAGTGGCTATTAATCCTGCGCGTGTAAGGACAGTAGATGCTGACATTCACGACCAAGAAATGTTGGACAAGGCTGTTCAAGGACAAGATATTGTTTTTATTTCAAATGTTGACCATGACCCTGATAACGAACTGACTCAAGGTGTTATTGCAGCAATGATTAAAAATGATGTTAAACGTGTTATAGCTTCAAATGTTTTAGGAATTTACGGAGAAGTTCCTGGAGAATATGGTCGCTGGAATACAGAAATGCTTACGCAAGCAGGGCTCAATCGAGCTCGACGTTCTGACGAATTGTTAGAAAAATCAGGCTTAGATTACACAACTCTACGTTTGCCTTGGTTAAATGACCGTGATGAGGTGAAATATAGTATTACGCACAAAGGAGAATCATATGTCGGTGTCTCTGGCTCACGTCAAAGTATGGCAGACGTTGTCGTCAAAATGATTGCTGATCCAACTTACCTCAATAGAGAAAGTATAGGTCTTGCAGACCCCGATACTCAAGGATTGACACGTCCTGTTTATTAAGATAAATAGAGGAGGAGAAAAAAATGAAAGTCGCAACATTTATTGAATCAGGGAAAATGACAGTTACTGAAGCAAGCCACTTTGACATGTACGACCTCCATCCTTTTGTAGATGTCGCATTTGAGGCAATCATACCTCTCTTCGAAAAAAATATTTAATCCTAACTATCCATTTGAATAATGGAAATAGATAAAAACGAGGTAAACAATGCAATACACAATACTTAATAACGGAATCAAAATGCCTATGGTTGGATTTGGAGTATTCCAAATCCATGATGCCAAAACAACGCAGACAGTTGTAGAAGAAGCGATTAAAACGGGCTATCGTTTGATTGACACTGCCCAAGTTTATGGTAATGAAGAAGCGGTCGGAAAAGCTATCAAGGCCTCAGGTGTTCCCCGTGAGGAGCTCTTTATCACAACCAAACTTTGGATTTCTGACTTTAGCTATGAGGCTGCTAAAGACGCTTTTAATGAATCCTTACGTAGATTAGATTTGGACTACGTTGATCTCTATCTCTTACATCAACCATTTGGCGATATTTTCGGAGCTTGGCGTGCCTTAGAAGAACTTTATAAAGAAGGAAAAATCAAAGCGATTGGAGTCTCAAACTTTAAACCAGATCAATTAGCTAACCTTGCTACCTTTAATGAAGTTACTCCAGCTGTCAATCAGATTGAACTCCACGTTTTCAACCAAAAAGAAGATGAGCAAGCCTATATGCTCTCAAAAGGGGTGCAAACAGAGAGTTGGGGCTCTTTTGCTGAAGGACAATTTGATGTTTTTAATAATCCAGTTTTAAAAGAAATTGCAGAAAATACAGCAAAACAACAGCACAAGTTATGCTTCGTTGGCAGTTGCAACGTGGCATTGTCTCCCTTTCAAAATCAGCCAATCCAGAACGTGTCCGTCAAAACTTTGACATCTTTGATTTTGAATTATCAGCAGAAGATATGGACAAAATTGCGGCTCTTAACACGAATACAACTGTCTTCTCGGATCATCACGAAGCTAAAACAGTTGAACTTTTGGCAAGCTTTGTTGGGAAATCATTTTAATAGGTATAAAGTGTGGTAGATAAGGAGAAAGTGAAATGACAACATTATTTATAAACGGTAGTCCCAATAAAAATGGCAATACCGTCGCTTTAGCAAAAAAATTATTAGGAGATCAATCTTTTGAAACGCTTCATCTAGCAGATTATAAAATTTATGATTACGGACAAGATTTCTCAGATGATCAATTTGAAGAGGTGCTAGCAAAGCTATTTGAAGCAGATACAATTGTGATTGGCTCACCAGTCTATTGGCATAGCATCAATGGTTTGGTACGAAATTTTCTAGATCGACAATACGGGCGAGTAGAAGATCAGCTGATTGGCAAAGACTTGTATTTTATCTTTCAAGGCTCAGCTCCGACGCAGGAAGTTCTTGATATGGGAAATTACACCATGAGCCGTTATGCCGGCTTGTATGGAATGAACTACAAGGGTATGATAACTAGATAAGGAAGGGAGAGGTTCATGAAGAAACTAAGTTTATTTTTCTAGGATTTTCGACAGTTTTTGTCCTTGTTGCATGTAGCAGTAGTAAGCAGAATACGCAAACAAGTGAGACAGCTAGCAGTCAAACGGCGGAATCCAGTCAAGAAGCCAGTTCGACAGATGATAGTCAAAAAATTCTTGTTGCTTATTTTTCCGTCTCTGGAAATACAGCCACGATTGCCTAAGATATCGCTTTTGAAACAGGTGGAAATCTATTTGAAATCAAACCACAGAATCCATATAGCGAGGCTGATTTGAATTGGACAGAAGAAAATAGTCGTGTCGTCTAAGAGTATCTCAATGAGTCCCAACGGGAAACGCCTTTGGAAGTAGTGACTTCTGAAAACTGGGCAGATTATGATGTTATTTTTATTGGCTATCCTATTTGGTGGCAAGAAGCTGCCTGGCCTATCAATGATTTCGTTGAAGAAAATGGCTTTTCAAGAAAAACAGTCATTCCATTTGCGACATCTACTAGCTCTGATTTAGGGGAAAGTGGAAATTTACTAGCAGAGATGGCAGGAACAGGCAACTGGGAAGAAGGGCAACGGTTTATTTCATCAGCTACAAGCTCAGAAGTAGCTGAATGGCTTACTGAGATAGGATATGAAGATTTCTATGGAAAGAGAGAACAACTCTTTATTCTCAAAAGAAATAAATTTTGGTATAATACTCTTTATTAAGGAGGAGTGAACATGAATTTAATGTCAAAAGAGCGTTTAATCGCTTTTACAGATGCCGTCTTGGCGATTATCATGACGATTTTAGTTTTGGAATTAAAACGGCCGGATCCGATTAGCTGGCAGGCTCTATGGGATTTGGGGACCAATTTTTTTGCCTACACCATTTCTTTCTTCTGGTTGGGAACCATGTGGGTTAATCTGCATCGTAGTTGGGATGTGGTTGATAAAATCAACTCCAATTTGGTTTGGAGTTCGATTGTCTTACTCTTCTTTTCATCCTTTTTCCCCTACACCACAGCCTTGGTTTCTGCTGATTTTAACAATTCAGTTGCTCAAACCTTATATGGGGTCATTGTTCTTCTGGTAACAGCTTGTAACGTCTGGATGTATCACGAATTGCATAAACTAAATCCCGATGCTGTTGGAGCAAGCCGTTTTAACATTTTAGATAAGGAAGGTCTAGTTGATATTGCACTAAAGCTAATAGGTTTAGTCTTGACCTTAACGGTCTTCCCTTCTGCTATGATGTGGGCAGTGCTGTTTACGTTCTTGGTCATCGTTTTACCTAGAGCAATTAGGCAGTAATTCTTATCAAATAAAGAAAAGTATGGTTCTTTCGAAGGACCATACTTTTTTTGTACTATCAAGTGAATTGCATTAATACACTTTTATTCTTTTTCAAAGTTGAGATGTAAAAGGTTTTTGTGGCTTCCTTATCTACGATTGGGACATGCACACGTTGGGTTGGATTGTCTGAGGAGGCTTGAGAGATATTGGTTGAAAAGCTTGGCAAAGCAGAAGCAGAGATCAGTTCGTCAAAGGCTTCCCAATCTGTCTGGACAATAAATTTGGTTTGTGTTAGCTGATCCACAAGTGGTTGCCAAATCCCCAAACCGGACCGCAAGAGCATGGTTAGGTTTGCCAAATCTTCCAATGCAATTTCCTCACGCATGGCATAGGGATGGGCAGGTGGAACGGAAATATAAAGTTGTTCTTTGAAGAATCCAGTTGTCAGCACATCGTCATGCTCAATTGGAAAGTCTGTCACGATAAACTGGAATTTCTGACTAAGTAGGCCTTCTAGTAGGGAGTCATTATCGTGTAACTCGACATGGACTTCTTGTTCTAAGTCCTGCTCTGCTAAACGATTCCTCACTTCCCATTCTACACCAGGAGCTGAGATGCCACCAAATAAAATCGTGGCTTGGAGAGAAAAACGTTGGATATTTTTCAAAAATTGCTGCTCATGGTTGAGCAAAGCTTCTGCTTGTTGAACAGTATATTTACCAGTTTCCGTTAAGGAAAGTTTGTTTTTGCTTCGTTGGAAAAGCTGGACGCCTAAGTCGTCTTCTAACTGACGCATATTACGGGTCAAAGACGGCTGTGAAATCAACAAAACCTCAGCTGCGCGTGATAGCGTCCCTTCTTTAGCGACCGTAATCAATTGTTCTAGGTGCTGTAAATTGATCATATCTTCTCCTTTGTGACTATTCACTTTATGAATAGCAGTCTAACTAATTGCTATTGTACTATTTTTTAAAGCACTTGTAAAATAGAGACATCAAGTGGAGGTGGCTGTATGAATAAGATTAGATTAAATAATGGAGTAGAAATGCCACAGGTTGGGATGGGGCTGTTTCAGCTGAAAGGTGATGAGACTCAAACCTACATCAAACAGGCGATTGAGGCTGGGTATCGCTTATTTGATACGGCTAGTATCTATAGTAATGAAGCAGATTTAGGGCAGGCCATTAAGGATTCAGGAATTGCTCGAGAGAATTTTTTTATTTCCAGCAAGGTCTGGATTCATTCTGATGGCTATGAGGCAACGATGAAGGAGTTTAAAACAAGCCTAAATCGCTTGGGAACAGATTACATTGACCTGTATTTGATTCATCAACCGATGGGGGATGTTTATGGATCTTGGCGTGCCTTAGAGGAGCTTTATACTCAAGGGAAAATTAAGGCTATTGGCGTATCGAATTTCTCTGAAGATCGCTTGCTTGATTTTATTTTAAATACAAAAATTGTTCCAGCAGTAAATCAAATTGAGCTTCATCCTTTCTATCATCAATCATCCCTAAGGAAACTGATGAAGGATTACGGGATTCAGGTTCAGGCTTGGGGCCCGCTTTGTGAAGGGATGAAAAATATCTTTCAGCATCCAGTATTAGAAAATATCGCGAAAAAACATCAGAAATCCATTGCTCAAATCGCTTTAAAGTGGAGTGTGCAGATGGGCAATAGCGTCATCCCCAAATCAACAAATCCCGTACATTTGGAAGAAAATGTAGCCCTTTGGGATTTTGAATTGGGCCAAGAAGACTTAGACCAAATCAAACAGCTGGACATTGGTTGCAGTGAGATTATTGACCATAAAAATTTAGCCGTTGTAAAAGGGTTGAACCTGTGTTTAGGGAGTAAGAAGACTCCTGTCTAAAGGAGGAATTATGGTATTTACAAAAGATACAAAAATTAGAGAAATTACCCAACATCCTAGTTTTAGAGGATTTGGACACTTATTATTCCCTCTTCAGCTGGCCTTTCATCCTGAGGAGACTGTCCAAGATGTGACTGATTCAAATCATTTTATCTGGTATTCAAACCTGAAAACAAAGACCAGTTTAGAGGTTTTGAACAACTTACTCGAGCGTGCTCAAAAAAATGAACAAATCTTTTTCTCCATTTATGATGAGGACGAGATGGTGAAGGATCCAAGTAAGAGAGAAACAGGGCTATTTTACTTCAAAGGGAAGGAATATGAGAAATTTGCCCTTATCAATGCAGGCGGCGGTTTTCATTATGTTGCTGCCTTGCACGACAGTTTCCCACAAGCCTTGGCCTTAAGCCAAAGAGGCTACAATGCCTTTGCTCTGATCTATCGCCCCAAGAAGGCCTATGAAGATCTAGCACAGGCACTAGATTATCTTTATAGTCACTCCAGTGAATTGAAGATAGTCCCTGACCAGTATTCGCTTTGGGGTGGTTCTGCTGGAGCTAGGATGGCTATTCGCTTAGGTAACAAAAGCGAATTACAACGTTTAACAAGGACATCCATAGAGCCAGCCAGCATGGTTGTTAGTCAATATACTGGTTATTCATCTGTTTCTAGAGATGATGCACCGACCTATGCCAATTGTGGTACTAATGACTGGATTGCCAATTGGCAAGTGATGGAAAATCGACTGAAGAACTTGAAAAAGCTTGGGATTGACAGCCAGTTTCACGTCTATAAAGGGTTGGGGCATGGATTTGGCATTGGAAAAGACACAGTAGCAGAAGGTTGGATCGATAACGCCATTTCCTTCTGGGAAAAACAAATCAACAAATAGAAATTGGAGAAAAACAATGAGATTAGTAATTATTGGTGCAGCAGGACAAATTCCGGGATTTCTTATCCCACGGGTATTAGAAGAAACCGATTTTAAATTGACACTAGCGGGACGAAAGGTCAGTCAACGTTTGTCTTATCAGGATGACCGCATTCGCTATGTGGATGGGGATATGTCCCGTCTTGATAATGTCCGACAGGCTTTAGAGTATGCAGATGTTGTCTTTGTCAATGAAGCATCGCCAGCCTTGTTAGAGCCAACCATTGCTGTCATGAAGGAAAAGGGTATCAGACGCCTCATTGTAGCAGGGGTTCTCGGTGTGTATGATGAGGTCGTCGGAGACTTTGGTCGATGGAATGAATCCATGATTGGTGCTTATTCTCCAACAAATAATCGGGTCATCGGTGCTAAGTTAGTGGATGAGTCAGGTTTGGATTATACCTACCTTCGTATGACTTGGCTCTATAATCAGGAAGGCAATCGTGCCTATAAATTGATTCCGCAGGGGGAACCTTATAAAGGAGCGCAAGTCACGCGCCAAGCAGTTGCCCAATATGTTATGAACTTATTGCAAGATCCGAGTCGTGACTTGGGTGTGAGTGTTGGAATTGTAGAGCCAGGAAGTGAAGCTTTAGCGAAACCAGTTTTCTACTAAGAAAGTGTGAGTATATGAGAAAAGAATTATTTGGGATCATCTTACCCATTACCCTATTAGCTTATTTTTTGATCTTAATGGATAATTCCATTATCTTTACCAGTTCTGTTCAGATTGGGGAGAGTTTAAACCTAACAGATACCAGTCTAGCTTGGGTGTCAAATGCCTATACGCTTACCTTCGGTGGCTTTTTGCTCCTTTCTGGCCGCTTGTCTGATTTGTTGGGTCGTAAGCGAATTTTTCAAATTGGTCTAGCTATATTTGGACTGAGTTCCTTGGTGATTGGCCTTGCCCAAAATGCATCTATGATGATTTTGGCACGTGCTATTCAAGGAATTGGAAGTTCTATTATCGCGCCAACAACCCTTGCCTTAATGATGGATACTTATACGGGTGAGATGCGAACAAAAGCTATTTCCTACTATGGTGCGACGGCTGGAATTGGATCAAGTGTTGGTCTCTTGATTGGTGGTGGCCTAACCAGTTTTGTATCCTGGCGAGCAGGATTTCTAATCAATGTCCCTTTGACCTTGCTCTTGATGTATCTGACTCATCGCCATGTAGTTGCTAAGGCTGGACACCAAGAGAAAATAGATTACTTGGGGAGTTTATTGTCAGTTGCAGGTTTAGCGAGTCTGATCTATGGTTTGGACGGTGAGATTTACCCTCTTGCCTTTGTTATCGCTGGTTTTCTCATCTTGATTGGCTTTTATTTCTATGAAAAAAGACAAAAACTACCTATTATGCCACTAGACTTATTCAAAAATAAAGTTCGTTTTGGTGCCTATCTTGTCAGAGCTCTATTCATGATGGCTATGTTGCCCTATTGGTTCCTATTGCCACAGGTATTACAGGCTGAGTATGGTTTTTCTGCCTTGGGGTCTGGTTTTGCCTTTCTGCCCTTGACAATCACAACCTTCCTTACTGCTCTTCAACTCCCCAAACTGACTAAGCAATTTGGTAATAATCGTATTTTACTCATTGGAGAGATCGCTTTGTCACTTGGTCTTTTTTGGGCTAGTCTATCACCATTAGAGTTGGGTTATGTGCAAGCTGTTGCCTTGCCAATGCTGGTGATTGGTATTGGTCAAGCATTGGTCGTTGCCCCTGTGACGTCAGCAGGTATCTATCAAGCTCCTGATGACTTGGCAGGTTCGGCTAGTGGCTTGACAAATGCCATGCATCAAATTGGTGGACCAATTGGCTTATCTGTTATTATGGCGACGACATCGAATTTCTATGTCAGTCTTGGTTGGATGGCAGGTTTTAGCCTAGTCGCTTTGCTTTTTGTCTTTATCTTTATTTATCAATTTGGAAAAAATACCTAGGAGGTTTCTATGAGAAAAAGCTTTATTTTATTGGTAAGTGTCCTAGTCTTAGCTGCTTGCTCCGTTCCAAATAACAATACTACAAGTAGTAGTTTATCAACCTCACCTTCATCTGTTCTTCCAAGCGGGAAAATGGACCAAAGTCAGATTGTAGCACCGCAAGTTGGTCTCTCAGATGCAGAGTGGAATAATAGTCGTGGGACAGTCTCGGATGGAAAAGATACCAATTCTGAGCAAGAGCCAACTCGAATCTTGTCTGAAGACGCCGATAGTCTGATTGTCTATTTTTCACGGTCAGGCTCTACGGAGTTACTGGCTAGCAAGATTCAGGCACTTTCTGGTGCAGATGTGATTGAATTGGTTGCCAAAGAAACGTATAGTTCTGATTATGGTGAAACGGTACAACGGGTCAATCAGGAACGAAATGTCAAAAACACTCCTGAATTGAACGTAGAGATGCCAGATTTATCTCACTATAAAACTATTTATATCGGCTATCCTATTTGGGGCATGACAATGGCAGAACCTGTTGCAACCTTTATCGAGACCTATGCCAAAGAACTTGATGGAAAAACGATTATTCCATTTTCGACAAATGGAGGCTATGGACTCGGATCAAGTATCGATTATATCAAAACTATTTTGGCTGAAAACCAGGTTACCGCTCGTATTGAGCCTGCCTTTGCAGTCGAAGGAAATAAGGTTGATCAGGCTGATTCAGACTTGATGACGTGGTATAACAATTTAAACAAATAGAAAGAGGAAACTCTTATGAAAAGACGACAGATGATTTTTGGAATTGGTGTGGTAGCAATACTTGTCGCCCTATTTACATGGAACTTCTCAAGAGGACGACAATCAACCTCGACGACAAGTCAGAGTCAATCA
Organism: Streptococcus infantis; assembly: GCF_047463655.1. Taxonomy (GTDB): domain Bacteria; phylum Bacillota; class Bacilli; order Lactobacillales; family Streptococcaceae; genus Streptococcus; species Streptococcus infantis_Z. The sequence goes on from NZ_JASHDM010000001.1 coordinate 295,894, forward strand.
ACGACAAGTTCTCAAACGGCAACAGCATCAACCAGCCCAGCAGATTTGATAGCCTCGCGTCAATTTCGTGCCTTCAGCGGTTTTTCAATGGGTTCTGTCAATACCTGGCGAACCTTTGAAAATGCCTTAGATTACTTTTATTATTTCAATCCTATGAGTGGAAATGTTGGAATACTAGCTAAAGAATTCGCAAATATAGTTAAAGAGAAACAAAAAGACTTCTTCATTTATGCTGCTAGTGGCACAGATGATTTTGCCTACACCGCCTTTAAAGAGCAAGTCCTCTCTCTTGCCAGGAAAGTCCCATCTATTTTTAAGATGGAAGAAAATGTCATTTTCCGTGAAAGACAGGGAGGTAGGCATGATTACCAAGCGGTTTGTGATTATACCTACAATGCATTAGTTAATATTTTTTAGGAAAGATAGAAATTAGTATTTGAAGTTATAAAATTAGATTAGAATGTAATCGTTATATCTATTGATATTGTCACATTATGACAATATATAAAAATCCTAAAGAAAGTACACTATACTTTTCATAGGAGTAGGTAATGTACAGACGATTGAGAAATTTAAGAGAGGATCATGATTACACTCAAAGATATGTTGCAGAAATTCTTTCGTTCTCTCATACAAACTATGCAAAAATAGAGCGTGGTGAAGTAACATTGACAGCAGAAATACTTATTGAGCTCTCAAATTTATACAACGTCAGTACAGATTATTTGCTAGGGCTTACAGACTTTCCTCAGCGAATAAAACATAATATAAAATAGTCCCTCCTGATTTGTTCATTGACAATTGAATAATTCTAGGTGGGACTTTATTTATTTGTTGAGCAATAGAATGAAATGCGCCAAGAAATGAGCGAAAATCATTTATTCAAAAATAGGATGGTAACCTATCTGCCATGACACAAATAATGATAATGATACTTCTGACCGTTCAGGCTGCCATCGTAAAAGGATAGCGGGTGAAATTCCCATGATTGATTTAACCAGTCATACCCACAGAGAATAACTTAGAGTAACATGTTAAGAGGAGGGAAAGTTTTGGAACAATCAGTAGTAAAATATAGTATGCAACTTTCAATGCTCAACTTTTTATATTCTAGAAATATGGTGAGCAAAAAGGAATATGAAAAAATTAAAAATAGACTGCGTATTAAGTACACAAAATAGCTGACCTTTTGATCAGAACGCGGTAATATAGAATCAAAAGGAGGAATTTCAGTATGAAAAAAAATAATGTTGAAATAATAAAAGCTGATTCGTTAGTTCGTCGAAGAGGCGACAATTCCGAAAGAGACTCAAAAAGGGTTGCTGCTTATTGCCGAGTTAGTTCTGATAGCGAAGATCAGAAGAACAGCTATGAATCTCAGGTGAGACATTATAAAGATTATATCTCTCAGCGGTCGGACTGGGAACTGGCAGGTATCTATGCAGATGAGGGGATTTCAGGAACACAAGTAGGAAAGAGACAAGATTTTCAACGATTAATAAATGATTGTGTAAATGGAGAAATAGATTACATTGTCACAAAGGCAATTGCTAGATTTGCCAGGAATACCCTAGATACTTTGAAATATGTCAGAATGTTAAAGGATATGCAAATTGGAGTTTATTTTGAGGAAGAGAACATAGATACCCTTACTATGGATGGAGAACTACTTCTAACCATTCTTAGCTCTGTTGCACAGCAAGAAGTAGAAAATACATCTGCACATGTGAAAAAGGGATTAAAAATGAAGATGCAACGTGGTGAACTTATAGGGTTTCAAGGGTGCTTGGGGTATGATTATGATGTAGAAACCAAGCAACTTTCTATCAATAAAAAAGAAGCAAAAATAGTTCGTTATATCTTTGAAAGGTACTTAGAAGGTATTGGAGGGAAAGTTATAGCAAGGGAACTTGATGAACTAGGTTACAAATCTCCGAGAGGATTAAATCATTGGAATGATACAACAGTCTTAGGAATCATAAAGAATGAAAAATATAAAGGTGATATTCTAATGGGAAAAACTTTTACAGTTGACCCAATAAGCAAGAGAAGGTTGAGTAATTTTGGAGAAGAAGATAAGTACTATATCAAAGATAATCATGAACCTATAATATCTAAAGAAGATTTTGAAAAAGCTCAGGAGATAAGACTGCGTCGATCAGGAAATAAGAAGACTGCTGCAAATGTAAATGGCAAGCGTGAACGCTATTCAAAAATGTATGCTTTTAGTAGCATGTTAGAATGTGGTTTTTGTGGTTCAATATTATCTAGAAGAAGTTGGCACTGCCGTTCAGATTATCGCAAGGTTGTGTGGCACTGTGTTACATCGATAAAGAAAGGAAAGAAATTTTGTAAGCATAGTAAAGGATTAGAAGAGCTCGCTATTGAGGGGGCTTTCATGAAAGCTTACAGACAACTCTATCATTCAAATGAAAACTTAATGACAGACTTACTTGAAACGATTGAATCTGAATTGAATGACAATATTCTTAACAAGGAACTAAAAAGGATTACAAACAAACTTCGAACATTACTAAAAAAAGAGGAAAATCTTGTAAATCTAAGGCTCGAAGGGAAAATTAGCGATACCATATACAATGAAAAGTACAATGAAATTTCCTCAGAAAAAGAGTTTCTAGCAGAAGAGAAGGTAAATATTGAAACAACCTTAAAATCAGAGATCGATGTAAAGAAAAGACTAACTGAGTTTAAGCACTTGCTATCTTCACAGAAAATGCTTACGGAGTTTGATCGTGCAGTTTTTGAAAGTATTGTTGAGAAAATTATTGTAGGTGGAGTTAATAGCGATGGAGAAATTGATCCTGCAATGTTAACCATAATATTCAAAACAGGTGAAACTCAAAACAAGGATGGTAAACAATTTAAAAGTAAACGTAAAAATGCTAAACTAGAAACAGATAAATTGTGTCCTCAAAACAGTGACGAGGATAAAAAATTGTATTCTCAAGGAACAGACAACACATGTTGAGGCAGTATCACTGCTTGTACGAGCTGAGGCATCAGCGAAGTAGAAGTAGTATAGTAGTTTATATTCTTACAGGAAATCAAGCAATTTTATAGTAAGTTTTACAATCTGACAGGAGTCAAAAACTTTTTAGAATATTATTTCAGTTAACGATTAAAATTTTTAGTTCAGAAAATAAAATAGTTTTTAATGTGCTAATTATGTGTTAGTTATTGGACAGAATAATTAGCACATAGAAAGGGAAAATTTGACAGATGGACTAAGATAAAATTGTCAGTAACTGTGACCGAATGGTTAAGGTCTTTTTGGGTTTTAGTGGTATAATAAACAATATGAATAAGCTGTTTTGGAAGGACGAAATGACTGATAGTAATAAAGTGAAGAAAGTTGAAAAAGACTCTATAAAAATTGCCTTAGACAGCTCAACAAACCTCTCTGAGAAGATAAAATTGGGACAAAATACTGCAGCTATTTCTGTTTTGGCTGATACCTTTAGTAACTTTCAAGCAACTGTAAATGCTAACATTATTTCAGAATTAATTGCAACTTCAAATGTATTAAGTTCAGCTAAATTAGTGAATATTGCTAATTTGACGACTCCTTTAGTAAGTCTGCCTTCATTAATTCAAGTGGACAAAAACGCTATTAATGTCATGTCAGAAGTGATTGCTTCGTACAATAAAACGTTATCAAGCACACACTTGCAAGCAATTCAAAACATTGCAGATTCTGCAAAAAATTTAATTGCTAGCTATCAAATTGATTATTCAAAGATTTTTAGTGGCATCAATGAACTTTTAAAATCACTGCCTTCGATTTACACACAAGAAGAAATCGAGCAGATTATATCTCGAGTTCAACTGCTAGCAGAAAATGGATGGGTTATTTATTTTCGTGACAGAAATGTTTATCAGCGTATACTTGCTGAGGAATGGAATACCTTGGAGGACGAATGGATTAAGTTGCTTAGGGATAAACTAAAAAATGAGAAATTTATTATTTCCTTACAAAATTCGCCGTGTTACTCGGCTCCCCTAGTAAAATCAATGGTTGACTGCTACTTTAATAAAAACTTTTATGCAGCATACACTCTTGGGAGTTTGGCAATTGATGGTGCGCTAAATAGAATTTCAGAATTGACTTCATTAGAGAAAAAAATACCAGTAGGTCACCGAGCGATTAAAGAAATTGATAATATATTTATTGATAAGTCGTTTAGCGATGTAGGACTGATGCACTGGCTGTATCGTTTCTTCAAAGATACAAATAGGTTTACACTTGATGAACCAAATCGACATATGATTGGACATGGTAGGTGGGAGAAAGAAATAGAAGAACAAGAGTTTTTGAAGCTACTTAATGCAATGTTGTATATTTGTGATGAGTATGATTATTGGGAAGAAATTATTCGTTATGAACAAGACAACTAAGTATTTTTGGAGGTTAAACGCCTATGCTTGAAATATATCCTTTTATTCAGGAGCTAGTTAAGTGTGAAACGACCATACAGAAAATGGAAGTTTTCAATAGATGGAACCTTCATAAGTGTAGAGTTTTTCTATTTGATGAAGAAAAGTCAAATTTTGGTAATATAGGCAAATCATTTAGCTATGGAAAGTTTAATCTGATTGGTTTGGGAGATTACCAAAAAATTTGGGTTATTGATAAAAATACTGTGAATGCTAAGGATAATTTCTTACCCGTTGCTAGAATTGTCAATTACGACCTAAACATTTTTACTTACATACATGATTTATATAGAGGAAGAAATATCCTAGATAAGGAGAATTTAATTAGATTTTTACACGAGATTAAATCGTTGCGTCTAACAAATAATATTTCAACTGCTTTAATGGAAAGATATACCACCCCAATAAATCGTGAATTATTAGCTAAAATGATTGAAAGTTATGTTTATTTTGATAGCATTAATTTTGAAGTATTTCAATCTAATGTGCCTCAGACTCTAAAACCAGATAAATATATTTGGATGAAAGAAATCTGGGAAGATGCAGAATACTACCTAAGTAATGATGAGGTGATACAACATTATGAGGCAGTGTGTTGCTATATATTGAAAGCATTCATTTTGAAAAATACAAAAAATCTTTCTACAAAAGCTAAAGTGGCTGAGTTTAAACGCTATTGTATTGAGGATTTATGCGTATTTTTAGAATTGGAAATGACTTTATTAATACTTTTTTTGAAAAATGATAGTGCGGTTCAAGAAATATTTAAAAAGTTGCAGTTAAAGGCTGATAAGTTAATTGATAAAATACATAATACAGCATGGGATATTTTTCATATAAGACTATTGGAGCAAAGTACTTTATTAAATTGTATTGAAAACCCAGATGTGATTTATCTCCACTATTTTGCAACTGCGGATTCTGGGTTGGCCGAGGTATTACGAGCCAATCCTATTAAAATGCTGGTTTATTATAATAAAATAATTATACCTATACGTCGATATGATGCAAAAGATTTTTTCACTCAAGATGAGTTAGATTCTTATACTACTGAAGAAAAAATTAGATTACGTGCAGAGAAAGTTCAGGGGCTTGATTTCTGTTCTATAAAGCAGAGATTGAGCAGTGAGTTAGGGAATTTACTTACTAAATAAATTTTAATAGTTCCATTCCATAGTATAACTCCAACAGGGAAATATATGGCATTAGATAAATTAGAGAGTATCTGTATATCGCTGAACGGTACTCCTATCCTAACGATGTACTTGAATTTATTAAGGAGGAAAAATAGGGAATGAAAGATACAGAACTAAAACAATTAAAAGATAAACTATGGCATTCTGCCGATGTTCTTCGTGCAAGTGCGCATTTAGCTGCGAATAAATATGGTCAGCCTATTCTCGGGCTTATCTTCCTTAGATATGCAGATATTTTATATAAACAACATAAGGAAGATATTGAGGAAGAGTATAATCGTCTTAAAGGTGGACGTATGGAAAAATCCATGAAAGAAATCTCAATAGAAAAATGCGGATTCTATCTTCCAGAATGTGCTTATTATGACTTTATCAATGACGCACCGGACGATGCAAACAAAGCTATCATCGTAAAGGAAGCTATGGAAGCTATTGAAGATGAAAACCCTAGAATGGAAGGAGTTCTTCCTAAAGAAGTATACGCACAGCTTGTTCCGGATGAGGAACCAGAGCTTCTCTCTAACATCGTGCGTATTTTCAAGGATATTCCTGAAAATAGCACTATTGATATCTTTGGTGAAATTTATGAATACTTTTTAGGAAAATTCGCACTTGCGGAAGGTAAGGATGGAGGAACATTCTACACTCCTGCAACTGTTGTAAGATATATGGTTGAAGTATTAGATCCTCAGCCCGGTGAAAAGAAGTTCCTAGATCCAGCATGTGGTTCAGGAGGGATGTTTGTTCAGGCAGCAAGGTACATGCATAATCACAATGTCAGCGAGAGTGAACAGATGAAATTCCGTTGCTATGGTGTGGAAAAGGAACCAGACACCGTTAAACTGGCAAAGATGAACCTTCTTTTGAATAATATTCGTGGTGATATTACACAAGCTAACTCATTTTACTCTGATCCATATAATGCATTTGGACAGTTTGACTATGTAATGGCAAATCCTCCCTTTAATGTTGATGAGGTTGTGGTTGAAAAAGTTGCCGATGATTCCCGTTTTAATACGTATGGTGTGCCAAGAAAAAAGACAAAATCAACAAAGAAAAAATCTGATAAAAAAGAAACAGTACCAAATGCTAACTACTTGTGGATTGGATACTTTGCCACTGCGTTAAATGAGCATGGTAAGGCAGCTCTTGTTATGGCAAACTCCGCTTCGGATGCTTCTGGTTCAGAATATGAAATCAGAAAGAAAATGATTGAAGAAGGTATCATCTCGCAGATGGTGACTCTTCCTTCTAATATGTTTTCATCAGTAACTCTTCCGGCAACTCTGTGGTTCTTCGATAAGCAGAAACCAAATACTGAGAAGAAAAATGAAATCTTATTTATTGATGCTAGAAATGTATTTACACAGATTGACCGTGCTCATAGAAAGTTCTCAGATGAGCAGATTAAGAACCTTGGCGTAATAACAAAACTATATCATGGTGATACACAGGCGCTTGTTGACTTGCTTGATGAATATAAAACAGAACTTGCAAATGCTCCAGAATCTTCTGATGATAAAGAAGTACTAACTAAAGATTACTGGCAATCACAGATAGAGTGGTTAACAGAAAGATTCCCAGATGGTGTATATGCTGATGTTATCGGCCTTTGTAAAGTTGCACCTATGAATGGTGAAGACGGAATCATTGAACAGGACTACTCCCTCAATGCAGGTCGTTATGTAGGTGTAGTGATAGAAGATGATGGATTAACCGAGGAAGAGTTTAAGGAAGAAATGTTATCCTTGAATGCCGAGTTCACTTCATTAAGTGCTGAGGCAAAGAAACTTGAAGAGCTCATCGCAAATAATCTGAAAGAATTGTTGGGTGAGTGATATGAAATATGTGAAATTGGGGAATATAGCAAAATTTCGCTATGGAAAGATGCCTGATAAAGATAAGTTTCTTGACGATGGATATCCTGTTTTCAGCGGATATAGAATAACAGGATATTATAGTGAATACATGGTTGAAAATCCGACTTTAATTGTGGTAGCAAGAGGAGTTGGAGGTACAGGGGATGTAAAAATTTCACCGCCAAAATCTTATATCACGAATCTATCTATCATTGTTGATCTTGATGAAAGTGTTGCAGATATGCGTTACTTATATTATCAATTTGTTTGCAATAATTTGAGATACTTGGATACGGGGGCGGCTCAATCACAAATCACAATAAATAATTTATCAAAACACAAAGCTTTACTACCAAGACTTGTTATTCAAAAGAAGATTTCATCGATATTGACAACTTACGACAACCTCATCGAAAACAACAACAAGCGGATCAAGTTGTTGGAGCAAATGGCAGAGAATCTATATAAAGAATGGTTTGTAAGATTCCGCTTTCCTGGATATGAGGATGTAGAATTTGAAAATGGCATACCAAAAGGCTGGGAAGTTAAAAAGATAAAGAACTGTGTAAAAAGATTGCCTTTTAATCGGTTATATAAAAGAAATGAATTGGAATCGGAAGGTAAAGTAATAGTAATTGATCAATCTTCAGCGGAATTCCTAGGTTACCATAATGATGAACCATCTCATTGTGCAAGTATTGATAAACCAGTTCTTTTGTTTGGTGATCATTCATGTAAATTTGTGTTAATGATTAGAGAGTTTTCTTTGGGTGAAAATGTGGTTCCATTTATAAGCGAAAATGAAAATAAGTTGAATGACTATTATTTGTTTTATGCTGTTCACAAAATTATTGTAACAGAAGAGTATAAAAGACATTGGGGTAGATTTACGGGAATGAAGATTTTGGTTCCTGATTATGAATTACAAATAGTTTTTGCTGATTTTATTAAACCGATTATTCAAGAGCAAAATAACCTTTGGAATGAAATCCAATTATTAATTAAACAAAGAGATATGCTTTTACCACGCTTAATGAGTGGCAAACTTGAAGTGTAAGGAGGTGTTCCTATGCGTAATTTTATATCTGAAGATGATATAGAACAGGCTATACTTGCAAAATTAAAAACGGAACCATTTAACTATGATATCCTCATTTGTGATGCTGATTTGAGTAAGCAAGATGATTTGAATGATGGTACAGGAAGAGCTTCTAAGAAAGAATGTGTTCTTCCTGATGTTATGCTGTCTTCTTTGAAACGCATTAATCCTACTATCTCTGAAGATAAAATCAAGGAAATAGTAAAAAACTTAAGGCAGGATTACACAGGTACAGATATTGTTGATACTAACTATAAAATATACAGGCAAATCCGCAATAATATAAAAATCACAGTTCGCAAAGACGACAAAGAAGACTTTGATTTTGTAAAGCTAATTGATTTTGAGCATCCAGAGAACAATACTTTTACAGCAGTTTCTCAGATGTGGATTCAAGGAAAGGCCTATTATCGCAGACCGGATATCCTTATCTTCATCAATGGAATGCCTCTTGTGTTCATTGAACTAAAGAATAGCATCGTTAAAATTGAAGAAGCCTATAATAATAATTTAAAGGATTATTTACGAGATATTCCAAATCTATTTGCATTCAATCAAATTTGTGTTCTCTCAAATGGATTAGAAACAAAGCTTGGTGCCTTCAATGCGACCTATGACTACTTTTTTGAATGGCTTAAAGTTGATAGTGAAAAAGAAGTACTGGATCGAGAAGCTATTCACTCAGCTGAAAATGTAAAAGATAGTTCTGTAAGATATTTTGTTGATGGTTTATTAAACAAGGATAAATTGATTGATTATATCGAAAATTTTATTCTCTTTGAGAATCAACAAATAAAAATTATCGCTAAAAACCATCAGTATTTAGGCGTAAATAATCTGATGGAATCAGTAAAAAACAGAAAAGAATTAAATGGTAAACTGGGTGTCTTCTGGCATACACAAGGTTCGGGTAAGTCCTACTCTATGGTTATGTTTGCCCGTAAGGTTAAACGCAAAGTGGCTGGTAATTTTTCATTCCTTATTATCACAGACCGTGAAGATTTGGATACGCAGATTCATAAGAATTTTGTACGCACAGAAGTTATTGGTTCTAAAGAAGAGTGTCAACCAAAAAACAGCAAGCAGCTGCGAGAATTTTTAACTACTAACAAAGCATTTATCTTCACACTAATTCATAAGTTTAGATACGATAAGACGAAGAAGTATCCTGTTCTTTCTACACGTGATGATATCATTGTTCTAGTTGATGAGGCACATAGAACACAGTACAAAGATTTAGCAGAAAACATGAGAACAGCACTTCCTAATGCTAATTTTGTTGCGTTTACAGGAACACCACTTCTCGGGGCTAAGCGTCTTACTAATCAATGGTTCGGTGAGTATGTGTCAGAGTATAACTTTGCACAATCTGTCGAAGATGGTTCTACTGTACCATTGTTCTATTCCAGACGAGTTCCGGAAGTAGGTCTTGAAAATAATTTCCTTGATGATGATGTTGTAGATATTATCGAAGAAGAAAATCTTAACGACGACGAAATCCGTCTGTTAGAAAATGCATCCTCTCGTATTTTAGAAGTTATTAAGCGTGATGACAGACTGGATAAGGTTGCGCAGGATATTGCATACCACTTCCCAAGACGAGGATTTCTTGGGAAGGGAATGGTTGTGTCAGTTGACAAATATACAGCTGTCAAGATGTATGACAAGGTTCAGCATTACTGGGCTATTGAAAAACAAAATATTACGAAACAGCGAAATTCTGCCACTACAAAGGAAGAACGTGATCAGCTCACAAATATTCTTGCTTATATGAATAAGGTGGAAATGGTAGTGGTTATTTCTGAAGAGAATGATGAAGAAGCTAAGTTTGCTAAACAAGGGTTGAGAATATCGGAGCATCGTGCAAAGATGAAAGAAATCACATCTGATGGTAGAGATATCGAGGATAGGTTCAAGAGTCCAGATGATCCTTTGCAATTAGTATTTGTGTGTGCTATGTGGCTAACAGGATTTGATGTGAAAAACCTTTCTACGCTCTATCTTGACAAGCCGATGAAGGGACACACGTTGATGCAAGCCATAGCTCGTGCCAACAGAGTTTATCCTGGAAAACCTGCTGGAATTATTGTTGATTATGTGAATGTTTTTAAATATATGAAGAAAGCATTAACAGAATATGCCACGGGTAATGACGGAACAGAATTTCCTGCAAAAGATATAGAACAGCTAATCGGATACATTGATGGTACAATTCATGAGGCAGATTCTTTCTTGCTTTCTTTAGGTGTTTCATTAGAGAAAATCATTGCAGATTCCAATACTCTGGATAAACTGGATGCTTTAAGAAGAGCTTATGACGCTATTATTGCTAAAGATGATGCTAAAGAGAAATTCAAGGTTATACTGAACACCTTAACGAATCTCTACGAAGCATCAAAACCAGAAATCTTTGAAAGAAATTGGACTAATGATAAATTTGCACCACTCGTTTATTTACATGGATTGTTTTATCATACTATTGATGACGAAAAAGTAGCTCGTGCCAGACAGAAAATGAATCAAATTCTGGACGGTAGTGTAATTGCAAGTCCGGATTTCGCTAATTATGTTCGGGGGAAAGAAGCTCAGTACATGATTAAAGGGACAAAGGCCATAGATTTATCTAAAGTAGATATTGAACAGCTAAGACAAGAAATAAAATTGGCTGAGTATAAAGCTATTGAAATTGATGATTTGAAGGAATATATAGAGCAAGCACTAGAACAAATGCTTAATAGAAATTGCACTAGAACGAAATTCTCCGAACGATTCAAACGCATTATTGATTCCTATAATGCAGGCGGTACTGAAAATGAAGATTATTACGAACAGCTTGTTAAACTTCTTGAAGAGATGCGTCAAGAGGACAATCGTGCAAATATGGAAGGTCTTACGGAAGAAGAACTGGAAATTTACGATTTGTTGATTGCTGGAAAGAAATTGACACAGGTTGAGGAGCAAAAAGTAAAACTGTCTGCAAAAAATCTGTTTAAGAAATTGATGGATAATCGTAGTAATCTTCTTGTGGTAGATTGGTACAAAGATGAACAGCCGCGTGCCAAACTTAAATATGAAGTTGAATTATCATTAAATCAGGATCTTCCTGAGAGTTATGACAAAGCAGCCTTTGATTCTAAGGTATCATTACTCATTAACCATTTTGTTGATATGGCAGTACAAGGATATGGATGGATTGGTCTTGCATAGGGTTATATTGAAAATAATCATTAAATTGTTTTTCTAATTATTTTTATAAAGACCATCCTACTTAAAAATTTAAGTAGGGTAACTAGGTTGGCGATAAATAGCTTACGATCAATATCGTTGATATTACAGAAGTTCTGGGTGTAGCTAATATTGGGGCACTCAGATTTTTTTGTAACTACCTATGTTTGGAAAAGGTATTTAGGAGTTGATAGAGAATAGCTTTTTATTATTTGTAGTACAATTCAATAAAGTGATACAATATTGGTAGAGAAAATGGGAGAGATTATCAATGCTTATATTGGAATTGTATCAAAATGATTATTCAAAAGATTTAGTTGCTTGTGATTCTTTAGAAGATGGACGAGCTTTTGTAGCTCAAATTCCTGGATATACTTTAGAAACAGAAGATGGGTTTGAAGTGGAGTATGTGAACCCAAAACACTTGCCGGATTACATGGAGATTGTCTATAACGGAAATATTGTACCCTTGTCTAAATGGATGTTCGAACCTGAGGAAAATGTGGATATTATTTGGAAAGAGATTTCGAATTTGTCCGTTAAAAACAATCAAGTAATCGAAGGGTATTCAAAAATCGATGCCTATGTCGTTAGTAATGATGAAGTCAAACCTTATATTGAAGCACGAGAACTCAAGTATCGTCAGGCAAAAGACTTTTTAGAGCGCAATGGGTATGAAGTCGACAGAAGCTTTTTCGGAAGTGAAGACGGGGAAGCGATTGTCTATAGAAAAAAAGGCGCCGAAGATTGGCACTTTTTGTGTCACCTTGATCCTTCGTTTGTAGAGATTGAAGATGTAGAAGGATATGTGAAAGAAGCCATGGAAGATATGCAATAGTTACTCAAACTTCGTTTTGAATGTGTAGGATTGCTAGTTAAAGCAATTTGATATAGTGTTCAAATAATCAATAAAAAATGTAGCATTTTAGCAAATATAATATGGAGGTTTAAGATGCCAACTACAATAGAAGTTAATAAGCAGAGTGTTGAGGCACTACTTGGTAGTGGAAGAACAAAACCATTTGTTATTCCAGAATATCAGCGTCCTTATGCTTGGACAGATGAGCAGGTTGAAACACTGTTTGAAGATTTATGGGAATTTACCGTCAGTAATGGTGGTACTGAACGCGAAGGTTCGTATTTTCTTGGAAGTATCGTTTCGTATGAAAATGATAATGGTGAACAGGAAATTATTGATGGTCAGCAACGTATTACCTCTCTGTTTTTATTGTTAAGAGCGATTTACACAAAGCTATTTAATTCTCCATTATCAGAACGAACTCCAGAAGCGAACAATTTTATTGGTAAGATTGAACCTTCAATCTGGCGAACTAATAAACTGACTGGAACAGTTGATTATAAGACTACTCTTCTAACATCACGTGTTGTTAATAATGAAGGTAATGAAATTCTTCGTAAAATTCTCGAAACTGGAAGAGCAAATAAAGATTCTAAAGATAATTATTCTAGAAATTATATTCATTTTCAGGAGTTACTTGATAAACATTCAAGTGATAATCCCTTGATGATTTATCAGTTCATTTATTCCCTATTAAATCAAGCTATTCTTTTACCAATAACTGCTGATACCCAAGATACAGCATTGACTATTTTCTCTACTTTAAATGACAGAGGTTTACCGCTATCTGATGCTGATATATTTAAAGCTAAGATTTATAACCATCTTGAGGGAAAAGATAAGGAAATATTTATTGAACGCTGGAAAGAGCTTGATGAACAAGCTACAGCAGCTAATGAAAGTATCCAACAATTATTCTATTACTATATGTTCTATCTTAGAGCTTTGGAAAAAGATACTAAAAGTACTACACCTGGTGTCAGAAAATACTATTCGAGTAACAAATTTGAGCGCCTTTATCAATCTGAATTATTAGATAATTTATTCGTAATGATCGAATTATGGAAAGTAATTAATAAAGGTGAAGTGCTGGAAGATGAGAGTTGGTCATCAAATATACAGATAAAACAAACATTAGATACACTTACTTCATATCCTAATGAGTTCTGGAAATATCCGGTGATTATATATTATATTTGTTATCGTAAGGATAAAAACTTTGAGGATAAATTTGCAAGATTCTTAAACAAATTACTCGCTGAACTAATGACAAAATACATTCTTATTCCAACTATCAATGCTGTTAAAGGTGATATTTTGAAATTAAATTCAGCAATTGTTGTATCAGATATTCCTAAATTTGATTTCAAAGAACTAGACCAAGCTCAACTTGAAGCAGGAATCCAAAATCCTCACCGTAATGTGGTGAGAATGTTGCTTAAAACACTTGCTTATAAACATCAGGATTCATTATTACCAAGTAAATGGGAAATCGAGCATATTTTCCCTCAAAAGTGGCAAACTAACTACTTTATCGATGAATCAGATAATAAAATCCGAGAGAAAATCGAGCATATAGGCAATAAATTACCATTTGAAAAGAAGTTAAATATTATAGCAGGAAATTGTTACTTTGCTAAAAAGAAAAAAGAATATGCAGCTTCTAAAATCGAAATCACAAAAGTTATGGGACTTTCTGAAATTCAAGAGTGGAATTTAGAGTCAATTTCGAAAAGAGATATCAGGATTTCAGATTCTATTATTGCAATTCTTAAAAAATGGAACAAAGAGTATTCGGTTATTACAAAAGAAATTGTTTCCAATAAACCTTCAGATGAGGATTTAGCTCGTATTGCTGAATTTAAGGAAAAAGGCTGGATTTAACAGTAAATCAATACTGCGTTTTTCAAACTACTTTAGATTTTTATAGAGAAAGCGTGTGAGATGAGAAAATAGTGGAGAGAGATTTAATGCTAGAGTGGAAATTTATTATTCCAGAAGATGAATATGAAGCTAGTGCAGCTTTTAGTGAGAATAGTCATTACGAGATTTCTACGATGACTTTGAAGGGTAAGAAACATCTGATTCGATTGAAATTTCCCTTCTGTCATTTTTACCAAATCGTAGATAGAAACTTATTTGATACTCTTCATCAGATTCCTAGTTCGCCAGAGTTTGAATCCCCTATTTGTAAGCTAGAGACCAGTAGCCTGATTACAGAAGTGATTCATAGGGCGGGTGGAGTTTTGGCTGAAGAAGACTTGGTTCATTTTCGTATTTGTGCAAAGAATTTAGTTTTTGACTTAGTTCTCTATAAAAATCAAGAGAGTGATATAAGGATAGAAGAGGTCGTTCAAGGATGAAGTGGGTTCATATTGGAGAGGAAATAGAGTATGATTGGTATGAATTACGGTGTCAACTTTCTCAAGAAAATTACCTACAAATTTTTCTTGAGGGCTTAAAGAATCAAAAGCTAAAATACTGTATCGATTTTGGTAAGATTCTTTTCTGCAGATCTATCGATCAGGGATGGGACCTGAATTTACTAGAAGAAGATTTACTCAGCGGACCAGAATTTCCCTGTTTATCAGATGGGATTTTACTTGAAATGATAGATAGTCACCTTAAAAACAGAGTTCAAAAGTTTTATCCTGACCCCATCTATCACTACCAAGTACAGGGAATTAATTTTGGGATAGACGTCCTTACAGAAGCTTTTCCGATTATAAAAAAACTAGACTGAAGCCTAGGTAAAAGTAAACCTTTTCAACAATAAAAATAGACTCCATAATATCTATAGGGAATTTATCCACTAGAAATATTATAGAGCCTGAATCCTTACAGCTTTATCTACAAATTTTGATAAGTTCTTTATAAAATATCCACCCTGAGGGAATCGAACCCCCATCTCAAGAACCGGAATCTTACGTGATATCCATTACACTAAGGGTGGAAACTTTAATTATTATATCAAAAAAGAGAGCTGAACTCAAGTTTTTTCTAAACTCAGCAAAAGGTGAATAAAAAAAGGATTCAGTATTGAAACGAATCCTCTATATGATTATTTTTTCTCAAGAAGAGCTTTGATTTCTTGAAGAACTTCCAACTCAGTTGGACCAGCAGGTACTTCTTCAACAACCTCTTCTTTTTTACGAAGGTTTTGAGCTTTTTCCATAGCTTTAATCACAAAGAATAGAACAGTACCAACTACAAGGAAGTTGATAACAGCACTCAAGAATTTACCATATGTAACACCATTCCATGCAAGCTCAGCGATGTTTTGTACTTTCGCAGCTTCCAAGGCTGGGTTCAATAGGAGTGGAGTGATGATATCATTAACAAATGAAGTTACGATAGCACCAAAAGCAGAAGCGATGATCACACCGACAGCAAGGTCTACAACATTACCGCGGAGCAAAAATTCTTTAAGATCTTTTAACATTTTCTTTTTCCTTTCGTAATTTTACATTCTAAATTATAACTTAATCATCTGTTGAATGCAAGAAATATGCTTAGTGTTTTTTAAAAACAAAAACTTTACTGAAGATGTAATTGAGGACTATGATGGTGACCTGTGCAAAAATAGTCTCAATTGTGTTGATAGTATTGGGATCATCACCTACAAATTGACCGATAATATGAGGGTAACATGTCACAAAAATAAAGGTCAGGAGCAGGTCTAATAGGAAAGTTATGAATCTTGCGGTCGTAAATTTTATCAGACGCTTGAACCAATGTTTTCGTTTCTGTTTAAAAACAATGGTATCATTGGTGAAAAAAGCAAACAGAATTCCAGCTATATTTCCCAGAGCAGTCGCCCATAATTCTTGTTGGAAAAAGTAAAAAATAGTGATACGAACAATGATAGAAACAAGAGTGGTTGCAACACCGAAAAATAAATAGGACAGAATTTCATTGTCGAAGAATTTTTTTATGGAAGTTTTCATAAAAATAGTATAGCATAAAGGATATAAATGTGCTATACTTGAAAGGTTGACTTGTTCAACCCTTGGTGCTTAGCTTCTTTCACCAAGCATATTATACGCGGGTTAATCGCTAAAGGAGAATAATAGATGAAAAAACTTACTGTCCGTGATTTGGCAGATATTGCCATTGTCGCAGCAATTTATGTGGTTTTGACAATCACACCACCCCTTAATGCTATCAGTTACGGTGCTTATCAGTTCCGTATTTCTGAAATGATGAATTTTCTTGCTTTTTACAATCCTAAGTACATTATCGGTGTTACTCTTGGCTGTATGATTGCTAATTTCTTCAGTTTTGGAATCATCGATGTTGCGGTTGGTGGAGGATCAACTCTTGTCTTCCTAAGTTTAGGCGTATGGTTGTTTAGCAAATATAAAAAAGACTATCTTTTTAATGGATTGATTCGTAAAGATCATTTCTTCTTTTCAATTCTTTTTTCGATTTCAATGATCACCATTGCTGCTGAATTGAACATCGTAGCAGAAGCACCTTTCTTCTTAACTTGGTTTACAACTGCTATCGGAGAATTCGCTTCCTTGATTGTTGGTGCTATTCTTATCGGAAAAATCGGGAAACGACTTGATTTGACCAGATAAAGATATCACATCAAATATTATTAAAAAGGGCTGAACTTTGTTCAGTCTTTTTCCTTGTCCATCAACCTAGAAGCTCAACAAAAGTGGTATAATAAGGTAGAAAAAGCGGTTTAATTATGATAGATTATTTTTTGATTGGGATAAAATCGATGATGAAAAGCTCGGTTTTGACTTTTGCTATTTACTTTATTTCCTTCCTTCTTTTACTGATTCTATGGCGTCGTTATGTCATTGTGCGTCAAAGTGGTGGAAACTTTTTTGCCCCGTTTCATATTTCTAAGGGAAGATTTTATATCCATAATGCTTATGTTTTTAGAAAGCGCATTATACCACTGAATAATATTAAAAAGATTGAGGTCGATTTTATTCCAAGTGTTAAATTGAATGGTGCTAGATATTTTTTGTGTATTGAACAAAAGAGCGGAAAAGCTCTAGCCTATTTCTTTGGCCAATCAAAAGAGAATGATAAGCTTGTCAGAAATCTAAAAAATGAGACGAAAAAGTATCATATTAAAGTTATCATCAATTGGTAGGACTTTAGTCTAAGGATAGGTGAAAATGGAAAAACTAGAAGCAATCAGAGACAATAATCATTTAAGAAACTTGCTATTGGCAGAGTGTGATATTTATTTTTATGATGAAATAAGAGAAGTACAATTTTCTTATAACAATGAGGAATATTCTTTAGCTTGTCATGCATTTGCCCAGGACGGTAGCGGAGAAGAATATGTAATTCTTGAAGATCAGAGTATCTGCTTTATAGGGAGTGAAGGCCAAGTTGGTCGGGTAGCAGAAAGCCTTAATGACTTACTTGCCTTCTTACTTCATGCTGGATCTATCTCAGATTTTTCCTGTCGTTTGCTCTATCAAAACAAGCATTTGCTGGCACAATTCTGTAAAGGATTTATCGACAATGCACGAGAAAACTACCAGTCAAAAGGTGAAGATTGGGATAAAGTGAGAACTGGACTTGCACAAGAGTTGAAACTTGAATTTCTACCAGAGAAACTGCAAGTGTTGGCTTTCAATTTTTATCAATCAGCAACAAGGCTCCCTCTATTCACTTGTAAATATGGTCATGGTGAGTATGAATATATTTGCGATTCTGTTTTATCAGATATTGTCGACTTGTGTGTTTCAGAGCTGCTGGGGGCGACTGCAGAAGAAATTGAAGCTTTTGCTAGCGCTAAAAATATTCAAGTGTAAAAAGTAAAATTTAATTTTCACTTAAATTATTTTATGTTATAATGTTGATGATTATATTTTAAGGAGTTTATATGAGTTCTTCAGAATTTATTTCAAAGATTGATTATTATTGCCATAAGAAAGAGAGTCTATTTGACCAAAGCAAGTTTAAATATGCCATTCGCTCGATGTTTGCAGGTGCTTTCTTAACCTTTAGTACGGCCGCTGGGGCTATAGGTGCTGATCTACTCAATAGCATCGTTCCAAGTGCTGGCTATTTTCTTTTTCCCTTTGTATTTGCTTGGGGACTGGTTTACATTGTATTTTTAAATGCTGAATTGGTCACATCAAACATGATGTATCTGACAGCTGGAACATTCTTGAAGAAGATTGATTGGAAAAAAGCCTTTGTCATTTTGCTCTATTGTGCCTTTTTCAACTTAGTTGGTGCTCTGTTAGCAGGTTGGTGCTTTGCTAATTCATCGGCTTTTTCACACCTGACACACGACAGTTATCTTCCAAAGATTGTAGCTAAGAAGTTGGCACGACCTAGTGAGTTGGTCTTGTTGGAAGGGATTTTGGCAAATATGTTCGTAAATATTGCTATTTTATCTTCTATTTTAGTTAAGGATAGCAGTGCTAAGCTATGGATTATCTTATCAGCTATTTCTATGTTTGTTTTCTTATCTAACGAGCATATTGCAGCCAACTTTTCATCCTTTAGCATTATTAAATTCAGCATTGTTTCTGACCAAATTGCTAACTTTGATATTCCTAATATCCTACGTCATTGGAGTGTTACCTTCATTGCTAACTTGATTGGTGGAGGATTCTTGATAGGCTTACCATACGCTTATCTTAATAAAAATGAAGAGACTTATGTTGATTAGTACAAGCTTTTGAAAATAAAATGAATATTAATAATAGAGGAGGTCGGGACTAAAAATCCAGACCTCGATTTTTTTGGCCAAATAACCTTTTGATAAAAACGTTATTTTCTCTGTCTATAAATTCAAACATATTATTAGTTCATGGACTTTAGCTGAAAACTAAAGAGGCTTTTTTGTAAATTCAATATAGATTAAAGTGAAAACACATATTAAATATATAGAATAGAGAGTTTGAAAATAAAGGGTTGAAAACATTAAAGATACTGATACAAAGCAAATGGAAACGATTGCTACAAGTGATAAAAATATTGTAAATAGAATTAAGAAAGCCTTTCCATAATTTCGATTTTATGTTATAATATTCACAAATAAAAGTTTTAGGAGTTTATATGGTTTCTTCAGAATTTATCTCAAAAATTGAATTTGCTTGTAAGAAAAAGGAAAGTCTTTACAGTCAAAGTAAATTCAAGTATGCTATCCGTTCAATGTTTGCTGGTGCATTCTTAACATTTAGTACAGCAGCTGGTGCAGTTGGAGCTGACTTGATTAATAAGCTTGCTCCTGGTAGTGGACGTTTCCTCTTCCCATTTGTTTTCGCTTGGGGATTGGCTTACATTGTCTTCTTGAATGCTGAGTTAGTAACATCTAACATGATGTTCTTGACAGCTGGTAGCTTTTTGAAAAAGATTAGCTGGAGAAAAACTGCTGAAATCCTTCTATACTGTACACTCTTTAATTTGATCGGTGCTCTTATAGCAGGTTGGGGATTCGCCCATTCAGCAGCTTATGCAAACCTTACCCATGATAGCTTTATTTCTGGAGTTGTGGAAATGAAGTTGGGCCGTTCAAATGAACTTATCTTGCTTGAAGCTATCTTGGCTAATGTCTTTGTAAATATCGCGATTCTTTCATTCGTTTTAGTTAAGGATGGTGGAGCAAAACTTTGGTTGGTTCTTTCAGCCATTTACATGTTTGTATTCTTAACAAACGAGCACATCGCCGCAAACTTTGCTTCATTTGCGATTGTGAAGTTCAGTGTTGCTGCTGATTCAATCGCAAATTTCGGTATTGGAAATATTCTTCGTCACTGGGGTGTAACCTTCATCGGTAACTTTATCGGTGGTGGTCTACTCATGGGATTACCTTATGCCTTCTTAAATAAAAACGAAGATACATATGTAGATTAAAAGTTGGATTCATTCCAACTTTTTCTTTTTGTTTATCCATGCTATAATGAAAGTAGAATAGATAAATTTAGAGGAATAACATGAACGAGATTAAATGTCCCAATTGTGGCGAAGTATTTACAGTCAATGAAAGTCAATATGCAGAACTACTTTCTCAAGTTCGCACTGCAGAGTTTGATAAGGAATTGCATGAGCGAATCAAACAAGAATTGACATTGGTGGAACAAAAAGCCTTAAATGAACAACAGGCAAAACTAGCTCAAAAAGATCAAGAAATAGCCCAGCTTCAAAGTCAAATTAACAACTTTGATACAGAAAAAGAATTGGCTAAGAAAGAAGTGGAGCAAAGTGCAAGTCAAAGCTTGCTAGAGAAAGAAAAAGAAGTTCAAGCACTTGAGAACCAGTTGCTTACCTTGCGTTTGGAGCATGAGAACCAACTTCAAAAAACATTATCTGACTTAGAGAAAGAAAGAGATCAGGTAAAAAATCAGCTCCTTTTACAAGAAAAAGAAAATGAGTTGTCTCTAGCTTCTGTTAAACAAAACTACGAAGCCCAACTCAAGGCAGCTAGTGAGCAGGTTGAATTTTACAAGAATTTCAAGGCACAACAATCAACCAAGGCAATCGGTGAAAGTTTGGAACATTATGCTGAGAGTGAGTTCAACAAGGTTCGTAGCTTTGCCTTTCCAAATGCCTACTTTGCGAAGGACAATAAGGTTTCAGCACGTGGTTCTAAGGGCGATTTTATCTTCCGTGATTTTGATGAAAATGGACTAGAATTCATTTCCATCATGTTTGAGATGAAAAATGAAGCAGACGGGACAGAGAAGAAGCATAAGAATGCGGATTTTTACAAGGAATTGGACAAGGATCGTCGTGAGAAGAACTGTGAGTATGCAGTTTTGGTAACTATGCTTGAGGCTGACAATGATTACTTCAATACTGGGATTGTCGATGTCAGCCACGAGTATGAGAAGATGTATGTCATTCGTCCTCAATTCTTTATTCAGTTGATTGGTCTCTTGCGCAATGCTGCCCTTAATTCCCTTAAATATAAGCAGGAACTCGCTTTTATCAGGGAACAAAATATAGATATTACTCGTTTTGAGGAAGACTTGGATGCCTTCAAGGTTGCCTTTGCAAAGAATTACAATTCAGCTTCTGTCAACTTCAGCAAGGCCATCGATGAGATTGATAAAGCCATTAAGCGGATGGAAGAGGTCAAGAAATTCCTGACAACATCAGAAAACCAACTCCGACTGGCTAATAACAAGCTGGATGATGTTTCGGTTAAAAAATTGACTCGCAAAAATCCAACCATGAAGGCTAAGTTTGATGCTTTGAATGGGGGATGAGGAAATAAGATATGAAAGATGACATTAATTATGGAAATTTGACAGATGATGTAACCGAGGCTATAAAAAATTTTAACTTAGTAATTTTTATTGGCGCAGGAGTTTCAATTGCTCAAGGTTATCCCAATTGGAACAATTATATTGAACATCTTATCAAGTATTGGCAAGGACAAGTTTTATCTGAAAGTAGTGAAAAAAGTCTTGGGAGAGAGCATCATATAGTTTTTGATTTAATTAGCAAATCTAGTATTAGTAATAAACGTAAAGTAGATCTAGTAAACTATGAATTAAAAAAAATTTTTGGTGATGATTTTGAAAAGCGAAGACTAGATTTTGAAAAAGGATATTTCAAAAATCTACTACCATATTCAGTAGTTAATCAAACTATAGAATCATTAGCGAGTTTAAATGCAATATTTATCACTTCTAACTACGACTATGAAATTGAAAATCATATTAAACGTTTAAAGAATTCGGTAGTTACTATAAATGATCTTAATGAATTTGTCACGAACAAAGATGGAAAGTTACAATTTGGTGACGTTCTACATATCCATGGGACACCAGATTGTGATGTCAATTATTTTGTGAGCTCATCAGCAGATTATTCAAAAACATATTTAAAAAATAGGGATAATTTTGAAAATCTAGTAACATGGTTTAAAGTGACAAAACCTACTGTTTTATTTATCGGAGCAGGTCTTGAAGAAGATGAAATTTTATCTTTGCTTTGTAAAGATAGTAAGAACTATGCATTGATGAAGTCAGAGAATACAGGTAATCAAAAGGCTGATGAACATTATAGAGATCTTGTTGAGGAATTTTTTAGTTCTGAAAATCATACTCAGATTATATGGTACGGCGATAAATTTGAGGATTTACCAGGTTTTGTAAAAAAATTAGTTGATGATATTAAGAAAAACTTGGGCACACATGATTTATATAATAATTGGAATAATCTTTTGAATCCTTCGTTACTTCAAGAAGAGTATAATAAAAATTTAGATAGTATTTCTAATGATTTTAAGTATCTATCATCTGTTTTAGATAAGGTTATTGAAAATGATAATGATCAACTAGATCAGCTAATGTTAACGGCTCTGCTTCAGGGTAATACTCTAAAAGTAGTTAAAAAAAGTTTTGTTCTTCCATTCTGGAAGTTTATTGTTAAGAATATTGAAAAATTAAGTGATAATGACTGGGAAGTAATTTACAAAATAATTTCTAAAGGTTATCAAAATTACTTTATTGATGATGTATTCTTTGTCTATAATTATGCGAAAGATAAAAAAATTTCAAGCTTTACAAATAATAAGCTAAATGAACTGAGAAAAATTATATCGCGAGATGAAGATATCGTTAACTCTAGCTTTAATAAAGATAGAACTCTTTTGGGGTATTGGCTAGTAAGTACTTTTGAACAGCAAAATCGTGATTTATATTTAGAGGAAGATAGTGATATAGAAGTTGATCTAAATACTGAATGTGTTAACAAACTAACATCCATACTAAATAAATCAGAATTTTCAAGGTATAATTATTATCCAATAAACTATCAACTAGAAGAGTATGGTAATATTGAATTTATCTATAAGCTAATGAAGTCCAGAAGACTATTTATTGAAGAGAAAGAGTTTTTGGAAAGTGCCTCAGAAGATCTATTAAGTATTAAACTAATTCAAAAATTGCTTGTTCAATTGGATAACGAAACTAATTTAGATTTAGAATTTATAAGGAGGTTAATAGATAAAATTGATTTTTCTGATATTCACTTTGGAGAAGAATTAAACACTTTTATCAAAGAACACAGAAGTATTATTAAAGAAAAAAATATTGAAACACCAGAAAAGCCTTATAGAAATTGGATTTCTTCAATAGAAGGAGGTTTTGTTTCAGAGTTTTCCTTTTTAACTCAAGAAAATCTTGTAGAGTACGATGAATCTAAACTATTAGAGATATTAATCAACGCAGAGAAGGAACAAAGAGGTTCTTCGTTTTTAGAAGAAAAAACGATAGATGAAACGGAGAATTTCCTGATTACTGTTTTAAAAGAATCAAATGAAATTTCTAAAAAGGTTTCTAATTTATTGAAAGATCATATAGCTGACTTATATCCAAAATATAAGAGATTATATGTGAAAATTATCAGTTCTCCTGAAATAGAAGAAAATTTAAGAAATATTGTAAGAGAAGAATATTTAAAAAAATCTAACAAAGAAAGTTTTGACTCTAACGATCGAGAATTTTT
This sequence comes from Streptococcus infantis, assembly GCF_047463655.1. Taxonomy (GTDB): domain Bacteria; phylum Bacillota; class Bacilli; order Lactobacillales; family Streptococcaceae; genus Streptococcus; species Streptococcus infantis_Z. The sequence goes on from NZ_JASHDM010000001.1 coordinate 320,035, forward strand.
TGAATATCATATAAAACAACAAAATATGGATAAAGATATTTTTAAAAAATTACTTACAATCAATGTAAATAAACTTTTAATTTTAAGGGATGATAATGAACAGCTAGATATGTTTCACTATATAAATAGTGAAATGGGATCATATTTGCAATGTTTGATATCATTGTTTAACCAGTACCCAAAATATACACCTCAAATTATTCAGAAAATAGATTCTGTAGATGATTTTGCGTATAAAGAGCTTGCTCAAGGAATTTTATTATACGTATATGATTGGAGAGTAATTAATATAACCTATCATACATTTTTAGGATTCTGCTATTCTCATTCGATATTTAATACAGAAATTGTAAATATATTTAAGGATGTTGTTAAAAATATTTTAAAAGAAAAAATCAAAGACAATCAAATTCTTGACCGAGTCTATATAGTTGCTTTAGATAGTGTAGATCCAACTATTGATTCATTTTCTTTATCAAAGAATAACTATGGTCAAATGATAAACATCATTTTTACTGAAGACTATGAATTTAGATATTCTAAACAATGGTTGCGAGAATTATTCCAACATTCTTCAAGAGTGAACTATTTAGAAACAATTTCAAACTTATTCCATAGAGAAGACCTTAAAAAGGACAAACTATATCTATTTATCAAAGAACTTGATAAAATTATCGGAAATTATAGTTTTAAATTGTCTCTACATAGAATTAAATATAATCTAAATCGAGAAAAAAATGGATATTTTGATTTGATTAGAGACTTTTTCTTAGTGTTGCTTAAACATGATAAGTTAGAAAACGATATCTTCTATTTTGAAACAGTAAAGGATATTCTTCCTCAATTGTCTTCAAAAGAAAGATTAGATGTATTACGAGAAATTCAAAGACAGAGCAATTGTACTCCTCCAGAGATTGAAAAAGTGCAAAGAATTATAGAAAATTTGAGTTTGCAAGAGTGAAATAAAAGCTGGAAGACGTTTCAGTCAAAAAACTAACTAGGAAAAATCCAACCATGAGAACCAAGTTTGAAGCATTGAAAGGATAATAGAAAGCAACACATGAACGGTATTATCAATTTAAAAAAAGAATCGGGAATGACCTCGCATGATGCAGTTTTTAAGCTGCGAAAGATTTTGGGAACCAAGAAGATTGGTCACGGTGGGACGCTAGACCCTGATGTTGTGGGCGTTTTACCCATTGCTGTAGGGAAGGCGACTCGCATGGTGGAGTTTATGCAGGACGAAGGTAAGATTTACGAGGGTGAAATTACTCTGGGCTATTCTACAACAACCGAAGATGCTAGTGGGGAAGTCGTTGCAGAGACACCCGTTTTGTCCCCCTTGGATGAAAAGCTTGTCGATGAAGCCATTGCTAGTCTGACTGGGCCGATCACACAAGTTCCTCCTATGTACTCTGCTGTCAAGGTTAATGGTCGCAAACTCTATGAGTATGCGCGTGCTGGTCAAGAAGTAGAGCGTCCAGAACGTCAGGTGACGATTTATAGTTTCGAAAGAACCAGTTCCATTTCCTATGAAAATAATCTGGCTCGATTTACCTTCCGTGTAAAATGTAGTAAGGGAACCTATATCCGTACCTTATCGGTTGATTTAGGAGAAAAACTTGACTATGCTGCTCATATGTCTTATTTAACACGAACAAGTGCAGCTGGGTTACAGTTAGATGATGCTTTAACCTTGAGTGAAATTGAGGAAAAAGTACAAGCTGGTGAATTAGACTTTCTTCATCCCTTGGAGATTGGGACAGGTGACTTAGTTAAGGTTTATTTGACCCCAGAACAGGCAGAAGAAGTGCGTTTTGGTCGCTTTATTGAATTGGAACAAACTGAGAAGGAATTGGCTGGTTTTGAAGGTGATAAGTTATTAGCCATTTTAGAGAAACGGGATACTCTTTATAAACCAAGAAAGGTTTTCAATTGATTAGAGCTGGTGGTAAAATTGCAAACGGATGTTTAGTTTAAAAAAGCTGAAAGACAGTTCAGTTTAGACTAGAAAAAGTTATGAAAAAGAGTTGGAAATACGGTGATATTTGACAGTTTTGCTTGCTTATGATAATATTTAAATAAAGAAAAGCTAGAAAACTTTCAGAGGATATTATGAGTATTGAGATGACTGTTAGTGAGATTGCTGAGGTCTTGGGCTTGTCCCGCCAAGCAATCAATAACCGTGTCAAGGAATTACCTGAAGAAGATACGACTAAAAATGATAAAGGAGTCACTGTGGTAACTCGCAGTGGCTTGATTAAGCTTGAAGAAATCTACAAAAAAACTATTTTTGAAGATGAACCTGTTAGTGATGATGTGAAGCAACGTGAATTAATGGAGATTCTTGTTGATGAAAAGAACGCTGAAATCATTCGTCTTTATGAGCAGTTAAAGGCTAAAGACAAACAGTTAGCTGAAAAAGATGAACAGATGCGTGTCAAAGACCGTCAAATCGCAGAAAAAGATAAGCAATTGGATCAACAACAACAGTTAACCCTACAAGCCATGAAGGACCAAGAAACCCTTCAGTTGGAGTTGGATCAGGCTAAGCAAGAAGTACAAGCAACGAAGAAAGGCTTCTTTGCTCGCTTATTTGGAGGATAAGAAAAAACTGCTTGGTTTCTAGGTATAACCAAGTGGTTTCTTTTTACACATATAGTAAGGAATGGATAAGATGGAAAAATTAAGAGATTACATTTCATTTGATTTGGAATTTAACAAACATCAAGACAAAACCCACTTGATTCAGGTATCTGCAGTCCGTTTTAAAGATGGTGAAGAAGTAGGAGCATTTGACTCATATGTTCATACTGATGTACCATTGAAAAGTTTTATAAACGGCTTAACGGGTATCACGTCTGAAACCTTGAAAGATGCACCGATGGTGGAGGAAGTTCTTAAGAATTTTCAAGACTTTGTTGGTGAATTACCCCTTGTTGGATACAATGCAGCCAAGAGTGATTTACCAATCTTACTAGAGTATGGATTAGATTATAGTAGTCAATATCTAGTCGATCTCTATGATGAGTCTTTTGAGCGACGGAGTTCGGATCTTCACGGCATTGCAAATCTAAAGTTACAGACTGTTGCTGAATTTTTAGGATTCAAGGGGCAGTCTCATAATAGTTTAGAGGATGCACGAATGACTGCGCGTGTTTATGAAGCTTTTCTAGAATCTGATGAAAGCAGAGTTTTACTGGACTCCAAGAGTAGCCTGAACTCTAATCCTTTTGGTGGACTAGATTTGTCACAGTTTTTTGATTAGGAGGTTTTATGAAACCTGAAAAACCTAAAAAATTGGGTTTTAAAAAGATTTACTTAAATCTGGATAAAATCCTATTTCTATTTTTTCTAATCTTCATGCTGGTAGACTATATTTGGTTGCCACTGAACTCATTGATAGCAGGCTTTTTACTCAGTCAGACGGGCTATTTGTTTATTTCCTATAATAATGTTTTTGAAATTTTAAAACATGCGCCTTTAGTCAGCCTTGGTTTTTTAATCTTAATAGCCATTAACCTTTTAGTAGCCTATTTTCAACTTAGTCTCCTCTTCATTGGGGCTCGACACCTTCTCTATCATGAGAAACGAACCTTGATTGAGTATAGTCGCAAGGTCTTTCGTGAAAGTATAGCCTTCATGAAACGTCTGACTCTTTCCAAGGCCTTGTTTATCTTCGTTTATATTGCTATGATTTTTCCTTTTATCAGGAAGATCTTAAAGATTTATTATTTTAATAAAATCGTAATCCCAGAGTTTATTCAGACCTACATGGAAGATAAATACTGGATGTGGTGGCTAGGTATTATCATCTTGTCAATCCTCTTCTTCTACGTTTCTGTTAAGTTGGTATTTGTTCTTCCAAAAATCTTTTATGATAAGATGACAGTCAAGGAAGCTGTGCTCTATAGTCTTGAAAAAACTAGAAATCAATTCTGGTTTTATGCTTGGCATCTCTTTCTCATTGTTGTCAAAACAAATCTTTTCTTTTACTTACCCTTAATTCCTCTATTGATGATCCAGTCTTTAGCAGATGGTCTCACACACAGAGAATCCTTGATTCTAGCTATTTCAAACTATATTTTGATTAAAAATATCCACTATATGTCTTTAACCTACTTCTTGGTTAAGTTTACCTCCTTTTTAACTGGAGAGGAGTTGGATATTATGCCAAGACGGAAAAAGAACCATATTATGAGATGGGGTGTAATGGGGTGCGCAAGTATCTTCTTTGCGATTGAAGGCTATATTTATCTCGAAGCACCCGTAGTCAATCCTCCACTTGTCATCTCTCACAGAGGAGTTTCCAATGGGAATGGTGTCCAAAATACAGTTGAATCTTTAGAGAAAACAGCTCAGTTAAAACCAGATTTAGTTGAGATGGATGTGCAAGAAACAAAGGATGGTCAGTTTGTCATGATGCATGATGCTAACCTAAAAAGTTTAGCGGGATTAAATGTAACACCGCAAGACTTAACTTTAGATGAGTTGAAGCAATTAGATATTTATGAAAATGGTTATCAGACTAAAATATCCAGCTTTGATGATTATATAAATCGTGCCAATGACCTTCATCAGAAATTGCTGATCGAAATTAAAACGAGTCGAAAAGATAGTGCTCAAATGATGGATCATTTTCTAGATCAATATGGGGCAAAGATCAAAGTCTATGGGCATCAGATGCAATCTTTGGATTATCATGTTATTGAAAAAGTAACTCAGTATGATAAGGAAATTCCGGTCTATTTCATTCTGCCCTACAATTCCGTTTTTCCAAGAACGAATGCTACAGGTTATACCATGGAATATTCTACCTTAGATGAATATTTTGTAACCAAGCTTTGGAATACAAAACAAAAACTCTATGTATGGACAATCAATAGTTCGGAATCCTTTGATAAGTCCCTACGTTTGGGAGTTGATGGTATGATAACAGATGATCTAGAAAGAATTAAAGAAGAGCTTGAAACCGCTCAGGAAGATCCTGAATATACGGACTTGCTTCTCAAGAAAGCAGCAGAAATATTTACTTTCTAGGTAAGACAAAAGAGGCTGAATTGAACATCGGCCTCTTTTTATGCTATTAGAATGGTAATTTACCAGCAAAAGCACCTAGTTTCTTTTTAGTTGCTTCATCAATTTGTTCAAGAGCAGCATTGACTGCTTGAACAGTCATATCTGAAAGAGTTTCAATATCTTCTGGGTCAACAACCGCTGGATTGAAATCAATTTTTGTAACTTTCTTGTCTCCTGTTAGTGTGGCAGTTACAAGGTTTTGGGCAGAAGTTCCAACAAATTCTGTAGCAGCAAGTTCAGCTTGACTTTGCTCCATTTGTTTTTGAAGTTTTTGAGCTTGACGCATCATGTTTTGCATATTCATCATGGTGGTATATAGCTTCCTTTTCTTTTATTTTCCCTATTATTTTAACAATTTTAACTAGAAAAGTCTATTCTAATTTTAAAGGAGCGAACATTAAATTTTCTGACAATTTATTAAATAATTAGAAAAACTATGATATAATAAATTTTAAAAATGGGATTTCCATGATTTAATAGGAGCGTTATATGAAAAAACTTGGTTTTATCCTTTTATCTTCGGCTTTATTATTAACGGCTTGTGCGGCACAGACTGAAAAACAGACCTCGACAAGTAATTCCTCTCAGGTTACAAAATTATCAGAAGATAACCAAAAATTATTGGATAAGGCAACTAGTGACTACAAAACCTTTGTAGAAGAACAGATTGATAAACTTTTAACAGATACAGAAGGTTTTGTTAAACTTTTGAAGGATGGTAAGCTAGAAGAAGCTAAGAAGGCATACCCTTTAATCCGTATGTCCTATGAACGTTCAGAGCCGATTGCAGAGAGCTTCGGAGAATCTGATGTGAAGATTGATTTTCGATTAGCAGACTACTTAGATGAAAACAAGACTGAAGAAGGTTGGTCTGGTTTCCACCGTATCGAGCGCATTCTTTGGGAGGAAAACACAACCAAAGGAACTGAGTCTTATGGTGACCAACTGGTAAATGACATCAAGGAATTAAAGGCTAAGATTGCGACTGTAGATGTTGATTACAAGATTATGCTAACTGGCGCTGTTGACCTTCTTAATGAAGTAGCGACAAGTAAGATTACTGGTGAAGAGGAGATTTATTCTCATACAGATTTGTATGATTTCCGTGCCAATATCCAAGGTGCTGAGAAGATTTTCCAGCTATTTAAACCCTTGCTTGAAAAATCAGATGCAGCTCTGGTTAAAGAGTTAGAAGAAGATTTCAAATCTGTCAATAGTTTGTTAGACAAACACATGACGGACAAGGAACACTATAAGCTCTATACAGACTTAACGAAAGAGGATACCAAGGAATTGTCTGAAGCAGTCACAAAACTTGGTGAACCATTATCACAAATGGGTAAATTTCTTGGTGGAGAATAAGTAATATGACAAACAAAGGCGAAAAATTTTTTGAACAAAAAATGGACCGTCGAGAATTTCTAAAAAAAGCAGGTATCGGAGGTGCCGGTCTCGCACTTGGGCTCTCTGGTGCTTCTGCTTTTTTCGCACCTAAGCTTGATGGTCAGGAGAAAATCTCGTACGGGGATGAAAAAATAGCCTTCTATGGCAAGCACCAAGCTGGCATTACAACTGTCATGCAGAAAAACATTTATTTTGTGGTTTTAGATTTGCATACAACTGACAAAGAGAAAATCATCCAGTTATTTAAGGATTGGACGGATTATAGTGCCAAACTTGTAGAGGGAGAATTGGTTAAAAAAGATGGTAACAATAGCCTCTTGCCTCCGAGTGATACTGGAGAAACAGTTGGGCTTAATCCTCATCGTTTGACCCTGACTTTTGGAATTTCGGCTAGTTTCCTAGAAAAAATGAAACTAGAGAATAAACGTCCAAAACTTTTTAGAGATTTACCTCCATTTCCAAAGGAACAATTACGAGAAAAGTACACGGGAGGAGATATTGTCATTCAAGCATGTGCAGATGACGAGCAAGTTGCCTTTCATGCCGTTCGCAACCTTATCCGAAAAGGAAGAAATGCAGTTACTCTTCGTTGGAGTCAATCAGGTTTTGCAGCTATCGGCAATCGTATGGAAACTCCTCGGAATCTCTTTGGTTTTAAAGACGGGACTGCTAATGTTACCACTGAGAAAGAATTTGATCAGGTTGTGTGGGCAGATAGTAAGGATTGGATGGAAAATGGTTCCTATATGGCAGTTCGTCGCATCCAGATGTTCCTTGATACTTGGGATCGAACCAATCTGGAGGAGCAAGAAAATACCTTTGGGCGCTATAAGGAAAGTGGAGCTCCTTTTGGTAAGAAGAATGAATTTGATGAGGTGGACTTGAGTCTTCTTCCTGATGATTCTCATGTTCGCTTAGCAAAAGAAGTGGACAAACCTCTCCTGCGTCGCTCTTATTCTTATTCTGATGGCATAGATGAAAAGACTGGTCAGTTTGACACTGGTTTGCTCTTTATCTCCTTCCAAAAGGATCCAGATAACTTTGTTAAGGTGCAGACCAATCTAGGTGCTACGGATAAAATGAATGAGTACGTTACCCATATAGGCAGTGGTCTTTTTGCCTGCTTTGGTGGAGTAGAGAAGGGAGGTTACATTGGGCAGAAATTATTGGAATCCTAAAAGTATTATCCTCCTATGTGCTTGTTTCTTTCTGTTGATTTTTCCGGTAGGAGCTAAGGAAAATTTGAGTTCCTACTTTGTGAAAATAACTGATGCAACTAAAGCTGTCAAAGAAGGCAAACAAGATCAGGCTAGAAAACTAATCGATGAAATGACCAAAGATTTCGAGAAAGTTGAGAATTCTGACTCTGAAGCTGGACGTAAAGTTCAAGAAAAGTTAGCCTTAACTGGTGATATTACCGAAGACCAGCTAACTCAGATTTCTTTAGCCCTTTTGACATTCGAGAAAGAGCAAAATCCAGTCGACCTTGATGCAGAAAAAGAGAAACTTGTTTCACGATTAGAACCTCGTTTTGAAGCCTTAGACAAGGCAATCGCTTCTCAAGATCTGGAAGCAGTAAGAGAAGCCTATAAAAAAATGAATTCAACCTGGACCATCAATGAAGCAGTGGTTCGCGACCATAGTACAGCTCATTATGGGCAAGTAGAAACAGCAATTTCCTTCTTGCGTAGTAGCATTGAGACTGAACCAACGAACTTTGATACTATTCAGGCATCGTTTGATGATTTGAAAAAAGCCATTTCTAACTTTGTTGAAGGAAAAGATGTTGCGGCGACATCATCCAACCTGACACTGAAGGATGGGATAGATCTTTTAAAGAAGGTTTTGACCCAATTTCAAGCTGGTCAAGATAGTGATGCAGCTGCGACGATGAAGGAGTTTATTACTATTTGGCCCACCATCGAGGGTTCTGTAAGTACAACCAATCCTTCGCTTTATACCAAGGTTGAAAGTGAAAGTCCTGTCATCATGGTTAAGGGAAAGGAAAGTGAATATCAAGAAAAGCTTTCTAGCTTGATTGCAGAGCTATCTCAAATTGATACTAGCGCTTCCTATAATGTATTTGACGCCATGCTCATCTTGCTCCGAGAAGGTGTAGAAGCACTCTTGATTGTCATGGCGCTTGTGACAACTTTGAAAGCTGGTAAGATGAGAAAGGGCCTCAAGTGGGTCTATGGTGGTGCATTTGCGGGTATAGTGGCTAGTCTTTTAATTGCCTATATCCTACAGATTGCCTTTCCAGCAGTTACCTCAGGAACTAACCGTGAAATCATCGAAGGTGCAGTCGGGATTTTTGCGGTTATCATGATGATTTTAATAGGTATTTGGCTTCATAGCAAATCTTCTGTAAAAAAATGGAATGCTTTTATGGAATCGCAGATGCAAACTGTCACGAAAACAGGTTCTTTCCTTTCTATGTTTGCTCTGAGTTTTCTAGCTGTATTCCGAGAAGGTGCTGAGACGATTTTATTCTATGTGGGGATTCTGCCAAGGATTTCTAGTTTTGATTTTGTCCTTGGAATTTCTCTGGCCCTCTCAGTTTTAGTCGTGATTGCCTTTGTGATGAACAAGGCCAGTCAATTTTTCCTGCCTCATAAGGTTTTCTTTATCCTGACTTGGATGATTTATGCCTTAGCCTTTAAGATGACGGGAGTCAGTATCCATGCCTTACAGTTGACAAATATGATTCCAAACCATCTGATCTCAGGAATACCAAGTATTGATATATTGGGAATTTACCCTAGTTGGGAAGGGTTAGCAGGTCAGATTCTCTTTATCCTCATAGTTTTTCTAATTACCATTAGACAGGGTGAAAAGTGATGGATCAAAAGGAATTGACAATTATTGAACATTTGGTAGAATTTAGAAAGAGATTGCTAGCAGTAGTTGTTTGCTTCTTTCTAGTATTCTGCCTTTCACTATTATTTGCCGATCAGGTTTATCAATTTATCACACAAGGATTTAGTCAGAAGTTGATTGTCTTAGGGCCGAATGATATTTTATGGATTTATCTCCGTTTAGCAAGTTTAATGGCCTTTAGCCTTACCTTACCTTTTACGGTCTATCAAGTCTGGAGTTTTGTTCGACCAGCACTTAAAACTGAAGAAGCAGGAGCGATTTTTGCTTATATCCCTGCAACTTTCCTTTGTTTTATCTTAGGATTAGCCTTTGGCTTTTATTTTGTCACACCAGCTATACTTCAGGTCTTACTGGGACTAGGTGAAAACTTATTTGAAACGCAGTTAACGGCACAAAATTATCTAGCTTTTGTCTTTCAAACTACTGTACCACTAGCATTTATCTTTGAATTGCCAGTTATCATTGCTTTTTTAACCTCAATTGATTTGATTGGGCCTGGACTACTCGTTGCTTATAGACGTTATGCTTACTTCATTTTATTGGTATTGGCTGTTATATTGACACCTGCTGATTTTATTAGCGATTTAGCGATGACTGTTCCTCTAATCCTTTTGTATGAGGTTAGTATCGCTATTAGTAAATGGATAATTAAGAGAAAAAGGAAAGGAGAAAAAAATGGGAATCTTACGTGATATTGGTGCACCAGGCTTGATAGTCATTGTTCTTGGAGCACTATTGATTTTTGGACCAAAACGCTTACCAGAGTTAGGCGAGTCAGTAGGAAAAATGCTTGCCGAGTTTAAGAAAGCCGTTAAGGGCATCGGCGAGCAAGAAGAAAAATAAATGAATAACTATTGAATAGAGTTGAGAATTGTTAGCTTGGAATTATCTCTAGCTACAATCTCAACTTTTTATTTAGTTTAAGGTTTATTTAAGTTTTCTATACTATTCTGAAGAACTCTATATTTGTTGAAAATAGAGTTGAGATTTTTTTATCATTCAAGTTACTTTCCCTAAAGGTATGCCTTGGCTCTTTCTGACTAGAGAAATCTAGTATTTATTTCGAGAAAGGGCTAGGTTGTGATATAATAGTAAAGGATGAGTTTTTTTAAGAACAGACTAAAGGAGTATTAAAATGATCTACGCTGGAATTTTAGCAGGTGGAACCGGCACGCGCATGGGGATTAGTAATTTACCTAAACAATTTCTTGAGTTGGGAGATCGCCCAATCTTGATTCATACTATTGAAAAATTTGTTTTGGAACCAAGTATTGAAAAGATTGTAGTTGGAGTTCATGGTGACTGGGTTACACACGCAGAAGATTTAGTTGAAAAATTTCTACCACTCCACAAGGACCGTATAATCATCACAAAAGGTGGTGCGGATCGTAATTCTAGTATTGAAAAAATTATTGAAGCTATTGATGCTTACCGTCCACTGACCGCAGATGATATTGTGGTGACGCATGATTCCGTTCGTCCTTTCATCACTCTTCGAATGATTCAAGACAATATTGAACTCGCTAAAAATCATGATGCTGTTGATACCGTGGTTGAAGCGGTTGATACCATCGTTGAAAGTACAAATGGTCAGTTCATCACAGATATTCCAAATCGCGCTCATCTATACCAAGGACAGACTCCCCAAACCTTCCGTTGTAAAGACTTTATTGACTTGTATGGTTCTTTATCAGCAGAAGAAAAAGAAATTTTAACTGATGCATGTAAAATCTTTGTCATTAAGGGTAAAGATGTTGCCTTGGCAAAAGGTGAATACTCAAATCTAAAAATCACAACAGTTACAGACTTGAAGATTGCTAAAAGCATGATTGAGAAAGACTAAAAACATGATTAATCAAATTTATCAACTGACAAAACCAAAGTTTATCAATATTAAATATCAAGAAGAAGAGATTGATCAAGAGAGTCATATCCTTATTCGACCAAACTTTATGGCGGTTTGTCATGCGGATCAACGTTACTATCAAGGAAAACGTGATCCCAAAATATTATCTAAAAAGCTTCCAATGGCTATGATTCACGAGTCTTGTGGAACTGTTATTTCTGATCCCACAGGGACTTACAAGGTTGGTCAAAAGGTTGTCATGATTCCCAATCAACCACCTATGCAGAGTGATGAGGAATTTTATGAAAACTATATGACAGGAACTTATTTCTTGTCTAGTGGTTATGATGGCTTTATGCGAGAATTTGTTTCTCTACCTAAGGATCGTGTGGTAGCTTACGAGGACATCGAAGATACAGTAGCTGCCATTACTGAGTTTGTCAGTGTGGGTATGCACGCCATGAATCGTTTCTTGACAGTTTCTCACAGCAGACGTCAGCGTATTGCAGTTATTGGCGATGGTAGTTTAGCTTTTGTAATGGCTAATATTATCAACTATACCTTGCCTGAAGCTGAGATTATTGTTATTGGTCGTCATTGGGAGAAATTAGAACTCTTCTCTTTTGCTAAGGAGCTTTACATTACGGATAGCATCCCAGAAGATCTTAGTTTTGATCATGGTTTCGAATGTTGTGGTGGTGATGGATGCGGACCTGCTATTAATGATCTCATCCGTTACATCAAACCACAGGGAACCATTCTGATGATGGGAGTTAGTGAGTACAAGGTCAACATCAATACCCGAGATTCCTTGGAAAAAGGTTTGTTACTAGTAGGTTCTTCGCGTTCAGGACGTGTTGACTTCGAAAAAGCTATCCAAATGATGGAGATTAAGAGATTTGCCAATCGTTTGAAAAATATCATTTATTTAGAAGAACCAGTACGAGAAATTAAGGATATTCACCGAGTTTTTGCAACTGACCTAAATACTGCCTTTAAGACAGTCTTTAAGTGGGAAGTCTAATGGAGGATGATTGTGGAAAAGATTATTAAGGAAAAACTGACATCTTTACTATCAACTGATGAAGATATTTTAAGTGTTGAACAACTAGGAGGAATGACTAATCAAAACTATTTGGTTAAGACAACCTCAAATCAGTATATCGTTAAGTTTTTCGGAAAAGGCACAGATAAATTGATCAACCGCCAGAATGAGAAATTTAATCTGAACTTGTTAAAAGATTTAAAACTTGATGTAGAAAATTATCTTTTCGATATTGATGCAGGTATCAAGGTTAATCAGTACATTAAATCTGCGAATACTCTTAATTCCACTACTATCAAGACTAAGTTTGAAAAGATTGCGCCTATTTTACAAACGGTTCATGCTTCGGGTAAGGAATTAAAAGGGGAGTTTGCTCCTTTTGAGGAAATCAAAAAATATGAAACCTTGATTCAAGGGGAGATTTCCTATCCGAACTATGAAACTGTCAGAAAGTTAGTATTTTCTCTGAAAGACCAACTTGAAGAAATTGGTATCAATAAGAAATCATGTCACATTGATTTGGTTCCTGAAAATTTCATAGAAGGACCAGATGGTCACCTTTATCTGATTGATTGGGAATATTCATCTATGAATGATCCTATGTGGGATTTGGCAGCTCTTTTCTTGGAATCTGAGTTTACTTCAGACGAAGAAGAGAACTTCTTAAGTCATTATGAAAGTGACCTGACACCAGTTTCTCGGGAAAAAATTCGTATTTACAAAATCTTGCAGGACATTATTTGGAGTCTCTGGACTATCTACAAAGAAGAAAATGGTGCAGATTTCGGAGATTATGGAATCTCTCGTTATAATAGAGCTGTGAAAGAGTTGGATTCTATGGGAGGTTCTGATGAAGACTAAAAACGGAGCTTCCTTTGGTCTGCTTTCAGGGATGTTTTGGGGATTAGGACTTACAGTTAGTGCCTACATCTTTTCAATATTTACCGATTTATCACCCTTTGTAGTAGCAGCAGCACACGACTTCCTCAGTATTTTTATCTTACTAGGTTTTCTTCTAGTTAAGGAAGGAAAAGTACGTTTTTCAATCTTCTTGAATATTCGAAATGTTAGTGTTATTATCGGAGCGCTCTTAGCTGGTCCGATTGGTATGCAGGCAAATCTTTATGCGGTTAAGTATATTGGAAGCTCTCTAGCATCGTCTGTTTCGGCGATTTATCCTGCTGTTTCAGTCTTGCTTGCCTTCTTCTTCTTGAAGCACAAGATTTCCAAAAATACAATTTTTGGTATTCTTCTGATCATTGCTGGGATTATTGCTCAGACCTATAAAGCAGAGCAAGTGAATTCTTTCTATATCGGAATTTTATGTGCCTTGATTTGTGCCCTAGCTTGGGGAAGCGAAAGTGTTCTTAGCTCTTTTGCTATGGAAAGTGATCTCAGTGAAATTGAAGCCCTCTTGATTCGACAAGTCACATCCTTCTTGTCTTATTTAGTCATTGTACTCTTTACACATCATTCATTTGCAGAAGTGGCAAATGGCCAATTGTTTGGTCTATTGATTGTCTTTGCGGCGTTTGATATGATTTCTTACCTTGCCTACTATATGGCTATCAATCGATTGCAACCAGCAAAGGCAACTGGTCTAAATGTCAGTTATGTAGTATGGACTGTTTTGTTTGCAGCAATTTTCTTGGGAACACCTCTGACTGCCTTAACAATCATTACTTCACTTATCGTAATGGCTGGTGTTTACATTATTATTAAAGAATAAAGGAGAAAGCGCGTGAAAGCGATCATCTTAGCAGCTGGTTTGGGTACTCGTTTGAGACCCATGACAGAAAATACTCCCAAAGCCTTGGTTCAAGTTAACCAAAAACCTTTGGTTGAATATCAAATTGAATTTTTAAAAGAGCGTGGAATCGATGATATCATCATCGTAGTTGGTTATTTGAAAGAACAGTTCGACTATCTTAAAGAAAAGTACGGCGTTCGTTTGGTCTTCAATGAAAAGTATGCTGATTACAATAACTTTTACTCTCTTTACTTGGTAAAAGAAGAGTTGGCTAACAGTTACGTTATCGATGCGGATAACTATCTTTTCAAGAATATGTTCCGCAATGACATCGAGCGTTCAACATACTTCAGCGTTTATCGTGAAGACTGTGACAATGAATGGTTCCTAGTTTATGGAGAAGATTATAAAGTTCAAGATATCATCGTTGATAGTAAGAATGGTCGCATCCTGAGTGGTGTGTCATTCTGGGATGCTCCAACAGCGGAGAAAATCGTTGGGTTTATCGACAAAGCTTATGCAAGCGGCGAATTTGTAGATCTCTACTGGGACAACATGGTTAAAGATAATATCAAAGAACTGGATGTTTACGTAGAGGAATTGGAAGAAAACACTATCTACGAAATCGATAGTGTCAAAGATTATCAAAAATTGGAGCAGATTCTATCCTCACAAAAGTAAGTAACTTTTAATCACTGATACCTTACCAATTTTTACTTGACTTTTCGCATTTGTTACAGTATACTAGTAAAAGTTTAACCTTTAAGGGAAGCCCAGAGAGGCTCACAAGGTGTCAGATAGAAAATAGATTACACAAACTTCGAATAAACACAGTTTATTTGATTCTTTTCTGTAAGTATCTTACTGAAACCTTGCGATTGCAAGGTTTTTCTTTTTCTGAACCCCTTAAAATTTAAGGAGGAAATGGTATGAATCCAAATTGTAAAAAACGCATGGGTGCTATTCGCTTGGAAACCATGAAAGTAGTGTCTCAACAGGAAATCGCACCAGCGATCTTTGAACTAGTACTTCAAGGAGAAATGGTTGAAGCTATGAAAGCAGGACAATTTCTTCATTTACGAGTTCCTGATGATGCTCATCTCTTGCGGCGTCCGATTTCAATCTCATCTATAGATAAGGCTAATAAACAATGCCATCTTATTTATCGTATCGAAGGTTCTGGTACGGCAATTTTTTCAACCTTAAAAACAGGTGATAGCTTAGATGTTATGGGACCTCAAGGAAATGGTTTTGATTTATCTGATTTAGAGCAGCATAGTCGTGTTCTCTTAGTTGGTGGCGGAATTGGTGTGCCTCCTTTACTTGAAGTAGCTAAGCAACTGCATGAGCGTGGTGTAGATGTTACAACGGTTCTAGGATTTGCGACCAAAGATGCAGTTATTTTGGAAGATGAATTAGCCGAATTCGGTCAAGTCTTTGTAACGACTGATGATGGCTCTTATGGGATCAAAGGAAATGTATCAGTAGTGATTGATGAATTTGACACAGAATTTGATGCCATATACTCATGTGGGGCACCTGGTATGATGAAATACATCAATCAAACCTTTTACAACCATCCAAGAGCATATCTATCTCTTGAATCCCGTATGGCCTGTGGTATGGGGGCTTGCTACGCTTGTGTCTTGAAAGTACCTGAAAGTGAAACAATTAGTCAACGTGTGTGTGAAGATGGCCCTGTATTTAAAACAGGCACAGTAGTTTTATAAGGAGAGTGTCATGACTGCAAATCGATTACAAGTTTCTCTACCAGGCTTAGAATTAAAGAATCCTATCATTCCTGCTTCAGGTTGTTTTGGCTTTGGTCAAGAATATGCCAAATACTATGATTTAGACATTTTAGGCTCTATCATGATTAAGGCAACTACACATGAGCCGCGTTTTGGTAATCCTACTCCTCGAGTAGCAGAAACCCCTGCAGGTATGCTTAATGCTATTGGTCTACAAAATCCTGGTTTAGATGTCGTTCTGTCTGAAAAGTTACCTTGGCTTCAAAGAGAATATCCAAATCTCCCTATCATCGCCAATGTCGCTGGATTTTCAAAACAAGAGTACGCAGCCGTTTCTCATGGTATTTCCAAGGCAACTAACGTGAAAGCTATTGAGCTCAATATCTCTTGTCCTAACGTCGATCATGGAAATCATGGACTTTTAATTGGACAGGACCCTGAGTTGGCCTATGATGTGGTGAAGGCTGCCGTAGAAGCATCAGATGTGCCCGTTTACGTCAAATTAACCCCTAGTGTGACGGATATCGTGACTATTTCAAAAGCAGTAGAAGATGCTGGAGCTAGTGGTCTCACAATGATCAATACCCTTGTTGGGATGCGTTTTGACCTTAAAACCAGAAAGCCGATTATCGCTAATGGGACAGGTGGTATGTCTGGACCTGCTGTATTTCCTGTAGCTCTAAAACTAATCCGTCAAGTAGCTCAAACAACTAAGCTTCCAATCATTGGTATGGGAGGAGTGGATTCAGCTCAAGCAGCCTTAGAAATGTATCTGGCTGGTGCCTCAGCAATCGGTGTCGGAACAGCCAACTTTACCAATCCCTATGCTTGTCCAGATATTATCGAAAATCTACCAAAAGTCATGGATAAGTACGGGATCGAAAGTCTAGAAATGTTGCGAAAAGAAGTCAGAGAAAGTTTGCTCTAAGTTTTATGTACTGAATTCAGTCTAAATTGTTTTGAAAGCGCCATTTTTTTGGTATAATAAATACTATGATTATTACAGTACCTATTAAAACAGAAAAAGATATTGCAACACCAGGACCAAACGTCCTTGTACTAGGCTATTTTGATGGAGTTCACCTCGGCCATCAAAAATTATTTGATATAGCTTCTAACATTGCCGCTGAAAAGCGCCAGGGAGTAGCTCTAGTAACTTTTAACGAATCACCAAAGCTAACTCTTAATCAATACTCACCTGAACATTTATTGCATATTTTGAATGCTAGTGAACGTGAACGTAGATTGAAGAGAGCTGGAGTTGAGAGCTTGTATTTGATGGATTTCACTAGTCGAGTAGCAAATATGACTGCAAAAGAATTCATTGATACCTACGTTAAGGAAGCAAAGGCAGATACGATTGTA
The DNA here is from genome assembly GCF_047463655.1 of Streptococcus infantis. Classification (GTDB taxonomy): domain Bacteria; phylum Bacillota; class Bacilli; order Lactobacillales; family Streptococcaceae; genus Streptococcus; species Streptococcus infantis_Z. Next base: position 337,155 of record NZ_JASHDM010000001.1, read on the forward strand.
GTTGGTTTTGACTATACTCTTGGTTCAGATAGAAAAACAGCTGAGGATTTAAAAAAACTTTTCCATGGCGAAGTGGTTGTTGTTCCACCAGTTGAGGACGAAAAGGGGAAAATTAGTTCAACGCGCATTCGCCAAGCCATTCTAGAAGGAGATGTAAAAGAGGCAGGCAAACTTTTGGGATTTCCTTTACCAACGAGAGGTGTAGTGGTTCACGGAAATGCTCGAGGTCGAACTATTGGCTTCCCGACAGCTAATCTAGTCAACTTGGATCGGACATATATGCCAGCTGATGGTGTTTATGCCGTTGACGTTGAAATTCAAAGAAAAGTCTATCGTGGTATGGCGAGTCTAGGTAAAAATGAAACCTTTGATGGCGAAGAAGAGCGTTTTGAAGTTCATATCTTTGATTTTTCTGACGATATCTATGGGGAAACTGTCATCGTTTCCTGGTTGGACCGTATCCGTGATATGGTAAAATTTGATAGCGTTGATCAATTAGTTCAACAACTAGAAGAAGATGAAAAGATAGCTAGAAAATAAAATCAAAAAATAGTAGAGTTTGGGATTTTCTCAAACTCTTTTTTTATTATGTGACTTTCAGTCCGTCTCGCTCCGTTAGGTGCGAGACAAATAAACCACCCGCTATGCGGGTGCGCGTCGAAGGTTATACCAAAAAAACTCCAAGCGCGATACAATAAAGGTGTTCAAGCCAATTGTAAAGCAAAAGGAGAAAACCATGGCACAAAAGTCTCATAGTTTATCACACACAAAGTGGATGTGTTCTATCACATTGTGTTCACCCCTAAGTATAGACGAAAAGTCATCTATAATCAATATCGAAGTAGTTTGGGAGAAATATTCCACCGATTATGTAGTTATAAAGGTGTTGAGATTATCGAAGGTCATTTAATGCCTGATCATGTACATATGTTGGTGAGTATTCCACCTAGGATAAGTATTTCAAGTTTCATGGGGTATTTAAAAGGCAAAAGTGCACTCATGATGTTTGATAAACACGCCAACCTCAAGTATAAGTTTGGGAATCGGCATTTCTGGGCGGAAGGTTATTATGTGAGTACAGTAGGGCTTAATGAAGCCACAATTAAGAAATATATTCAAGAGCAGGAAAAGCATGATATAGCACTAGATAAATTGAGTGTAAAAGAATATGAGGATCCCTTTAGGGATAGTGGTAAGTAATACTCACGCCTCTTTAAGAGGCAAGTGACGAGTCAAGAGCAATGAGGCTTGAACAACGTGAAAGCCAGCGTCTTTAGGCGCTGGCTGGTAATTTGGGCTTTTAGCCCTGGTGCAAACCACCCGTTTGACGGGTGGTTATGATTTGTATTTTAGCTTAAGTTTGGGGAATCATCATAACTATTATAGCAGGCTGAATAAAGAATAGTTCATTTCGAATTCTAAAACATTGTTAGAAATGATAGTAAAATGAACTTAGAATAGTACGCTACGAATTCTAAAACATTTTTAGAAATTATGGTAGATTGAATCTAGAGCAGTACGCTACAACTGCTAAAAATATTTCTAGAAATTAGTTTGACTTTCCTAACCTCTCTATTCATACCTTATTTCAATCCACTATATTTAACTTAAATCAACATTTTTAAATTAAAACTGACAAGTAGCTATATAAAAATTGGAGTATTATGAATAGAATAAATCTTTTCTACTTTTGTTTCCAGACATCCTAGACTCTGATAAACTTTTTTAAACTATGTGTTTATTCAAATTTTAAACAAGATAATCTTTAGATTTCCTTTTTCTTCCTTTTAGTCTTATAGTCTTTGTTTTATTGAATGTCTATCTTGATTTTTTGAGTATCCTAAAAGGATATGCTATACTAGAAATATGTTAGATTTGGAGAAATATGGTGTGACCATGTGGGAAGAGGACAAGATTCTCTCTTTCCGTCAAAAATTATTAGCCTGGTATGACAAAAACAAGCGGGATTTACCTTGGAGACGAAGCAAGAATCCTTACCATATTTGGGTATCTGAAATTATGTTGCAGCAGACTCGAGTTGATACCGTCATTCCCTATTATGAACGTTTTTTGGACTGGTTTCCGACCGTAGAAAGCTTAGCAAATGCTCCTGAGGAGCGCTTATTAAAAGCCTGGGAAGGACTTGGTTATTATTCTCGTGTCCGCAATATGCAAACAGCCGCTCAACAGATTATGAGCGAATTTGAAGGCAAGTTCCCGTCTACTTATGAAGGTATTTCAAGCTTGAAAGGGATAGGTCCTTATACAGCTGGTGCAATTTCTAGTATTGCCTTTAACCTTCCGCAGCCTGCAGTAGATGGCAATGTCATGCGCGTTTTGGCACGTTTATTTGAAGTCAATCATGATATTGGAAATCCTAGCAATCGAAAAATATTTCAAGCGATGATGGAAGTTCTGATAGATCCTAATCGTCCAGGTGATTTCAATCAGGCTTTGATGGATTTAGGTTCAAATATTGAGGCTCCTGTTAATCCAAGACCAGAAGAGAGTCCTGTTAAGGAGTTCAGTGCTGCTTACCAACATGGGACCATGGATCGCTATCCTATCAAGGCTCCCAAGAAAAAGCCAATCCCTATTTATCTAAAGGCTCTTGTAGTACAAAATAGTCAGGGTCAGTTTTTATTAGAAAAGAATGAGAGTGAAAATCTCTTGGCTGGATTTTGGCATTTTCCCTTGATTGAAGTTGATGAATTCTCAGACCAGACTCAGGACTTGGATCTTTTTAGTCAAGTAGCGGAGCCAATTTTACAGCTTGGACCATCTCCACAGGAAAGTTTTGAACAGGACTATGATCTTGAAGTTGATTGGCAAGATCTACGATTTGAAGAGGTCAAGCACATTTTCAGCCATCGTAAATGGCATATCCAGATAATTGCAGGCCGAGTTGCTGAGACACAGGAATATGCAGATAGAGAAGTCCTTTGGTTAAGTCCAGAAGAATTTAGCAATTATCCCCTAGCCAAACCTCAGCAAAAGATCTGGCAAGCCTACTTGAAAAGAAGCTGCTAGCATCGGTCATGCGTGTCTTCTTTACTTTTTTTTGGTATAATGAGATAAGGAAAAAGGTGACTAAATGAAAAAAATACTAATTGTAGATGATGAAAAACCCATCTCAGATATTATAAAATTTAATATGACCAAGGAAGGTTATGAAGTTGTAACTGCTTTTAATGGTCGTGAAGCTCTTGAACACTTTGAAGCTGAGCAACCAGATATTATTATCTTGGATTTGATGCTTCCTGAGATTGATGGACTTGAGGTTGCAAAAACTATTCGTAAGACAAGTAGTGTTCCTATTATCATGCTTTCAGCTAAAGACAGCGAGTTTGATAAGGTTATTGGGCTTGAACTTGGGGCGGATGACTATGTGACCAAGCCATTTTCAAATCGTGAACTACAGGCCCGTGTTAAAGCTCTTCTCCGTCGTACAGATCTTGTCTCAGTTGATAGCCAAGAACCTGAAACAAAATTACAAAGTCTGCAGATTGGCGATTTGGAGATTTTACCAGATGCCTACGTGGCTAAGAAATATGGTGAAGAGTTAGACCTAACTCACCGTGAATTCGAACTCTTGCATCATTTAGCTTCTCATCTTGGACAAGTTATTACCCGAGAACATCTTCTTGAAACCGTTTGGGGATATGACTATTTCGGAGATGTCCGTACAGTTGATGTAACTATTAGACGTTTGCGCGAGAAGATTGAAGACACACCAAGCAGACCTGAATACATCCTAACTCGTCGTGGTGTAGGATATTATATGAGAAATAATGATTGAAGTAATTAGACAAACAATTTTGACGAGCGACTTTATCTTTATCCTCATCTTAATTGGCTTTATTCTGTTAGTGTCTTTTCTCTTGCTTGAGAGTCGTCGTGATAATATTCGTTTGAGGCAGATTAATCAGAAAATAAAAGATTTGATTGATGGTGATTATTCTCAGGTTTTGGATATGCAGGGAAGCTCAGAGATAACTAATATCACTAACAATCTTAATGATTTGTCTGAAGTCATTCGTCTGACTCAAGAAAATCTGGAACAAGAGAGTAAAAGGTTGCATAGTATCCTGTCCTACATGACAGACGGAGTGCTTGCAACCAACCGTCGTGGGCAAATCATCATGATCAATGATATGGCCAAGAGACAACTTGGAGTTGAAAGGGATGATGCTCTTAATCAAAATATCTTAGAGTTACTCAAGATTGAAGAAGAGTATGAGCTGAGAGAACTTATTACTCAGAGCCCTGAGCTGATGATTTATTCGCAGAATCTTAATGGCGAGTATATCAGTTTGCGCGTTCGTTTTGCCTTGATTCGTAGAGAGTCTGGCTTCATCTCTGGTTTAGTAGCAGTTCTACATGATACGACTGAACAAGAGAAGGAAGAACGAGAGAGAAGGCTTTTCGTTTCGAACGTTAGTCATGAGTTGCGTACACCTTTGACCAGTGTAAAATCCTATCTTGAGGCTTTAGATGAAGGTGCGCTTTCAGAGCCAGTTGCTCCAGATTTTATCAGAGTTTCTCTTGATGAAACCAACCGTATGATGCGGATGGTGACGGACCTCTTGCATCTATCACGGATTGACAACGCAACTAGTCACTTAGATGTTGAGTTGATAAACTTTACGGCCTTTATCACCTTTATCCTTAATCGTTTTGATAAAATGAAAAGTCAAGATGAGGAGAAGAAGTACGAGTTGGTGAGAGATTATCCGATTACTTCTGTTTGGATTGAGATTGATACAGATAAGATGACCCAGGTGATTGACAATATCCTGAATAACGCTATCAAGTATTCACCAGATGGTGGAAAAATCACTGTTAACATGAAAACTACAGATGATCAGATGATTTTATCTATTTCAGATCAAGGACTTGGGATTCCTAAAGAAGATTTACCAAAGATTTTTGACCGTTTTTATAGGGTTGATAAGGCTAGAAGTCGTGCTCAAGGAGGAACAGGACTAGGATTGGCTATCGCCAAGGAAATCATCAAGCAACATAAGGGATTTATCTGGGCCAAGAGTGAATATGGCAAGGGATCTACCTTTACTATCGTACTTCCATACGATAAGGATGCCGTGAAAGAAGAGATTTGGGAGGATGAACTAGAAGACTAGAATGAGTGATATCGGTTTTAAATACAGTATTTTAGCATCGGGTTCCAGTGGAAATTCATTTTACTTGGAAACACCAAAAAAGAAAATTTTAGTAGATGCGGGACTATCTGGCAAAAAAATTACAAGCCTTTTGAGTGAAATCAATCGTAAACCAGAGGATTTGGATGCTATCTTGATTACGCATGAGCATTCAGACCATATCCACGGCGTGGGCGTTCTGGCTCGTAAGTACGGAATGGATCTTTATGCCAATGAGAAAACCTGGCAGGCTATGGAAAACAGTAAGTATCTTGGTAAGGTTGACTCATCTCAAAAGCATATTTTCGAGATGGGGAAAACCAAAACCTTTGGTGACATCGATATTGAGAGTTTCGGTGTGAGTCATGATGCAGTCGCGCCCCAGTTTTATCGCTTTATGAAGGATGATAAGAGCTTTGTCATGCTGACGGATACGGGCTATGTTAGTGACCGGATGGCTGGCATTGTCGAGAATGCAGATGGCTATCTGATCGAGTCAAATCATGATGTGGAAATTCTGCGAGCAGGATCTTACGCATGGCGACTCAAACAACGCATCCTATCTGATCTTGGACATCTCTCAAATGAAGATGGAGCAGACGCCATGATTCGCACACTAGGTAATCGTACTAAGAAGATTTACCTAGGCCATTTGTCTAAGGAAAATAATATCAAGGAACTGGCCCACATGACCATGGTCAATCAGTTAGCTCAAGCAGATCTGGGAGTTGGAGTAGACTTTCAAGTTTACGATACTTCACCAGATACCGCAACACCATTGACTGATATATAAAAAAGAAGGCATAGGCCTTCTTTTTTATAGACTATTTTACAAGCTAGCAAATTCTTTGATTTCTTGAGCTGACATTGAAGAGTCGCAACGGACATTGATTTGTCCATTTGCAACATGGACGAATCCTGGTACAGTAGGGATTTCATAGCGTGAGCGGAAGTCTTGTAAAGCTTCAAGTTGACTTGGTTCTTCGCTATTGATGAAGTAGATGTGCGCTTTGGTTTCAGCTACTACACCAGCCAATGTACCAGCAAATTTACGGCAGTAAGGACAAGTTTTGCGTCCGATAAAGAAAGTTGCAGTTTCTTGCTTGTCAAGTGCTTCTTGAGCACGCGCTACAGTTGTAACTTCAAGATCTTTGATGTTTTCTAAAAATTGTTCCATGAGATTACCTCGCTTTCATTGATATGTCTAGTATGCCATAAAGTTTCTAAAATTGCTTAGATTTGATACGAAATTAGATTGTTGGACAGAAACCAGTAGACCAAGTGTCGATTTACTAATCCTTGTGCTGTAAGGATTGAGCGTTCCAGTTAAATGAGATAAAAATTTCAGTCAGATATCATTTCATCTTTACTAGCAAAAATAAAGGTCAGGATTTTTCCCGACCTTTAAATAGTTTTTTATTTTACAAAGGCATTGATTTCAGCTTCGATGTTAGCAATCTTAGCTTGTGAATCTTCGTTGCTTTCACCAACAACTGCAATGTAGAACTTGATTTTTGGTTCAGTACCTGAAGGGCGAACTGCAATCCATGATCCATCAGCAAGTGTGTATTTCAATACATCACTTGGAGGAGTAGTTAAAGCTGTAACTGTTCCATCAGCGGCAGTAGATGTTTGTGCTTTAAAGTCTTCAACGACAGTGATAGTTGTTGCATTCCATTCTTTTGGTGCATTGTTGCGGAATTTAGCCATAATTGCTTTGATTTGTTCAGCACCGTCAACACCAGAGAGGGTAACAGAGATTGTCTTTTCAGCATAGTAGCCGTACTCTTTGTAGATTTCTTCGATACCATCTGCAAGTGTCAAACCACGTGAACGGTAGTAGGCAGCAAGTTCAGCAACGACAAGAACGGCTTGGATAGCGTCTTTATCACGTACGAATGGTTTAATCAAGTAACCGAAGCTTTCTTCAAATCCCATCATGTATGTGTGATTGTGTTTTTCTTCGAATTCTTGGATTTTTTCAGCGATAAATTTGAAACCAGTCAAGACGTTGAACATAGTTGCGCCGTAGCTTTCAGCAATCTTCGTTACCAAGTCAGTTGATACGATAGATTTACATAGGGCTGCATTTTCAGGAAGAGTTCTAGCGTTTTTGTGGGCTTCCAAGATGTATTTTGCCATGATGGCACCGATTTGGTTCCCTGAAAGGTTAAGGTAGCTACCATCTTTTTGAAGAACTTCAACACCAACACGGTCAGCGTCTGGGTCAGTTGCCACAAGAACATCTGCACCAACTTGGCGACCAAGTTCTTCTGCAAGAGCAAAGGCTGCTTGACTTTCTGGGTTTGGAGATTTAACAGTTGAGAAGTCTGGGTCTGGAGTTGCTTGAGCTTCTACGACTTGAACAGAGTCAAATCCTGCTTGGGCAAGAGCACGACGAGCCAACATTTCACCAGTACCATGAAGTGGTGTGTAGACAATCTTCATGTCTTTACCAAATTCTTCAATCAAGGCTGGGTTGATGTTTACGTCTTTGACTTCTTTGAGGTATTCTACATCGACAGCTTCGCCGATAACTTCAATCAAGCCAGAAGCTTTTTCAGCTTCCACATCAGCAACCTCAACTGCAAATGGATTTTCGATTGCACGGATATAAGTAGTCAAAGCGTCCGCGTCGTGTGGAGGCATTTGTCCACCGTCTTCACCGTAAACCTTGTAACCGTTAAATGGAGCAGGGTTATGGCTAGCTGTGATCATGATACCTGCGAAACAGTTGAGGTGACGAACGGCAAATGAAAGTTCTGGAGTTGGACGAAGGCTTTCAAATACGTAAGATTTGATGCCGTGTTTAGCAAGAACTGCCGCAGATTCAAAGGCAAACTCAGGTGAGAAGTGACGGCTATCGTAGGCAATTGCTACACCGCGTTCTTTTTCGTTTCCACCTTTTGACTCAATCAAACGAGCCAATCCCTCAGTAGCTTGACGAACAACATAGATGTTGATGCGATTTGTACCAGCGCCAATCAAGCCACGCATACCTGCAGTACCAAATTCAAGATTTGTATAGAAGGCATCTTCCTTAGTTTTTTCGTCCATATTTTCCAAATCTTGACGAAGGTAGTCTGGAAGCTCCGCAAAATCAACCCATTTCTGGTAATTCTCTTGGTAAGACATTAAAATTCTCCTTTTTATAAATTGTTCTAACCGTTCACATTATAGCACTTTTTAGCGTTTTAGTAAAACGGTAGCATAATTTTCAGAAAAGTAGTGACATATGCCTGTTTATCGAGTCTTGAATGCCTTAGGGAAACATGCTATACTACTTGTATGATTATTTTACAAGCTAATAAAATTGAACGTTCTTTTGCAGGAGAGGTTCTTTTTGATAATATAAACCTACAAGTGGATGAAAGAGACCGAATTGCCCTCGTTGGAAAAAATGGTGCAGGAAAGTCTACATTACTCAAGATATTGGTTGGAGAAGAGGAGCCAACCACTGGTGAAATCAATAAGAAAAAAGATATTTCCCTCTCTTATCTCGCACAGGATAGTCGCTTTGAGTCTGAAAACACTATTTACGATGAAATGCTACATGTATTTGATGACTTGCGTCGTACTGAAAGACAACTTCGACAGATGGAGTTGGAAATGGGGGAAAAGACTGGTGCAGAATTAGACAAACTTATGTCTGACTATGATCGCCTATCAGAAAATTTCCGTCAGGTTGGAGGATTTACCTATGAAGCCGATATTCGCTCTATCTTAAATGGTTTCAAGTTTGACGAATCTATGTGGCAGATGCGAATCGCTGAGCTTTCCGGTGGTCAAAATACCCGTCTAGCGCTAGCCAAAATGCTTCTTGAAAAGCCTAATCTCTTGGTCTTGGACGAGCCGACTAACCACCTAGATATTGAAACTATTGCCTGGTTAGAAAACTATTTGGTCAACTACAGTGGTGCCTTGATTATCGTCAGCCATGACCGTTATTTCCTCGATAAGGTTGCGACCATAACACTCGACTTAACCAAACATTCTTTAGATAGATATGTAGGAAACTACTCAAGTTTTGTGGAGCAGAAGGAACAGAAGCTCGCAACTGAAGCCAAAAACTACGAAAAGCAGCAGAAGGAAATTGCTGCCTTAGAAGACTTTGTTAACCGAAATCTTGTTCGAGCATCGACAACCAAACGAGCCCAATCTCGACGCAAACAATTAGAAAAAATGGAGCGTTTGGACAAGCCTGAAGCTGGGAAAAAGTCAGCTAATATGACCTTCCATTCTGATAGGGTATCTGGTAATGTCGTTTTGACAGTTGAAAATGCTGCTATTGGCTATGATGGTGAAATCTTATCAGAGCCAATCAACCTTGATCTTCGTAAGATGAATGCCATTGCTATAGTTGGTCCTAACGGTATTGGAAAATCAACCTTTATAAAATCCATTGTGGACCAGATTCCCTTTATCAAGGGTGAGAAGCGCTTTGGTGCTAATGTTGAGGTTGGTTACTATGACCAGACTCAGAGTAAACTGACACCGAGCAATACAGTCTTAGACGAACTCTGGAATGATTTCAAGCTGACTCCTGAACTAGAAATTCGTAATCGTCTAGGTGCCTTCCTATTCTCAGGTGATGATGTTAAAAAATCAGTTGGCATGCTTTCAGGTGGAGAGAAAGCTCGTTTGCTTTTGGCTAAATTGTCTATGGAAAACAACAACTTTCTGATCCTTGACGAGCCGACCAACCACTTGGATATTGATAGCAAGGAAGTGCTAGAAAATGCCTTGATTGACTTCGATGGAACTCTTCTATTCGTCAGCCACGACCGTTACTTTATCAATCGTGTGGCCACTCATGTGTTGGAATTATCTGAGAACGGGTCAACCCTTTATCTAGGTGATTATGACTATTATGTTGATAAAAAAGCAGAGCTAGCAGCTAGCCAAGCGGAAGAAGCGGCAGCTGTTAGCCAAGAAAATGAGGTTTCTCCAGTTAATGACTACCAAGCTCAAAAGGAAAGTCAAAAAGAACTTCGTAAGTTAATGAGACAAATTGAAAGTCTTGAGACAGAAATCGAAGAACTGGAAACTCAAGCCCAAGCTATCTCTGAACAAATGCATACCACCAATGATGCAGATGAACTCATGCAATTACAAGCAGAACTGGATAAAATTAGCCAGCGTCAAGAAGAAGCAATGCTAGAGTGGGAAGAATTATCGGAGCAGGTGTAAGATGGAAAATCTTGGAAAAGTTTTTCGTGAATTTCGAATCAGTAAAAATTACTCTCTAAAAGAAGCTGCAGGAGAGGCCTGTTCGACCTCCCAATTATCACGCTTTGAATTGGGGGAGTCGGATCTGGCTGCATCTCGTTTCTTTGAAATATTAGATAATATTCACGTGACGATTGAGAATTTTATGGATAAGACTAGAAATTTTCAACATCATGAGCATGTCGGCTTGATGGCTCAGATTATTCCACTTTACTACTCAAATGATATTGAAGGTTTTCAAAAACTTCAAGAAGAACAACTTGAAAAGGCTAAGAGTTCAACAAAACCCCTCTATTTTGAGCTGAACTGGATTTTGTTACAAGGTCTGATTTGTCAAAGAGATGCTAGCTTCACTATGAAGCAAGGTGATCTGGATAAGGTGGCAGATTATCTTTTCCAAACAGATGAATGGACCATGTATGAGTTGATCCTCTTTGGCAATCTCTATAGCTTTTATGATGTGGACTATGTTGCTCGACTTGGTAGAGAAGTGATGGAGAGGGAGGATTTCTACAAAGAAATTGGACGCCATCGAAAACTGGTCTTGATTTTAGCCCTTAATTGTTACCAGCATTGTTTAGAACATCTTGCTTTTGAAAATGCCAGCTACTTTGAAGCGTATATAGTGAAGATCATAGGTAAGAGCATCAAACTCTATGAGCGTAATGTTTTCCACTTTCTTAAAGGCTTTTCCCTTTATCAGAAGGGCCAAAAAGAAGAAGGCTGTAGCCAAATGCAAGAGGCCATGCGTATTTTTGTCCTACTAGGTCTTCCAGAGCAGGTAGCCTACTATCAGGAACATTATGATAAATTTGTAAAAGATTAATTTTCCCAAATATGGGAAAAATGAGAAACTCCTCCAAGTTTTGATACAATAGTTTCAAAATTTGAGAGGAGTTTTTATGAATCGATACGCAGTACAGTTAATTAGTCGTGGAGCTATAAACAAGATAGGAAATATGCTCTATGATTATGGAAATAGTGTTTGGTTGGCATCGATGGGAACGATTGGGCAAACCGTTTTAGGGATTTATCAGATCTCTGAACTCGTTACATCCATACTAGTTAATCCCTTTGGAGGTGTGATTTCAGACCGTTTTTCGCGTCGCAAGATTTTGATGACAACAGACTTGGTTTGTGGGATTCTCTGTCTGGCCATTTCTTTTATCAGAAATGATAACTGGATGATTGGAGCTTTGATCTTTGCTAATATTGTCCAGGCCATTGCCTTTGCTTTTTCTCGGCCTGCCAATAAAGCTATTATAACGGAAGTCGTAGCAAAGGACGAGATAGTGACCTATAACTCTCGCTTGGAGTTAGTTTTACAGGTTGTAGGAGTCAGTTCTCCGGTGCTTTCTTTCCTTGTTTTACAATTTGCTAGTCTCCATCTGACGCTCTTATTAGATGCTTTGACCTTTTTCATCTCTTTTGCCCTAGTGGCTTTACTTCCCAAAGAAGAACCAAAGGTTCAAGAGCAGGAGAGTTTTACAGGGAAAGATATTTTTGCAGATATCAAAGATGGCTTGCACTATATCTGGCATCAAAAAGAAATTTTCTTTCTCTTGTTAGTGGCTTCCAGTGTGAATTTCTTTTTTGCAGCTTTTGAGTTTTTGCTCCCTTTCTCAAATAAACTCTATGGTGTAGACGGAGCCTATGCAACTATCTTAACCATGGGTGCAATTGGCTCAATCATCGGAGCATTGATTGCAAATAAATTTAAATCAACTATGAATACACTTTTGTTCTTATTGATCCTCACAGGAGTAGGAGTTTTCATGATGGGCTTACCACTGCCTAATTATCTCACTTTTTCAGGAAACCTAGTTTGTGAATTATTTATGACAATTTTTAATATTCACTTCTTTACACAGGTACAGACCAAGGTTGACGGAGAATATCTGGGGAGGGTATTGAGCACCATTTTTACACTGGCAATTCTCTTTATGCCGATTGCGAAAGGGTTAATGACCTTTCTACCGAGCGTTCATTTAGCTTCCTTTTTAATTATCGGTCTTGGAGTTATTTTTCTTTCGTTGGTATCGATAGTCTATATTCAAAGACAGAAGAAGGATTCGAGTGAGAAAAACCAAAATTGAAGATAAAATTGAGTAAATCTTTTCATTATAAAATGTATCGTATCAGTTCATTGAAGTCTTGATATTATACATTTTTTTAATTTTAAAGACTTTTTAACTATTTTATACGATTTGTTAAACTTATCAAGGTTAAAAAAATGCTACAAGACAGTAGACATCCTGAAGTTTCTATCTTATTTTTAATACTAATTGAGTTATAAAAGGACACGCTCAAATAACACCTCATCTGTATACAATAAAATGGACTAGGTAATCATTTTAGAGAATTGACCGATTACAATAGTATAGATCCGTGAATGCCATCTGCTTCAGTCTTTTTTTCTGTTTATGTAGTATAATAAAAGGTGTAGGGATTCAGTTTTTTAATAGGATTATTCTAAGAACGAAGCTCCAATTAGAAAGAGGAGAAGCATGAAGCAATCACTTGAATTTTTAAGAGAAAGAATCACCGATAAGATGCCCTTAGAGGATATGGTAGCAATATTTGAAGACTTGTGTCGTGAGCCTATTGATGATGAGATGATTTTGTTTGAAACAGGGACATTTACAAGTATATCTGATAAGCCCTTGTTTCAACTATCATTAGTAAGGCAAGCCCCAAATGAAGATGAAGATGAAGAGTTTTATCAAGTTCACCTTGATATTTTCTATGAAGCAAGTCAAGACAATCAAATCTTTAGTGAATCGACCTGGGATGAAGATTTAGAGGAAAATATTTTTGACTACATTAGAAATTCAGAAGTATTTGCCTATGCTAAAGAGCAGGAATACCTAGCAGTCAAAATGTATCTTGAAGAAACTTAAGAAGGGGAGTTAAATGTTTCATTTTTTTAGAAAGAAAAAAGCTAAGGTCCTTTCTATGAATTTCCACGGGAATTCTGTCGATGTTCTAGAAACAAGCTTGCATTTTCCTTTATCATTAAAGGATATAGAAGCTGTTTTTGGAAAACCTGACCGATTTTTCAAAAAAGAAGGGCAGTTTATCAAATATATTTATGATGAACTTGGTTTCGTATTTGTGCATTCCTTTGAGGCTAAACAACACTTAAAGAGTTGTGAGATCTATATTGATGAGGAGCATTTAATTACTTCGCTATATTTATATTTTGGAGAGAATGTCAAACCCATGTGGGACGAGGGAGAACTACCTCTCAATCCTTGCAATACCCTGATAACTTGTAATGGAAAAAGCCCTTATTTTATTTCTGATAGACAGAGAGTAGGGGATTTTAACTTGATTTTATGGACTCCTTATGGAAGTGATTTTCATGGATATGCAGAGACGATCAAGAACACACTTTCAATTTCCTACTTTCCAGAGGTCAAACATGAACGGGAAAGCTACAAGTTAAAAGAAACTGACGAAGAACTGCTACACTTTGACAATATAAATTTTAAACTAACTATTATCCAAGTTTTGATGTACGATTTACGAGTACTGAAACCCTACTTTGACATCTATGATTTTGCGGATGAATTTAGTGAAGAGGATATCGACACAGAAAGTATGGAGATTATTCAGCTGGCCCTTGAATATATGATGAATCTTCCTATACCTAAGAAATATGCCGAACAAGTCCAAGAAATCTACATGGATGGCGGAAATGAAATTTATCTGAATTTGATTCCTCAGTGGGACGGTGAAGATGATGGTTTCGATCTAAATGAAGTTAGTCTTAAAGAACTGCAACAGTTTCCAAATCTGAAGCAAGCGACTATCATAAGCAGTAATTTTGAACATGTCAAAGAAACGTTCGACAAGCAAGGGGTTCAAGTGAAGGTATTATAATTGTTGCATTTATCTGAATAAATCATAAATGGATGGTATAAGTTCTTTAAGGATAAGGGCTAAAATGGAAAGAAATCTGGTGATAGATAATGAACATTCTTGATCTTAATTCTAATCAGAAAGATACGATATTGTTAATCCACCCGATGTTATCATCGGCTCAAGGGATGAAGTCCCTGATTGCAGACCAGATGGGGCAAGAGTTTAGATATATCATTCCGGATTTGTCGGCGCATGGGCAATCATCTCTAGCCCTCTACGAATCGGCTCTCAAGGAAAGCCAGATGATTTATGATTATCTAAAGGCTCATCATATAAAAGACTTGTGTTTAGCCTTTGGCGCATCCTTGGGTGGAGTTGTATTACTGCAATTGTTGAATCACAAGGACATCAGGTTTGGGAAACTTGTTTTTGAAGGAGTTAGTTTATGGACAAATGCGCCCTTGCTTGATGTCTTTACTAGGTATTTATTGTTAATAAAGCATAGAAAAGCCTTGCGAAATAGAAATATAGCTGTTCATAAGATGGTTTCACTTTATGGAGAAAAAGGAGAGATGATGGCGGATTCTTTCATTGCTATGGATGAAGAAAGTATCAGACATATTTCTCATGATTGTGCATTTGTGGCCTTGCCTAACCTTACGCCAGAGGAACAAAAAAACTGTGTTTTCTTTTATGGTTCAAGAGAATTCGACTTGATAGCTGCTAAAAAAGTTCTTCCAAAAAAGTATCCTCATGCCACATTTCACATTTGGCAAGGATATGACCACTGTCGCAAGATCACTGAAAATTCGGCAGTTTACTGTAAATTATTAGAAGAAATGATTGTAAAGAAAAATACCAGTTTTAATGAGGTAACACATGACAAGCAAAAAATCTGATCTTGAACATTATAGAAATATGTTAAAACAACCTTGGGGAAAGATTCAATATGAAATAACCTTTGCCCAACTTGCTCATCTGGAAGGTAAGAAAATTCTTGATTTTGGATCTGGATTTGGCTTGGTCAGTGAATTTCTTTCTCGCAAGAATCAAGTTATTTCTGTTGAACCTAATGAGGAAATGCTCTATGCCAACTCTTCCGCATCCTATGAAAAATTGTGGGGAAGTATTGACCAACTCGCTCGTTTTACGGATAAATCCTTTGATCTTGTCCTTTGCCATAATGTTTTAGAATATATAGATCCTAATGAACGAAAAGACTATCTTCTGGAGTTCAAAAGAATTTTAAAAGATGATGGGTTGATTTCAATTATCAAGCATAATCAAGTTGGAAAAGTTCTACAAAGTGTTGTTTTTGCTAATGATATCAATCAAGCGTTTAGCTTACTCAATGGTGAAAATTTTGAGAGCCTATCTTTTGCAAGTGGTTCTACTTATACGATTGAGGAAATATTAGCTTTGTCTGGTCTTAAATTAGAAAATTATTTGGGGATTCGAACATTTTACAGTCTACAACCAAATGAATTTAAGAGCAAAGAAAACTGGTTAGAAGAAATGACAAAGATTGAACTTGCAGTATGTGATTTAAAACCCTATAAAGATATTAGTTTTTTACAACATTTGTGGCTAAAAAAATAATAGAAGCATAGGTTTTGTTTTAAAGTAAAATAAAAACTGTCGTATATGAAGAAAGAGTGAATGAGATGATTTCTTCAGTTTGTAACTTGATAAAATTTTTTCCACAAATCTATTTTTCCAATTTTGAAAGAAAAATTCTTAGACAGTTCAGGATTGTATCTATTTTAGTTTACTACTTTCAATTTTTATTTTTAGAAATTTCATTATATAATAAAGTGTATCAAAAAAAGATATATTGATAGCCTAAAGATGCAAATAGATATTGAGGAGAAAATGAATGCAAAAAATAATGTTGATTATCAATCCAACCTCTGGTGGAGAAAAGGCTATAGATTATAAGGAAAAGTTAGAAAATAAGGCTAAAAAATACTTCGAGCAAGTCGATACCAGAATTACACAAAAAGCGCAAGACGCAACCAACTTCGCAACAGAAGCTTCTCGGGAGCACTATGATGCTGTTCTTGTTTTTGGTGGAGATGGGACAGTCAATGAAGTAATCTCAGGTATTGCTGAAAGAGAGTATATTCCTAAACTAGCGATTATTCCAGGAGGAACTGGAAATCTTATTACAAAGTTATTAGAAATCAATCAAGATATTGACGGGGCTATTGATGAGCTTGATTTCAATTCTACAAATAAGATTGATATCGGAAAATCCAATGGAAATTATTTTGGTTATATCTTTAGTATTGGTTCACTACCAGAAGCCATCCATAATGTTGGGATAGAGGATAAAACAAAATTTGGCATGCTCGCCTATGCGATTAATACCATGAAATCTGTGGTTACAGATCAAGCGTTTAACATCACAGTTGAGACTGAAAATGGAAACTATATTGGAGAAGCAAGTCACGTTTTAGTTCTCCTAACCAATTATTTTGCTGATAAGAAGATTTTTGATGAAGATAAGGATGGATATGCAAACGTTCTGATTCTTAAGGATGCATCAATTCTTACTAAATTGTCAGTTATTCCTGACTTATTAAAAGGGGACGTCGTAGAAAATGATCACATCGAGTACATTAAAGCTCGTCACATCAAAATCTCTTCAGACACTGAGTTAGAAACGGATGTTGACGGCGACAAATCTGATGACCTACCAGTAGAAATTAAGGTGCTAGGTCAGCATATTCAAGTCTATTCTCAACCGAAAGAATAATCTAATTTACCTTTAACAACAATTTTTTTAAACAAAGGAAAGCCTATGAAATTTAAAAGATTAGCGACTATTGGTCTTTGCTCAACACTTCTTTTGACCTTAGTCGCTTGTAGTCAAACTCAAAAGACAGCTGATGGAACTGCTGAAACTTCAGTGACTCAAACACAGTCGAATCAGGTTTCTTGGAAGGCTAGCTATACCAATATGAACAGTCAACCAAGTGCAGACGAAGTTCGAAAAGCTTTGGCTGAACATTTGGATAAAGAAAGTGTGGATGCATTTTTCAACCTTGTAAATGATTATAACGCGACTGTCGGTTCAGTAGGCTTAACTGGAGATTTTTCTACATTTACCAAAACAAACTATGACGTTGAAAAAATTACCAATCTTTGGACTCCGAAAAAAGGTGATTTTGTAGGTACCAACTGTCGGATTAACAGTTATTGTTTATTGAAAAATTCCATCGAAATTCCTAAGTTAGAGAAGGATGATTCCCTTTTGTTTGTCGATAATGATGCTATTGATAAGGGAAAAATCTTTGGTGCAGAAGACAAGGATGCCTTTGATATTCTATTCTCAAGAGTCAAGACCGAAGCAACAACTGATGTCAAGGTTCATGCTGCAAAGATGGAACAGTTCCTTTCTCAATTCAAGTTTAATGAAAATGCAAGAATGTTGTCTGTAGTCGTCCATGATGACTTGGATGGGCAATCCCTCTTTATCGGTCATGTTGGAATTCTTGTACCAAGTGAGGATGGCTATTTCTTTGTCGAAAAGTTAACCTTTGAGGAACCTTATCAAGCCATTAAATTTGCGACCAAGGAAGATTGTTACAAATATTTAGATACAAAATACGAAAACTATACAGGTGAAGGTCTAGCGAAACCCTTTATTATGGATAATGATAAGTGGGTTCAATTTTAAAAAATTATATACTTAAAGTAGTGTAATTGATAGACGTTTATATGGGAAAAATAAAAGTTATAGACTTTATCGACATCTTCAAGTCAATTAGATATGATAGTTTTATATGAGGAGATATATTTATGAAACAATCACAATTTTATAGAGCACTCTGGTATGGTATTTTGGGTGCTCTCTTTTTTGCTTTTACTTTTATTTTTAACCGTAGTATGAACCTAGAAGGTGGGTCTTGGTTGTGGAGCGCAAGCCTCCGTTATTTATTTACTTTGCCAATACTTACTTTTTTTGTTTGGCGTAAGAAAGAATTATCTACGGTATTAGCAGATATTCGTCAGTCACCATGGACTTGGTTTCTCTGGAGTACAGTTGGTTTTGGGCTTTTTTATGGTCCACTTTCTATGGCTTCTGTTTATGGTGAATCATGGTTTGTTGCGGCTACATGGCAGATCACTATTTTAGCAGGCTTACTCTTGACTCCTCTTTTTGGTAAAAAATTCCAGGAAAGCAGTTAGGTATGACATTTTTTATATTGTTGGGGATTATTCTCATTCAGATTCCTTATTTTCATAGTGGTATGGGAAATGGAGTTCTTATTGCTAGTCTATTGATTTTACTAGCAGCTTTTTCTTATCCTTTGGGGAATAGAAAAATGTTGGAACATTGTCAGCAAGATAGTTTAACTACTAGTCAGCGTGTTTTTGGTATGACCCTGATGAGTACTCCTTTTTGGCTATGCGTCTCCCTATATGCTGGGATTGATACAGGATTGCCATCCAGTTCCCAAATGTTGCAATCTCTCATTGTTGCAATATTTTCAGGTGTTGTTGCAACTTTACTTTTTTTTGAAGCGACAAACTTAGTCAAGCACAATCATAAGCAACTGGCAGTCATAGAAGCAACTCAGGCAGGGGAAGTACTTTTTACTCTTTTGGGTGGTTGCTTTTTCCTAGGTGATAGCTTTCCAAATCTTCTAGGTCTTTTGGGCATTATTATTGTAACATTAGGAATAGTAGGAAATAGTCTATTAACTGGTTTTGATTAGTTGAAGTGTGGTTTAAAGGAAAATCTCTACAAATCAGAAGTTTGGCAAGTGTCAGAAGATGATAAATAAATATGATTAGAGGACAGCAAGCATGGATGAACATACATTAAGAGTTGTAAAAATTGATAAGGAAGCTATTTTTGAATTGATCTACGAAACTTTTATAGCGCAAGAGCAAGAACTGCTGGACCTGTCACCAGTAGATGTTATCAATGATTGTGCTATGGATTGGGAAAAGGGAGAGTTTATCTTTACAGCACATCTTCAGGAAAATAGTCTGGGAGAATTGAATCCTCTTCCCAACGATATTGATATCCAAGATTTGCTGCAAAAACTACCTGTTACAACAGATTCCGTTCTTGGCCAAGAAGTGATTTATAGAGATTTTTCATTCGACCAATTAAAAAAATAGTATAATAGTAGTATATAAAATAGTCATAAGGAGACACAATGGATATTAAAGATTTTACAGAAAAAGAACAAGAAATGATTAAAAAGGGACTAACTTTCTCTAAGCTTAACGATAAGGAAACTGCCGATAAGATTATCGCTTTAATTCCTCAAGATATAATTAAACGAATTCCATTTTTTGTTAGAAAACATGCCATTACACGTACTGTTAAGAGAATCTCGCTCGAGTATCCAGAGTTGTATGCCGTTGCTGAACAAGAAGGCCAACTTCCAGAAAAGGAAGCTCAAGAATTGCGCCAAATTCTTACAGATATTTTCCAAGAGAAAATGAACAAGCATAAGATTAAATAAGCGTTGAGATTTAGAAATAAGATGTCGATTGAGCATTAGGAGTTGAGAATGGCTATTGATGGCGTTAAAATCATTGACAGTGATCAAGGGTATGACATTTACAATGAGGTAGTTGGTCGCTATAGAGACGGTGATCATGTGTCCAATATTATCAAGGATATCCTCGATGCAGAGAAAGATTACTGCCAAACAGACTTTTTTACAGAAATTTATTGGACTGCTCTTGCCTATTCACTGTGGAAGATTGGTCACCTGACAGACGATATCAGAGATAAAACCTTGGAGCTTCTCAAAAAAGGTGCTGATCCATTTTGGTTGGAAATAGATCCAAAGGCTTTGAAGCAAAGGCAAAAAGTCTTGGAAAAACTTGCTATCCAGTTGCAAACTGAAAATCCTAGGCCTCTAAATATCCCTAAAGCCAAAACTAAACGCAAATCCTATTTTGAAGAAGGGGATCTCCTTGCTGTTAAGTTCCAAGATGAGTATGGTCTTGTCTTTGTATCGATGGTTGATCAGAGTCCTAGAAAGCTTGAGTACCATCTGGCTTGCACGCGCCTCTTACAGAAAAAAAGCCCACCATCGATGATTTTTTGACCAGTCATATCTCCTGTAAGATGGACAATACGAAGTTTGCTCTCGTTACAGATTGCTGGTTCAACCACAAAGATTTAGGGCAATTATTAGAAAATATTGAAAAAATTGGACAGGTGAAACTTAGACCTTTTAGTCTTTGGATGCTGGCACCTGCCCAAAATTTAGAAGATATTTATGAAGAAATCACTAGAGATAAAGGCTCTTCTGGCCTTCGATTCATCGAAACCAATAAACTTGTCGATGATATTTTTCCTGTTTAATGCTTATGTGATAAAGGGGAAATGGTCAATTATTCCCACATGCTGTGTTGGGCTCTAACACCATAGCTATCTAGGGAACCATCTGAATTGAACTTGGATTCAATCCGATACCTTTTCCAGAGGTCGTAATCTGCTGTTTGGATGGTTAGGATAAAGTTGGTATCCTTATCAGAGACATTATAATCAGCAGGATTGACTTCAAAGATATCGATTAATTTTCGTGTTTGAAAGTCTTGGAGCTTGAGATTTGCTAGCTTGATATGATTGATGGAAATTTCTTCTAGTTGATTCTTATCCTTAGGTGTTCTGTAGTAGGTAATGACGCAGTTTTTGAGCTGATCAGTATCTCTTCCCGTAGGAGTAAGGCTCATAAAGCCATAGGACTGATTATCCCGCTTGACTTCGAGAAGCTGACCGTAGTAGAAGTGGTCGTTTTTGGGATTGGTGATGGAGCTCTCTGCGCCTTTATCTCCGAAGCTAAAGCCTTGGTCTAAAAGCTCGGAAGCCTTGGTTTCTCCGATAATGACAGTGGTATCTTGAATGCTTACTGGAACAGGTTGAGCTGGAAGGCCACTCATCATCATGCAAAACATAAAAACATAACTCGTTAAAAAAGCTGTCCCAATAACAGCGTTTGTTGATGCATAGGCATGACTGTTATGAAAGTTTTTTCTTATAGCTAGTACAACAAATTTTCCAAGACTTTTTAAAATCATACTAACAAGTACGATGAAAAATTGTTTTTTCAAACATTCATAAACTGCTTGCGGGAAGCTATTATCATGATAGTAGAAGCCAGCCAATACGAGTAGATTTACGATTAAATAGATCAGCAAGAACCAATGAATCTCTTTAAGGGCATTAGCATCAGTGATTTCTTCATAGTCAACGTGAATTCTTCCTTGAACAGCATGGCCAAGTTTATAAATCCATTTGGGAATGTCTTTGCCCTTTTTAACCGCAACTACGAGTCTGATATAGAGATAGATGGTAAAGGATAAGGATAGAAAGAAAAGAGCATAAAACCCCAAAACAATACTAGTGAACATGACTACTTCCCCCGTTTTCAATTGCAAGAGAACAATTTTGTTAGCTCCATTATAGCATTTTCTATAGAAGAAGAGCTAAAAACATCCGTATGATACTAACTGATTCAAAGGAGTAAAATCATGGGAATGATTGCCAATTATCAATATTTACCAGACGATGAATTAGAACAAATAAAAGGTCTTTCCAATCAAGAAGATGACTTGTTAGATTTTGCTGAAGATTCCGCTGATAGTCATGATATCTTAATAGATATTGACAAAATGTGGGATGCCTTGGTCTTTGTCATGACAGGATTTAGTAGTTCAGAATTTTTGGACGACAATCCCTTGAGAGAAGCGGTCTTAGGAGTGACTCCTTTAGAAGAAGTGTCTGAGTACATAGCTTATACTGAAAAAACAAAGATAGCCGAGATTGTAGAAGCTTTAGAAAGTTTTGACATGGACAGGGCTATGACTGACTTTAGTATGGAAGCTTGTAAGAAAGCCGACTTGTATCCTGATATTTGGGATTATCTTGAGGAAGAGGAAGAAATCAAGGATGACATCCGAATCAGCTTTGTAAACATGAAAAAGTTTTACAAGCAAATTTTAGAGCTCAATGGAAATGTCTTAGTTACTATTTGTTAAGATTTTATGTCATCCATTAGGAAGGTAGTCCCATGAATCCATTTCTAGAAAAATACATTACATTAAAAAAGCAATACCTGGAACAAGATGGAAATTCTTCCAGTGTTGCGGCACTCTATGATTTGGCTGATGAATTAGCTAAGTCTGAGGATTTAGAAGCTAAAAAAGTCTTAGTTGACCTCTATGAACAATTGGGTCTCTACACTAGTGCCTATAGCTTATTTACCGAAATCTTAGACAAACCTGATCGAAAACAGATAAAGAAACTGAGCCATTTACAAGAAATGAGTCAGAGTCATGGCGATCGTTTTGCCCTTCCTCGTCCTCTAAGAAAAGAAGAGAAGAAGCAAAGACAGAAGCTATTACAGTCTTTGCCACATTTTATCTATCATCCAGATCCGTTGGCTACAGGTTCATTTGTTGAAGGAGAAGCCAAGCTTTGTCCATCTTGTGGGAAAGAAAGCAATGTTTATTATGCTCTTAGGCCCTATAGTATTGAAGAGATAGAACATCTCTGCCCAACTTGCATTGCAAATGGGATGGCAGCTCAGAAATTCGATGCGGAATTTATCCAAGATGCCGAGTGGCAGGGTGAATTGGATCCAGAAAAGAATCAGCTGCTTTTTTGTCAGACCCCAGGCTACTCTAGTTGGCAGGGAGAATATTGGCTTTCTTGTTGCCAAGATTATTGTGCTTACTTGGGTACAGTTGGAACTCGAGAATTGAATGATATGGGAATCGCTGAGCAAGTCTTGGCAGACTATGAAGCGCGTGAAGAATATCAAGAGGTAGAAGACTACTTGGTCAAAGACGGGCCTATCTGTGGTTATTTGTTTAGATGCCTACATTGTCAAAAATACCAGATCTGGGTTGATGCAGATTAAATCGAAATGTGATTAGCTATGAAAATTAAAGAGAAGACTATGGAGGAACTAGAATTATTCGAAGCCGCCTCCAAAGATTTATTAGATACTATGCAGGGATTTAAAGACAATCTATCTGTTCAATTTCCCCTATTAGATAGTGATAACTGGCAGTATGATAAGGGATCGATAAAAGTTTGTAAGGCTGATGAGTCAGGATTCAAAAAAAGATGTAGGGTCGGAATCAGCTACAACTTGAAAGTCTCCCTATTAAACGAAGATGCCGAGCAAATCTGGTTACTGTTTAAAGACTGGTTCAATACTAGCAGATTGGGTCAAGTTGAAAGAAATCCTAATAATGAGGATTTGGGAAGATATGTCTTCTCAGCAAGTTCCCCTCTAGGTGATCAGGTAGATTGTTCGATTTATTTGCCTAATGAGTGGAATATCCCTCAGATTAGCTTTTCAGGCTATCTAACAGCTCGTTATAGGGCTTGTGATCTTGATAAATTGCAAGAATAAGATGGAAGGTTTTTAGAGATGAGAAAGATTGATTGGGACAAGATAAAGACTCGCTTAGATGCCTTGCTAGTCATTGACGAATATTTGACAGATCCGAGTGAGGATTGGCTCAGACTCGTGATTAAGACTGAGGAAGTCTATGGACTCCGCTACCTTATTGATAATGGATCTGGTGATTCTTTAGATGTGATTTTGACTGATAAAATGATTCTTATAAAAGGCTTTGATCATGAAAGTAGTTTAAGCCAGTTTGCTGCTGACGAGTGGAATCAAGATATCATCGATAGTTTTTATAAAGGACTGGATGAAAAGTATGTCTCACTTTATTCAGAAGACCAAAAAGATGAAACAACCTTCTTTATCTGGTATGATGGTCACGCGCATCAACAGACTTACCAAGATCAGGATGGTGGAGAATGGTTGCTTTCTTACCTCTTTGATAGCTTTGAGAGATTTCATGAGTTTGTGACAGACTATTATGAAATTACAGTTGATAAAGATTTACTTAGGAAACTCTACATGGAAGGACAACTTTCAGACTTAGAATTAAAGCAATTAATCCAGGAGAGTTAAGAGAGTAATCATGAGAGTGAACTATAAAAATACCCCTGAAAAATATCAAACTGTAGCAGAAATAATTATCACACCATTGCTTGATTTACTCAAAAGTTTAACCTTGTTAGAAGAGGAAATTTTTGAGCGTAACAGAGCACTGGATAAGGAAAAAGAAGCCCTTGGCATCCCAGCCAATCAAGTTCATCCCAAGTGGAATGAACTTATGGATGACTATTTTCAGAGGCAAATGCAACTTCTAACTGGACGAGTGACTCAAAAATGCTTGGAAGGAGGAGTTCGAAATACTTATGGCTCCCCAAGTGAGTATAACTATGTTAAAAGGAATGATTTTTCTGTAGATTTTATCATGACAAAAGCTGAAGAAGCAAGAATTATCACCCATTTTCAAGAAGCATTAGAAATGAAGCATCAGTTTATTCTTAGATTGGTGGATGGAAATTGGCTACTTGATGAGAAATTTTACGGTTTTGAGGACGAGGAAACTTGGTATCTCGACTCACTTTGAGCAAGATAGCTTTGCTTCCCAACTGGTATGAGAAAAAGGAGGAGTTTTATGAATTTTTTTAAAAATCTATTTACTAGTAAGAAAGAAAAATCAGAGAAGAAAAAACAACTGATCTTGTCCATGCCCCTCTTCAAAGGCAATCAAGCCTATTCTTTAGACCAAGTTGTTCAGGAATTGAAATCTCATTGGGGGCTTGAAATTTCTGAAGTTTCTGGGGATGATTCTAGTGCAACCTTTGTGATTGATGGTGCTCTCGTTGCTTTGGCATTGATGGATCTTCCTATCCCAAGTCAAGAATTTGAAGAATTGTATGCCTATTCTTACCTCTGGCAGGATGTTGAGAAGGAAACACAGGAGCACACACAACACGCCATTGTTTCTATTTTGTCTGACAATCTTTCGCCAGTAGAAACTTATTCCTTATTAACTAAAGTCAATGCCTCTATCCTAAAAACTAGTCAATCAGCTATTGGTATTTATCAGGGTTCTACCACCTTGCTCTTGCCCAAAGATCTTTATCTGGACTTAGCTGATCTTTTGAAAGAAGAACTGCTTCCTCTTCAACTCTGGATTTATATGGGAATTATCAACCAGGGAGATAAAACTAGTATTTACACTTATGGTTTGAAAGAGTTTGGAAAAACTGAGATCGAAATCATTGATTCTGTCATGGATAGCGATGACTTATATTATTTCCTCTTGTCTATTCTTCAGTATGTTTTAGGCAGTGATGTCACCTTAAAGGACGGTGAAACCATTGGCTTTTCAGAAGATCAAAAAATCAAAATCACTGAGTCAAAAGCTGTCTATTTGGAAGGCAATTCCTTGAAATTAGAGGTTTAGACCATGATTTATATTTGAGTGTCCTTCCTAGATTGAGGTTTTTATGAAGCGTAATATAAAAAAGTATTATCTCTACCGATTTCTGGTCTATAGATTTGAAAAACTCTCTTGTAAGGACCCAAGTCTCAAGGAAATAGAGTCAGAGAAGAGAGAAAAAATCCTTCTAGAGGCTACTCGAACTAGTCAAAAGATTATTCTAGTCCTTGGAATTCTTTATGTTTTGCTAAATTCGGCTTTGTTCATTTACCTTAGGGCTAGTGATTTTCAAAATCCCTTATTGACTTGGTTTACTGATTACGTCGACTATTTAGGTGGACTGATAAACGGAGAATGGGGCGGTAGTTGGCGTCAAAAGAAAGCTAGTTTTTTGATGATTGCTCTACTGGCTTTGCCCATTGTGGTCATAGAAGGTTGCCCCTTCTTCTTGCTAGTCTTATTGATTGGGAATTGGGTGCTAAAGAGAAAGATAAGATTTGAGAGAGAACATAAAGGAGTAGAGAGCCATGGGTAGAACGGCGATAATAGGTACTTTAATAGTTTTTGCAATCTTTAATCTGCTACTTGGTCTGGGCTTTTATCTCTTTCTAAAAAAGAGGAAAGAGAATGGGCAGTCATTGTACGAAACGCCTGTAAACCAACAAACTCGAACAGAAAAACTGGGTCTAGGTGAGATTTTAGTCTACCTGTCCCTGATTGCAATCGCCGGGATCTTTGCTTTTCAGACCTTAAATAGAGGTGGTGTTGGGAATTCTATTTTAGCCAAAATGATCCTTCTACCTGCTCTAATGGCCCTTTTCAATGCAAGAAAAAGGACTGGAAAGTCTTTACTTGCCCTCCTTATAACCTTTATGGTCTTTCTGGTAGGAGTCATGTTTAATCTCACGATTGGTTTGCCACCTCAAGCACCAATTTTGCAAATTAATGAAAGTAAAATCATTTTAGCAGAAACTAAAGCCAGTGAGCTGATGAATGCTGGATTTGACATCTATATAAGACAGGGCGATGGTGCTAGCGACTACGAAGAGCTCTTGACAGAGGGAAGTTTCCAAAAGTATCCAGGCGATAAATCAGTTACTATCGAAAAAGGCTTCAGACTTGATAGCAATGCTGTTCCTTACGCTCCCTATCTCCTGGCAAAAGATGGCATAGTACTGGGCAGTATTTCCTTTTACGGTGCTGAGGACCAGAATGTGGCTTTAGAAGATTCTAAGATTATTCAGGTTCGATTTAACAAGGAAAGTATTGAGGTAGCTAAGGAACATTCTATCACTTTGAAATTGGATGAACTCGACTTGACTACTCGACTGGATGTTTCTCTTGTTCAAGAAACTTTTAAAAAGCATCTATGGTCAATCCCCCCATCAAGTACAAACGATGTTACCCAATTGTGGTATGGATTAAAGTGGTCCAGCAACAGTGACTCTCTATTTTGGAATGAGTATTATAGTCTCATCCGTCTGGATGAAAATTACTTGATGACTGATTTTGAATTAGCGGTCCAAATAGCACGAGATGAGTAGATAGGATTTTGAATAGTTGACTGTACTTATAACTACTTGAGGAACTGAGTATTTTAGTTCCTTTTTAATCTTTTTGAACTTATTTTAAAACGATTTCTATTTTGAAACTAAAGCAATTTCACGAACAAAATGTTAAATTGTTTAAAAAAAGTTCTAAAAATACTTTACAAGTCTCTGAAAACATGATATAGTAATGAAGCTTAGAAAATGAGATGATGTTTTCTAGCAAATATAAACCCGAGTAAAAAATGCCTACGGACAGGCAGGGTTGAATGCCGAAGCGTGGTTGAAAAGCCACATTATTGATAGGGTTAAAAGCCTACTTTTATAAGTTGATGTTAGAACATTAGTTCTAATTCGTATACATTTGTTAGTGTGGTGAAAGCACACGTCATCTTGTGAAACGATCAATAAAGTACGTAATATTTGCTACTAGAGAGTTAGGAAACATCAGGAACAGACATACTCAAAAGAAACAAACATAAACACGTCAGTAGATTGTAGAGCAGGTGCCAACCTGCTCTTTTTTCATAAGTATCCTTTAGAGCCTTGCATGGTTAAGGTTTAAAAAATATGATAAAGGAGTATGTCTTTATAATGTTAAATCAAAACCAAGCTCCCATCTATGAGGGGCTGGTCAAATTACGAAAGAAAAGAATTGTACCGTTTGATGTCCCTGGTCACAAACGTGGCCGTGGGAATCCAGAATTAGTGGAACTTCTGGGTGAGAAATGCGTTGGGATTGATGTCAATTCTATGAAGCCCTTGGACAATCTAGGACATCCCATTTCGATTATCAGAGAAGCAGAGGAACTAGCAGCGGAAGCTTTTGGGGCTGCTCATGCCTTTCTAATGATTGGGGGGACAACTTCATCTGTTCAAACCATGATTCTCTCCACTTGTAAAGCTGGAGATAAGATTATTCTTCCGCGTAACGTACATAAATCAGCTATCAACGCCCTTGTTTTGTGTGGTGCTATTCCTATCTATATCGAGATGAGTGTGGATCCAAAAATCGGTATTGCTTTGGGGCTTGAAAATGAGCGTGTGGCGCAAGCTATTAAGGACCATCCGGATGCCAAGGCTATCCTAATTAACAATCCAACCTATTATGGGATTTGTTCAGATCTTAAGGGACTAACTGAGATGGCTCATGCTGCAGGAATGAAAGTGTTGGTAGATGAAGCGCACGGTGCCCATCTGCATTTTACAGATAAACTTCCTCTATCTGCTATGGATGCAGGAGCAGATATGTCAGCTGTATCCATGCATAAGTCTGGTGGTAGCTTGACACAAAGTTCACTTCTTTTAGTTGGGGATCAGATGAATCCTGAGTACGTGCGTCAAATCATTAACCTGACCCAATCAACATCAGCATCTTACTTACTAATGTCTAGTTTGGATATTTCACGCCGCAATCTGGCCCTTCGTGGTAAAGAGTCCTTTGAGAAGGTCATTGAGTTGTCCGAATATGCTAGACGAGAAATCAATGCCATCGGCGGCTACTATGCCTACTCAAAAGAGCTAGTAGACGGTGTGTCTGTCTGTGATTTTGACGTTACTAAGTTGTCAGTCTACACTCAGGGGATTGGTCTAACAGGGATTGAAGTTTATGACCTCTTACGGGATGAATATGACATTCAGATTGAATTTGGCGATATTGGGAATATCTTGGCCTACATTTCCATTGGGGATCGCATCCAAGATATCGAGCGCTTGGTCGGTGCGCTAGCTGATATAAAGAGACTTTACTCGAGAGATGGGAAGGACTTGATAGCTGGAGAATATATTCAGCCTGAGTTGGTGTTGTCTCCTCAGGAAGCCTTCTATTCAGAGAGAAGAAGTTTAACCTTGGACGAGTCTGTGGGGCAAGTCTGTGGGGAATTTGTCATGTGCTACCCTCCAGGAATTCCAATCCTAGCGCCAGGTGAACGGATTACACGAGAAATTGTGGATTATATAAAATTCGCCAAAGAACGTGGTTGTTCCCTCCAAGGAACAGAAGATCCAGAGGTCAATCACATCAATGTCATTGAGAGAAAGGAGAACTAAATGGATTTATGGTTTTCTGAAGTTCATACTCCAGATGTGAAATTATCCTTGAGAACAGCAAAACAACTTTACGCTGGTAAAAGTGAATGGCAAGATATTGAAGTATTAGATACTCCAGCTTTTGGAAAGATTTTGATTTTAAATGGGCATGTCTTGTTCTCGGATGCAGATGATTTTGTATACAACGAAATGACCGTACACGTTCCCATGGCTGTCCATCCGAATCCAAAGAAAGTCTTGGTTATCGGTGGTGGAGACGGTGGTGTTGCCCAAGTATTAACGCTATATCCTGAACTGGAACAAATCGATATTGTGGAACCGGATGAGATGTTGGTGGAGGTTTGTAGAGAATATTTCCCAGACTTTGCCACAGGACTAGATGATCCTCGTGTTACCATTTATTATCAAAATGGACTTCGTTTTTTACGAAACTGTGAAGATGATTACGATATTATCATCAATGATGCGACGGATCCATTTGGACATACAGAAGGGCTATTTACTAAGGAATTTTACGGCAATAGCTATAGAGCTTTGAAAGAAGACGGCATTATGATTTACCAGCATGGTAGTCCCTTCTTTGACGAAGATGAGTCTGCTTGCCGCAGCATGCACCGCAAGGTCAATCAAGCCTTTCCAATCAGCCGAGTTTATCAGGCCCATATCCCAACCAGTCCAGCTGGCTATTGGTTATTTGGATTTGCATCGAAAAAATATCACCCTGTCAAAGATTTTGACAAGGAAGGCTGGAAAAAACGCCAGCTTTTCACAGAATACTATACTGCAAACTTACACGTGGGAGCCTTTATGCTGCCCAAGTATGTAGAAGACATTTTAGAAGAAGAGGAAAGAAAAAAATGAGTCGTTTATTAGTTATTGGATGTGGGGGCGTTGCCCAAGTTGCTATTTCAAAGATTTGCCAAGATAGCGAAACTTTTAAAGAAATTATGATTGCTAGCCGTACCAAGTCAAAATGTGATGACTTGAAAGCTAAATTAGAGGGAAAAACAAGCACTAAAATTGAAACAGCTACTCTTGATGCTGATAAAGTAGAAGAAGTAATTGCCTTAATTGAAAGCTACAAGCCAGAAGCTGTTTTGAACGTAGCCCTACCATACCAAGATTTGACCATTATGGATGCTTGTTTGGCAACAGGTGTCCACTATATCGATACTGCCAACTATGAGGCTGAGGACACAGAAGACCCTGAATGGCGTGCAATTTATGAGAAACGTTGTAATGAGCTTGGATTTACTGCTTATTTTGATTACTCATGGCAATGGGCTTACCAAGAAAAATTCAAAGAAGCTGGCTTGACAGCTCTTCTTGGTTCTGGATTTGACCCAGGAGTAACCAGCGTCTTTTCAGCATACGCCCTCAAACACTACTTTGATGAAATCCACTATATCGATATTTTAGACTGTAATGGTGGTGACCACGGTTATCCATTTGCGACTAACTTTAACCCAGAAATTAATCTACGTGAGGTTTCTGCACCAGGTTCTTACTGGGAAGATGGAAAATGGGTCGAAGTCGAAGCAATGTCTATCAAACGTGAATATAATTTCCCTCAAGTTGGTCAAAAAGACATGTATCTTCTTCACCACGAAGAAATTGAATCACTGGCTAAAAACATTCCAGGTGTTAAACGTATTCGTTTCTTTATGACTTTTGGTCAATCTTATCTAACGCACATGAAATGCTTGGAAAACGTTGGGCTTCTTCGTACAGATGCTATTAACTTTAACGGCCAAGAAATTGTACCAATCCAATTCTTGAAAGCTTTACTTCCTGATCCTGCCAGTCTTGGTCCACGAACAGTTGGTAAAACCAATATCGGATGTATCTTTACAGGTGTTAAAGATGGCGTTGAAAAAACTATCTACATCTACAATGTTTGCGACCATCAGGAATGTTATGCAGAGGTTGGTTCACAGGCAATTTCATACACTACAGGTGTTCCTGCTATGATTGGGACAAAATTGGTTATGAATGGAACTTGGAAACAACCAGGAGTTTATAACCTTGAAGAGTTGGATCCAGATCCATTCATGGAAGCTTTGAATAAATACGGCTTGCCATGGGTTGTGGTTGAAAATCCACAAATGGTGGACTAATGAAGCTAGAACAAGTACCAACACCTTCTTATATCATTGATTTAGGAAAATTAGAAGAGAATTGCCGCATTCTACAAGAAGTTCAAGAAAAGGCAGGCTGTAAGGTGTTGCTAGCTCAAAAGGCCTATTCCCTCTACAAAACCTATCCCTTGATTAGCCAGTATCTGTCTGGTACGACTGCTAGTGGATTATACGAAGCTAAGTTAGGGCGAGAAGAATTTCCAGGGGAAGTCCATGTTTTTGCGCCAGCTTTCAAGGAATCAGACATGGAAGAGTTGCTTCAAATATCTGATCATATTGTCTTTAACTCAGAGAGACAATTACGAAAATATGGTCAACCTTGTCGTGAAGCTGGTATCAGTGTAGGTTTGCGCCTTAATCCTCAATGTTCAACACAAGGAGATCACGCGCTCTATGATCCTTGTGCTCCTGGTTCTCGTTTTGGAGTGACTTCAGACAAGATACCGAGTGATTTGCTGGACTTGGTGGACGGACTTCATTTTCATACTCTTTGTGAGCAAGGGGCAGATGATTTAGCGACAACCCTGAAAGCTGTAGAAGAGCAGTTTGGACAATACTTGCATCACGTTAAATGGCTCAATATGGGTGGTGGACATCACATTACGAGAGCCGACTATGATGTGGACTTGCTGATTTCTGAGATTAAACGGATTCGAGAAACTTATAACCTTGATGTCTATGTCGAACCAGGTGAAGCCATTGCACTTAATGCGGGCTATCTGGCGACAGAGGTCTTGGATATTGTTGAAAACGGGATTGAGACCTTGGTGCTAGATGCCTCGGCAAGCTGCCATATGCCAGATGTTCTAGAGATGCCTTATCGCCCCCCATTGAGAGACGGTTTTGAAGCGAAAGAAAAATCTTATACTTATAGACTTTCTTCCAATACCTGTCTAACAGGAGATATCATTGGGGATTACAGCTTTGAAAAACCGATTGAAATCGGCGATCGCCTCTATTTTGAAGACATGGCTATTTACTCATTTGTCAAAAATAATACCTTTAACGGGATTGGACTTCCAAGTTTATATGTGATGGATAAAGAGGGTGAGTGCAGTCTAGTCAAAGCCTTTGGCTATCAAGACTTTAAGGAGAGATTATCATGATGGACAGTCCAAAGAAATTAGGTTATCGTATGCCTGCAGAGTATGAACCCCATCATGGGACTCTCATGATATGGCCTACTCGACCAGGGTCTTGGCCATTTCAAGGTAAGGCTGCAAAACCAGCTTTTAGCCAGATTATCAAAACCATTGCTCAGGGCGAAACAGTCTATCTTTTGGTAGAGGAGAAACATCTATCTGAAGCCCAATCCTATCTTGGAGACCAGGTCGTTTGTCTAGATATTCCAACAAATGATGCCTGGGCTCGTGATACAGGTCCGACCATTCTCCTCAATGATAAAAGGGAAAAGTTAGCGGTAGACTGGTCTTTCAATGCCTGGGGTGGTGCTGTTGATGGACTCTATCAAGACTATGAAGCAGATGACCAAGTGGCCAGTCGTTTTGCAGAAGTCTTAGAGATACCTGTTTACGATGCCAAACCTTTTGTACTAGAAGGTGGAGCTATTCACAGTGACGGTCAAGGAACGATACTTGTGACTGAAAGTTGCCTTCTCAGTCCGGGTCGCAATCCTCATATGACTAAAGAAGAGATTGAAAATACCTTACTAGAGAGTCTTGGAGCTGAAAAAGTTATCTGGCTTCCTTATGGTATTTATCAGGATGAAACCAACGAACACGTCGATAATGTAGCAGCCTTTGTTGGTCCAGCGGAGATTGTCTTAGCTTGGACGGACGATCAGGACGATCCCCAGTATGACATGTCAGCAGCTGACCTTTCCCTTTTAGAGAAGGAAACAGATGCAAAGGGTCGGAGTTTCACTATTCATAAACTCCCAATCCCAGCTCTTCATCAAGTAGTGACGGAAGAAGATTTGCCGGGCTATTCATATGAAGAAGGTGAAGAGGAGCGTTATGCTGGTGAGCGTTTAGCAGCTTCCTATGTGAATTTTTACATTTCTAATAAGTCTGTATTAGTGCCACAATTTCAAGATGTAAACGACCAAGTGGCCTTGAATATTCTGAACCAGTGTTTTCCAGACCGTGAAGTCGTAGGAATCCCAGCTAGAGATATTCTTTTAGGTGGTGGAAATATCCACTGTATTACCCAACAAATTCCAGAATAGGAGAAAAAGATGAGAAATGTAACGGTTGCAGCTATTCAGATGCAATGCGCTAAGGATGTGGAAACCAATATCCAAACAGCTGAACGTTTAGTTCGTCAAGCTGCTGAGCAAGGAGCCCAGATCATTCTTTTACCAGAATTATTTGAACGTCCCTATTTCTGTCAGGAACGTCAATATGACTACTACCAGTATGCCCAGTCGGTATCAGAAAATACGGCTATTCAGCATTTCAAAGTGATTGCCAAGGAACTAAAGGTCGTTTTACCAATCAGTTTCTACGAAAAGGATGGCAATGTCTTGTACAATTCTATCGCCGTTATTGATGCTGATGGAGAAGTGCTAGGAGTTTATCGAAAAACACACATACCAGATGACCATTATTATCAAGAAAAGTTCTATTTTACACCTGGAAATACTGGTTTCAAGGTTTGGGACACTCGTTATGCTAAGATTGGTATAGGTATCTGTTGGGATCAATGGTTCCCTGAAACAGCGCGCTGTCTTGCATTGAATGGTGCTGAATTGCTCTTTTATCCTACAGCTATCGGTTCAGAGCCAATTTTGGATACAGATAGTTGTGGTCACTGGCAACGTACCATGCAAGGACACGCAGCAGCAAATATTGTTCCAGTTATTGCAGCCAATCGTTATGGATTAGAGGAAGTCACTCCTAGTGAGGAAAATGGTGAGCAGAGTTCTAGTCTTGACTTCTACGGTTCATCCTTTATGACGGATGAAACAGGAGCTATTCTAGAGCTAGCTGAAAGACAAGCTGAAGCTGTTCTGTTAGCTACTTATGACCTAGACAAGGGAGCAAGCGAGCGCCTAAACTGGGGTCTGTTTAGAGATAGAAGACCAGATATGTATAAAGATATTGTCAGATGAGAAAAAGCCTATCGTAGGCTTTTTTCTGTAGATACTATAATAATTTTTTGATAATGTCCTAGGATTCTGATAAAATGAGGTATAAGAAGTTTTAAAATTTTGTATGTCAGATTTTTAAAATTGAAACATTTTGAGAGGTAAAATATGATTACAGGCGAATTAAAGAATAAGATTGATCAGCTTTGGGAAATGTTATGGACAGAGGGAAATGCGAATCCTTTGACTAACATTGAGCAGTTGACTTATCTTTTATTTATGAAAGATTTGGATAGGGTTGAACTTGGACGAGAAAATGATGCTGAATTTCTAGGAATTTCCTATGAGGGGATTTTCCCAAAGGATAAACCTGAATATCGCTGGTCAACCTTTAAGAATTTGGGAGATGCGCAAGAAGTTTATCGTCTGATGTCACAAGAGATATTTCCATTTATTAAGAATCTGAAGGGGGATACTGATGATACAGCGTTTTCACGCTATATGAGGGATGCTATTTTCCAAATTAATAAACCAGCTACCTTACAAAAGGCGATAGCTGCTCTGGATGAGTTACCTACGGATATAAAAGATATTGGAGACATTTATGAGTATCTATTGTCAAAATTATCTCAGGCAGGGGCAAATGGTCAATTTCGTACGCCTCGTCATATCATTGATATGATGGTTGAACTCATGCAACCGACAATTAAGGATATTATTTCAGATCCTGCCATGGGGTCTGCAGGATTTTTAGTTTCTGCAAGTCGCTACCTAGACCGAAGAAAAGAAGAGTGGCAAACAAATATTGACAGTGTAAAGCATTTCCACAATACCATGTTTCATGGAAATGATACAGATACCACTATGTTGAGACTTGGGGCTATGAATATGATGCTTCATGGTGTTGAAAATCCCCAAATTAGCTATCTAGATTCACTCTCTCAAGATAACGAAGAAGCTGATAAATATACTCTAGTTTTAGCCAATCCACCCTTCAAAGGATCTCTTGATTATGATTCAACCTCTGGTGATTTGCTGGCTACGATTAAGACTAAAAAGACAGAGTTGCTTTTCCTTGCCCTTTTCTTACGCACTCTGAAGCCAGGTGGACGTGCAGCTGTTATTGTACCGGACGGTGTTCTATTTGGTTCCTCTAAAGCTCATAAAGGGATTCGTCAAGAAATCGTTGAGCATCACAAACTAGATGCAGTTATTTCGATGCCGAGTGGTGTTTTCAAGCCTTATGCAGGAGTTTCAACGGCTATCCTTATCTTCACTAAGACTGGAAATGGTGGGACGGATAAGGTTTGGTTTTACGATATGAAAGCAGACGGTCTGAGTTTAGATGATAAACGACAACCTATCAGCGATAATGATATTCCAGATATTATTCAACGATTCCATCATTTAGAGAAAGAAGCAGATCGCAAGAGAACAGACCAGTCCTTCTTTGTTCCAGTTGATGAAATTAAGGAGAATGATTTTGATTTGTCCATCAATAAATACAAAGAAATCGAGTATGAAAAAGTTGAGTATGAACCAACTGAAGTCATCTTAAAGAAAATCAATGATCTAGAAAAAGAAATTCAAGCTGGCTTAGCAGAGTTAGAAGAATTACTAAAGTAGGGAGATACATGTATGAAAAAAGTGAAGTTGGGGGAAGTTTGTGAGATAAGAATTGGCAAGACACCAAATCGTTCTCAAACTTTATATTGGGGAGGTGACTATCCTTGGTTATCCATTTCAGATATGAAAGGGAAAATATTATGTACTACTAAGGAAAAAATAACTCAAGAAGCTGTCCAAAAAGAAAAAATGCAAATCGTTTCAAAAGGGACAGTTGTGATGAGTTTTAAGTTATCTATTGGCAAGGTTGGGATTCTTGCTGAAAATATGTACACAAACGAAGCAATAGCTAATTTTGTGGTTAAAAATAATAAGATGCTTTTTAATGAATATCTTTACTATGCACTACAAGGAATGAATTTTGATAGTTTAACAGACAGGGCTGTGATGGGTAAAACGTTAAACAAGGCAAAGTTGAATAACTTGTCTATTGTATACAACGAGCCTTTTATGCAACAGCAAATTGTTTTGAGATTAGATGGTGTTAACAAATTAATTGAATCTCGTAAACAACAACTATCTGAATTATCAAAACTCGTCAAATCCCGATTTAACGAAATGTTTGGGGATGTTATTCTTAATGATAAAGAATGGAAAGTTTGCAAATGGAACGAGATTCTTACTATAAGAAATGGTAAAAATCAAAAGAATGTTGAAGATAATAACGGACAATTCCCTATTTATGGAAGTGGGGGAATTATAGGATATGCTAAAGATTGGATTGTGAAAAAAAATTCGGTAATTATTGGACGTAAAGGAAATATAAATAAACCGATTTTAGTAAGAGAAAACTTTTGGAATGTAGATACAGCGTTTGGATTAGAACCTACTTTAGAAAAAATAAACTCAGAATATTTATTCTATTTCTGTCAATTATACAATTTTGAAAAGTTAAATAAAGCCGTAACGATACCTAGCTTAACCAAATCAGATTTATTAGATATTTCCATCCCCCTCCCCCCTCTTTCCCTCCAGAACGAGTTCGCAGACTTTGTGGCTCAGGTAGACAAATCACAATTGGCAATCCAAAAATCACTAGAAGAACTTGAAACTTTGAAGAAATCACTCATGCAGGAGTATTTTGGCTGATATTCTGTCATTGTAATTACGGTAATTATTTGTTATAATACTTCAAAGGAGGAAATCTGATGGTAGTAAAAACAAGAAAACAAGGAAATTCAATCACCATTACTATTCCAAGTGAATTCAATATTCCAAGTGGTGTAAAATACGAAGCGAAATTGTTACCAAGTGGTGAAATTATCTTTACTCCCGAAGAGTCTGGACATCAGATTTCTTATGTATCTGATGATGCCTTTGACTTAAATTTGGATAAAATCTTTGACGAATACGATGATGTTTTCAAAGCTTTGGTGGAAAAATGACAGTCTATCTTACAGAAAGACAAATTGAAAAAATCAATGCTTTAGCAATTCAACGTTATTCACCTAATGAAAAAATTCAGACAGTTAGTCCTTCTGCCTTAAATATGATTGTCAATTTACCAGAACAATTTGTCTTCGGTAAACCTCTTTATCCAACAATTTTTGATAAGGCAACGATACTATTTGTCCAATTAATCAAGAAGCATGTTTTTGCCAACGCTAATAAACGAACTGCTTTCTTCGTTTTGGTGAAATTTCTACAGTTAAATGGTTATCGTTTTTCTGTAACAGTTGAAGAAGCGGTCGATATGTGTGTAACTATCGCAGTAGAATCCTTAACAGATGAAAGGTTATCTAGCTACACCAAATGGATCTCTGAACATTCATTTAGAGTTAATGACCAAATTTAAGCTTGGATATTTAAATCCTATAAGTAAAAAATAGATAAACAGACAGTATTAGAATTCTGTAATGCAGAAAACTAATATTGTCTATTTTTATTGAAATAATGAAAGTGAGAAAATATGGAAACAAAAGTGACAATCATCATTCAAGAAATGTTACCTCTTTTAAACAATGCACAATTACTAGCATTGCGGGAGAGTTTAGAGCGCCATTTAGTAAATGGTGTCAATCAACAGAAGTATACGAATAAATCCTTGTTAGCCTTGTTCATTACTGCTAAACAGGTGGAGGGGTGTAGTGCAAAAACGATTCGTTATTATCAAAGGACCATTGAAAATTTATTTACAAGTATTAAGCAGTCTGTAACACAACTGACAACAGATGATCTGAGAAGTTATCTAGCACAGTATCAGTCAGAAAAAGATTGCAGTAAAGCAAATTTGGACAATATCCGACGCATCTTGTCTTCGTTTTTTGCTTGGCTTGAGCAGGAGGAATATATCATCAAAAATCCTATTCGACGGATAAAAAAGATTAAGACCGAACAAACTGTAAAGGAAACTTATACGGATGAACATCTTGAAATCATGCGAGACAATTGTGAAAACTTAAGGGATTTAGCAATGATCGATCTACTAGCTTCAACAGGAATGCGAGTGGGAGAACTTGTTCAACTGAATCGCTCAGATATTGACTTTGAAAATCGTGAATGTGTTGTATTTGGGAAAGGTAAAAAGGAAAGACCTGTTTATTTTGATGCTCGTACGAAAATCCATTTAAAAAACTATATCAAAAGCAGAGAAGATAATCATCCAGCTCTTTTTGTTAGCTTGCTCGGAAAAGCCCAAAGACTCGGAATAGCTGGTGTTGAGATTCGATTACGAAAATTAGGTCAAAAACTTGGAATTCAAAAGGTTCACCCTCATAAATTTAGAAGAACACTAGCGACAAAGGCAATTGATAAAGGAATGCCTATCGAACAAGTTCAAAAGCTTCTTGGACATAGTAAAATTGATACTACTCTAGCCTATGCTATGGTCAACCAAAGTAATGTCAAACATTCCCATCAGAAGTTTATCTCTTAAGTGCAAATCCCGATATTTCGAGGAGGTGGTTGCGTGAAGAAAGTGAAGTTAGGGCAATTAGTTTCTATTCAAACTGGTAAATTGGATGCTAATGCGGCAGTTTTCGGAGGTAAGTATCCTTTTTTTACAACAGCTAAAGAAATTTCAAGAATTAACGAATACGCTTATGACGGTGAGGTAGTTTTAGTAGCTGGAAATGGGGATTTAAATGTTAAGTATTATAAAGGAAAATTTAATGCTTATCAGAGAACCTATATTTTGACTAGTAATTCTAATGTAAGAATGAAATATCTATACTACTTTCTTGATAAGTATATAGAAGTTTTACGATACCAATCAATTGGAGGAGTTATAAAGTATATTAAACTCAATAATTTATCAGATGCCCAGATTCCAATGAGGAGTATTTTTGAACAAGATAAAATTATTGGAATATTAGAAAAGTTAGATAATGAAATTATTATTAGAAGTAAACAACTTAGCGAACTTTCAAACCTTGTAAAATCCCGATTTAACGAGATTTTTGGGGATCCTGTTTTGAATGAAATGGGTTGGGAAAAACATGCTTTAAAAGAATTTGGAATATGGAAAAGCGGTGGAACTCCTAAAAGAAATGAAGAAAAATATTTTAGAGGACGTATTCCTTGGATTACATCAGGAGAACTAGAACATAAATACATTGATGATTCTTTTGAAAAAATTACAGAAAAGGCAATTGAAAGTAGTTCTGCAAAAATAATTGAAAAAGGTAGTTTATTATTAGGAATGTATGATACTGCGGGTTTAAAATCATCAATCAATACTAAAGTAATGTCTTGTAATCAAGCAATTGCTTTTGCGAAATTAGATGATAAAATCACAAATACTATATATGTTTATTATGTAATTCAAAATTTAAGATCAATGCTATTGAATCAACAAAGAGGCGTACGTCAAAAAAATTTTAACTTATCGATGATCAAAAATATTTCCATCCCCCTCCCCCCTCTTTCCCTCCAGAACGAGTTCGCAGACTTTGTGGCTCAGGTAGACAAATCACAATTTGCTTGTCAGATAGCTATAAAACTGTGGAGAAATAGCTTAAAATCTAGTATAATATAGCTATCTATTTAGTCAAAGTGAGAGAAAAATGGGAAATTTTGATTTTCTTTTGAATAATAAGGAGTATGAATCTTTTTCGAGGCCCTGTATAGAAGCTGAGAATATGATTGAGACATCCACTGTAGCGACAGCTTTCATGGCGCGTCGTGCCTTGGAGCAGGCTGTTCATTGGATTTATAGCCATGATTCTTATTTGGAAGCCCCTTATCGTGCTACCTTGTCTTCATTAGTTTGGGATGATGACTTTAGAGAAATCGTAGATCCAGAGCTTCATAGTCAGATGGTTCTCTTGATACGCTGGGGCAATCATGCTGCTCATGGTGGGGAGATCAAGGAACGCGAAGCGATTTTAGCCTTACATCATTTGTACCAGTTCGTAAACTTTATTGATTACTGCTATAGCAATGAATTTGTGGAACGTTTTTTTGACGAGAAATTATTGCCACTTTCAGAGAATGTCAAGAAAAGAGAAACACCACAAGCCATGGTGGAACTGCAAGACAGTTTACCTGTTATGCCAGACTTTCATGAACAAATGGCTGTACAGTCCTTGGAAGTGCAAGAGAATTATACTGAAAAACGTGAAACTGCTGCACAACGGCAAGAGGTTCCTTTCCACATCGATCAGTTATCTGAGGCTGAGACAAGAAAACTCTTTATTGACATTGATTTACGTTTAGCAGGTTGGACATTTGAAGAAAATTGTCGAGTTGAAGTCGCTGTTAATGGACTGAAACACGGCTCGGGAATAGGTTATTGTGATTACGTTCTTTATGGTAAAAATGGAAAGATTTTAGCAATTATTGAAGCTAAAAAAGCTGCAGTTAATCCAGAAGTAGGTGAGGTACAAGTC
Organism: Streptococcus infantis; assembly: GCF_047463655.1. Taxonomy (GTDB): domain Bacteria; phylum Bacillota; class Bacilli; order Lactobacillales; family Streptococcaceae; genus Streptococcus; species Streptococcus infantis_Z. The sequence continues at coordinate 377,949 of NZ_JASHDM010000001.1, forward strand.
AGGGAATATGCTGAAGCGCTAGAGGAAAAAATAGGTTACCAACCGATTTGTTTTATTACAAATGGCCTCAAGCACTACATTCTTGATGGTGTAAATCGTCGTCAGATTGCAGGTTTCTACTCTCAAGAAGAATTGCAATTATTGATGGACAGACGGCATTTGCAAAAACCACTGGAGGATATTTCTAGTAAAATCAGAGACGATATTTCTGGTCGTTATTACCAGAAACATGCGATTGCAAGTGTTTGTGAGGCTTTTTCCAACAATCGTAGGCAAGCTCTTTTGGTCATGGCAACTGGTTCTGGGAAAACTCGAACAGCAGTCTCTCTTGTTGATATCCTATCACGTCACAATTGGGTCAAAAATGTCCTCTTTCTAGCTGACCGAACATCTCTTGTAAAACAGGCCTATGATTCATTTAGGAAATTGCTTCCAGATCTTTCGGTTTGTAACTTTTTAGAGGATAAAGCCGGGGCAAGATCAAGTCGTATGGTATTTTCTACTTATCCGACCATGATTGGAGCTATCAGTGATCAGGAAGAAGTCATCCAACGTCCTTTCACTGTTGGCCATTTTGATCTTATCATTATTGACGAGTCTCACCGCTCTATTTATCAAAAGTACAAGGCCATTTTTGATTATTTTGATGCTAGAATCGTAGGCCTAACGGCCACACCTCGTCAGGATCTTGATAAAAACACTTATGGCTTTTTCAACTTGGAAAATGGTGTTCCTACCTATGCTTATGATCTTGAAAAGGCTGTTGAGGATGGCTACTTGGTATCCTATCATTCAATTGAAACCAAATTAGAATTACCTACAGACGGCCTTCATTATGATGATCTATCCCAGGAAGATAAAGAATATTTTGATAGCCAATTTGAAGATGATAGTCTAGAAAAAGACATTGATGCTGGAGCTTTTAATTCTTTTATTTTTAATAAATCTACAGTTGAGATTGTTCTAGATGAACTAATGACGAGAGGAATTCAGACAGCTTCAGGGGATGAGATTGGAAAAACGATTATCTTTGCCAAGAATCATGACCATGCAGAATATATTAGAAAGATTTTCAATAAACGTTATCCTGAAAAGGGGAGCGACTATGCTCAAGTGATCGATTACAGTGTTAAACATTATCAAACCTTGATTGATGATTTTAAAATTAAGGAGAAATATCCTCAAATTGCAATTTCAGTTGATATGCTTGATACAGGTATTGATGTCCCAGAGGTTGTTAATTTAGTCTTCTTCAAGAAAGTACGCTCAAAAACAAAATTTTGGCAGATGATTGGTCGTGGAACCCGTCTCTGTAAAGATTTGTTTGGACCCGATCAAGATAAGGAAAATTTCTTGGTATTTGATTATGGTGACAACTTTGAATATTTCAAAGCAGATCCGAGAGAAGGTAGTGGAAGACATATTGTTCCCTTGACACAGCGTTTGTTTAATATCAAGGTGGACTTGATTCGTGAACTGCAGGACCTTCACTATCAAGAGGATCCATTTGCAAGAGAGTATCGTCAGCAACTCGTCTCAGAACTTCATAGATATGTAGAGGATTTAAATGAGCTAGACTTTAGGGTTCGTATGGTCTTAGATACAGTTTATACCTATAAGAAATTAGAAAACTGGCAAAATCTTACAACAATTTCATGCGAGAAACTTCATAGTCATATCTCCCCTCTCATGTTTGATGATGATAAAGAAAATGAAATGGCGAGACGATTTGATTTATGGATGTTAGAAATTCAAGTCGGACAGTTGACCTCTAGGCCATCTAGAACTCATATATCTCAAGTTATGAAAACTGCTCAGGCTCTTGCTTCTGTTGGCAATATTCCTCAGGTCTTTGCACAGGCAGAAATTATCAGGAAAGTGCAAGAACCTGAATTTTGGGAGGAAGTAAGCTTGTCTGAACTTGAAAAAATACGCCTTTCTCTAAGAGATTTATTGCAATTCTTAGATAAAACGAGTCGAAAGGTATATTATGTCAATTTTGAAGATCGAATTCTTTCTACTGTATATGAAACCACACCTTATTTGCAGGTAAATGATCTTCGATCCTATAACGAAAAAGTTGAGCATTATTTGAAAGCTCATTTGGATGAAGAAGCAATTTCTAAATTGTATCATAACAAGAAGTTAACTACACAAGATTTATTAGCTTTAGAGACTCTTTTATGGGAAAAATTAGGAAGTAAAACTGACTATCAGCAGCACTATGAAAACAAGGCTATTCCTAGATTGGTGCGGGAGATTATTGGTTTGAATAGAGAGGCCGCTAATCAAGTGTTTTCTAAGTTCTTGTCAGATGAAAGCCTTAATGCTAAGCAAATTTCTTTTGTGAAATTGATTGTCGATTATGTCGTTGAAAATGGGTATATGGATAAGTCGATCCTGACACAAGAACCGTTTAAATCTTATGGATCCGTACAAGTACTATTTCAACATCAAATACCAATATTGAGGAATATTGTCCAAACAATTGATTTAATCAATAATCGTGCCGAAGAAGTAGCTTGAATATAGAAAGAGAAGCACCATGCAAACACAAGAAGAAATGAATGTTCTGGTACCTGAAAAACTAGCGGAAATTGAATGTGATTATGATGTTACCGTATTGTGGGCAATTGAGTCTGGCAGTCGCGCTTGGGGCTTTGAGTCTCCAGATAGTGACTTTGATGTGCGTTTCATTTACAAGCATAAGCAAGAATTTTATCTTAGTCTGAACGATCATCGCGATGTCATCGAACTACCAATTGACGATACTTGGGATGTGAGCGGCTGGGATTTGGACAAGGCTTTAAAGTTGCTTTATAAGTCAAATCCAACCTTCTTTGAGTGGTTACAGTCGCCAATCGTTTACCAGCAAGACGAAGGCTTTATTGACCGTATCCGTCCGCTTGTTAGTCAGTATTTTTCTGAGAAAAAGATGCTCCACCATTACTTGAATACTGCTAGAACTCAAATGAATAAGTATCTTTCAGGAGATAAGGTAAAACCTAAAAAGTATTTCTATGCACTTCGTCCTATTTTAGCTTGTCGTTGGATTGAAAAATATCATTCTGTTCCACCGATTTTGTTTGATGATTTGGTCAAAGAATTGCTCCCTGATGAAATGAAAGACCATGTGTCTAGCTTGCTTGATATCAAGTTAAAGGGACCTGAAGGAATGGAAATTGAGCCGATAGAGCCAATTCAGGACTTCATCATCAAAAATATCCAAGAGCTGGATGACTACGTCCAAAGTGTTACAGAGGAAAAGAAAGACTGGAAAGCTCTCAATCAATTTTTCCTTGAAGAATTAAGTCGTGACTGAGGTTAATTATGGGAAAATGGACTTGTAGATGTGGTCAAGCAATGAACGACCACAAAGCCCCTGATCCAAATGCTTATTCGGTTTATTCGGATGAGTTATTAGTAGAAATTATGAATAAAAAAGATGGTAATGATACAATTTCCTATGAAGACATTTCAGAGGCTTCCTTTTATATGTGGAAATGTCCCAATTGTGGTAGTTTTATGGTCTTTGGCGAAGAGGATAATCCAAATTGTTTCACTTTTTATGAGCGCCAGACCAGTGGAGAAGCTGAACCACTTTTCGATCCTGATCAGGAGTTAAATCTCGTTGTCGTTGAGTTTCAAGAAGGTGGAAATGGTTATACTTATATATGTGACGAGCCAAATATCCATATTGGACATGCTGTTATTGTCCCAGTAGGAAAGGAAAATACTGAAAAAACTGCTTTAGTTGTCCAGAAGTATCATGCCCTACCAAAGGATATCACTTTTCCTGTTGAAAAGTTAAAACGTGTCATTCGTAGGTATTCTATTTTTGATCCTGAGACTTCAAAAATAGTTTGTAAAAATATACTTGAGCATGGAAGAATTCTAAATGCTTGTTCGAACAAGGTAAATATAGAGTCTAAACAAATTTACCATGCAATCAAAACTCCTCTAGGCTATTTTTGGTTGGAGTTAAATAGAATTCCAATTCCGATGAAAATCACACAAATTCAAGTTAAAGATAAAAGATATCAGGTAGAGGGTGCCTTCTTCATTAAACCCACCAAGGTAAACTACAGAAAATTGTTAGAACTTGAATTATGTGCAGATTTTGATATTGACGCCTCTCGTTGGATTGACGTTCTATCAGATGAAAATGTTTGGGGAAACACCTGGGAAATGAATGGCCTTCAATTTGGAATTACTGCAGGAGAGTCCCCAGAATTTGAAGATGAAGTAGTTGCAAGAAAATTTAGCCGTATCCCACTTTATTATGACTGGCATCCAGAATTTGAAGACTATTATGGCTTCAGTATAGCCTGGAAAAAATACGAATCTGATAGTGATCTGTCGATTGATTTCTATAAAATCGCAAGAGAATTTTTTACAAGCTATCGAACTTTTTGAAAAAGCAGGCGATCAGATCGGATCCCGAGAAGTTAAAAACTTACTAAACAAGAAAAAGTAGCCCACTCAGGCTACTTTTTTAAAATTCTTTATAAACATAAGGATTCTCTGGTTTATCGACTTTTACAAAGGATTGGATTTCAAGAGTTGGGAGGATTTGGTTGAGTTCTTTGTGGTAGCGATTGCTAATCTTACCTTTGACTCTCACCCAAGTATTATTTTCGTACTGATTGGTGTTTCCTGTAGTCAAAAGTCCAAAAACTCCTGAATCAGCGATACAGTGCATGATACCAAAACGAAAGACAAACTGACTATTAGAGTAATTGGGATCATTGTAGACAAAGCCAGTAAACTCGATCTCCTTACCTTCAAATTCATTTGGAAAATCATAGATAACTTCCATGACTTCCAAGTAATTCTCATCCTTGATGACAATGCTTGATTGGGTTAAGTATTTATCAGCAGTTTTCCTAACAATATTTTCATAAGCAGTTTTTGAATAAAATCTGCTCGTATCCGGTTTGAGATACTGACTGCTCGTTCCTTCACTTGCTTGGATTGCCTTGTCAGTTCCTTCCGACAAAGGGAAATAATATCCTTTTGCCGATACTGTTTGTGAATCCAGAGTGACTGTTGGAAAAGTAAATCCAATTAACAGAGGTAAACTTAAGAGGGCAAAACTAGCAAGCTTGGCTGAAAAACTATGTAAGTGACTATGTTCTTTCAAACGCTTGAAGCAAATATAGGCTTGAACGATGGCTAGTAGCAAAGATAAAAACATAGTGATATAAGCCAGATAAGAGTAGTGGAGGTTTATATACTGATTGAGTTTACCTGATAGGTGCAGATAAAGGGTTAAGATAAAATAGCCAAATAAGATAAAAAATCGAATCATAGCATCACCCCGATTAGATAAGAATAGACAAGAACAACAAGAGTTACGATGGTCATGAACTGCCAGATAAAGCGAGATTTGAGATAATTCTTCATCATGAGGAGGTTCTTGATATCAAGCATGGGACCTATAACTAGAAAGGCAAGCACTGGAGCAAAGCCAAAACTTGATAGAAGAGAAGATCCGATAAAGGCATCTGCTTCACTACAGAGAGATAGTAGGAAGGATAAGACCATCAGAAGAACAATCGCAAGTAGTGGTGTTGCGCTGATAGATGTCAGAACCCGAGTTGGTACATAGACCTGGACTATGCTGGCAAAAAGACAGCCAAAGACCAAGTAACGCCCCATATCAAAGAATTCATCAATAGCTTGGATAAAGACCTGAAGCATTTTTTGACTTTTAGTCAAGTGAGAAAAATCATGCTCATGGCAAGCAAGTCTATTTTCTTTTTGGATAGGTTCCTCCCAGAAAAATCCAAGAAAGACACCCAATATAGTAGCAACTAGAATTGCGCCCAAAGTTCTTAGGAAAACCATTTGAATTGAATTACCAAAAGCTGAGTAAGTCGCAAAAAGTACGATAGGATTGATGATAGGAGCCGTTACTAAAAAAGGTACAGCTGTATAGCTTGGAACCTTCTTCTCCAAAAAACGATTGATGATCGGAACAATTCCACACTCACAAGAGGGAAATAGAAAACCGATGAAGCTACCAAAAAAGATTCTCCCTAGGCGGTTTTTAGGGAGAAATTTATAGACCTTCTCAGGAGTCACATAGACTTCAATGGCACCAGAGATGATGCTACCAATTAAGACAAAGGGTAAAGCTTCAATGATAATTGATAGAAAAATAGCGCCAGTTTGTAAAAGACTAGAGGGTAGAGATTGAAAGATAGTCATCTATTTTTTCTTTTCTGCCTTATCTTTCTTTTCTTTGTCATCTGGGAAAGTCACTTGCTTCAAATCAGGGAGTTTAGCGAATTCTTCGAACATCTTATCTAAGTCATCAGTTTTTGTAAATTTAACAGCCATGGGGCATACCTCAATTCTTATTGTTTCCTCTATTATACTATTATTTCAGCCAAAAAGTTTAATTTTAAATTGTTAAGACGAGTGAATTTTCAATTTCAACAAATACCAAGTCAACTGTGACATGAATGAAAACAAGCTTTCTTCCTTATGGTATAATAGTTTCATGGATAAAAAATATGAAAAAATTTCCCAAGATTTGGGTGTAACCTTAAAGCAGATTGATACTGTCTTATCTTTGACAGCTGAAGGAGCGACTATTCCTTTTATCGCTCGTTATCGGAAAGACATGACTGGAAGCTTAGATGAGGTGGCTATTAAGGCAATTATTGACCTTGATAAAAGTCTAACCAACCTCAATGACCGTAAGGAAGCAGTCTTAGCAAAAATCAAAGAGCAAGGCAAGCTAACCAAGGAATTGGAAGAAGCTATCCTAGCAGCTGAAAAACTCGCAGACGTTGAAGAACTCTATCTTCCCTATAAGGAAAAACGTTGGACCAAGGCAACTGTCGCCCGTGAGGCTGGACTTTTTCCTCTTGCTCGCTTGATTTTACAAAATGTTCCCAACTTAGAAGAAGAAGCAGAAAAATTTGTCTGTGAAGGTTTTTCTAGTGGCAAAGAATCCTTGGCTGGAGCAGTAGATATCCTAGTTGAAGCACTTTCTGAGGATCCTACACTTCGTGCCATTGCTTATCGCGAAGTCCTTGAAAATTCTAAAATCACTTCTCAAGTCAAAGACGAAAGCCTGGATGAAAAGCAGGTTTTTCAGATTTATTACGATTTCTCGGAGACGGTTGCTAACATGCAGGGCTACCGTACACTTGCCTTTAATCGTGGTGAGAAGTTAGGCATCTTGAAGATTGGTTTTGAGCATGCGGTCGAACGTATTCAAGCCTTCTTTGCTGCTCGTTTTAAGGTTAAAAATGCCTATATTGAAGAAGTTATTCAGCAATCTGTTAAGAAGAAGGTACTGCCAGCTATCGAGCGTCGTATCCGTACAGAGTTAACAGAGAAGGCAGAAGAAGGAGCTATTCAACTCTTCTCAGAAAACCTCCGTAATCTTCTTCTGGTAGCACCTCTTAAAGGGCGCGTGGTTCTTGGTTTTGACCCTGCATTTCGTACAGGGGCTAAGCTAGCTGTTGTAGATGCGACTGGGAAGATGTTGACAACACAAGTTATTTATCCAGTCAAACCAGCTTCAGCTCGTCAGATTGAGGAAGCCAAGCGTGATTTGGCTGATTTGATTGGCCAATACGGTGTTGAAATCATTGCTATCGGAAATGGAACTGCTAGTCGTGAAAGTGAAGCTTTTATCGCCGAAGTGCTCAAGGATTTTCCAGAAGTTAGCTATGTCATTGTCAATGAGAGTGGAGCTTCTGTATACTCTGCCAGCGAACTTGCCCGTCAGGAGTTTCCAGACTTAACCGTTGAAAAACGTTCAGCCATTTCTATCGCTCGTCGTTTGCAAGACCCACTTGCTGAATTGGTTAAAATCGATCCTAAATCCATCGGTGTCGGTCAGTATCAACATGATGTAAGTCAGAAAAAACTGTCTGAAAGTCTGGACTTTGTTGTTGATACAGTAGTGAACCAAGTCGGTGTCAATATAAATACAGCTAGTCCAGCCTTGCTTTCACACGTTGCAGGACTTAACAAAACTATTTCAGAAAATATTGTTAAGTATCGTGAAGAAGAAGGTAAAATCACTTCACGAGCCCAAATCAAGAAAGTTCCTCGACTAGGTGCTAAGGCCTTTGAGCAGGCTGCTGGTTTCCTTCGTATTCCTGAAAGCAGCAATATCCTTGACAATACTGGTGTTCACCCAGAAAACTATGCTGCAGTCAAGGAACTCTTCAAACGCTTGGATATTAAAGACCTAAATGAAGAAGCGCAAGCCAAACTCAAATCTGTCTCTATCAAAGAAATGGCTCAAGAGCTAGATCTCGGTCAAGAAACACTTAAAGATATTATCGCTGACCTTCTCAAACCAGGTCGTGATTTCCGTGATTCTTTTGATGCTCCAGTCCTTCGTCAGGATGTCTTGGATATCAAAGACTTACAAGTTGGCCAAAAGCTTGAAGGAGTTGTGCGCAACGTCGTTGACTTCGGTGCCTTTGTTGATATCGGTATCCATGAGGACGGTCTCATTCATATCTCTCACATGAGTAAGAAATTTATCAAACATCCGAGTCAAGTAGTTTCGGTTGGCGATTTGGTTACTGTTTGGGTTAAGAAAATCGATGCTGACCGAGAAAAAGTGAATCTGTCGCTTCTTGCACCAAATGAATCTAACTGATTACGTTAAACAGGTCTCTTTAGAGGATTTTGGAAAACCTTTCAAACACCAAGCTCAATGGAATACTCGTTTACGGTCGACAGGTGGACGATTTTTCCCTAAGGATGGTCATTTGGATTTCAATCCCAAAGTATATCAAGAACTTGGTTTAGAGGTTTTTCGTAAAATTGTTCGTCATGAGCTCTGCCATTACCATCTTTATTTCGAAGGTAAAGGTTATCAGCATAAGGATTTGGCCTTTAAGCAACTTCTAAAAGAGGTAGACGGGCTCCGCTTTGTTCCTCCCTTGTCAAGTTCCAATCAAACACCAAGCTTAGTCTATACTTGTCAGTCTTGTCAGCAAATCTATCAACGAAAGCGAAAAATCGATACCAAGCGTTATCGTTGTGGTCTTTGTCGTGGAAAACTCCTCTTGTTAAATCGGGCTAAGGACTGATGTAGTAAATCTAGTTTAGTGCTATACTAAGATTAAGAAATCCGAAAGAGGAATAAATTATGAATACAAAATTTTATAAAATGAGACGAAATCGCATGATATCAGGTGTTCTTGCAGGTCTATCTGATAAATGGAATCTTGATGTAACCCTTGTACGTTTCCTTTTTGCAATCTTTACAATCGCAAACTTTGGACTCGGAATTATTATCTACATTATCCTAGCTTCGATCCTACCAACAAAAGAAGATATCGAAGCTGAAATGTATGGAACAGGCCCACGCAAGATTAAAGAAGCCCAACCTATCAATGATGACGAAGGTTGGTTTTGGTAAATCAAATTAACTGTCTATATTTTGATAGCAAAAAAAAGATACCGAGCGGTATCTTTTTTAAATGCTAAACAACTGTCCAAATAGATAGGTAACTCCCATGGTCAACAAACCGATACAGAGGTTACGGATCATGGCTGTTTTTGTTGGGGCTTTCCCGAGTTTGGCACTGGTGTAGCCGGTAACTAATAGAGAAATCGCTACGATAAAGACAGTAGCAGGGATTCGATAGTCACTTGGAAAAACAGTAATCGAAAGCATTGGTGGCAGGCTACCAAGTACGAAGGCAATAAAGCTAGATGCAGCAGCATGCCAAGGATTAGTGAATTCCTCATACTCGATTCCGTACTTTTCCTCAACTAAGGCTTTGAGAGGGTTTTTGAGAAATGCCTTGTTGGTTAAGAGCTGGGCTGATGTTTCACACTCACCATTTTGAAGATAAGCTGCGTAGAGTGATTTTTTAGCAGCTTCCATATCTTTATCCAAAAGTAGTTGTTCACGGGCTACAGCGGCTTCCTCTGTGTCTTTTTGAGTAGATACGGATACATACTCGCCACCAGCCATAGAGAAGGCACCAGCAAGAATAGCAGCCAATCCTGAGAGGAAGATGATCCAGATATTGTTAGTCGCACTGGCAACCCCGATAACAACTCCAGCGATAGAGATGATTCCATCATTAGCTCCCAGCACACCAGCACGCAAGATATTTAAACGGCCAGCAAAGTTTGCATCAATTTCATGTGTAATTTCTGACATAGTTTTCTCCTTCCTGTCCATTATAAAGTAAAGAGAAAGTGAATACAAACTTTTAAAACTATCTGAAAAAAGTTCTACAATTCTAATTTAAGACAAAGTAAATAGAAGTAGCCATAGCTATTTCTTATGCCAAGATATAACAAAGTTGTATTTGTAACCTATTCCAATAGGTGATACAATGAACCTAATGAAATCTTTGGAGGTCTAAATATGACTCGTGAATTTAAATTTGAAACTCTGCAATTGCATGCAGGTCAAGTGGTAGATGCTACTACCAAGTCTCGTGCTGTTCCAATTTACCAAACAACGTCCTTTGTATTTGATGATACACAAGAAGGTGCAGAACTTTTTGCCCTTCAAAAAGCTGGAAATATCTATACTCGTATTACCAATCCAACAACATCAGCTTTTGAAGAGCGTATCGCAGCACTGGAAGGCGGTGTTGGTGCACTTGCAACAGCTTCTGGGATGGCAGCTCTTACCTACACAATTTTAGGATTGGCTCACGCAGGAGACCATGTGGTTGCAGCTTCAACTATTTACGGTGGTACCTTTAACCTGTTGAAAGAAACCCTTCCTCGCTATGGAATCACCACAACTTTTGTTGATATTGATAATCTAGAAGAGGTAGAAGCAGCGATTAAAGATAATACCAAGCTTGTCTTGATTGAAACATTGGGAAATCCAGTTATCAATATTCCAGATATTGAAAAAATCGCTGAAATTGCTCACAAACATCAGATTCCTTTGGTCGCAGACAATACTTTTGCTACACCTTATCTTATCAATGTCTTTTCACATGGTGTAGACATTGCAGTTCACTCAGCAACTAAGTTTATCGGCGGTCACGGTACAACAATTGGTGGTGTCATTGTTGATAGCGGTAAATTCGACTGGGCTGCTTCAGGGAAATTCCCTCAATTAGTCGAAGAAGATCCAAGCTACCACAATATCAGTTATACTCGTGATGTTGGTGCTGCAGCTTTTATCGTAGCTGCTCGCGTGCAATTGCTTCGCGATATGGGAGCTGCCCTTTCACCATTTAACTCATTCTTACTCCTACAAGGTCTTGAAACACTTTCTCTCCGTGTAGAGCGTCATGTGCAAAATGCTGAGAAAATCGTTGATTTCCTTGTAAACCATCCAAAGGTTGAAAAAGTTAACTATCCAAAACTTCCAGATAGTCCTTACCATTCCTTGGCTGAAAAATACTTACCAAAAGGTGTTGGCTCAATCTTTACTTTCTACGTTAAAGGTGGAGAAGCAGAAGCACGTAAAGTGATTGACAACTTGGAAATCTTTTCGAACTTAGCCAATGTAGCAGATGCTAAATCATTGGTGGTTCATCCCGCAACTACAACACATGCTCAGTTGTCAGACTCTGATCTAGAAGCAGCAGGAGTAACTAAAAATCAAATCCGTCTCTCAATCGGTCTTGAAAATGTTGACGATTTGATTGAAGATTTGCGTCTTGCACTTGAAAAAATCTAAAAATAACTAGTTTTTATCGAATTAAGCATCCTTCTCACGAATAATAAAGTGAGGAGGATTTTTATGTATAGTATTTCATTTCAAGAAGATTCGCTCTTGCCAAGGGAACGCTTGGTGACAGAAGGAGTAGAGAGTTTGAGTAATCAGGAATTACTAGCCATTTTATTACGAACAGGAACTCGTCAATCTACCGTTTTTGAAATTGCACAGAAAGTATTGTCTCAATTGAACAGTTTAACTGAGTTAAAAAAAATGACCTTGCAAGAACTGCAGAGTTTATCAGGAATCGGGAGAGTAAAAGCTATTGAGCTGCAAGCAATGATTGAACTGGGCCATCGTATTCATAAACAAGAAACCATTGAGGCAGAGAGCATTCTTAGTAGTCAAAGACTGGCTAAAAAGATGCAACAAGAATTGGGAGATAAAAAACAAGAGCACCTAGTGGCGCTCTATCTGAATACACAAAATCAAATTATTCATCAGCAAACCATTTTTATTGGATCTGCTACTAGAAGTATTGCGGAACCAAGAGAAATTCTTCACTATGCCTTAAAGCATATGGCTACATCCGTGATTCTGGTTCATAATCATCCATCTGGTGCTGTTATGCCAAGTAGAAATGATGACCATGTTACAAAACTTGTTAAAGAAGCCTGCGAATTAATGGGTTTGGTCTTATTGGACCATCTTATCGTCTCACATTCCGATTATTTTAGTTACCGTGAGAAGACGGATTTGATTTAAAAAACCTGTATATGATACAGGTTTTACAATTCATTGACGACATAGTCGAAAAGTGTTTTATCTTTGGGGCGATTTTCAAAAAGAAATTCTGGATGCCATTGAACACCGAGGTAAGGGAAACCATCAATCGTTGTTACAGCCTCAATAATACCGTCTTTAGGATCATGAGCGACAACCTTTAGATTTGGAGCAAGGTCTTTAATGCTCTGATGATGGAAAGAGTTGATATGGGAGATTTCTCCATAGATTTCTCGAAGAATAGTATCAGGCTCGGTGACTAAACGTTGAGTTGTATACTCAGCTGAAGTATCTTGCCAATGGTCTTCAATATCTTGATAAAGAGTTCCACCCATAGCCACATTAAAGAGCTGGGTGCCTCGACAAACAGAAAAAATGGGTTTCTTTTGTTTGATGGCTTCTTTTATAAGAGCTAGCTCAAAAATATCTCTCTGAAGGTGGTAGTCATCGCTATCGATCGTTTTAGGCTCACCGTAGAACTTGGGATCGACATTTTGTCCACCAGTTAGAATAAGTTTATCAATCAAGCCAATGTAGTAACTGGCCATTTCTTGATCATCAATTGGTAGGATAATGGGAATTCCCCTAGCTTCCTTGACTCCTTCAACAAAGCCCTTTGCAGCATAGCTCATCATAAGCTCATCATCAGGATGAGTTTTTTCATTTCCTGTAATCCCAATAACTGGTTTTTTCATAAATGCTTTCGCTTTCTAATCCTCTTTTCTCATGAAATAGAGGAGAGTTTGCAATTCACTAGTTAAATCCACATATTGAGCCACCACATCTTTTGGTAGTTGGAGATGAACGGGTGAAAAGCTTAAAATTCCTTTAATACCAGCATCGACAAGGAGATTGGCTACTTCTTGTGACTTGACACTCGGTACAGTTAAGATTGCAGTTTTTACATCTGCATTTTTTATTTTATCCTTGATTTGGGAGATTCCATAAATTGGAATTCCATCGGGAGTTTTTGTACCAACTTCAGGATGATCATCCAAATCAAAAGCCATAATAATTTTCATTTTGTTTCGTTCATGGAAACGGTAGTGAAGGAGAGCGTGCCCCATATTACCAATACCCACCAACATAACATTTGTAATAGAATTATCATTTAGAAGATCAGCAAAAAACGTCATTAGTTTTTTGACATCGTAGCCAAATCCACGGCGACCAAGTTCACCAAAGTAGGAAAAATCTCGTCTAACGGTAGCAGAATCAATACCAATGGCCTCGGCAATTTGTTTTGAGTTGGCTCTTTCAATCTTTTCTGCATGAAATCTTTTAAAGATACGATAATAAAGAGAAAGTCTCTTTGCTGTTGCTTTTGGAATAGCAGACTGTTTTTCTTTCACAAAATCACAACCTTTCTAAATACTATTTTATAGAAAGATTGTGAAAAAATCAACAAAAACAAGAAAAAACTAAGAAAATCTTAGTTTATCTTTGTAAAATCATAGTGAAATAGAAAACGATAGAGATCTCCCAGAAGACCTTGATAGATTTCTTCTCCCTTATAGGTAAGAGAAGTAATGACGGTCGTATCTGGAAGAGTCACACATCCTGAAAGTGACAGCATGAGTGCTTCGTAATCTTCGTATTCTAAGACACGTTCGACTTGATAGGTGTCCTTGTAAGTTAATCGAAACATAGGCCACCTATCTTTCACTTTTAGTGAAGACACCACGTTCAACAAGACTGTCCATCAAGAAGTAGAATTTCTCTTGGTGGATATGAGTTTCTTCCGACTTAAAGATATCGACCAAACGTAGACCAAATTTATCAGTGATGTTAATTTTTGCACCAGTTAAGTCTTTGTTGATGATAATCTTAAGTTGGAAACCTTCCCCACTATTTGGGACTTTTTCAAGAAGACGTGTTAGTTCATAGTTACCAACCTTTGTTTCAAAAAAAGTGTTATCTTTTAGAGTAAACTTTTTGACAGTTGGACTGATTGTGTAATCGTAACGGCAATTTTTGAGACTAATAGTTTTTTCGAATGCCATTGAGTTATCCTCCAATGATTTCTTTTAGAGTTTGTGCGAGGGTGATCATTTCTTGCTCTGTGTTTTGAGGTGAAATGCTGACGCGAACAGATTCGTGTAAGCGAGGAGAGTCTTCTCCGTAGAAAGCCTGAAGAACATGACTAACTTGAACGACGCCTGCAGTACAAGCAGAACCAGTTGAAATAGAAATCCCTTCAAGATCCAGACGAAGGAGTAGTAGATCATTTCGTTGACCTGGAAATCCAATATTAAGGACATAAGGTAGCTGGTCTTTTCCTTGATTGAGGTAATAGTCTGTCTCAGCCATTTCCTTTAAGAAGGTGTCTTTCAGTTGTTGAACCTTTTCAAAGTTTTGTGCTTGGTTTTCAAGATCATCCTTTAGAGCTGCTACCATTCCTACAATGGCAGGAAGATTTTCTGTTCCTGCTCTTTTTTTCTGCTCTTGATCACCACCATGAAGGTAGGAATCAAAATCTGTAGATGCAGCATAGAGAAAACCAACTCCTTTTGGACCATAAAATTTGTGTGCAGAAGCGCTGAGAAAATCAATTCCCAATTCTTCGGGAAGTATCTCTAATTTACCGACTGCCTGAACTGCATCGACATGATAGACGGCTGGATGATTTTTTAGAACCGCACCAATTTCAGCAATAGGTAATAGTGTACCAGTTTCATTGTTGGCAAACATAGTAGAAACAAGAATGGTATCTTCACGCAGTGCATTTTTGACTTGGTCTGCAGTGATTTCTTGATGTTCAGGCTGTAATATAGTCACTTCAAAACCGAAATTTTCAACCAAGTATTTGATGGGTTCTAGAACAGCATGGTGCTCGATCGCAGTAGTGATAATGTGCTTTCCACGATTTTGATGGCGAAGGCAGTAGCCGATGATAGCAGTATTATTGCTTTCAGTACCACCAGTGGTAAAGAATATGTGTTGTGGCTTTGTTCCTAGTAAACTTGCTAGTTCTTGACGAGCTTCTCGTAATAGTTTACCTGCTTGGCGCCCATGGCCATGAATACTAGAAGGATTTCCATAGGTTTCCTGCATGACTTGAGTCATTGCTGAGATAGCAACTGCTGACATAGGAGTCGTAGCAGCATTATCCAAATAAATCAAAAGCTCACCTTATTTCTATTTAAATAGTGGACTAACTGGTTTTCTTTCATGAATACGAACCATAGCATCACCAATCAATTCGCTAGCAGTGATGTATTGCACGTTTTTAGGTTTTCTACTTTCTGTCACAACAGAATCTGTAACCAAGATTTCCTTAATATTTGTTGCATCTAATAACTCTGCAGCACCGTTAACAAATAGACCATGACTTGAAACCGCATAGATTTCAGTTGCGCCGTCACGCTCTAAAATTTTAGCAGCTTCAGAGAAGGTACGGCCAGTGTTCAGAATGTCATCGATCAAGATTGCCTTTTTACCTTCGACATCTCCGATAATGTAACCTTGACTGCGTTCAGAATCATCTTGTGCATAATCAATGATAGCAATCGGAGCATCTAGGTATTCTGCAAGACTACGCGCACGTTTTACACCAGAGTTTTTAGGACTGACAACAACCACATCTGAACCAGTCAAACCTTTATCGCAGTAATGTTTTGCAAAAAGTGGGATAGTATAGAGGTTATCTACAGGAATGTCAAAGAATCCTTGAACCTGAACGGCATGGAGGTCAAGAGTCAATACACGACTAACTCCAGCTTTGACCAGCATATTTGCAACCAGTTTTGCAGTAAGTGGTTCGCGTGAAGAAGCGATACGGTCTTGGCGAGCGTAGCCGAAGTATGGAAGTACAACGTTAATGGTATTTGCACTAGCGCGAACACAAGCATCAACCATAATCAAGAGTTCCATCAAGTGGTTATTTACTGGATAACTAGTTGATTGGATAATATAAACATCGTATCCACGAACACTTTCCTCAATATTAACCTGGATTTCACCATCTGAAAATTGACGTGAAGATACTTTTCCAAGTGGAACACCTGCAGCATCTGCGATTCTTTGAGCAATTTCCTGGTTGGAAGATAGTGCGAAAAGTTTCATGTTTTTTGTATCTGACATCGATAAACCGTCCTCTTTAAACTAAGTGAATCGCTGTAGTGAAACACTTTTAGTGATAAATACTCTCTACAACAGATTCTATTATTTTTCATCCCTTTTATTTTATCAAAAAAAGAAGATTATTTCAGTATTTTTTCATATTTTCTATAAAACGAACCAATTTTGAAGGAGCTTTTTTGTAATGGATTTCATTGGCTTGTAAAAATTCTTGGAAATCAAGACTACCTTGGTTGCCATCTTCCACTTCTAATTCAAGCTCATAGTCAACAATATCAAAGTATTGGCTTTGATCAAGTGCCATGAGTCCGATAGGAGTTTGCTTTTCGTAGCGAACAGTAGTTAGGCAACCTAAAACTACCCAGCCATTGGTTGAAAGTCCACGGCTAGTCAATTCGTCAAGAATCATTCCTTGTGGAAGCTTACATTCTTTAAGACAATGGTTTGCTTCCTCAAGGCTTAGATCTTGATTGTACTCCATATTTCCAACTATTTGTGGGATTTTTATGGTCAATTCAGCGCTATTTTCAAAAGTACGAATGCGCATAGCAATTTTATGTTTGCGAAGGTAAAAATCAGGCGTGTCTAGGTAGTAATTTTTTTGTGTAATAGGTGTGACTCCTGAAAAGTGCTCTTGCAATCTTTGATATTCAACCTTGTTTAGAAGTGTTTTCATTTCAATTTCTAAATGTTTCATTTTTTTTACTTTTTCCTTATCTTTGAAAGCGATTGTATGGTATAATAAGCATTGTATTTATTGTATAAGATTTTTCCTAGAAAATCAAAAACTAGATAAATCGAAGTGTATAGAGAATTGGATGAAAAAGATATATGATTACAGAATGGGAAGAATTTTTAGATCCTTACATTCAGGCTGTCGGAGAGCTGAAGATAAAACTCCGAGGTATTCGAAAACAATACCGCAAACAAAATAAACATTCGCCAATTGAGTTTGTAACTGGTCGAGTCAAACCGATCGAAAGTATAAAAGAAAAAATGGCTCGTCGAGGGATTGGATACGATACGTTGGAACAGGACTTGCAAGATATTGCAGGTTTGCGTGTCATGGTTCAATTTGTAGATGACGTGAGCGAGGTTGTTGCCATCCTTCGTAAGAGGCAAGACATGAGAGTTGTCCAAGAACGTGACTACATCACTCATCGAAAGGCTTCAGGCTACCGTTCTTACCATTTGATTATTGAGTATACTGTGGACACGATCAAGGGGGCAAGAACGATTCTGGTGGAGATTCAGATTCGTACCTTGGCTATGAATTTCTGGGCTACCATCGAGCATTCTCTCAATTATAAATATCAAGGGGATTTTCCAGAAGAAATTAAGAAACGCCTGGAAATCACAGCAAGGATATCCCACCAATTGGATGAAGAAATGAGTAAAATTCGTGATGATATCCAGGAAGCACAGGCACTCTTTGATCCATTGCATAGAAAGTTAAATGACGGGGTAGGTAATAGTGACGATACCGATGAAGAATACAGGTAAACGAATTGATCTAATCGCTAATCGCAAACCTCAAAGTCAAAGAGTCTTATATGAATTAAGAGATCGATTAAAAAAGAATAACTTTATATTAAATGATAAACATCCCGATATCGTGATTTCCATAGGTGGGGATGGGATGCTTTTGTCTGCTTTTCACAAGTATGAAGACCAGCTGGATAAGGTTCGCTTCGTTGGTGTTCACACAGGTCATTTAGGCTTCTATACGGATTACCGTGATTTTGAACTAGATCAATTGCTTACTAATTTACAGTTGGATACTGGGGCTCGAGTGTCTTACCCACTTTTAAATGTAAAGATATTTTTGGAAAATGGAGAAGTAAAAATTTTCCGTGCTTTGAATGAGGCTAGCATTCGGAGAGCTGATAGGACTATGGTTGCCGATATTATCATTAACCAAGTGCCATTTGAACGTTTTAGAGGAGATGGCCTGACGGTATCGACGCCAACTGGGAGTACAGCCTATAATAAATCTCTTGGTGGAGCTGTTTTGCACCCTACAATTGAGGCCTTACAATTGACAGAAATTGCGAGTCTCAACAATCGTGTCTACAGAACCTTAGGTTCTTCTATCATTGTGCCTAAGAAGGATAAGATAGAATTGATACCAACTCGTAATGACTATCATACGATTTCTGTTGACAATAGCATTTATTCTTACCGAAATATTGAAAGAATAGAATACCAAATAGACCATCATAAGATTCATTTTGTAGCAACACCAAGCCATACTAGTTTTTGGAATCGTGTCAAAGATGCCTTTATTGGTGAGGTGGATGAATGAGGTTTGAATTTATTGCTGACGAACACGTCAAGGTAAAGACATTTTTGAAAAAGCATGAAGTCTCTAAAGGATTGCTTGCCAAAATCAAGTTTCGAGGCGGAGATATTCGCGTAAACGGTCATCCACAAAATGCAACCTATCTCTTAGATATAGGGGATGTGGTCGTCATCGACATTCCTCCTGAGGAAGGTTTTGAGACACTGGAAGCAATTGATTATCCACTGGATATTCTGTTTGAAGATGATCATTTCTTAATCCTAAACAAACCCTTTGGTGTGGCCTCGATTCCTAGTGTCAATCATTCCAATACCATTGCCAACTTTATCAAGGGCTACTATGTGAAACGGAACTATGAAAATCAGCAGGTTCACATTGTAACCAGACTAGATCGCGATACTTCGGGTCTCATGCTTTTTGCTAAACATGGTTATGCTCATGCTAGACTAGACAAGCAGTTGCAGAAGAAAGCCATTGAAAAGCGCTATTTTGCTCTGGTTAAAGGAGATGGGGTTCTGGAACCTCAAGGTGAAATTATTGCCCCGATTGCCCGTGACGAAGATTCCATTATCACTAGACGAGTGGCAAAAGGTGGTAAATATGCCCATACTTCCTATCGCATAGTGCAGTCTTATGGCAATATTCATCTAGTTGATATTCGACTACATACGGGAAGGACACACCAGATTCGTGTTCATTTCTCCCATATCGGTTTCCCTTTGCTTGGCGATGACCTCTATGGTGGTAGTCTTGAACATGGCATAGAGCGTCAAGCTCTGCATTGCCACTACTTATCGTTTTATCATCCTTTTCTTGAAGAGCAGTTGGAGATGGAAAGTCCACTGCCGGATGATTTTAACACTCTTATAACTCAGTTATCAAATAATAATTTATCTTAAAAGGAGTCAAAACTCATGGAAGTTTTTGAAAGTTTAAAAGCCAACCTAGTTGGTAAAAATGCACGTATTGTCTTGCCAGAAGGTGAAGAACCACGTATTCTTCAAGCTACAAAACGCATCGTAAAAGAAACAGAAGTTATCCCTGTCCTACTAGGAAACCCTGACAAAATTAAAATTTATCTTGAAATCGAAGGAATCATGGATGGTTATGAAGTCATCGACCCAGCACACTATCCTCAATTTGAAGACATGGTAGCATCACTTGTAGAACGTCGTAAAGGAAAAATGACTGAAGAAGAAGCTCGTGAAATCTTGGTTAAAGACGTGAACTATTTTGGTGTTATGTTGGTTTACATGGGCTTGGTAGATGGAATGGTTTCAGGAGCTATTCACTCTACTGCGGCAACTGTTCGCCCAGCCCTTCAAATCATTAAAACTCGTCCTAATGTTAGCCGTACTTCAGGTGCCTTCCTCATGGTTCGTGGTACTGAACGTTACCTCTTTGGTGACTGTGCCATCAATATCAATCCTGACGCTGAAGCTTTGGCAGAAATTGCGATTAACTCTGCAATTACAGCTAAGATGTTTGGTATCGAACCAAAAATTGCTATGCTAAGCTATTCAACTAAAGGTTCTGGTTTTGGTGAAAGCGTTGATAAGGTCGTTGAAGCAACTAAGATTGCTCATGATCTTCGTCCTGACCTTGAAATCGATGGGGAATTGCAATTTGATGCTGCCTTCGTTCCAGAAACAGCTGCTCTTAAGGCGCCAGGAAGCAAGGTTGCTGGACAAGCAAACGTCTTTATCTTCCCAGGTATTGAAGCAGGGAATATTGGCTACAAGATGGCAGAACGTCTTGGTGGCTTTGCAGCAGTTGGTCCAGTATTGCAAGGTTTGAACAAACCAGTTAATGACCTTTCTCGTGGATGTAACTCAGACGACGTCTTCAAACTTACTCTAATCACAGCAGCACAAGCTGTACACCAATAAAATACAAGATAGCTCCTTTTCTGTTAAAGGAGCTTTTCGTTGAATTTCAAATCTAAAGATGATAAAATGTATTTACAAATCATCTTTACAAAGAGGTATTAATCATGGCAAGTACTCAACCTGTTAATTTTCGAGCAGATTCGACTTTTTACCAACAAACGAAAGAAATCTTAGCTGATGAAAAGTTAACCCTATCAGATATTTTTAATGCTGCACTTCGTAAAATTGCGACAGGTGCAGTTGATCCTAAAGAGTTCGTATTTAGTGATTTACAAGAGACTCAATATCAGGTTGCTTTTGAAGACTTGAAAAAGGAAATCTTGATGGGACATCAAGAAATTGAGCAAGGTAAACTAACGTCTTTGGCAGATGTAAGAAAGGAATTTGGACTTGACTAATCATAAGCGTTACCATGTTTCTCTTACGGATCAAGCTAAGAAAGACTTGAGAGAAATACATGATTATATTGTACTGAATTTTTACAGCCAGCAATCTGCCAATAGTAAACTAGACCTTATTCTAACGGCACTAGAAACTTTAGAAACCTTTCCAGAAGCATGTCCTTTGGTTTCAAGTCGAGGTTATGGTGAATTAACAGATGACGGAAAACGTTATCGATATATGCCAATTGAAAATTACTTAGCTTTTTATTATATCGACAAATATGAGGTTTATGTCTCCAGAATTTTAAATTCCAAGCAGAATTGGGCTAAGCTATTCAATAAGTAGAGGTAAAATTTTTTAAATTTTTTTGAATCATTTAGTCCCACTCTTTGTCCCCAAAAGAAAGGAAGTTTTTAAAATTGAAATACAAATTTCTATTATTCGACCTCGATCACACACTACTCGATTTTGATGCTGCTGAGGATATAGCTCTGACGCAACTCTTAAAAGAAGAAGGAGTTGAGGATATCCAAACTTACAAAGATTATTATGTGCCCATGAACAAAGCCCTTTGGAAGGATTTGGAACAGAAAAAAATTTCAAAGGCTGAGTTAATTAACACTCGTTTTGAAAAATTGTTTGCTCATTTTGGAATTGAAAAAGATGGGTCCTACTTAGCAGAGCGCTACCAGTTTTTCCTTTCAAAACAGGGGCAGACTTACCTAGGTGTGGAAGATTTATTAAAAAATTTGATAAAACAAGGCTATGAGCTCTATGCTGCGACAAATGGAATTACCTATATTCAGACAGGTCGTTTGGAACAATCTGGTATTAAACCGTACTTCAAGGAGATTTTCATTTCAGAACAGCTCCATACTCAAAAACCAGATGCTGAATTTTATGAGAAAATTGGAACTCGAATCCCTAACTTTGATAAAAATCATGCCCTTATGATTGGTGATTCCTTATCAGCTGATATTCAGGGTGGAAATAATGCGGGCATCGATACCATCTGGTACAATCCTCATCATCTGGAAAACAAGACCCTAGCTCATCCAACTTATGAAGTCGACTCTTATCAGGCTCTTCTAGAAATCTTATAGAAACTGTAAAAAGTGGTTTAGATAGCCACTTTTTGCTATAATAGAGGCAGTATAAACGAAGGAGAAAGCAATGGAACACTCATCTTGGCATGCTTTGATTAAAGAGCAATTACCTGAGGGTTATTTTGGGAAAATCAATCACTTTATGGTGCAAGTTTATGCTCAAGGAACTGTTTATCCGCCTAAGGAAAAGGTTTTTCAGGCTCTTTTGACGACTCCTCTGGAAGAGGTTAAAGTGGTAATTCTAGGCCAAGATCCCTATCATGGACCAGGTCAGGCGCAGGGCTTGAGTTTTTCAGTTCCAGATTCTATTCCAGCACCTCCTTCTTTACAAAATATTTTAAAAGAGCTTGCGGATGATATTGGGGTAAAACCGTCTCATGACTTGATCTCTTGGGCCGAGCAGGGAGTCTTGCTTCTGAATGCTTGCTTGACTGTCCCTGCTGGGCAGGCTAATGGTCATGCTGGTCAGATATGGGAACCTTTTACAGATGCTGTGATCAAGGTTGTCAATAATATTGATAGACCCGTAGTTTTTGTACTTTGGGGTGCTTATGCACGTAAGAAGAAGTCCTTGGTTACAAATCCTCAACACTTGATTATCGAATCAGCCCATCCAAGTCCTCTTTCTGTTTACAGAGGATTTTGGGGCTCCAAGCCTTTTTCTAAGGCCAATGCATTCTTAAAAGAAACAGGACAAGAGCCAATCGATTGGCTTAGATAAGGAGAGAATATGCCTCAACTAGCGACAATTTGCTACATTGATAATGGAAAAGAATTGCTCATGCTTCATCGCAATAAAAAGCCTAATGATGTCCATGAAGGAAAATGGATCGGTGTAGGTGGAAAGTTAGAGCGTGGTGAAACTCCACAAGAATGTGCTGCTCGTGAGATTTTAGAAGAAACTGGTCTAAAAACAAAACCAGTATTAAAAGGAGTGATCACCTTTCCAGAGTTCACACCGGACTTGGACTGGTACACCTACGTCTTTAAGGTGACAGAATTCGAAGGAGAATTGATTGACTGTAATGAAGGAACATTAGAATGGGTTCCTTACGATGAGGTTTTGAGTAAACCGACTTGGGAAGGGGACCATACCTTTGTCGAGTGGCTTTTAGAAGATAAGCCCTTCTTTTCAGCAAAGTTTGTCTATGATGGTGATAAATTATTGGACACTCAAGTGGATTTCTACGAATAAAGGAGTATAGGTATGTTAGTAATTAAAAACGGCCGTGTGATGGATCCAAAGTCTGGTTTGGATCAAGTTTGTGATGTTTTGGTTGATGAAGGGAAAATTGTTAAAATCGCTCCTGAAATCCAGGTTGAAGGAGCTCAAGTTATCGATGCAACTGGTCTTGTAGTTGCGCCTGGATTGGTGGATATCCATGTTCATTTTCGTGAACCAGGTCAAACACATAAAGAAGACATTCATACAGGAGCACTAGCAGCAGCTGCAGGTGGATTTACCACTGTCGTAATGATGGCTAATACCAATCCAACCATCTCAGATGTTGAGACTTTGCAGGAAGTTCTTCAATCAGCGGCCAAGGAAAAAATTAACGTTAAGTCTGTCGCAACGATTACCAAAAACTTTAATGGTCAAGACTTAACTGATTTTAAAGCCCTTTTAGAAGCTGGTGCTGTTGGTTTTTCTGATGACGGAATTCCTCTTGAAAGTAGTAAAGTTGTTAAGGAAGCCATGGAAGAAGCGAAAAAACTAAATACTTTTATTAGTCTTCATGAAGAAGATCCTGGCTTGAATGGTACTCTTGGTTTTAACGAAAATATCGCTAAAGAACATTTTCATATCTGCGGTGCAACAGGAGTTGCAGAATACGCTATGATTGCTCGTGATGTCATGATTGCCTATGCAACCAAGGCCCATGTTCATATCCAGCATTTGTCTAAGGAAGAAAGTGTCAAAGTTGTGGAGTTTGCTCAAAATATGGGAGCAAACGTAACTGCAGAAGTAGCACCCCAGCATTTTTCTAAGACTGAAGCTCTGCTTTTGACTAAAGGAAGTAACGCTAAGATGAATCCACCTCTTCGTTTGGAGTCTGATCGTCGCGCCGTCATTGAAGGTTTAAAATCTGGAGTCATTTCTGTCATTGCTACTGACCACGCGCCTCACCATGCTGACGAAAAAAATGTTGAGGATATTACCAAAGCTCCATCAGGAATGACAGGTTTGGAAACTTCTTTGTCACTAGGTTTAACCTATCTGGTGGAAGCTGGCGAGTTGAGTTTAATGCAATTGCTAGAAAAAATGACCTACAATCCAGCAAATCTTTATAATTTTGAAGCAGGTTATCTAACTGAAAATGGGCCAGCTGATATTACGATTTTCGATGATAAAGCTGACCGAATCGTAGACACGCATTTTGCTTCTAAAGCAGCTAATTCACCATTCATTGGTGAACAATTAAAAGGGCAGGTCAAATATACTATCTGTAAGGGACAAATCGTTTATCAAGCAGATTAGGAGCTTGAGGATGAATTATTTTCGTAAACTTAGAAATCGTAAACGAAATGCTTGTCATGGAGTATATTGTCCAGCCGCTAACCGTGCTAAAATTCAGTATGAAACCAAGGAAAAAGCTGATCACGCCGTAGACTATGATAATGGTGGTTTGGTTAGAAGCTATTATTGCGCCTCATGTAATTGTTGGCACACGACATCAAAAGTTAGTAATCCACCCTTGAGCTTGAGAAAATACGGCTTAAAGCTTTTTGGCTTGGATGAAAAGGAGTAGAAAGAGTAGGTATGCATACAACAGAAACTATTAAAGATAAAATCATCTTATTTTTAAAAATTTTCTTTCCTATTTTAATTTATCAATTCGCTAATTTTTCCGCATCTTTTGTAGATACCACGATGACAGGGCAATATAATACACTGGATTTAGCGGGTGTTTCAATTGCAACTAGTTTGTGGAATCCTTTCTTTACCTTCCTGACAGGGATTGTCTCAGCCTTGGTCCCTATTATTGGTCACCATTTGGGACAAGGAAAAAAGACAGAAGTTTCTTCGGATTTTTATCAATTTCTTTATTTGGCTTTAGCCTTATCTATCGTACTTTTTGGCTTGGTTTTCTTTTTAGCACCAATTGTCTTACAATTCATGGGGCTGGAAGTGGCTGTATCCAGTGTTGCCATACGTTATCTGTGGCTCCTAGCCATCGGTATTATCCCACTTTTGCTTTTTAGTGTGATACGTTCTCTACTTGATACACTCGGATTAACAAAATTATCCATGTATCTCATGCTCCTCTTGCTACCCTTAAATAGTGGTTTCAACTATGTATTGATTTATGGAGCTTTTGGTTTTCCTGAGTTAGGAGGTGCAGGAGCAGGTCTAGGGACTTCCCTTGCGTACTGGGCATTGTTGCTGATTTCAGTTTTGGTCTTGTTAAAGCATAAAAAGCTCAAGGAATATCAACTCCAAAAACCTATGCCTCTACAAATCAAAAAAATCAAGGAAGCTATTTATCTTGGTCTACCAATTGGTGGGACGGTATTTGCTGAAGTAGCCATTTTTTCAGTTGTTGGTTTGATTATGGCGAAATTCTCATCAATTATTATTGCAAGTCATCAGTCAGCTATGAACTTTTCAAATCTGATGTATGCTTTTCCTATGAGTATTTCAACTGCGATGGCCATTGTGATTTCTTATGAGGTAGGAGCTAAACGGTTAGACGATGCAAAACAGTATATCCATATTGGCCGTTTAACAGCTATGGTGTTTGCGGTTTTAACACTTAGTTTTCTCTACATCTATCGTGAAAATGTAGCCAGACTATATGGTCAAGATTCAGAATTTATCCAACTGACAGCATCTTTTATGACCTATAGTTTGTTCTTCCAGTTAGCTGATACCTTTGCGGCACCTTTACAAGGTATTTTAAGAGGTTACAAGGATACGATTGTTCCTTTTTGTCTTGGTCTTCTCGGATACTGGGGTGTTGGGATTCCGCTTGGGTTATATCTTGATTATTCGACTAGTTTAGGTGCGTACTCCTATTGGATTGCTCTCATTATTAGTTTAATGGTAAGTGGAATTCTTTATCAGTGGCGTTTACAAGTTATTATGAAAAGATTCAAATAATTTGTTGAAAAAACATCTTGTGAAATTTGTATTTTATATAAAGAAAAGTCTTGATTTTACTGACTTTTCTTTTTTTATATTGTGAAAAATTGCAAGCATATTTTTTGACACTAATTAACCTATAAAGTAAAATAGAACTATAAGAATTTAAACTTAGAAAGGCAAGATTATGTCAACTTTAGATAAAAATCTTTTGCTTGAGATGTTCCGTAAGATGGAAGAAATTCGTCGTATGGACTTAAAAATTGCTCAATTAGTAAAAAAGGGAAAAGTGCCAGGAATGACGCACTTTTCTGTTGGTGAGGAAGCTGCTAACGTCGGGGCTATGTTAGCTCTAAACGCAGATGATCTGATCACTTCAAATCACCGTGGTCACGGACAAGCTATTGCTAAAGGAATCGACCTTAATGGTATGATGGCTGAAATCCTAGGTAAATATACTGGAACTTGTAAAGGTAAAGGCGGGTCTATGCACATCGCCGACCTTGATGCAGGTAACCTTGGTGCCAACGGTATTGTAGGTGGTGGTATGGGAATCGCAGTAGGCGCTGCCCTTACTCAACAAATGAAAAACACTGGTAAAATCGTTGTCTGCTTCTTTGGTGACGGGGCAACAAACGAAGGTGTTTTCCACGAAGCGGTGAATATGGCTTCAATCTGGAATCTTCCTGTTATTTTCTACTGTATCAATAACGGATACGGAATTTCAGCAGATATTAAGAAAATGACGAATGTTCAACATATCCATGAACGTAGCGCAGCTTACGGTATTCCTGGTATGTTTATCGAAGATGGTAACAATGTAATCGATGTCTACGAAGGATTTAAAAAGGCAGTCGATCATGTTCGCTCTGGTAAAGGTCCTGTCTTGATTGAGAGTGTAACCTACCGTTGGCTTGGTCACTCATCTTCAGACCCAGGTAAATATCGTACACGTGAAGAAGTAGAAGAGTGGAAACAAAAAGATCCAATCGAAAATCTTCGCAAGTACCTTGTTGAGAACAAGATTGCTAGTGCAGAGGAACTTGAAGAAATTCAAGCACAAGTTAAGGAAGCAGTGGAGGCATCTGTTAAATTTGCAGAAGAAAGTCCATTCCCTCCACTAGAATCAGCATTTGAAGATATTTACGCAGACTAAGGAGAAGTAGAGAAAATATGGAAACTAAATTAATGTCTTTCCGCGATACCATTATCCTTGCAATGTCTGAGGAAATGCGTCGTGATGAAAATGTGCTTTTGATGGGTGAAGATGTCGGAGTTTTCGGCGGAGACTTCGGTACTTCAGTAGGTATGCTTGAAGAATTTGGTCCAGAACGTGTTCGTGACTGTCCAATCTCTGAAGCTGCAATTTCTGGTGCAGCAGCAGGTGCTGCTATGACAGGACTTCGTCCAATCGTTGATATGACTTTCATGGACTTTTCTGTAATTGCCATGGATGCTATCGTTAACCAAGCCGCTAAAACTCGTTATATGTTTGGTGGTAAAGGTCAAGTCCCAATGACAATCCGCTGTGCAGCTGGTAACGGAGTAGGTTCTGCAGCACAACACTCACAATCATTGGAAACATGGTTTACTCACATCCCAGGATTGAAAGTAGTAGCTCCAGGTACACCAGCTGATATGAAAGGGCTTCTTAAGTCTTCTATTCGCGACAACAACCCAGTTATCATTCTGGAATACAAATCAGAATTCAACCAAAAAGGTGAGGTTCCTGTTGATCCAGACTATACTATCCCACTTGGTGTCGGAGAAATCAAACGAGAAGGAACGGATGTTACAGTTGTAACCTATGGTAAAATGCTCCGTCGTGTTATGCAAGCAGCTGAAGAGTTAGCTGAAGAAGGCATCTCAGTAGAAGTAGTAGACCCACGTACTTTGGTTCCACTTGATAAAGACATCATTATTAATTCAGTTAAGAAGACTGGAAAAGTAGTTCTTGTCAACGATGCCCACAAGACAAGTGGTTTTATCGGTGAAATCTCAGCTATTATCTCAGAATCAGAAGCATTTGATTACTTGGATGCACCAATCCGCCGTTGCGCAGGTGAAGATGTACCAATGCCCTATGCACAAAATCTTGAAAATGCAATGATTCCGACAGTTGAAAGCATCAAAGATGCCATTCGTAAAACTCATAACAAACAATAATACATAAAATAAATTATGTAAAAAATTAATTAGACGAGAAGCTTTGTAACTTTTAGGTGCAGAGTTCTCTGCGTACTTGATATCTTAGATTAGAGTACGGGCTAAAAGCCCTTTGCATCATAAAATTGAATTCGGGCTAAAGTCTGTGTGAAAAAGATAAACTTTCCTGGAAACTAAAGTTTCTTCGTCAAGTTTCCTATTTTCACTGTGACTTTTGATGCCCTTAGTATCTTATAATAGAATAGGAGAGGTCATGGCTGATGATAAGCTAAGAGCGACTCCTGCAGCTAGAAAATTAGCGGATGATTTAGGAATTAATCTCTACGATATTTCTGGCTCAGGCGCAAACGGTCGTGTCCACAAAGAAGACGTGGAAACATTTAAAGACACTAATGTGGTTCGCATTTCACCACTTGCAAAACGAATTGCCCTTGAACATAACATTGCATGGCAGGAAATCCAAGGAACTGGTCACCGTGGTAAGATTATGAAGAAGGATGTTTTAGCTTTCCTTCCTGAAAATATCGAAAACGATACGATTAAGTCTCCTGCTCAAATCGAGAAAGTGGAAGAAACTCCAGACAACGTAACACCTTACGGTGAAATCGAGCGTATTCCAATGACACCGATGCGTAAGGTTATTGCTCAACGTATGGTTGAATCTTACTTGACTGCACCAACCTTCACGCTTAACTACGATGTCGATATGTCTGAAATGCTTGCCCTTCGTAAGAAAGTCCTTGATCCAATCATGGAAGCAACTGGTAAGAAAATTACTGTTACAGACTTGCTTTCACTTGCGGTTGTTAAGACTCTTATGAAACACCCATACATCAACGCTTCATTGACGGAAGATGGTAAGACAATTATCACTCACAATTATGTCAACCTTGCGATGGCAGTTGGAATGGACAATGGATTGATGACGCCAGTTGTTTATAATGCTGAAAAAATGAGTTTGTCTGAGCTGGTAGTTGCCTTCAAAGATGTTATCGGGCGTACTTTGGATGGTAAACTAGCTCCTAGCGAATTGCAGAATTCTACCTTCACCATCAGTAACTTGGGAATGTTTGGTGTTCAATCATTCGGTCCAATCATTAACCAACCGAACTCAGCAATCCTTGGAGTTAGCTCGACAATTGAGAAACCTGTTGTAGTTAATGGTGAAATTGTGATTCGTCCAATTATGAGTCTTGGTTTAACAATTGACCACCGTGTCGTAGATGGTATGGCTGGTGCTAAGTTTATGAAAGACTTGAAAGCCTTGATTGAAAACCCAATCTCAATGTTGGTTTAGAGAATTTATTTTTAGAAATATAGATAAAGGAAGTAAGATATGGCCTTAGAAGTAATTATGCCAAAAGCCGGCGTGGATATGACAGAAGGACAAATCGTCCAATGGAATAAAAAAGTCGGAGAATTTGTTAAAGAAGGAGAAATCCTTTTGGAGATCATGACTGACAAAGTCAGCATGGAATTGGAAGCAGAAGAAGACGGTTACTTGATCGCTATCCTCAAAGGTGACGGCGAGACTGTTCCTGTTACTGAAGTTATCGGATATCTTGGTGAGGAAGGTGAAAACATCCCATCAGCTGGAGCTCCTGCACCAGAAGCTAGTCCAGCACCTGCAGTCAGCGCTTCAAACGATGATGGCAAGAGCGATGATGCTTACGATATCGTCGTTATTGGTGGTGGACCTGCTGGTTATGTTTCTGCCATTAAAGCAGCTCAATTAGGTGGTAAGGTTGCTCTTGTTGAGAAATCTGAACTTGGTGGTACTTGCTTGAACCGAGGATGTATTCCAACTAAGACTTACCTCCATAACGCTGAAATTATCGAGAATATCGGTCATGCAGCAAATCGTGGTATCGTAATTGAAAATCCTAACTTCACAGTTGATATGGACAAACTTTTAGAAACTAAATCTAAAGTTGTTAATACTCTTGTTGGTGGTGTTGCAGGACTCCTTCGTAGCTATGGAGTTGATGTTCATAAAGGTATCGGTACTATTACTAAAGATAAGAATGTCTTGGTAAATGGTTCTGAATTGCTTGAAACTAAGAAAATCATCCTTGCTGGTGGTTCAAAAGTAAGCAAAATCAACGTTCCTGGTATGGAATCATCTCTTGTGATGACCAGTGATGATATCCTTGAAATGAACGAAGTTCCAGAAAGCCTTGTCATCATTGGTGGCGGTGTTGTCGGAATCGAACTTGGACAAGCCTTCATGACATTTGGTTCAAAAGTTACTGTTATCGAAATGATGGATCGTATTGTTCCAGCTATGGATGCGGAAGTATCTAAGAACCTTCGTTTAATCCTTGAACGTAAAGGTATGACAATCTTGACGGATACTAAACTCCAAGAAATCATTGAAGAAGATGGCAAACTCCGTATCAAGGTTGAAGGAAAAGATGATATCATTGCTAACAAAGCTCTTCTATCAATCGGACGTGTTCCAGACCTTGAAGGTATCGGTGAAGTCGAGTTTGAATTAGAACGTGGTCGTATCAAAGTCAACGAATACATGGAAACTTCTGTTCCAGGTATCTATGCACCAGGTGATATCAACGGCACTAAGATGTTGGCTCACGCTGCCTTCCGTATGGGTGAAGTTGCTGCTGAAAATGCACTTAAAGGAAACCACGCTGTTGCCAAATTGAACTTGACTCCTGCAGCAATCTACACTCTTCCAGAAGTTGCAGCTGTTGGTTTGACTGAAGAACAAGCTCGTGAGAAATATGATGTAGCAATTGGTAAATTCAACTTTGCGGCTAACGGTCGTGCCATTGCATCAGATGCGGCTCAAGGTTTCGTTAAAGTCATTGCAGACAAGAAATATGGTGAAATCCTTGGTGTTCATATCATTGGTCCTGCAGCAGCAGAATTGATCAACGAAGCGTCAAGCATCATCGAAATGGAAATCACTGTTGAAGAAATGCTTAAGACAATTCACGGACACCCAACATACTCTGAAGTGATGTACGAAGCGTTTGCGGATGTTCTTGGAATGGCCATCCATTCACCTAAGAAAAAATAAAATGAAGATAGACTAGGCTGGAAAGATATTTTCCAGTCTCTATCGTATAAAGGGATATCATGAAATATATTATCAATCATTCAAACGACACTGCCTTTAATATCGCCTTGGAAGAATATGCTTTTAAACACCTTTTGGACGAGGATCAAATCTTCCTGCTTTGGATCAACAAACCATCTATTATTGTAGGACGTCACCAAAATACGATCGAAGAAATCAACCGTGACTATGTTCGCGAACACGGAATTGAAGTAGTCCGTCGTATCAGTGGTGGTGGGGCTGTTTACCATGACTTGAACAACCTCAACTACACGATCATTTCAAAAGAAGATGAAAACAAGGCCTTTGACTTCAAGAGCTTCTCTACTCCAGTTATCAATACTTTGGCTGAACTTGGTGTTAAAGCTGAATTTACAGGCCGTAACGACTTAGAAATCGACGGTAAAAAATTCTGTGGAAATGCACAAGCCTATATCAATGGCCGTATCATGCACCATGGTTGTCTTCTCTTTGACGTGGATTTGTCAGTCCTAGCTAACGCACTTAAAGTGTCTAAAGATAAGTTTGAATCTAAAGGTGTTAAATCAGTTCGTGCTCGCGTAACCAATATCGTTGATGAATTACCAGAAAAAATCACTGTTGAAGAATTCCGTGATCTACTTTTGGAATACATGAAAAAAGAATATCCTGAAATGACAGAATATGTGTTCTCAGAT
Organism: Streptococcus infantis; assembly: GCF_047463655.1. Lineage (GTDB taxonomy): Bacteria > Bacillota > Bacilli > Lactobacillales > Streptococcaceae > Streptococcus > Streptococcus infantis_Z. The sequence goes on from NZ_JASHDM010000001.1 coordinate 410,128, forward strand.
GAAGAATTGGCTGAAATCAATCGAATCAAAGAAACTAAGTTTGGAACTTGGGACTGGAATTATGGGAAATCACCTGAATACAATGTCCGTCGTGGAACTAAATTCCCAAGTGGTAAGGTTGAAATCTTTGCTAATGTTATCGAATCAAAAATTCAAGACATCAAGATTTACGGTGACTTCTTTGGTATCGAAGACGTAGCAGCTGTAGAAGATGTCCTTCGTGGTGTTAAATACGAACGCGAAGATGTACTTAAAGTTTTTCAAACCATTAACCTAGGTCGTTACTTCGCAGGAATCACTGCAGAAGAAATTGCTGAGGCGGTTGTAGAATAAAATAAAGAGAAGTTGGTTATTCCAACTTCTTTTTATGGATGCAAATTTACATAATTTATATTATGTTAGAAATTATAAACTATCTAGTGCATTCTTTTGTTCGTCATTGACAATATGGGTATACAAGTCGGTAACTTGGGTGCTAGCATGTCCCAGCTGGTGGCTGACCAAAACTTGTGATTTAGTAGCATCATAGAGACGAGTTGCAAGGGTGTGGCGGAGTTTGTGGGGCGTCACGCGGACTTTAAAGTCTTCTGAATACTTGGCGACCATTTTTTCAACACTAGAAGCATCGATGCGGTTTGGAACACCTCGATACAAGGTCAGAAAGAGAGCTGTATCAGTCCTTTCTGTCTTATAACGTTTGTCTCGAATAGCAAGATATTGCTCCAGATAAGGCTTAGCAAAGGCGGCTACATTTACCGAATCGCGTTTCCCACCTTTTCGAGTGACTTCAATGACCATCATCTTAAGATTGAGGTCACGAAGGTCTAGGTTAACAGCTTCAGATAAACGGACACCAGATGCCAAGAGAAGGGCGATAATGGCCAAATCACGCTCTTTATTCTTATTAAAGGAAGATAAGGCGCGATTTGAGAGAGTTTTAGGGTATTCCTCATTAATATAGTTAAGAAAACCTTCTGTTTCATTACCTAAAAAGAGTTTTTGCTTGATATTCTCAGCCCGTGCAGCTAAAGTTTCTTTCTTTTTCTTGGTAGCAACCTTCTTCATAACATTGCGATAGAAATAAGGTTCACCTTGCTCATTTTCAACTTCCTCGGTCAAATACTTATAGAGACTAGATAATGCAGAAAGGGTACGGTTAATGGTTGTTTGGGAAACCCCGTTTTTTGTCGAATTAGCATTGAGCAGAGGACGTTCACGTAAGTAAAGAATAAAAGATTCCATGTCTTTCTTGGTCATGTTCTCCAGAACATCCAAAGGAATATTTGCCATAGTATCAGCATCCGATATACCAGATTCCAAAACCCAGGTGAAAAATCGATCGTATTCCTTTAAGTATTCGTACAAGGTTGTAAAACTGTAGGGAACGGCCAATTTTGATTGATAATATTCCAATACATACCAGGGCATGACTTGTTTGAGTTTATCAATCCGTTCCAATAAGATCTCGCGTTTCATGTTTTTCTCCAAATCTTTCTATACTAATAGTATAGCATAGCTAGATATATTTTTCAAGAAAATTATAGTTTTTCGGAAAGATGTTATAGGGGAGATTTAGGAATGTTCAAATAAGCTATACAATACTAAAAAACGTCTAGATTCGCTAAGTGAATTATTGATCATTAATTTATTGACTTCAAAAATTTCTAAAGCTTCTACAGTTTAAGTTTATTAGAATAAATTATAAAAACTCGATACCATTATTTAGGAATCGAGTTTTGATTCATATGACTCGGTCTATCATTTTAATTACTAATTTTAGACCAACTATATGCGAGACATAACATAAATTATGTAAACTCGTTTTCCTACAACAATAAATCTTTCACTTTTCCAATTTCACTTTTTGGAATAACTAGGTGAATCATATCACCGAGGTACATTCTGGTTGAACCGTTAACGGTTTGGCTCTTGCCATTATGGACTTGAGTTGTGATGAGGATATTATGTGGTAAGTTGAGTTCATGTACTTGTTTCCCTGCTATTTTATCTGAAACTGGAATTTCAATGAGGGTAACTTCTCCATCATCAGTTACTGATTCAGGTAGCATTTTCTCCAGCATGGCTTCATAGACGGGCGCCCCTTTGAGCAGATCCATAACAATATAGGCAACTAGGGTTACCATCCCTAAAGGCATTAGATTGCGGATGTCACCAACCATTTCCGTCACAAGAATCATAGCTGTCAAAGGTGCTTTTGAGATGGCCCCAAAATACCCGCTCATTCCAAGAATCACAAAGATAGGGAATTGCTGCTGTGTAACGAGGCCTAGATTGACACAAATAACGCCTACTAGAGCACCAAGTAAGGAGCCTAAAGCTAAAATTGGCAAGAAAATACCACCTGGCAGTCCACTTCCGTAACTAATCATGCTCCAGATAAAGCGAATGATGAAGTAAAGTAAAAGAATTTGGAAACTATAATCTTGTTCTGTTAAGGATAAGACAACCTGATTGCCCCCACCAAGTATTTGAGGTAGGAAGATTCCTATTGGAATGATAAGAAGAAAGGCTAGAATAGGATAATTGGCCTTATCCAGATGAACCTTTTGACCAATCCAATCATATACTTTTCCAACGTTAAGAACGGCTTTTTCATAGAGAAAACCTGAGAGTCCTAGAAAAATTCCCATCACCAGATAAATCCAATATTGGCTAAGATTCATGAGAGGGATGTCATCCGGCATATCTAGAACAGGTGTTAAGCCGAAGATGAGAAGAGAGACAAAGTTTGCAACTAGACTGGCTGCCAAGGTAGAAACCCAGAAAAATCTTGAAAAGTGATGGTAGACTTCTTCTACTACAAAAAGCAGGCCTGCTATTGGAGCGTTAAAGGCTGCGGCAAGTCCAGCAGCAGCTCCACTAGCTATTAAAGAGCGCTCTTCTACTGGACTAGATTTCAGCCATTTAGCAATTCCTTTACCTCCAACGGCACCTAGTTGAATACTTGGACCTTCACGACCGAGCATGAGTCCACTAGCGATTGCTAAAATACCAAGGATGTATTTCTTCCAAAGCACACCCCACCAGTTGAGTGACATGAGACCTTTTAACTCTGCCTCAACTTGAGGAATACCAGAACCTTTGATATCCTTTTCTGAGCGTGTTAATTTGGCACTAAGTAAGCAAATGAGGATATAAAATAATAAAATGATCAATAGATTCCGTATCAGATTCTCTTGGTCTTGATAAAATCCTTGAACGATATGAAAGCCTTTTTCGATCAAAAATCGAAATGATCCTACAATAAGTCCTACGACTAATCCAACAATAATACCTCGCCCTACTTGAGCTAAGATCGTACTGGATGCGAAGGCAAATTCTTTCTTGGAACTAAGTATTTCCGACTGTTCCTCCATAATTATCTCCTTTAATTATCTTTTACTAGTTTCTGAAACGATCGTTTTTATCGGTTCAAAACTGGTTCGATGAATAGGTGTGACACCGTGCTTTTCAATTCCTTCTAGATGCTTAGCAGTTCCATAGCCAGCATTTTGAGCAAAATCATAACCTGGAAATTCTTCGTCATAGTTAGCCATGATCTTATCTCTTGTAACCTTCGCAACGATAGATGCTGCTGCAATAGAGAGTGAATTAGCATCACCCTTAATAATGGATGTCTGAGAAATCGGCAAATCCAACTTCATAGCATCAATCAAAAGGTGTTCTGGTTGAGGGTCAAGCTGAGAAATAGCTTCTTTCATGGCTAGTTTAGTTGCTTCATAGATATTGACTTGATCAATGACTTGATTGTCCATAATTCCAATACCAATTGCTAGAGCATTGTCCTTAACAGCTTGAAAAATCTCCTCATGTTTTCTCTTAGGGATCTTTTTACTGTCATTTAAGCCTTTAATCTTACAATTTTGGGGAAGAATGACTGCTGCAGCAACAACAGGCCCAGCTAAAGGCCCACGTCCAACTTCATCTACACCTGCAATTAAGCTAAGACCTTGAGCGTAAAACTCTTTTTCATAGCTAAGCATGGCTTCTAAGCGGAGATTTTCATCAATTTCAGCTTGAATAGATTTCTTACGTTTTTCAATTTCCTTTTGTACACCTGAACGAGAATCTTTTTCAAATTCCTTAAAAAAGGGACTTTCAAGTTCAGTTATCTTTGCTAATTTCTCTTTTATTTCTTTAATCGTTGCCATTGAGATCATCCAATGTATCTAAGGTATAGTTACCAAGTTTTCCATCACGAACCTCTTTGACAAAGAGATTGTAAAAACGATCGTAATCATCACGGAAACCAAGGATACGAGTCATATCCATGATAATTTGAGGAGCTTCATCATCCATATTCATTTGTTTAAAACGTTCTTGAAGCTTATCGGGATAATGGGTTTTAAAGTAGTTGAGACCGAAAATAGTCACTTCATCCATTGGAAGCAACTGATCCTTGATTGCTCCTGTAAGAGCGAGTTTAAGAGCGACGGTCTCGTCTTCGAATTTTGGCCAGAGAATCCCTGGAGTATCCAAGATTTCAAGATCTTTATTTGTTTTGAGCCATTGCTGGCCTTTTGTCACACCAGGTTTGTTCCCAACTACAGCAATTTTCTTACCAGCCAAACGGTTCATCAGAGTTGATTTTCCTGCGTTTGGAATCCCAATAATCATGGTGCGTAAGGTTTCAATTTGAATACCACGTTCTCTTTGACGAGCAATCTTATCTGCCATGAGTTTCTTAGCAGCATCGGTTACGACTTTAACTGTAATTTGCTCTTTAGAATTGATTGCCAGTGTTTGAATGCCTTGTGATTCAAAGTGCTGACGCCATTCTTTTGTTAATACTGGGTCCGCTAGGTCCGCTTTGTTCAAAATCAATAGTCTTGGTTTATCTCCGATGATTTTAGTCAGCATTGGATTTTGGCTAGACAAGGGCAAACGTGCATCTACTAAAACTGTCACAAAATCAACAAATTTTAAATTTTCCTGGACCTGACGACGCGCCTTGGACATATGTCCAGGAAACCATTGAATAGTTGCCATTCTGTAAAATTCCTTTCTTTTATTGGATTTGTATCTATTTTTTCATAGTTAAAAATTAAATAGATATCCTTTTTCTAAAAATAAATCACTATCTTTTATTATAACATGATTTCTCATATTTGACGCTTGATTCAATGCCGATTGTAAAATGTTTTCTAAGTCAATCAGTCACAAATTAAATTCCTCATTGTCTAAAATAATTGAAAAATAATAGTGTTCACCATGATCTTTAACATAGTTGCTGATATATTTTTCTGTTTGAAAAATGGATTTACTGCTATCAATGGTTGGATCTTGTTTCTCGTAATACCAATGATCATAAGTATGTTTCAATTGGCCATTCTTGTAGCAAAAAACATCCCCACCTAGTATAATTTGATTATTGGCTTTGAGATTATCAAGTAAGTCTGGGATTGCTGAATAATCATAAGCGTATGCGTTGATCCCTATGTGATTTAAATTTATCCCTCTTGTATGTATATGTTCAAAATTCTGCTTCATAAAGTTCATTTCTCAAGTTTATCATGATAAGCAAAATCGATAACCACTTTGCAGTTGTTATCGATTTTAATGATTTTTAATCTTTTTCACCTAGCTGACTGTTGATTCTCATCATGATACTTGCAATTTTTTCTCCCCAGTATGGATCTGATGCATAAAGAACATTCATCCCTGACGCTTTATTTCCAAGGTATGTTCTGCCATTATCGATGTAATTTTCGCGGATCCACTTGGCTGCACCTAAGATACCCTTATCAACATCGTCAAAGCTTTTTGCTGAATCATATGGTGTTGTATCATAAGCAGCGATACCAAAGAAGTTGTTTTTATCCTTAGCAATTTGGCTACGTCCCCATGAACTTTCTATGGCACTATGGGCAATTAGATAGAGAGCGTTGATCTGATAACGTTCTTCAGCTTCTTTAAAGATTGCTCCCTTACCTGCCAGACGACTTCCTTTGATATTCATAAGAGAATAGACTTTATCTAATTCTTCAGCTGTGTAATTGGTTGGTTTTCTTAAATCTCTAAATAAGAAAGGATTTTCAACTGTAAAGTTCTCAAAGTTCTTGCCATCAGCTGAATAGTATTTTTTACCAATTGCCATTGATGAACTATGAGGTGCTACACGAATACTTGCGTAAGGTGATAACTCATGGTAAAGATAATTACCGTCAGTGGCATAGTGAGGAATGAAGTCACTATCTGAGCTGACTGCTACTAAATCACTCTTGTTCATATATCCTGAAAGGCCAGAAATTTTGACCGGAAGTCGACCGTCTTTGGCTTCAGCTCCATCAATCGCTACAATACTTCCTTGCGAAATATAGCTAAGTTTCTCACCAGAAGCACTATAGACATTTGCTGTAATTGGTTTTACTTTATAGTATGAGGCTGTATCAGTAATCCATTTTCCGTTGCTTTGGAAAGTATAGTCTTTTCCATTAATGGTGAAGTTACCAGTTACATAGACTCCATCTTCTTTTAGATAATACCAAGCGTTGTAGTCCTTATCGAAAATCCATTCATTTTTGGCCATATAACCAAAAGATTTGAGATAGTAAGAACCTACCCATTGATTTTCAGCATAGGTACCGTCCGACTTGAGGTAGAACCAACTCTTGTATTTTTCATCGAAAATCCATTCGCTTTTAGCCATGGCACCACTATCTTTTAGATAGTATTTCTCTTTCCATTGGCTACTTAACATGACACCGTCTTTATTAAAATAGTACCATGAACCGCTGATTTTCTCCCACTTATCGCGAATAATTTTTCCTGATGTTGTAGCATAATACCACTTATCTTCGAGTTTTGCCCAGGCATTTTCTGCCATAGCTCCACTAGTCTTGAGAAGATGGTCTTTATAAATAGTAGCACTTAGCATGACACCAGATTCATCAAATCGATACCATAGGCCATCAATCTTTGCCCACTTGTCACGATTGATTTTACCTTCTTGATTCCCATAATACCATTTATCAGCAATTTTTACCCAGCTATTTTCAGCTATGGCTCCACTTGATTTGAATAGATAGTCATCGTAAACAGCATTGCTGATCATGATACCATTTTCATCGAATCGATACCAAACTCCAGCTATCTTTTTCCAATTATTACGAGTAACTTTCCCGTCCTCAGTGGAATAATACCACTGGTTGTCAATTTTTACCCAAGAAGATTCTGTCAAAGCACCGCTATTATTCAATAGGTAATCATTAAAGATAGTATTACTAAGCATGATACCATCTTGATTAAAATAGTACCAAACACCAGCTATTTTTTTCCAATTCGAAACTGGTTGATTATTCTCATAATAACGCCATTGGTTATTTTCTTTTTGCCAACCTTCTTTGTTAACTACTTCTACTACTGCTTCTTTTGAAGGTTGTTCTTTTGTCTCTGGAGTTTGAGAAGTTGCTTTTTCAGCTTCGCTTTGATTTTTCTTTTCATTGCTTACTGTATTCGTAGCAATCTTTTCTGATGATTGAATATTATTGGTGGCTTGAGAATCCTCGGCATAGACGGTCGTTTTTGCAAAACCTGCCATAGAGAGGGCAACCGTACTTGCCAGCAATATTTTTTTCATTCTTTTTCTCCTAACAAATACATAGATAGTGTATTTGATGTTTCTATATATTGTGTAAAAAACAGTATTTATCCACTATATTATACAATATTCTGTTAAATATAAAAGTAGTATCTTTCATAAGAAAAGAACTTGTAATATTTCTACAATATTTTAGAAATAAAAGGCGATAAAAAGTAGTCGAACATCAGCTGAACGACTACTTTTTTATAACATTATGCCTGACCATAGACTTCTTTGCGTTTTGTTTTAGTTACTTTGCTAGTACTCTTCCAAAGGTTTGGATTGATGAAAATAGTGACGATCGCTAGTATTGCAAACCCAATCCCAACATACCAGTAGGGTGCATCCAAGGTTGTTGAGCGTCCTGAAAGGTTGACAATCCCACGGAAAAGTGTACCTGCCGTAATAATCGCTACTGCTGAATTCCATAGATTTAGACTAATACGAGAGAAATGTGGGAGAACCTTGAGAAAGATTGCTAGTAGAATTCCTCCAATAAGAGGTACTGCAAATAGATAGTGCATATGAACAGAAGTTTCTCCAAAACTAAAAGCTTCGTAGATTCTAGAAAATGCAAAGAAGAAAATAGTGATTAGTGTATAAGAAATGATCGTTTTCTTAAAACGTTTTTTGCCAAGATTAGTAACCGATGTAGACAATGTCACTCACCGCCCTTTCTGAAATTTTGTTTCCTCCAGTCGTTGGTTTATTGATAACCTGACCGTTGAAGTAAAGTGTAGATGATCCACCACCATCAAGGTTGTAGGCTGTTTTTGCTCCATAAGATTTCATGACCTCAGCAAGCTGATAAAGAGAGAGACCTTCACTTTCAGAGGTACGTCCATCTGAAACCACGATGATATAGTGGTTTTCATCGATCATACCAATAGCTGTACGAGGATTTGATGCCATAGCCTGTCCTACTTCTGTATTGGTATCAACTGCAATTTCACCATTTTCGACCAAGGCTGGTCCAAAAGCCAAGAGATTGACGACACCGTCATTTACTAGTTGCTCAGCTGAGATCTGATCTTCGTATATAACCTTGAAAGAGCCGTCTTTATAAATAGCTAAGTCCCCATTACTAGAATCTTCACGAACAGTATCACGATAAACAACTCCATTACGGATAACATAGCCTGTAGAGTTTGCTCCATAGTAGTCCCCATTTACCGCTAAAATGGCATTGTTGTCAGCTGCGGTAACAGAGGTTTTTGCAGTTACGTTAGTTCCGTAGGCATTTTGAGCAAAGGCAGTTTTCAGATAATCCGATGAGCTCAGAGTAATATCAGCAACGTAGACTTGGGTATTATTGACCGTCGTTTCAGACAAATTGACAGTAATATTGTCATCTTTATAACTAGAGTCAGTGACAGTAGCTGTTTTAGCAGCTTGACTTGCTGCTGCAGCATTGGAACTTGTGCTAGTTGTTGCAACTGTCGAGATAGTTTCAGCGAGGACAAAGGTCTTTAGCATTGAGTAACTAAAGGATCCTGTCAAGAGTAGGCCAAGAACTGAGGCGTAAGCATAGCGTTTCTTTAAAAATTTCATAATACAGTTGATGTCCTTTCTTTAAAGATGAATTTCTTCTGAACTGTCCAAGAAACAGCTAAGAGAAGGATGCCGACGATAACTTTAGCAATCAGAAGGTTGATACCAAAGACTGTAAAGAAGAGACGAATCAGTAGCGTGTCTAAGATAAAGAGTCCGACTGCTAGACCAAAGTAACCCATCCCTGTTTTCACAAGGCTATCGTCATTTTTAAAGACTAGTTTCTTATTTGTAGAATAGTTGAAAATAGAGCTAGTCACACGAGCGACTCCGTTTGCTAGAAAGATTCGTAGACTCGTCGGAACTGTCGGCAAAATCAAGATTGCTAGGGCGTAAACGACATAGTCTACAACAAAGCTACTAAGAGATGATAAGGCAAATTTAAAGATATTTTTATAAATCATGAGCCCGTCTTGGATTGGACGGAAGTGTGAAGCCTCATTATCGTTGATATAGACAGTTTCAATAGGCACTTCTAGAATCTCGTATTCTTTTGTTGCTTCGAGCAACATATTCATTTCATATTCATAACGTTGGCCTTCAATCTTAAGCATAAACGGTATCAAGTTTGTCGTAAATGCACGAAGTCCAGTTTGTGTGTCTGTTACTCCTACTCCTGTTTGAAGCTTAAAGAGAGCTTGGGTTAAGCTGTTACCAAAACGGCTACGAAGGGGAACTTTTCCAGAAAAGGCACGTACACCCAAGATTAGCTTGTTTGGATTTTCGGAAGCTTTATTAGCCGTGCGGAAAATATCCCATACCTTGTGCTGTCCATCCGCATCTGCTGTGACAACCGTACCATAAATGTTTTGTTCTTGGATATAAGTAAAGGCTGTTTTTAGAGCCTGCCCTTTACCTTGGTTCACTTGGTGACGGATGACAGTTGCATAATGTTCTGCTTTGTCAAAGATTTTTTGGCACTCTGATGAACTGCCGTCGTCTATGACTAAGATATGAAAATCACTCTTTTCGTGAATTTTTTCGATGAGTTTGATAAGTTGCTTATCTGGTTGATAAGCTGGAATGACTATGTAGTTCATATCGATACCTCTTTCTTTGATGATGGTATAACTATACAGAATATCGCTTAAAAATACCTTATATCAGTTTTCTTTAAGATTAGGTTTAAAAAATTTTAAGCTTAAAGAAACGACTTATCACTTAATAAGAAATATGATTTGAATTTTCAGATAAAAATAAATATACAAAAATCCTCAAATAGCAACTGTATTTGAGGATGAATCTTATCATACAATGAGAGTCCTTAGTCTATTTTCTCTCTTAATCTTTCTACAAAGAGATAGGCTGCGGGGCAGGTTAGAGTATTTTTAATAGTAAGATTATTGATTTGGTAAATCTTCTTACGGTCAGTATGTGGAAATTCACGACAGGCTTTGGGACGGACGTCGTAGATGGAACAGAGATTATCGCCTCCTAAAAATGGACAGGGCATAGATTTGAAAACCTTATCTCCATCTTCATCTACTTGCAAAAACTCAGCTTCAAAGGCTGGCAATTTCATTTTAAAATACTTGGCAATACGTGTGATATCTGCTTCTTTGAAGTCTGGACCAAGACTCTTGCAGCAGTTAGCGCAGGCTGTACAATCAATTTCAGTAAAAACTTCTTGATGGATTTCAAGCGCAATTTTATCTAAATTTTTAGGCGCTTTCTTCTTTAGATTTCCTAAAAACTTCCGATGCTCTTTTTGTTTTTGCAAGGCTAGTTGGTGATAATATTCGATATTGATTTCTTTTGACATAGTTTCTTTCTAATTTTTAATGTTGATACAAAAATTTGAAGTTAATACATAAATAAAATTATGTCAAATGATTTAGAGACATAATTTTAACAATAATGAATTTCTTCATGCAGGACGAAAACTGCCGCTATACTATCATTCTTTCTAAAAAAGGTTTGATGCAGTTGGTTAAAATGCCTTCTATCCAAGATTTTTGAGCGGATGATAGGTTTTCTTCATCTAAACATTCCTTTAGAAAATCACGTACCTGATCAGGTGCTATTTCAAATTCAAAAGCCTTCATTTTGTAGAAAAAGTCAAACAAAGTGTTAGAGAGATAGTCAGTTGAAAATGGAATTTCTCCAGTTTTTCGATACATGATTAGAAGTCGGGAAAATCGAGCTTTTTCTTCGGGTATATCCTTAAAATACGAGTTAAGCAACCAGACTTGCTTTTGTTTTCTTTCAAGAGGATCTTGACTAGCAATGCGTTGATCCTTTTCAAGTTCTCTTTGGTACTGTTTTGATTTTATAGAACGTTCTGCACGATTTTTACCGAAGAGAATCTTTTCCCACTGGCGCTCCTCTAGTGTCAGTGTTTCGCTCAATCCAAAGTAATCCTGATAGGCACGTTCAGCTGGTCCCATTGCTAGAACCAGGTTATCCGCATATTGTTTAGCAATCTTGTCCCGCTTCTTTCGCTCCTTTTCAGCCTTGATGCGAAGTTCCTGCTCATAGTCAATTTTTTCTTTTCCTAGTTTAACAAGATAGAGCTGATCGTCAGATTTTCCAAGTAGAAAGGGTTTGATAAATTTTTCAAGGACTTCCTCCATACGAGCTTTCTTCAAAGGCTCTGCCTTACTCCAACTTCCACCTTGAAAAACTTCCAAAAAGAGTTGATAATCCTTTTCTGGCGAAAATTGATTACCTCGATTTGACTTAAAAGCTCCCTTTTCCCATAGCCAGTTGATCAGTCGCTCATCAAAGTCCGTTTTATTAACTCGAATTGCTTCTTTTTTCTGGGCCTTTCTGGTTAGATTTTCAAGCTTTCTGAGAAGTTTTTCCTCCTCTTCTAGCTGTTGATCTAGGCTAATTCTTTGGAAATGACGCACACAGTCACTCCCAATGGGAAAAAGTCGTTTGCCAGTAACTCCGTTAAAAAGTTCATAAGCATACTTAATAGCATTACCGCAGACACAATTGCTTCGACCGATTCCATTAAAAATCAAGGAAACTTCACTCCATTCTTTGGTAGCTTGTTCCCAAGTATCGGCTTTAGAGGCCTCTAAAACTGCATCATATAAGTTTTTTCTAACAGGAATGGACATGATGTCTCCTTTCTTTTTATAGTTTAACGACTTCTACTTGGTCTTTACCAAGTAGAATCAAATATTTTTCAACTGTTTCTATCTGATAAGAACGAGATAGAGCCTCTGCATAGAGGTCTAATTGTCCTCGATAGCGTTCAATAAGCTGACTAGCATGCTCATAACGGTCTGTCTTGTAGTCAAAAAGAGCAATCTTATCATCGTAGAGGAGATAACCATCTAAGATTCCACGGACAACAAAGTTTTCCTGACTCTTCTCGTCTCTCTTTAACATTGAGAAAGGTTGTTCTCGATAAAGTTTATCTTGATTTGCAAGAATCTCTTGACCTAGAGCTGTATCAAAGAAGGACAAAATTTTTCCTAGATTGATTTTGGATTTGACATCCGAGCTTACTTGAACTTGCTCTAAAGCCTCTGTTAAAGTCTCTAAAGTGGGTTTCTTAGCTAGATTAATTCTCTGCATGAGTTCATGGGTAGCACTACCAATTTCAGCACCAGTAACTTTCTTAGTTTTAGAGAAATCAGGAAGCTTGAATTGAACCGTACTTTCTTTTAGTTGACTTTGACCAGCAACTACGACTCCTTCCATATCCATGACTGGTTCATAAAACTTCTTAATCTGACTTGGGGTTTGTACACTTGGAAGATTGATTGCTGCACGGTGGATTTGGTTATAGACTTCCACTTCTTTCAGCATTTGTAGAGCCTCCTTGATAGTATCAGATTGGCGATTGTCTGCTTGAGACTGATCTTGGAGTTGACTTTTAGTTTCCAATTTCCCGATAGCTTCTTTGGTTAGGTCTTCTTCACCTTCGAAGCGTACACTAAAATGCAAATCCTCCTTAGAAAATGCTTGATAAATGGCCCAAATCCAATTCTGGAAATTTTGAGCATCTAGTCTAGTGTCTCGAGTCAAAAGACCTTTCCCATTTGTCGGATATTCTTTAGATTCTAACTTTTCACGAGAACCTTTTCCAACTAAATATAATTTTTTCTCAGCTCGCGTCATAGCCACATAAAGCAAACGCATGAGTTCAGAATAACTTGCTAATTGGAGCTCTTCTTCGTTTTGCGTATAGGTCAAGCTTGGAATAGATAACTTAATCGTAGATGGAACGTATTCCTCTTTGGCATTTGTAGCAACTCTAGCAACATACTTGAGACCAAGGCCATTTCTTCGACTTAGGATGACCTCAGACATGGAATCTTGCTTGTTGAATTGCTGATCAATGTTAAGGATAAAGACATAAGGGAACTCAAGGCCCTTACTTTTATGAATACTCATAAGTTCTACAGCATCCTTAGGAGGTGCTACAGCGACATTGGCAAGATCATGCTGGGCTTCCAAGACCTGATCTATCATTCCAATAAAGCGAGATAATCCCTTGAAATTACTCTTTTCAAACTGATCTGCTCTTAAAGCAAGGGCATAGAGGTTAGCCTGTCTGGCCTGACCATTTGGCAACGCACCGACATAGTCATAGTAAAAGCGGTCGCTATAGATTTTCCAAATGAGGTCATAAAGAGAATGTGTTTTAGAATACAAGCGCCATGAATGAACTGTTTCCATGAAAAAGCTTAGTTTCTTTTGTAATTCAGCTTTGATTAAATCCTTTTGAAGACCAATTTTCTTCTGAGCATTAACTAGTTTCTCATAAAAGTTTTCTTGAACCTCATCCTCGGATTTCTGAAGAGCTAATCGAGCCAATTCATCTTCATCAAAGCTAAACATAGGAGACTTCATGAGAGCAACTAAAGCGAAATCTTGAAGAGGGTTATGGATGACACGAAGAGTATCCAACATAACCTGGACTTCCAAAGATTGTAGATAGTTGTTTTGGGCGCCATCTGTCTTGACTGGAATACCATACTCAGACAAGGCAAGTAGGACTTGGTCATTGCGACTTCTGCTGGCAGTTAAGAGAGCCATATCCTTGAAAGGTACACCCTTATCATTATGAAGGCGAATTATCTCCTTAAGCACCATGCGCATTTCACCAGTTAATTTATTGGTTGCAAGTTCTTCCTCATCATCAGAATCGCTATCATCCTTATCATATAAGAGAACTTCTGCCTTGTTTTCAGGATTTGCTTGAATATCAGAATTCCCAAAAACAAGCTGGTGCATACCATCATAAGAAATCTCTCCAACTTCCTCGTCCATAAGATGTTTAAAGACATCATTAGTAGCATCTAGAACTTCTGAACTGCTCCGGAAATTTTCTTTAAGTAGAATTAACTGACCTTCTTTGCCATCTTGAGCAAATCTATGAAATTTTTCGTTGAAAATTTGGGGATCTGCCTGTCTGAAACGATAAATAGATTGTTTAATGTCACCCACCATAAAACGATTATGACCGTTTGAGAGGAGTTCTAACATTCTTTCCTGGATGTGGTTGGTATCCTGATATTCATCGACCATAACTTCGTGGAAGCGTTCCTGATACTCTTGACGCACCTGTGGGAAGTTTTCTAAAATCTCAATGGTATAGTGGCTAATATCAGCAAATTCGAAGGCATTTTCTTCACGCTTCCGTTGTCGATAGGCATCAACAAAATCCCTCATGAAGACTTGGAAAGTCTTTGCCAAGTCCCAAGAAGCTTGATGGTAGTCTTCTTGGAATTTCAATAAGGTGATTTGGTCATTGAGTGCAATCAATTTTTCAAACTTTGCTTTTCTCTCTTGGTTGTAGGTTTCTTTCAAGTCTTGCAGTTCGGCCTTACGACTAGCATTTGTAAGAGCACGACCTCCCTTATCCTTAGAGATACTAACAACTCGGTCTAAAACTTCTAGATATTGCTCAAAAGTAGATTCATGGCTTAAAGAACCGATCTCATCAAGAACTTGTTGGACAGATTCTAAATAAGCTGCTTTGCCAAATTCCTTGGCATCATTATCCAAATGATAACGGAAAAAGCTTTCTAAATCCCAAAGTCTTTCTTTTATATCCTCTGCAAGTTTTTCTTTAGCAACTGAAAAATCAGCCTTTTCAAAGCCTTTTAGAAAGGAATCTTCTAGACAAGCCTGAGGATTGCTCGTGGATTGCAAAAAATCATAAATCATATAGACTTGTTTACGCAGTCCACGCGCATCCTTGCTTCTACCTGCAAAGTTCTTAACTAGCTGATTAAACTTGCCTTGTTCTTTACCTTGATAGTGACTTTCAAAAACTTGTCGAAAAACCTCATTTTTTAAGAGAAGCTGCTCACTTTCATTTTGAAGGATACGAAAGTTTGGAGAGAGGTCAAGGAGATAACCATGCTTGGTTAGGAATTTCTGGGTAAAAGAGTCCATGGTTCCAATCGCAGCATTGGGTAAATCAGCTAATTGTCTACCAAGATGTTTTTTTAGTTCCACATCTTGCGTTTCTTGGATCTGTTGGCTGATTTTCTTTTCCAAGCGTTCTTTTAACTCGGTTGCTGCCTTAACGGTAAAGGTAGAGATAAAGAGTTGGCGGATTTCTACACCACGCGCTAACTGATCAAGAATGCGTTCAGCCATGACAAAGGTTTTCCCTGAACCAGCTGAAGCTGAAACCAAAATATTTTGTCCAGAGCTATAGATCGCTTGAATTTGTTCAGCTGTTTTCTTAGGTTTCTTGTTAGACTGAGCTTCTGCTACTTGCAAGGCTGTAATCTCTTCTTGAGATAAAAATTTCATCGCTCCAACTCCTCTCTGATTTTATTAAACCAAGCTTCCTTGGCATTGCTCTTGGCAACTTTCTCTAACAATCTCGCCTGACCTAGATGGTAATTGGCTTCAAAACCTGTAATAGCTTGATATTGTTGAACATAGGATGCAATGCTTCTACCGTTTTCTGTATAAGGGTTGATCGCAAATTCACCAGATAAAATCTTCTCTGCCGCTTTTTTGTAGAGAAGGGCATTATAGTCTAACAATAACTGGAATTCCTCATCTGACAACTGATAAGTCTTATTTTTATTGTAAAACTCTCCAAGGTTTTTTATCTCTTTTTCAAGAAAGAGGCCTTGGTATTTCATAGTCTTATTGGTTTCTGCTACTGCTTTAGAAAGAGTTTTAGCAGTTTGTAATGACTGAATTGGTTCAGCCATCTCTAAATACATGGCACCAAAGAAGTCTCTATTTCCTTCTTGCTTGAGGGCGGCAAGATAAGTCGGCAATTGCGAATTAAGACCGTTATAAAAGAGAGGAAACTTGAACTGAGTCAAAGAAGACTTATAATCTACAACACCGATAGCTCCATCGGATTTTAGACGGTCAATTCGGTCAACCTTACCACGAACATAGACATTTCTGCCGTTTTCTAACTGAACAAAAGCTTGTTCCTTGCCACCAAAAACTGCCTCTTCCTGAATCGTTTCAACATCCGCATTATGTCGAAGAATGTGTCCAGTAGCGCGTGCGACATCCAAGAGGACTTCCTTAGTAAATTGAGCCTCCAAACTCTCCTGATAAATGGCTTGAAACTCACGTTCTTGACTAGTTTCAGAGATTGCTTGTTCTAAACGACGATCAAAGGATTCATAACTCGGAAGTTTCAATGCACGTTCAAAAATACGATGCAAGAAATTACCGTGACTTCGTGCATCAGGACGCAAACGCAATTCTTCCTGCAAACCTAAAACATATCGGAGATAGTAACTGTATTCATTACGGTAAAATTCTGTTAATCCAGAAGTAGATAGATAGAAATCTTGTTCCTGCGGATATAAAGCTTCCAGTGTATCATTAGCTAAAGCCTTGCTTTTCGGACTTGTTGGTAAGACGGGATTTTCCAAACCTTTGCCTTCCAACTTTTTACCCATCACACGAGCCAGAACTTTTACAAAAGTTAAGTCTTGGTCACTTGTCTCCATCTCACCTTGCTGATAATAGGCAACCAGACTAGACAAAAGACTGTGATAAGAACCGATATCATCTTTCGATAGATTTTTTCGGTCAATTCTCTTTTCAATCTTGCTAAAACCAAAGTCCTGCAATTCTTTCAGATAAACTGACTCTTTACTCTCATTTTCATTAAGTAAACTTGGTGCTGATAAGACTAATTGCTTCCTAGCAGAGTTGACCAACGAAAGCATAGTATAGCGATTCTTCTTGAGGTTTTCTTGGCTAGCAATCAGCAATTGTGAACCTTCTTGGGTTGCTCGGTTTAGTACTTCCCTTTCTTCATCGCTCAAAAGACTAGTATTTTGAGTGATTTTAGGTAGATGATCTTGAGTTAATCCAAGTGCATAGATGTAATCAGATGTCAAGGGTGCAATCAAATCATAACTCTGCACCAGGACAGTATCGACTGTTGCTGGGATTGTACGATAATTGGACAAGGACATACCTGAATGAAGAAGTGCCATGAAATCATCTAAAGTAACCTGAGAACCGTCAAATACGGTTGCGAACTGCTCCATTACGTGGCAAAATGCTTTCCAGACCTCCTCTTGCCTTTCTTGCTCTGCTACTTCCATCGTTGCAGATAAGGTTTGTAATTGCTTGGTCAAATAAGCATCTTTCAAAAAGTTGCTCCATCTTGCAAGAAGATTCTCAGCTTTTTGCTTACGACTAGATAATAAAGTTTCTAGTGGATTTAGAACACGAACACGAAGCTTATTTAATTTTTCTAAATCAAATTTCCCATGATGATTTTTTGTGAATTCTTGTTTAAAACTAGAAAGACCATCAATACCTAGATAACGAAGATATTGCTCAAAGCTATCGATTTCCTCTTGACTAAGGTCAGTATACAAGCCAGTGCGTAAGAGATTAATCAAATCTTCTTGACGGAAATTGTATCGTTTCAAACGTCCGATGGATTCTACGAATTGAGTTAGAGGATGATGAGCCATAGACTCACTCTTGCCCAGATAAAAAGGAATCTGATATTGATTAAAAATTGTCTGCAAGGATAGTTTATAGGACTCTACGTCACCAAGTAGGATTCGAAAATTTTTGTAGCTAAGTTTTGGCTCTTGGTGCAATTTCTGACGAATACTACGAGCAACTAACTCCAACTCTTCTTTTTGTGTCAGACAAGACCAGATTTGCAAGTCTTCTCTATCCTTAGCATCCACTTCCAAGCTAATTTCAGAATAATCATAAGCACTTTCCAGTAATTTTGAGGCTTTGGCAAAGGCATCAAGTTTCTCATGTTCTTGACAAGTATTTTCTGCCTTGGTCTGGTATTTTAAGGCTAAATGATGCAAAAACTCAACACTGGCTTGATAGAGATTCCCTTCAGTAAACGGACTTGTATAAGCTTTTTTAGTAGCATAAGCCCCGATAACAATTTCAACACCCTTACGATGAAGCAGATCAACCAGGTATTCCTCTTCTGCAGAAAAACGAGTAAAACCATCAATGACTAGGGCAATCTTACTAAAATCACTACTTACTTTATTTTCTTCGATAGCATTGATCAGATATGATAATTGACTCCCTTGCGAAACTTTACCTTGATTGAGATAAGCTGTTACCTTTTCAAAAATCAAGAGTAAATCAGAACGTTTATCAGCGTCAGCTAGACTTTCCAAGTCCAAAAAACTCATCTTCGCAGTTGTCATTTCGTGATAAATCTCAATCAGTTGTTGAATGAATTGTGGATCTTGCTTAATAGCCCCGTATACCCGTAAATCCTTAGCGTCAATCTCGGATAGACACTTATAGAAAGCCATACCCAGACCAATATCATCGAGACTTGACTTCGCGGGTATATCGTTTAAAACCAGATAACGAGCCATTTGAGCAAAGCGCGTGACTGTGATCGCAAAAGAAGCCTGCTGACTCAAACACTCCAGCACGGCACGTTCCTTTTCAAAAGAAAGAGAGTTCGGGGCGATATAAAAGACTCGTTTACCTTGGGCAACTAGTCCTTGAGCCTCCTTGGTTAGGATTTCTGTCAAAGAAGTCCGAATATCGGTATAAAGTAGTTTCATCTCTGCCTCGTCTGTTTTTTCATTACCTTTCATTATACCATTTTTTGACTGCTAATCCTATAAATAGAGAGTTCTTAAACTACTGATAAAAAGTAAAATACCGAAAATTTCCGGCATTGATTGATAAGCACTAGCTTCCTGAAAATAGATTTACCCATAAATCCCAAAATGCAGTGATGTTAATCATGATATGAAGTAAAATAGGGTAATAGAGAGAATGAGTTTTTCGGTAGAGGAATGCTACGATTGCTCCTCCACTTGCATAGGTGAAAAAGGCGAGTGGCGTTAAACCTGAACTGACATGCACATAGCCAAAGACACAGGCTGATAGCAAAACATCTCCATACCAAGGTGAATCTTTCAAAAATGTATTCATCAGAACTCCTCGATATACCAATTCTTCTGTAATTGGTCCTAGCAGACAAACAATCAGTAAAAGATAAGGTAACTCTTGTCGCCCTGTCATCTCAGTCAATTCATTTAAAGCGATTTGATTGGACGTTGCTGGGGTTAAAAAGGATAATGCAATATCTAAAAGATAATTGACACCATAAGCTAGAAGCAAATAAACTGGATATCTCCATTTCCACTTCAACTCAAGAATTTTCTTACCTTCGAATACTAGTAAATATAGAATAGCTAGAAAAGTAACGCTAAGCTCTAAAAAAGCAAGAATCTGAAAAAATTCTCGACTGGCAGTCACAAACCTAGCTGAAAAGTGATTAAAAATCCACCAAAACCATGTCTTCCTATAAATAATTACTAATAAGGCTAGTAAAATCTGTACTGTTCTTCTTTTCATGATAAACCCTCTGCTTTTTTATCCACTATCAGTATGTTGCGAGTTTAGTATAGCATATATTTGCAAAAAAGCTGCTTCCAATCATGAATTGTAATTGAAACGTCCTAAATTGACATAGTAATTCTTATTTCATCCAAAATATGCTATAATATAGACAAAACACGTGAAAAGGAACTACTATGATTAAACTACTTGCTCTTGATATGGATGGAACTCTACTCAACGAAGCCAAGGAAATCCCTCAGGCTCATATTGATGCCATTCATAAGGCTATCGACAAAGGTGTTAAACTGGTTCTCTGTACTGGTCGTCCTCTCTTTGGAGTTCTTCCCTACTATAAGAAACTCGGTCTTGATTTGCAGAATGAATACGTTATTGTAAATAATGGTTGTTCTACCCACCAAACCAGTGACTGGAGCCTTGTTGACTGGCGAGAACTTAGCAAATCAGACATTGAATACCTGAATGAACTTGCAGAAAAAAGTGAGGTTCAATTGAGTCTCTTTGACGAGGAACACTACTTCGTTCTCGGAGGCGAACCAAATCCTATCGTAAAATACGATGCGACACTCGTCTTTTCTGACCTGACTGAAATTTCACTAGAGGAAGCTACCAGTGGTAAATATCGCATGTTCCAGGGTATGTTCTTAGGCACAAAAGAACAAACAGATGATTTTGAACAACGATTTGCTGATGAACTTTGTCAGAGATTTAGCGGAGTTCGTTCACAACCAGTTATCTATGAAGCAATGCCACTCGGTACCACAAAAGCTTCTGCTCTTTCTCGTTTGGCTGAGATTTTGGATATCCAAGCTTCTGAAATCATGGCCATGGGTGATGCCAATAACGATATTGAGATGTTAGAATTTGCAGGGCTTGGGATTGCCATGGGAAATGCTAGCGACTATGTCAAATCTCTCGCGGATGCCGTAACTGCCAGCAATGAAGAAGATGGTGTTGCACGCGCTATTGAGAAATATATTTTATAAAATTAAAAAAGCAACTAACAGTTCATTCTGCTAATTGCTTTTTTTTCTGTATTAAATTAAAGCTGTCAATGCGGTAATAATCCCAAAAATAATACCTGGTGCATTAGCTGCTGCCAAAGGGATATCACGTTCTTTTTTAAAGAGTCCGTAGTATACCCAAAGACTGCAGTTAATTGCAGCTACTGCTGGTTGGATAAAGTTTCCTTTTTGACCCGCAAGGTTGTTCATAATTTGAGGAATATATGAGATATACATCATAACAGACATAAAGGTTGCAATCCAACCTAATGTTTTCATTTGTTTTTCAGTCATTTTCTTCTCCTTTCAAAAACAGTTTCAATTATACACTATTTGTTTTAATCGTGTAAGCAAAAAACTTTTTTGTTAAGAAAATGTAAATTATCACAAGATTGTGACCAGAGGTAACTTTTTGTTCTTATCTTTAGAAAAGGTATGGTGGCTAACAGTTTTATCATACTATTATTATTTAAAAAATCTCGGATGACAATTTACATCCAAATAAAAAACTACCTTCGCCTCCTTATCTGAAATTACTAATGTATAGTCTTCGAATAAAAAATTATTTGGCGGATACTTAACTAACATAAACCATAATGTTGAACCTTTGTAATCCATCTTTTCAAACTCATATGGATAAAAGTGCTCTAATCTTAAAAGGTTAGGATCTAAAACACATTCACCCTCAAGTTTATTATTAGAATGAAAGTTTTTACCAATTTCAATAACCTGTAAAGGTGTTAAATTCGTCTTCTTTGTCATAGTTATATACCACTAAACTCTGTGGAATCAAATGAATCTGTTATCATTGAAAAATATATTTATCTTCAAAAACGTAAACTATTGACTACTTCTTCTCAATCGGTGCTACACTGGCTAGGAGTTTTTTGAGGCCGACTTCTGGGAAATTGATTTTCAATTCCTGAGTAGATCCACTTCCTGAAACTTCTAGAACCGTTCCTTCGCCCCATTTCTTATGAAGGGCAATATCACCAATAGACCAGCTTGTCTCACTAGAAGTCGATGTAGAACCAGCTGAAAACTGTCCAAAAGGTAGTCCTTTTGATTCAATTGATCTTGGTGCTGCGTTGCGTTTACGATCTTGTAGAGCTTGAGCTAGGCTCATTCCTTGACCAAAGGCGACACCTCCACTACTATAGGATGCTTTGAAGCTACTATTAGCAGGACGCGCCAAACCTTGATAAGTTAACAAATCTGAACTAATCTCATTGATAAAGCGTGTTGGGCGATTATAGTTCGTTCGACCAAACAGCAAGCGTGAGTTAGCATTGGTTAGATAAAGGATTTTCTCTGCGCGCGTGATACCGACATAGGCTAGACGGCGTTCTTCTTCCAATTCATCCATGTCTTCTGCTGCACGACTAAGTGGAAAGACATTTTCTTCCATCCCAATCAAGAAGACAACTGGAAACTCGAGTCCCTTGGCCGCATGGAGCGTCATCAAGGTTACTTCTGATGTTTCCTGACTGCCAGAGTCTGTATCTGCAATCAAGGCCAAATCGTTCAAGAAGCGACTGAGCTTATCCAAGCCAGTTTCCTCTTCCTGATTATCTGGATTATCATCAAAGTTCTTGGTAACAGAAAGGAACTCTTCGATATTTTCAACACGAGCCTTACTTTCTAAGGTTGCTTGAGCATTGAGAATATCCACGTGGCCTGTCTTTTCCAAGACTGCTTCCACTAACTCAGTAATGGTTAACTGATCCAGTTGCTCCCGCAAATCAAGAATCATATTGGCAAAATCCCAGATTGACTGGGCTGCCTTACCTTTAATCCCTGATAACATGATGTTAGCTGAAGCATCTAGCATAGACATATTTTGTAGGTTGGCAAAGTCACGGATTTTCTCTACTGTTCCTGGTCCAATTCCACGTTTAGGTTCATTAACGATGCGTTCAAAACTAATATTATCACTCAAATTGGCAATGAGGTTCAGATAAGCGATAATATCACGGATTTCCTTACGGCTATAGAACTTAGTTCCACCGACCATAGTATAAGGAATATTGGACTTGAGCAGAGCTTCTTCAATGGTACGAGACTGGGCATTAGTACGGTAAAGAACTGCAAAGTCCTTGTGAAGGAAGTTTTGGCTTCGACCAAGTTCATCGATGGTTTTAGCAACAAAGACAGCCTCGTCTTGTTCATCATTAGCACGATAGTAGACAATCTGTTCCCCATCCGCATTTTGAGTCCATAGATTCTTAGGACGACGATTTTTATTGTTTTTGATAACGTCATTAGCAGCTTGGAGGATGGTCTTAGTCGAACGGTAATTTTCCTCCAATAAAACAACCTTGGCTTGAGGATAATCCTTCTCAAAATCCAAGATATTCTGCATATCAGCACCACGCCAACCGTATATAGACTGGTCAGCATCCCCTACTACGCAGATATTTTGGAAACGAGAAGCCAAGAGTTTAACGAGTTGATACTGGGCATGGTTGGTATCTTGGTACTCGTCAACATGGATGTACTGGAACTTTTGCTGGTAATAAGTCAAAACATCGGGATTTTGATCAAAGAGACGCAAAGTCAACATGATCAAGTCATCAAAGTCCACCGACTCTGACTGACGAAGTTCTTTCTGATAGGCAGTATAACACTTAGCTACAATTTGCGTGTACATATCTCCTGCCTGGGCGGCATAAGCTACATCGTCAATCAGATCATTCTTAGCATTGGAAATGGTACCCAAAATAGTGCGTTCATTCCATTTTTTAGGATCCAAGTTCAACTGCTTAAGAATGCGTTTCATGAGCGTTCTCTGTTCTCCAGGATCCACAATCGTGAAATTGCGATTATAGCCAATGTGGTCGGCATCGCGACGTAGGATACGCACGCACATAGAGTGGAAGGTCGCAATCAAACAATCCTGAGTAGCTGGATTAAGTCCATAAGCACGCTCCTTCATTTCACGGGCAGCTTTATTGGTAAAGGTAATGGCCAAGATATTCCATGGGTTGACCATCTTTTCATCAATTAAGTAGGCAATACGGTGGGTTAAAACACGAGTCTTACCAGATCCAGCACCCGCCATGATCAGCAAAGGACCTTCTGTGGTTTGAACGGCCTCGGCTTGACGGTCATTCATTCCCTTTAATAATTCGTTCATTTTCTCTTCCTTATTCTTCAAGTCAATGTTTCTATTATATCAAAAAAGTTTGAAAATAACTTTTCTTAGGAGCCTTCTGATTATTTTAGTTGGCAAGACAAGAAAAGGCTGGGACAAAAGTCCTAGCCTCTCAATTCTCTTTTGATTATCAAGCAAGACGCAGTGGTTGAGTGGGCTCTACTACGCTGATTTCATCAGCTTTTACAGCCCTACTCAACTTTGCGGAGGTGGGACGACGAAATCGAATTCTAACGAATTACCGATTTCTTTCTGTCCCACTCTCAGTAATTCTTCTATTAATCCTTTATAGACTGCAAAAGCGTCATTAGGGCTTGGGCAGAACGACGTCCTGCTTCTACGATAAATTCATCAAAGGAAACGGATGCTTCATGGTTGGCATTGTCACTCATGGCACGAACGACTAAGAAAGGAAGGTTCAAAGCATGAGCTGCTTGAGCAATAGCTGCCCCTTCCATCTCTACAGCAAGAACTTGAGGAAAATACTCTTTTATCGCTTTGATTTTATCTTCTCCAGCAACAAAACTGTCTCCTGTCGCAATCAAACCTAAATGCCAAGTTTGGTCCAGTTTAGACAAACTCTCTTGAATCAAGCTGATAAACTTTTTGTCTGATTCAAAATAGAGAGGCTGTTGAGCCATTTGACCGTAATCATAGCCAAAGGCAGTCACATCAACATCGTGGTAGGCAAGCTTGTCTGCAATCACTACATCCCCTACTGCGATTCCACTTGCCACTGCACCAGCAGAACCAGTATTAATCACTGCATCGACTTGAAAGTGATCCGCTAAGATAGCGACACTCATAGCAGACATGACTTTACCAATACCACTCTCTACAAGTACAAGCTCAACAGAACCAATCTTACCAGTATGATAGCTATGTCCCAGAACCTTTTCTTCACTGGCATCATCCAAGTGTTGAATCAAGTAAACTAGCTCTTCTGGCATAGCTGCAATAATTCCAATTTTCATGATAGACCCCTTAAATAAATCTCATTGCTAAAATTAACAAAATCAAGAGAAAAATAACTGCAAAAAGAATCTTGTTTAATTTAGAATTAAAGACATTTCTCTTAGTATTTTCAATCCGACGACTTTTGTGAATAGAAGGTTCAACTTCGATGGTCAGTGTATCCTGGCTAAAACCATGATCTTTGGTTCGTGAATAACCAACGTTTTGAGAAGAAGTCGGTAAAATCTTAGTTTCCTCATCATCTAGCAAGGGAGGGCCTGAGATGTCCTCTCCACGATTGGCACGTTCAATCATTTCATCTGTTAATAAAGGTTTACCCATGGGTTCCTCCACTATTTCTTTGTAATTCCCAGTACTGAATAGCCATGATAGTCTTGGCATCACAAATATCTCCTGACTGGATCAGTTCTTTAGCTTGGTCAAGACTGACTTCAAGTAACTCCAAAGTCTCATCTTCATCCTGAGGACGAGGATTTTCAACTTTTGTCAAATCGCTTGCCAAGTAAAGTTTTAAGCGTTCGTTACAAAATCCAATCGCTGAGTAAAAATCATAAAGAAGGCTTAATTTACCAGTATAGGCCGCTTCTTCTTCTAATTCACGAAGGGCTGCAGCTTCTGGATCTGCATTCTCCCCTACTTCAAGCTTACCTGCAGGAATTTCATAAGAGACTTTTTCAATCGCCTTGCGATATTGTTTTACAAGGACAATCTTATTATCTGGAGTAACTGCAAGAACGCAAACTGCCCCATTGTGGAAAATCAAATCACGTTGCGCAGTACCTTTTCCAGAAGGTAGTTCAACCTGATCTTGAACTAGCTGAAAAATAGGTCCTTTATAAATTTCTTTACGACTAAGCGTCTTTTCTTCAAATTCCATCGTTAGCTCCTATTTATTGTTAGGATGATGAGGGAGGCGAGTTGCATATTCATCCTTATTGACTTGACGACCTCGTCCAATAGCAATGGCATCAGCTGGAACATCCTTAGTAATGGTTGAACCTGCCCCAACAAGAGAATTATCTCCGAGTTCTACTGGAGCAATGATGGTTGAATTTGAACCAACGAAAACATTGTTACCAATAGTTGTTTTAAACTTGTGTTGACCATCGTAATTTACAGTGATGGTTCCTGCACCGAAGTTGACATCACTACCAACTTCACAGTTACCAATATAAGTCAAATGACCAGCTTTTGTATTTTCACCGATGCTTGAACCTTTGACTTCAACAAAGTTCCCGATATGCACATCTTTTGCAAGGCTTGATCCTGGACGGATATGAGCATAAGGCCCAACTGTAACACCATCAGCAACCGTACTTTCTTCAATCATCGAGTTTGTAATCACTGCCCCTGAACCGATAGTGCTATCAAGGATATAAGTTCCATTGGTCAAAACAGTTCCTGCACCAATCTTACTAGAACCTTTGAGGGTTACATTCGCTTCAATTTGAACTTCTGGAGCGATCTCAACATCAATGTCAATGTAAGTAGCTTCAGGATTCACAAAACTAACCCCATTGACCATATGGGCTTGGTTAATGCGACGACGCATGATACCTTCAGCTGTTGCAAGGGCAACACGGTCATTTACTCCGAGACTTTCATCAAAGTCTTTAAGAGTGTAAGCACCGACTTTTTCGCCAGCTTCACGGAAAATACCAATCACATCAGTGATATAGTACTCGCCTTGAGCATTGTTGGTATTGATATTCTTCAAAGCTTCAAAGAGGCGTGCATTATCAAATACATAGGTTCCTGTATTGATTTCCTTGATTTGTTTTTCAAAATCAGTCGCATCCTTCTGCTCCACGATACGAAGCACTTCAGCATTCTCATTGCGAACAATACGCCCATAACCAAATGGATCTTCAGCTTCTGCAGTAAGGATTGTAGCTACGTTCTTGTGATTAACGTGGAAATCAATCAAGTTCTTTAGACTTTCACCAGTAATGAGTGGTGTGTCACCAGCAATAACCAATGTTTGTCCAGAAAGTCCTTCAAGAATTGGCTCAGCCATCATAACCGCATGACCAGTTCCTAATTGCTCAGACTGTCTTACAAAATCAGTTTGACCAGCTAAAACTTGCTCCACAAGTTCTGCCTTATGTCCTACAACCGTTACTGTTTTTTCAGGATTGATGGCCCCTACACTACGAAAAACATGCTCAAGCATTGAAATTCCTGCAACCTTGTGCATGACTTTTGGTAGATCTGACTTCATACGAGTACCTTTACCCGCTGCTAAAATAACTGCATAATTTGCCATATTTTTCTCTTTTCTATAGAAATTCCCTTATATTATATCATAAATTTGCTTTTTCAAACACAAAAGATGGCCAATGCTCTAAAACATCGCATTCTCTAGATGATTTCGAGTATTTTTTTTTGATTTTTTTCACCATTTACGATACACTATAAAAGTATGAGAAAGAAAATAAATCCCGTTTTTATTTTTACTGTATTAGCTACTCTCGTGGGTATTTTAATCATCAATAGACCCAAGTTCGAAGACCATCCAGTCAAAACAAAGCAAAATCCAGTTCAAGTAGAAACTCAAGCTTTACATAATATCAACAAGCCGATTATTGATGTTTCTGGCTGGCAAAGACCATCAGAGATCAATTATGACACCTTAACTCAAAATATTTCAGGTGCAATCGTTCGAGTCCATAGTGGAGCTCAAGCTTCTGTTGAAAACGATGCTTCATTTAAAAATGGGGTTGATAAGGCTTATAAAGAACATATCACAGAATTTCAAAAACGGAATATTCCAGTCGCTGTTTATGCCTATGTAGCTGGTAAAAATGTCGAAGAAATGGAAAAAGCTGCCGAAGTTTTCTATAATGCTGCTTCTCCCTATAATCCTAGCTACTATTGGTTGGATGTTGAAGACAAGACTATGTCTGACATGAACAAGGGTGTTGAGGCCTTTCGTGCTAAATTAGCTTCATTGGGAGCTAAAAATATTGGCATCTATGTTGGTGTTTACTTTATGGAGGAGCACAGTATCGGTACTGAAAATTTCTCAGCAATCTGGATACCGTCCTATGGAACCAACTCGGGTTACTACGAGAGTGCTCCAAAAACAGATCTTAACTATGATCTTCACCAATACACCTCTCATGGAAGCCTTGGAGGCTTTGAAAATCATCTGGATTTGAACCTTATTTCTTCATCAAAGAACAAGGAAGAAACCTTTAGAAAATTATTTTTAAATCCTTAATCACTATCACCATAAGCAAGTCAGACATTGCTTTCTGCTTGCTTTTCTTTATTTTTCAATATTAAACCACTGTTTTATCTTTATAATATACACTGAATCTCGGAGGAACTCTATGTTATCATGGCTATCAAAAATTATTAAGGGAATTGTAATTGCCCTAGGTTTCATTCTACCAGGGATTTCTGGTGGCGTTCTTGCTGCTATCTTGGGAATTTATGAGAGAATGATTCGATTTCTTGCCCATCCTTTTAAGAATTTAAAAGAAGATGTGCTCTTTTTCCTTCCTGTCGGCATTGGAATGCTTCTAGGTATCGGACTTTTCTCCTATCCAATCGAGTATCTTTTAGAGAATTATCAAGTGTACGTATTGTGGAGTTTTGCTGGAGCTATCATTGGTACCATCCCAAGTCTTGTCAAAGAATCAACTCGTGACTCTGATAGAGATAAGGTTGACCACATATGGTTTTGGGCAACCTTCATCATCTCAGGTATCGCCCTCTACGCCTTGAATTTTGTAGTTGGTTCTCTATCTGCAAGCTTCCTAAACTTTACACTGGCTGGTTGTTTATTGGCGCTTGGTATTTTGGTCCCAGGGCTTAGTCCTTCCAATCTTCTCTTGATTCTTGGCCTTTATGGGCCTATGTTAACAGGGTTTAAGACTTTTGATTTATTTGGCACCTTCCTTCCAATAGGAATTGGAGCTGCTGCTACTCTTATAATTTTTTCAAAATTTATGGACTACGCTCTCCGAGTCTATCAATCTCGTGTCTACCACTTTATCATCGGAATTGTTCTTTCAAGCACAATCTTAATCCTCATTCCAAATGCTGGTAATGCTGAAAGCATCAGCTACAGTGGATTATCTCTTGTGTCTTATGTCATCATTGCCTTTTTCTTCGCTCTAGGTATTTGGTTAGGTATTTGGATGAGTCAATTGGAGGATAAATACAAATAATGGCTAAAAAAGTAAAAGTCAAGAAAACCTTGGTCCAACAAATTTTAACCAAGGCAGGAATAAACCACACTGGTATTCAAATTAATGCCCTGGAAGGTGAGATGCCTCAAGGTTATGAAAAGGGTCAGATTTTTAAGACTCTAGCACTTCTGGGAGATAAGACTGGACCAATTATTGGAATCGTACCTATCACTGAACATCTTTCTGAAAAGAAACTGGCTAAGATTTCTGGTAATAAGAAAGTCAGCATGATTCCACAAAAAGACCTAGAAAAAACAACAGGTTATATCCATGGTGCCAATAATCCAGTTGGAATCCGTCAAAAACATCACTATCCTATCTTTATCGACCAAACTGCTCTTCAACTGAATGAAATGATTGTTTCCGCAGGGGAGGTTGGGCATAGTATCATTATCAATCCTCAAGATCTAGCATCCTTTGTTAAAGCTGAATTTGCAGATATCTTGGAGGCAAGTAACTAATGAAATTCTATTTTATTCGTCACGGTAAAACACTTTGGAATCTTGAGGGACGTTTTCAAGGAGCAAGCGGGGACTCTCCACTCCTTGAGAAATCCATTGAGACCTTAAAACAATTGGGCCAGTATCTCCAGGAAATTCCATTTGATGTGATTTATTCTAGTGATCTTCCTCGTGCCGTAACTTCTGCTCAGATTATCCAAAGTCAACTGAAAGTTAGCTGTCCCTTACGAGAAACATCCCTTCTAAGAGAATGGCAACTTGGAAAACTTGAAGGTGCAAAATTTGCGACCTTGGAAGCCATCTATCCCGAGCAATTAAAAGCTTTTCGTACCAATTTAGCGAAATTTGATTCGACTATGTTTGGTGCTGAGTCTGTTTATCAAACAACACAACGAACTATCAATTTTGTTAAATCACTTCAAGATCAAGATTTTGAACATGTTTTAATTGTCGGTCACGGAGCCAATCTCACAGCCAGTATTCGAACTCTTCTAGGCTATGATACTCCACTACTTAGAAAAGATGGCGGTTTAGCAAATGCTAGTGTGACTATTGTCGAAACAGAAGACTTTAAAAACTTCAACCTTTTGGAATGGAACGACACTTCTTATCAAAATTAGAACTGAACTTAACAATCACTGTTAAGTTCTTTTTAGATTTTGTAGAATATCCGTGAATTTATTTGACTTTTATGATAAAATGGGAGTATCGCAAAAAAGACTCATCGTATCAAGAATTGAGTAAAAACTAGGAGGAAACCATGTCAACAGAACATATGGAAGAACTAAATGACCAGCAGATCGTTCGCCGTGAAAAAATGGCTGCGCTCCGCGAACAAGGAATCGATCCATTCGGTAAACGCTTTGAACGCACTGCTAACTCACAAGAATTAAAAGATAAATATGCTGACCTTGACAAAGAACAACTACACGATTTAAACGAGACTGCTACTATAGCTGGACGTTTGGTAACAAAGCGTGGTAAAGGTAAAGTTGGATTTGCCCACCTTCAAGACCGCGAAGGTCAAATCCAAATCTACGTTCGTAAAGACGCCGTCGGTGAAGAAAACTACGAAATCTTCAAAAAGGCTGACTTAGGAGACTTCCTTGGTGTCGAAGGTGAAGTTATGCGTACAGATATGGGAGAACTCTCTATCAAGGCTACACATATCACTCACTTGTCCAAAGCCCTTCGTCCGCTTCCAGAGAAATTCCACGGTTTAACAGACGTTGAAACTATTTACCGTAAACGTTACCTTGATTTGATTTCAAACCGCGAAAGCTTCGAACGTTTTGTTACTCGTTCAAAAATCATCTCTGAAATCCGTCGTTACCTTGATCAAAAAGGTTTCCTAGAAGTTGAAACACCTGTTCTTCACAACGAAGCTGGGGGTGCTGCTGCCCGTCCATTTATCACTCACCACAATGCCCAAAACATTGACATGGTGCTTCGTATCGCGACTGAGCTTCACTTGAAACGACTTATCGTTGGTGGTATGGAGCGTGTTTATGAGATTGGCCGTATCTTCCGTAACGAGGGAATGGATGCTACACACAACCCTGAGTTTACTTCTATCGAAGTTTACCAAGCTTATGCTGACTTCCAAGACATCATGGACTTGACCGAAGGTATAATTCAACACGCTTCTAAAGCTGTTAAAGGAGACGGTCCAGTCATCTATCAAGGCACTGAAATCAAGATCAACGAACCATTCAAACGTGTTCACATGGTTGATGCTATCAAGGAAATTACAGGTGTTGATTTCTGGCAAGACATGACTTTCGAAGAAGCCAAAGCCATCGCTGCTGAGAAGAAAGTTCCAGTTGAAAAACACTATACTGAAGTTGGACACATTATCAATGCCTTCTTTGAAGAGTACGTTGAAGAAACATTGATTCAACCAACATTTGTCTATGGACACCCAGTAGCTGTATCACCACTTGCTAAGAAAAATCCAGAAGATGAGCGTTTTACAGACCGTTTCGAGCTCTTCATTATGACTAAAGAATACGGAAATGCCTTTACTGAGCTCAACGATCCAATCGATCAGCTTAGCCGATTTGAAGCCCAAGCAAAAGCTAAAGAACTTGGTGACGACGAAGCGACTGGCATTGACTACGACTACATCGAAGCCCTTGAATACGGTATGCCGCCAACAGGTGGTTTGGGAATCGGTATTGACCGTCTCTGCATGCTCCTCACAGATACTACAACTATCCGTGATGTCTTGCTCTTCCCAACTATGAAATAAAATACAAATCTCCTAATTACTTTCTAGGAGATTTTTTAGTAATCTCAAAAAAGACAAACTCAATTTTGAGCTTGTCTTTAAATTTTCTTATTAGAATAATCCAAGAACTGTACCATCACTTTCAACATCCATGTTGAGGGCTGCTGGACGTTTTGGAAGACCCGGCATGGTCATAACATCACCAGTTAAGGCAACGATGAAGCCTGCACCTAATTTTGGGACCAATTCACGAATGGTAATTTCAAAGTTTTCAGGTGCTCCAAGTGCATTTGGATTATCTGAAAAACTGTATTGAGTTTTAGCCATACAGATTGGCAATTTGTCCCAACCATTTTGTACGATTTGTGCGATTTGAGTTTGAGCTTTCTTCTCGAAGTTTACTTTGCTTCCACGATAGATTTCAGTGACAATCTTTTCAATCTTTTCTTGTACTGAAAGGTCATTGTCATACAAACGTTTGTAGTTAGCTGGGTTTTCGTCAATCGTTTTGACGAGAGTTTCAGCCAAAGCCACTCCTCCTTCAGCTCCATCAGCCCATACGCTAGCTAACTCAACTGGAACATCGATTGAAGCACAAAGTTCTTTCAAGGCTGCGATTTCTGCTTCTGTATCAGATACAAATTCGTTAATTGCAACAACTGCTGAAATACCGAACTTACGGATATTCTCAACGTGACGTTTCAAGTTTGCAAATCCTGCACGAACAGCTTCTACATTCTCTTCTGTCAATGCATCCTTAGCAACCCCGCCATTCATCTTAAGAGCACGAAGTGTTGCAACAATCACTACTGCATCTGGTGAAGTTGGCAAGTTTGGAGTTTTGATATCCAGGAATTTCTCAGCACCAAGGTCTGCACCAAAACCTGCTTCTGTCACTGTGTAATCTGCCAAGTGAAGGGCTGTAGTTGTAGCCAAGACAGAGTTACATCCGTGTGCGATATTGGCAAATGGGCCACCATGTACAAAGGCAGGTGTTCCATAGATGGTTTGAACCAAGTTCGGTTTGATAGCATCTTTCAAAATCAATGCCAAGGCACCTTCAACCTGTAAATCACCAACTGAAACAGGTGTACGGTCATAACGGTAGCCGATAACGATATTGGCCAAACGACGTTTTAAATCTTCAATATCAGTTGCCAAGCAAAGGATAGCCATGATTTCTGATGCGACAGTGATATCAAAACCATCTTCACGTGGAATACCATTAAGCGGACCACCAAGTCCAACAGTTACGTGACGAAGAGCACGATCATTCAAGTCCACTACGCGTTTCCAGAGAATACGACGTTGGTCGATTCCTAGCTCATTCCCTTGGTGCAAATGATTGTCAATCAAGGCAGAAAGAGCATTGTTTGCTGTTGTAATAGCGTGCATATCTCCAGTAAAGTGAAGGTTGATGTCTTCCATTGGTAAAACTTGGGCATAACCACCACCAGCTGCACCACCTTTAATCCCCATGACTGGTCCAAGAGAAGGTTCGCGGATAGCAATCATGGTTTTCTTACCAATCTTATTCAAAGCATCAGCAAGTCCGATAGTGATGGTTGATTTTCCTTCACCAGCAGGTGTTGGATTGATAGCAGTAACTAGAATCAATTTACCGACTGGATTACTTTCCACTTCACGAATCTTATCAAAACTAAGCTTAGCCTTGTATTTTCCATACAACTCCAAATCATCGTAAGAAATACCCAGTTTCTCTACAACATCAACAATAGGCTTCAACTCAATACTCTGTGCGATTTCAATATCTGTTTTCATTCAAAACTCCTCTAACCTCTTATATGATAATTCATTATAACACAAAACAAGATTTTTAACATCCTTAAACTCTCTAAACGTTCGTAAATATCACAACACTTCAGACTTTCTTTGCTTCTTTTTAAATTTTTATATGCCTTTATAGGTTTTAACTATAGATAGATTAAGATTTCGACTAATTCAAAAAGTAGCTATCAATTTCTGATAAATCATGTAGAATTTGACTATTAGAAACTCCTATTTGCTCAGCTAATTCAATTGAATACTCAAAACGAAGACGTATATTGATAGTTAAATCAAAAGAGTAATCCTGTAATCGTCCTAGTTTATGATATTTATCTATAATATCATTAAAAATAATCTTGTATTTATCATCTAAGTTTTTGATATGGTTATCTAAGTTTTCCCTGTAATTTTGAATTAATTCCTGTTCCCTATCACTTAAAATCCCTTTGCCTATTTCCCAAATTATTGAAGTAGCAATTGAACCTACTAGTGCTCCTAAGACAGGGACAGGAATAAGTGTTTGACCAACACATGAACCAATTGTCGCTAATGTTGTATCCAATGTATTGATAGTTATAAAATTTATAAATTCATCCTCAGTAATCTCATTTGTTCTAAGTTTAGTAATAATATCTACCATGCCGTAACTTGCTGTTACAAACGCACTTGCATTAGGAGCACTCATTTTAAAAACATTAGTGAGACCATAAATCGCGTAACCTGATATACAACCCTTTACCGCACCTTCCACCGTTTCTAATCCACAGTCTAACCAATCTGATTGTTCAAATTCAAAAATTGTTTTTCCTTCTTTGTATTTTCCATACACATAGAACATCAAAGCTAAACCACCCTGTAAAACAGCTGCGTTTCTTGCAATCTTATTGGCTTCTTTTATTCTTGGCAATGAATTTTTTTGTGCTACTAACCGTTTTCTATTTAACTCTTGTTGTTTTAGTCTGACAGTTTTACAAATATTCTTCTCTTCGGAATCTAAAATGGATTTTATTGAATTTCTTTGAGCATCATCATAATTTAGAACAGATGATTTCATCCAAGATTTATATGAAGTAAGTCCCTTGCTTTCGGTAATATCATTGATCATTTGTCGTATATCAGTAATTTGTTTAATAGACAATTGTTTACCATTAAATTCAACTTCTTTGGCGCCAGCCATAATTTTTTCGTATACTAACACGTGATCTTTTGGAAACATCATTTTCATTTTTTTACTGTAATGAAACGATTGAGCTAGTTCATCACGTAAATTATTATAAAACTTCATTTGAATGGTATTTCTACCAATTAATAAATCGGCTGGTCCATTATCATTCAATACTTTTACAATAGGATTTAATCCTTCAAAAGCTCTTCTCGCATTCACAATTCCTGCTTCTGCAAATTCAGCAATAAAACCGTGACCGCCGTATTCACCTCCACGATTCTTTAGAATAACGTCTTCAATTTTATCTCTAGCATAGTTTAAAATTTTAGAGGCATTGTCCTTGTTTAAAATGACATGTCGAGCTTCATCATCAATCATTTTCATAGCAATTTGTAAGTCTTGAATTCTCAAGTTGTTTAAACAATTGACATATGCACCTATCCCTTGATAAAATGCTCTATTAACAGCCTGATTCATCATTTATTTTAATTTCCTTATTAATCATAGAAGTAAGTGAGAGGATTGAATTTACTAAACTACCTGCTTGATACTTTTCATCATCTGTAAATAAGTTATAATCTTTTCCAATTAAAGAAAGATTAGCTAAGTAGACCCCCTCAGTTTGCTTTTCAATTAAATTAATTAATTCACTAATTTCTATTATTGATTTATCAGTTTGTCTAATTAATAACTCAATTTTCTTTTGTTCATCAAGCGCTTCTTTAGCTACTTCTTCATTTTTTTTATTAGCAAAAACACCTGCTCCGACAGACGCTGTTAACATTAAGCCAGCAATTCCCCAACCAACAGGTCCTGCCATGGCTAGAAAGGCATTGCCAGCAGCCATACCTCCTCCGCCTGCTGCTAGACTTCCTCCACCTAACCAAGCTAATGCTGCACTATTTGCTGCTGCACCTGTCAAGCTAGAAATTGCTGTTCCTGTTGATGCGACACCAAAAGTAGTTGCAACTCCCATAGCTGCAGTAGGACCTAAAGTTGCGACTGTCACACCTAAAGCACTTAAAGAAGCTGTAGCTGCCGTACTACCGCTGGCTAATTCTGCTTCTTTGATTGCCTGAGTAATAGCTAACTGTTTATCTTCGAAATTCTGTATTTCAACAATTATTTCGTCTAATTTTGTTTCAAATTCTTTCGGTTTATTTGCTAATTTACTAATTCTTTCTTCAATGATTTTGACAACTTTGATCGCCTTGTCTCTACTTTTATAAAGCTCAGTCGATTTATTCGTTAGATTTGTGGCTTTTTCATTATATGTTTGAATAAATTCATGATAGTTCTCAACGGCTTCGGACCTTAGTTTACCATTAAAAAGATCTATTGAATCAATTTGTGATTTTGCTTCCGTTGCAACTTTACCAGCTTGATTAAGCGTGCCAGATGCAACCTCTGTTACTTGTTGAACAGTATCATTCGCTACTGTAGCAGCTTGACCTGAAACATCTGAAACAACATTTCCTATCTTATTTGATACATCTCCTATTACTTTTACAGAATCTGATAATAAATCTCCTGTAACTTTCCCAGCGCTATCTAAAGCTTTTCCAGCTTCATTAAGTACGCTACTAGTTGTCTTACTAGCATCATCAATTACTTACTAGCTTCTTTAACCATATTATCTGCAAACTTAAAAAAGTCCATAACGGCTTCCCCTTTTCATATATAACTAAAATAATTATCTTATATCTTAAATTAATTGTCAATAATAATATAGTTATAAAGTTTAGTTATATTTTATCGCTTTCATTTTACTTACTGTTCATTTTTTTGTACAATAGTTCTATGAAAATTTTAGTTACATCTGGTGGTACAAGCGAAGCCATTGATCGAGTTCGCTCCATTACCAACCACTCTACTGGTAGACTTGGTAAAGTTATAACTGAGACTTTACTAAAAGCTGGTCACCAAATTTGTCTGATTACTACGCCACAAGCACTAAAACCAGAGCTAGACCAGAATTTAACCATTATTGAAATTAAAAACACTTCCGATTTACTCCAAGAGATGAAACGGATTGTACCTGATTATCAAGTCTTAATTCATTCCATGGCTGTTTCTGACTACAGCCCAGTTTACATGACTGGTCTTGACCAAGTTCAAGCAAGCCAAGATTTAAATGAATTTTTACATAAGAAAAATATGGAAACAAAAATCTCCTCTAAGGATGAGGTGCAAGTCCTATTTCTCAAGAAAAACCCAAAGATCATCTCTCTTGTTAAAGAATGGAATCCAAGTATCCATCTCATTGGCTTTAAACTGCTTGTCGATGTTACTAAGGAGCATCTGATTCAAATCGCTAGAGAAAGCCTTGAAAAGAATCAAGCTGACTTGATTGTCGCTAATGACCTCACTCAGATTAATGCTGATCAACACCTGGCTTATCTAGTAGAGGAAAAAGATTATCAGATTGCTGCCAGCAAACAAGAAATTGCTGACTTTTTAGTGGAAAAAATTCAAGGATTTGATCGTTAGAAAGGAAAATTATGGCTCGTATTACACTCGCTGTGACAGGCTCTATCGCCT
The DNA here is from genome assembly GCF_047463655.1 of Streptococcus infantis. GTDB lineage: Bacteria > Bacillota > Bacilli > Lactobacillales > Streptococcaceae > Streptococcus > Streptococcus infantis_Z. The sequence continues at coordinate 447,581 of NZ_JASHDM010000001.1, forward strand.
CTTACAAGGCTGCTGATTTGGTAAGTGGCTTGAAGAAACAAGGGCATTCTGTTACTGTACTCATGACCCAGGCTGCGACTGCCTTTATTCAACCTTTAACCCTTCAAGTCTTATCTCAAAATACCGTACATCTCGATCTTATGCAGGAACCTTATCCTGATAAAGTCAATCATATCGAGCTTGGCAAAAAAACAGACTTGTTTATCCTTGCCCCTGCGACCGCTAATACGATTGCGAAAGTCGCGCACGGTTTTGCCGACAATATGGTTACTGCTACTGCTCTTGCCTTGCCACACTATATTCCAAAACTAGTAGCACCTGCTATGAATACCAAAATGTATGACCATCCAGCAACTCAAACAAACCTAAAAACTTTAGAAACTTATGGTTATACAATTATTGCTCCAAAAGAGTCCCTACTGGCCTGTGGCGATGTAGGACGTGGTGCTCTTGCTGATCTTGATACTATTTTACAACAGATAAAGGAAAAACTTCATGAACAAACGCTCTAATATTGCTCCAATTGCTATCTTTTTTGCCAGCATGATCGTCATTCATCTGCTGAGCTCTATTGTCTTTAATGTCTTGCCCTTTCCAATTAAACCGACCATAGTCCATATCCCAGTCATCATTGCTAGTATCATCTACGGACCACGGATTGGGGCTATCTTAGGTTTCTTGATGGGAATGATTAGCTTGACAGTCAATACAATCACGATTCTCCCAACTAGCTACCTCTTCTCTCCTTTTGTACCAAATGGGAATCTAGCTTCACTTGCTATTGCTATTATTCCTCGTATCTTAATCGGTTTGACACCATACTTTGTCTATAAACTCCTCAAAAACAAGGTAGGGCTTATCTTTGCGGGAGCTCTCGGTTCACTTACTAATACTGTATTTGTACTAGGCGGTATCTTCTTCCTTTTTGGAAATGTTTTTGATGGAAATATCCAGAAACTATTAGCTACTGTTATCTCAACAAACTCTATCGCAGAACTGATTATCTCAGCAATACTCACCTTAGTTATTGTTCCGAGACTTGAAAAAATCAAAAAATAAGAGGTCGGGAAAATCCCGACCTCGACTTTTATTTGCACCGAAACTATGCTCTAGCATCTAGTTGATCTTAAAGACTCAAAAAATCCTTTGAAACAATATTTTTCTCTATCTAAAAGCATGATTGTAAAGATTCACGGATATAAGAAAAAGGTTCAATCTTGATAAAATCATTACTTTCCCACAGCCTTTTTATCTGCTTATTATTGGGCAAGACGTGCTTCTTCTAAAATCTTTTCAATCTTTGTTGTTAGCAAATCAATAGCTACTGTATTGGTCACTCCTTCTGGAATAACGATATCTGCATAACGCTTTGTTGGTTCAATAAATTGATGATACATGGGTTTCACCACACCAAGATATTGATCAATAACACTATCTAGACTACGACCACGCTCTTCCATATCACGCTTAATACGGCGAATAATACGAACATCATCATCTGTATCTACGAAAATCTTGATATCCATCAAATCACGAAGTCGTTTGTCCTCCAAAACCAAGATTCCTTCTACGATAAAAACATCTTGAGGTTCTTGACGATAAGTTTTAGAACTTCTGGTGTGGGCAGCATAATCATAGGTAGGAATGTCTACAGGACGACCTGCCAACAATTCTTTGATTTGCTCAATCATCAAATCAGTATCAAAAGCAAAAGGATGGTCATAGTTGGTCTTAATACGCTCTTCAAAGGTTAGATGAGATTGATCTTTATAGTAGGAATCATGCTCAATCATAGAGATTTTTTCATTTGGAAAATGCGACAAGATTGCTTTAGATACGCTTGTCTTTCCTCCTCCAGATCCACCTGTTACTCCGATAATGATTGGTCTATTTTGCATTGTAGCCTCCTTGTTTTTTCCCTTGTCTATTTTACCATATTTTTGATAAATTTTACAGATGGAGTTTTCTACAAAATAGAAGAAAAAATCCTCATAGCCAGAAGCTACAAGGATTTGTAGTTGATTAATCGAAGTTAACGTATTCTTTAGAAAGTTCAAGAACTTCTTCCATTGTTGAACATTCAGTAAGAGCACGGTTAGCGTATTCTTGCATTTTAGCAGTGTCGAGTTTCTTCATCAAGCTACGTGTACGAAGTACAGATGTTGCTGACATAGAGAACTCATCCAAGCCCATTCCGACAAGAAGTGGAACAGCTGTTTGGTCACCAGCCATTTCACCACACATACCAGCCCATTTACCTTCAGCGTGAGCTGCTTTGATAACGTTGTTGATCAAACGAAGGATTGATGGGTTGTATGGTTGATAAAGGTATGAAACTTGTTCGTTCATACGGTCTGCCGCCATTGTGTATTGGATCAAGTCGTTTGTACCAATTGAGAAGAAGTCAACTTCTTTTGCAAATTGGTCTGCAAGCATAGCTGCTGCAGGAATTTCGATCATGATACCAACTTGGATGTCATCCGCAACTGCAACACCTTCAGCAAGAAGGTTAGCTTTTTCTTCATCGAAGACTGCTTTAGCTGCACGGAATTCTTTCAAAAGCGCAACCATCGGGAACATGATACGCAATTGACCGTGTACAGAAGCACGAAGAAGAGCACGGATTTGAGTGCGGAACATTGCATCTCCTGTTTCAGAGATAGAGATACGAAGAGCACGGAATCCAAGGAATGGGTTCATTTCATGTGGCATATCGAAGTAAGGAAGTTCCTTGTCACCACCGATATCCATTGTACGGACAACAACTGGTTTACCGTTCATTCCTTCAAGAACAGCCTTGTATGCTTCGTACTGCTCGTCTTCAGTTGGGAAGTCTTGAGAATCCATGTACAAGAACTCTGTACGGTAAAGACCGACAGCTTCTGCACCGTTGTCATTAACACCTTCAACGTCTTTTGGAGTACCAATGTTTGCTGCCAATTCGAAGTGTTTACCATCAGCAGTAACAGTTTGAGCATCCTTCAAAAGTGCCCATTCAGCTTTTTGTTGAGCGTAAGCTTCACCAGCTGCTTTAAATTCAGCCGCTTGTTCTTCAGTCGGGTTGATAATCACTTCACCTGTAATACCATTAACGGCAAGTAGGTCACCATCTTTAACGATTTCAGTGATATTGTTTGTACCCAAAACTGCAGCGATTTCAAGTGTACGAGCCATGATAGCTGAGTGACTTGTACGACCACCAATGTTTGTTACAAAAGCTTTTACAAAGTTTTTGTCCAATTGAGCTGTATCAGATGGAGTCAAGTCGTGAGCAATCACGATCACTTCTTCATTGATAGAAGCTGGGTTTGGCAATTTTTTACCAAGGAGGTTAGCCAATACACGTTTCGTTACGTCGCGGATATCCGCTGCACGTTCTTGCATGTATGGGTTGTCTTCCATGCCTTCAAAGATTGTGATAAACATGTCCGTAACTTCTTTCAGACCTGCTTCTGCATTGACTTTTTTAGCACGGATAGTTTCTTTGATTTGACCGATCAATTCCGGGTCAGCAAGAACCATCAAGTGGGCGTCAAATACTTGTGCCGCTTCTTCACCAAGCGTACCTACAGCCTTCTCGCGGATAAGAGAAAGCTCGTTTTGAGAAGCTTCAAGAGCAACATCCAAACGAGCCTCTTCTGCATTTGTATCTTCGACTGTAACAGTCTCGAATGATAAATCCGGTTGAACGAGTAGATATGCTTTTGCAACTGCAACACCGTCAGATGCTGCGATTCCTTTAAGCATTTCTGTCATTTCCTTATGCCAATCCTTCTTTTTCCATTGTTTCTGAGATTGCAGCGATAGCGTCATCAGCGTCTGCACCTTCAGCAGTGATTGTAACGTCAGCACCTTGACCAACACCAAGGCTCATTACACCCATGATAGATTTAAGGTTAACTGATTTACCTTTGTACTCAAGAGTGATATCTGAAGCAAATTTGCTAGCTGTTTGTACCAACAATGTTGCTGGACGTGCGTGAATACCTGTTTCTGCCACTACGTGGAAATCTTTAGAAGCCATAGTTTGACTCTCCTTTAATAGTTTTCTTGTTGAGTTACATATCTGATAACCCTTACAATTTAGTATTATATCACCTTCATTGATATTTTTCAAGTATTTTATGGACTTTCTTCAATTTCCTTTCAGATAACTTGCTGAAAATCTTCTATTAAATTTAGCAAAACACAGTATGTAGTTTTTGTAGAATCTTTCCTCGTGTATTCAATGCTTTTTTTGAACTTTTTTTAAAAGTTTATACTATATATTGTGTTTATAGGTAAAATTGCTAAAACAATTACACAAGATTTAGATTTAGAAAGTTGACAAAGTTTTTTTTTCTGATATACTAAGAAAGTAATAATTTTTAAAGAGGAGTTACAGAAATGGTAACCGTATATTCTAAAAACAACTGTGTCCAATGTAAAATGACGAAACGTTTTTTAGACAGTAATAATGTTGAATATAAAGAAATCAATCTTGATGAACAACCTGAATACATTGATCAAGTAAAAGAGCTTGGCTTTAGTGCTGCTCCTATTATTCAGACACCGACAGAAGTTTTCTCTGGTTTCCAACCAGGTAAACTTAAACAACTTGCTTAAAAATCAGGACAAAAGCTTCTATGTCTACCTTAGAAGCCTTTCTTTTGTAATTAGATAAAGGATTTTTTATGGGATTAAAACAACTTGAAGATGTGACTTACTTCCGTCTTAATAATGAAATTAACCGTCCTGTTAATGGACAAATCATGCTTCACAAGGACAAGGAAGCTTTAGAAGCCTTCTTTAAAGAAAATGTTGTACCAAATACAATGGTTTTTAACTCAATTACGGATAAAATCAACTTCCTCATTGAGCATAACTACATTGAAACAGCATTTATCAAGAAATACCGTCCAGAATTTTTGGAAGAACTGCATCAATTTATCAAGGATCAGAACTTCCAATTTAAGTCTTTCATGGCTGCCTATAAATTCTATAATCAGTATGCTCTGAAAACTAATGACGGAGAGTACTATCTTGAAAGCATGGAAGACCGTGTCTTCTTTAATGCCCTTTACTTCGCGGATGGTGATGAAGCGATTGCTATTGATATTGCTAATGAAATCATTCACCAACGTTATCAACCTGCTACACCTTCATTCTTGAATGCAGGTCGTGCACGTCGTGGTGAATTGGTATCATGTTTCTTGATCCAGGTTACAGATGATATGAACTCTATCGGACGTTCTATCAACTCAGCTCTTCAACTTTCACGTATTGGTGGTGGTGTAGGGATTTCACTCAGCAACCTTCGTGAAGCTGGAGCACCAATCAAGGGCTACGAAGGTGCTGCTTCTGGTGTCGTACCAGTTATGAAGCTTTTCGAAGACAGCTTCTCTTACTCAAACCAATTGGGTCAACGTCAAGGTGCTGGGGTTGTTTACCTCAATGTCTTCCACCCAGATATCATCGCCTTCCTTTCAACTAAGAAAGAAAATGCCGATGAAAAAGTTCGTGTCAAGACTCTCTCACTTGGTGTTGTGGTACCAGATAAATTCTACGAATTGGCTCGTAAAAATGAAGAAATGTATCTCTTCAGTCCTTATTCTGTAGAGCTTGAATACGGTGTGCCATTCAACTACATCGACATCACAGAAAAATACGATGAACTAGTTGCAAATCCAAATATCCGTAAGACAAAAATCAAGGCGCGTGATTTGGAAACTGAGATTTCTAAATTGCAACAAGAATCTGGCTATCCTTATGTAGTCAACATCGATACTGCTAACCGTGCAAATCCAGTCGATGGTAAGATTATCATGAGTAACTTGTGTTCAGAGATTCTTCAAGTCCAAGAACCAAGTCTTATCAACGATGCTCAAGAATTCCTTAAAATGGGGACTGATGTCTCATGTAACCTTGGTTCAACAAACGTGGTCAACATGATGACTTCACCTGACTTTGGTCGCTCTATCCGTGCAATGGTACGTGCTTTGACTTTTGTTACAGATAGTTCACACATCGTAGCTGTTCCTACAATCGACCACGGAAACAGCCAAGCTCATACATTTGGACTTGGAGCTATGGGACTTCATAGCTATCTTGCTCAACAATTAATCGAATATGGATCACCTGAGTCTGTTGAATTTACAAGTATCTACTTCATGCTCATGAACTACTGGACCTTGGTTGAGTCAAACAATATCGCTCGTGAACGTGGTGTTACCTTCCACAACTTTGACAAATCAGACTATGCTAACGGAAGCTATTTTGATAAGTATTTAACTGGCGAATTCCTTCCGAAATCAGACCGTGTTAAAGAGCTCTTCAAAGATATCTTTATTCCTACTGCTGCTGACTGGGCTGAACTTCGTGATAAAGTTAAAGCAGATGGACTTTACCACCAAAACCGCCTTGCTGTAGCGCCGAATGGTTCTATCAGCTATATCAACGATGTATCTGCTTCTATCCACCCGATCACGCAACGTATCGAAGAACGCCAAGAGAAGAAAATCGGTAAGATTTACTATCCTGCTGCTGGTTTGTCAACAGAAACAATCCCTTACTACACTTCTGCTTATGACATGGATATGCGTAAGGTCATTGATGTTTATGCTGCTGCGACTGAGCACGTGGACCAAGGACTTTCACTCACACTCTTCATGCGTAGTGATATTCCAACAGGCCTTTACGAATGGAAGAAAGAAAACAAACAAACGACACGTGACTTGTCTATCCTTCGTAACTATGCCTTCAACAAAGGTATCAAGTCTATCTACTACGTCCGTACCTTTACCGATGATGGTGGAGAAGTCGGCGCTAACCAATGTGAGAGCTGTGTAATTTAATTCAACTCTCAAAGAAATTACATTTACTTAATCCATTAAACGTATTTTGCTGATAAAATCATGTAAGAATTTAAAAGTCGGGCTTCCGACTTTTTGTTCGATTATAGCATAGAATTATGATAAAATAAGAATGATTACGTTATCGCATTACTACACACAGAAAGAGATTTCAAATGAAAACTTACTACAAAGCCATTAACTGGAATGCCATCGAAGATGTCATTGACAAATCAACCTGGGAAAAACTGACCGAGCAGTTCTGGCTCGATACGCGTATCCCCTTGTCAAATGACCTAGATGACTGGAGAAAGCTTTCTAACAAGGAAAAAGACCTTGTTGGTAAAGTTTTTGGAGGTTTGACCCTTCTTGATACCATGCAATCAGAAACTGGTGTTCAAGCCCTTCGTGCTGATATTCGTACGCCTCACGAGGAAGCTGTTTTTAACAATATCCAATTTATGGAATCTGTTCATGCTAAGTCTTACTCTTCTATCTTTTCTACCTTGAATACCAAGTCTGAAATTGAAGAAATTTTCGAATGGACCAACACCAATCCATATCTTCAGAAAAAAGCTGAAATTATCAATGAAATCTACCTAAACGGAACTCCTCTTGAAAAGAAAGTAGCGAGTGTTTTCCTTGAAACCTTCCTTTTCTACTCTGGTTTCTTCACACCACTCTACTATCTTGGAAACAACAAGTTGGCCAACGTAGCTGAGATCATCAAGTTGATTATTCGTGACGAGTCTGTACACGGAACCTACATCGGCTACAAGTTCCAGCTTGGTTTCAATGAATTGCCAGAAGATGAGCAAGAAAAACTCAAAGAATGGATGTACGACCTTCTCTATACTCTTTATGAGAATGAAGAAGGCTACACAGAGAGCCTCTATGACGAAGTCGGATGGACCGAAGAGGTTAAAACCTTCCTTCGCTACAATGCAAATAAGGCTCTTATGAATTTGGGGCAAGACCCTCTCTTCCCTGATTCAGCTGACGATGTCAATCCGATCGTTATGAACGGGATTTCAACTGGTACATCAAACCACGACTTCTTCTCTCAAGTTGGTAATGGCTATCTACTTGGTGAAGTTGAAGCTATGCAGGATGATGACTATAACTATGGACTAAATTAATATCTAACCTAAAAAAACATCTAAGTTTAATTACAAACTAGATGTTTTTTTTTGTTTATTTTTGTTTTCTTTAAGTTGCTTAGCTGTTTAAAATATGATAAAATAATATTAGATTTGGGGGTGGTTCAATGCTGAAACAAGAAAAATTAGATACTATTTTAGAAATTGTTAATACAAAAGGAACTATCACTGTTAAAGAGATTATGAATCGCCTTGATATTTCCGATATGACAGCTAGACGATATTTACAAGAGTTAGCAGATAAGGATTTGCTGATTCGAGTTCATGGCGGTGCTGAAAAACTTCGAACAGGTTCCTTATTAAATAATGAGCGTTCTAACGTTGAAAAACAAGGACTACAAACAGCAGAAAAACAAGAAATTGCTCGCTTTGCAGGTCACTTAGTTGAAGAAAGAGAAACTATTTTTATTGGTCCAGGTACCACATTAGAATTCTTTGCGCGTGAACTTCCTATCGATAACATTCGAGTTGTTACCAATAGTTTGCCTGTATTTCTCATTCTAAATGAGCGTAAGCTAACTGATCTCATTCTAATCGGTGGTAATTATCGTTCAATTACAGGAGCTTTTGTCGGTACTCTCACTCTTCAAGATATCGCTAGTTTGCAATTTTCAAAAGCCTTCGTTAGTTGTAATGGTATCAAGGATCATGCTATCGCTACTTTTAGTGAAGACGAAGGTGAAGCACAGAAATTAGCACTAGAAAACGCCAATAAAAAATATCTCCTAGCTGACCATAGCAAATTTGATAAATTTGATTTCTTCACATTTTACAATATCTCAGATATCGACACCATTATAACGGATTCAAAATTAAGTGACCAAACACTCCAATCACTGTCTAAACAAACTAAAATTATCAAGTCAAAACCTTAAACTCTACAACTAGTCACAGAATTTAGTAGCTACTACTAATTCCATGGCTAGTTTTTTATTTTATATTAAGCGTGCAATCTAAAATATTTCAATTATTTTTCAAATCTATGATTTCTGTATTTTTAATTTAATAGATTCCTCGAATCTATCTTTTTATATTCCATTTCACGAAGTCATCCTTTTTAGTTTATTCTAACAGTTACTTGTATTTTCTATCATTTTCCCTACTTTTTTGATAAAATAAATTTAATGATTCTTCAAAGGAGGCATCTATGCGTTTTAATCAATTCAGTTACTATCCTGTAAACCAGCAACAAGCTTTACAGGAACTATCCAACCTTGGATTCAAGCTTGACCAATCAAATTCTGCGAAAGAACTGTTTGAAGCTTTTGTTAGAACTTGTTTTTTCAATTACAAAAATACGGATTATCCCTTCTCAACTTTAGCGGTTGATAATGAAACTGATCTGCTCACTTTCTTCAATTCTGATCGTGAATTAACTGCAGAAATTTTCTATACTGTTGCCTTTCAGTTGCTTGGTTTCAGTTACTTGACAGACTTTGAAAATGGTCTTGTTTTTCACAAAGAAACGGCATTCCCTATTGTATACGGAGATTTGATTGACAATCTCTATCAACTCCTTAACACGCGCACTAAAAAGGGAAATACCTTGATCGATCAATTGGTTAGCGATGGTCTTATCCCTGAGAACAATGATTACCACTACTTCAATGGTAAGAGCTTGGCAACCTTCTCTGCAAACAATGCTATTCGGGAAGTTGTTTATGTGGAAAGTCGTATTGATTCTGATAATGATGGACTGCCAGATCTTATCAAGGTAAACATTATTCGTCCATCTTACCACGGCAAAATTCCATCTGTTATGACGGCAAGTCCTTACCATCAAGGAACCAATGATAAAGCAAGCGATAAAGCTCTTTACAAAATGGAAGCTGAGCTAGAAGTCAAGGAACCGCATGAAATTTCTCTAGAAAAACCAACATTAGACTTGGTTGAACCTGTTGGAGAAGCTGAACTTGTTTCAGAAACTGAAGAAAAACTGACTCATATCAATAGTAGCTACACACTTAACGACTACTTCCTTCCAAGAGGATTTGCAAATATCTACGTATCTGGTCTTGGTACAAAGGATTCTCAAGGTCAGATGACTAATGGTGACTACCGACAAGTTGAAGCCTATAAAAATGTCATTGATTGGCTCAATGGTCGTTGTCGTGCCTTCACAGACCACAGTCGTAAACGTCAGGTCAAGGCTGACTGGTCAAATGGAAAAGTTGCAACTACTGGTCTTTCTTATCTAGGAACAATGTCTAATGGTCTTGCTACTACAGGAGTTGATGGTTTAGAGGTCATCATTGCTGAAGCCGGTATTTCTTCTTGGTACAACTATTACCGAGAGAATGGTCTAGTAACAAGCCCTGGTGGCTATCCAGGGGAGGACTTCGATTCATTAGATGAATTAACTTATTCTCGTAATCTCTTAGCTGGTGACTATATTCGTGGAAACGAGGCTCATAAAGATTCTATAGAAAAACTGAAGAAAAATCTAGACCGTAAAACTGGGGATTATAACCAATTCTGGCATGACAGAAACTACCTACTTAATGCCCACAAGGTCAAAGCTGAGGTGGTTTTTACCCACGGTTCGCAAGACTGGAATGTAAAACCACTTCATGTCTATCAAATGTTCAATGCTCTTCCGAGCAGTATTAAGAAACATCTCTTTTACCATAACGGCGCCCATGTCTATATGAACAATTGGCAGTCTATTGATTTCCGTGAATCCATGAATGCTCTTTTGACGCAGAAATTATTGGACCAAGAAACTGACTACCAACTTCCAAGAGTCGTTTGGCAAGACAATACTGCTCCTCAAACCTGGATGACTCTTGAAGATTTTGGAAATCAAAGTGACCATAAAACTTTCTCTTTAGGTACTGAAGAAGCTGTCATTGAAAATCATTACCAAGAATCAGACTTTGAACGTTTTGGAAAAACCTATCAAACCTTTAATAATGAACTCTATCAAGGGAAAGTCAATCAGGTTACCATTGATCTGCCAGTGACGGAAGACCTTCATCTTAATGGGCGTGTTAAACTGAACCTTCGTCTCAAATCAAGCACCAATAAAGGCTTACTATCTGCCCAACTTCTCGAACTTGGTCAAAAGAAATACCTACAACCGTATCCAGGAGTCTTGTCTGCTCGTACGATTGATAATGGTCGTTACCATATGCTGGAAAACATTTGCGAGCTACCATTTAGCCCAAATGCTCAACGTGTTATCACCAAAGGCTATCTCAATCTTCAAAATCGTCATGATTTATTGAAAATTGAAGAAATTAAGCCAGATGAATGGTTGGAATTCCAATTTGAACTCCAACCAACTATTTACAAACTAAAAGAAGGCGATACAGTACGTCTCGTTCTTTATACTACAGACTTTGAGATTACTGTACGTGACAATACAGACTATCACTTGACTGTCGATCTTGCACAGTCCAATCTTGAAATACCTTTTCAAAGGGAGGTAACTGTAGATGAACAAAGCCGAGCAAAGACACCAGCTCATCCGAGCCCTAATCACTAAACAAAAAATTCATACCCAAACTGAATTACAAGAACTACTGATTGAAAACGGAGTACAGGTCACACAAGCAACACTTTCAAGAGACATCAACCTGATGAATCTTTCTAAGATTCGTGAAGGTGAACACTCCTATTATTCAATCAACACTGGCTCTACATCCAAGTGGGAAAAACGGCTAGAAGTCTATATGGAGGAAGCCCTCTACATGATGCAACCCGTCCAACACCAAGTTGTTATCAAAACCTATCCAGGTTTGGCACAATCCTTCGGATCTATCTTGGACGCACTAAACTTTCCTGAAATAGTCGCTACTATCTGTGGAAATGATGTCTGTTTGGTTATCTGCGAGGATAAGGAACAAGCTCAATCTTGTTTTGAACGCCTCAAACAATTTGCACCACCTCTATTTTTTGATCGGTAGCAAAAACCCGTGATGGCTATCATCACGGGTTAATTTTATGATTTGTTATTTTCAGCTTGCTTTTTAGTTCTTGCTAGTCTCAAAGCTCTATTTGGATTGAGGCGATTAAACAGTTCTTCTAACTTCTTCTCATTCCAGACATCTGCTGCAGAAACAAAATTTCCATCAGCATCACGGAAAGATATCGGTTTATCTCCCATAGCTATCTCCTAGTCCACAAATTCAAACTCAAACTTACCGATACGAACCAAATCTCCATCCTTGGCGCCACGGGCACGGAGAGCTTCATCGACTCCCATACCTCGCAACTGACGAGCAAATTTCATGACAGACTCATCACGATCAAAGTTAGTCATGTTAAAGAGTTTAATGAGTTTTTCACCTGAAAGTACCCAAGTTGCATCGTCATCACGACTAATTTCAAATGGTTTTTCTTCTTCGTCAAAGCCATAATAAACTTCTTCTTCCATTTCTGACTCGTCATAAAGAAGGAATTCTGGCGTCTTATCAAGAAGCTCTGCTGTTGCATCCAATAAAGGTGCCAAACCTTGTTTGGTCAAACCTGAAATTGGGAAGATGGCTGGAAGATCCTCAAATTCATCATAGTTAGCTGCCAATTTTTTCTTGAATTCTTCAAGATTTTCTTGGCTTTCTGGCATATCCATCTTATTAGCAACAATGATTTGGGGACGCTCCATCAGACGAAGGTTGTAAGATTCCAACTCTTTGTTAATAGCTAGATAATCTTCGTAAGGATCGCGACCTTCACTGGCTGACATATCGATGATGTGAAGGATAACGCGAGTACGCTCAATATGGCGAAGGAACTGAGTTCCCAAGCCCACGCCTTGACTAGCACCTTCAATCAATCCAGGAAGGTCTGCCACTGCAAAGGACTCACCTGATTGGGTACGGACCATACCAAGATTTGGTACAATCGTGGTAAAGTGGTAGGCACCAATTTTAGGTTTTGCAGAGGTAATTACGCTGAGCAGAGTTGATTTTCCAACTGAAGGGAATCCAACCAAACCAACATCAGCAAGAATTTTAAGTTCTAACTGTAATTCGCGCTCCTGACCAGGTTCTCCATTCTCAGAGATCTCTGGAGCAGGATTTTTGGGTGTTGCAAAACGGATATTTCCACGACCACCTCGACCACCGTGAGCAACGATAAACTCTTGGCCGTGCTCAATCAAGTCAGTGATAACTTTTCCAGTTTCTGCATCACGGACAGTTGTTCCTTGAGGTACTCGAACAATCAAGTCTTCTGCACCGCGTCCGTGCATTCCTTTGGTCATCCCTTTTTCACCCGATTGGGCTTTGAAATGACGATTGTAACGGAAGTCCATCAAGGTACGTAAACCTTCATCTACAACAAAGACAACGTTCCCTCCACGACCTCCATCACCTCCCCAAGGACCGCCATTAGGGACGTATTTTTCACGGCGAAAGGCAACCATCCCATCGCCACCATTTCCAGCCTTGACCTTGATCTTGGCTGTATCTAAAAACATACTCATATTCTTTTCTCACTCTAAAAAGGGCTGGGAAATCCCAGTCACCAACTATTACTACTTGCTAAAAAATCTAGCATTTTAAAATCTGCTAAATACACCAATGGCTGTAGCAAAGATACCTGCTAGGGTTACAAATAACATAATCAAAACGACGAATAGTGTCAATTTCTCAAAAAATGTTTTTTTACGTTTTCCATTATCACCAAATGCCATTATTTTCTCCTTTTCTATAATTCCCTATTTTTAATATTCTTCTGAAACTGGAGCAATTGCCCATAAAATCAAGTAAGCAACAATGCTTGCCCCATAGCAGAAAGCTAAAACTCCCCAAATAACACGAACAATTGTAGGGTCAATATCAAAATAATGTGCTACTCCTGCGCAGACTCCACCTATTTTTTGATCTCTACCACTTCTCATAAATTTCTTTTTCATTTTTTTATTTCCTTTCTTTGATTCAATTAATCGTTCAAATATTTTCTTAAATGACTCAACTGTTTTCTAGAAGCTTTCAACATACGTCTTGAACCCTTGACCGGCATAGACACTGCCTGTTGTGGTATATAAAATACTGTCTTTAAAATACGTTTCGTAACAGGTTCATCTGCAGTCAATTCTTTTTCAAAATTGTTTGAGATGATAGCATCCAAATAAAACTCATGGACTCTCTTAGCAAAATTCTCAGCTGAAATTTCATACAATTTATCAGCCAAAAGGTTTTCATCCATGTCAGGCGTAGCAATAAGAGCCTCTAAAATAGCACCTGATAGGTCACGCTCTTCATAATAAAGAGTTCCAAACATCTTATCGCTAATCAAATTATCTAGATAAGGATTTCCATGAGCTATAATTGGTGTCTTGCTAGCCAAACTTTCTAGATAGGTTAACCCCTGAGTCTCACTTGTAGAAGCTGAAATGAAGAAGTCAGCCGCCTTATAATAGAGCGCTGTCTCACTTGGGGCAATCATACCAGTAAAGATAACAGAATCCTGAATTTGCAAATCTCCTGCTTGCTCCTTGAGGTTTTCCAGATAAGGCCCATCACCAGCAACGACTAATTTCACCTTTTGTTCTTCTTTTAGAACCTCTGGAAATGCTGCCAGAACGGCTTGAATGTTCTTCTCGTAAGAGACACGTGAAAGGCTAAGAAGCATCTTTTCATCTTCCTTAATACCTAATTTATCACGTAAGTCTACGATATGTTCTGGGCCTATCTCAGGACGTTCAAATTTAGCGAGCTCGATACCAGTAGGAATAACACGCTTTTCAACTTTGACCTTATAATCCGATAACAAGTCACGCACAATCTCACTCGGACAAATCACACCATCCACATCATGAAGAAATCCCCTTACAAGATACTTGACCATGCTCGGACGAATCAACAAACCCTTAGCAATGTAGTGAACATAGTCCTCGTACTGGGTATGATAGGTATGAATGACTGGAATTTTCAATTCACGCGCTATCCAAATCCCTAATAAACCAAGAGAAAACTCAGTCTGCGTATGAATAATATCCAGCTTGTATTGTTTTGCTATCTCAAGAGCTTTCGTAAATCCACGATAGGCGAAACGACGATCTTTAAAGGCAAAGAAAGGAACACTAGGGATGCGAATAATCTGCCAGTCTTCATAACGATTAACATCCTTGTCTGTTGTTGTAAAGATAAAGACGGCATGTCCTTGCTTTTCAAGTTCTGTTTTTAAGGTTCGAATACTGGTCGCAACACCCGAGACCTGCGGGAAATAAGTATCTGTAAATAATCCAATTCGCATATACTACCTCATTTTTTTCCTAAAGCTGCTTGCTCCCGATAGAATTTTAGCCAGATCTCAAGAAGATGCTCTTCTGAATATTCTCTTGAAATGGCCTTAGCCTTTTCTTTTAATTCTTTTAGTGCTTCTGGATGCTCTCGGTATTCCAAGATAGCCTCTTTCATCTCTTCTACATCACTTGTTGGTCTGTAATTTCCTTCAAGAATGACCTTGTAAAGTTCTAGATCACGAAGCATAATGGGTGCTTCACAACTCGCAGCTTCTAGAATAGTCATTGGAAAGAGCTCGTTATAACTTGGAAGCAAGAAAAGATCAGCCAAGGCATAGAGTTCTCTCATCCGTTCTGGATCAACAATCCCTGGGAAAATTAGATTTTCAGGAGGATTATCCATAATCTTTTTATAGCGTTCATAACCATCGGTTATTCCCCCAAAAGAGAAGCCACCAGCCCAAATAAAAGTGATATCCGGTAATTCCTCAGCTAGAGTGATAAAGTCATCTATTCCTTTACGCTTTTGAACCTGACCTGCACCAACGACTACAAACTGATTCTCATCAATTCCCATATCTTTACGAAGTTGTTCAACTTGCTCTATAGGAAGTGGGTGCCATTTTTCTTTATTGACAAAGTTAGGAATATAGGTCACTTTTTCACGTGGAATTCCAGCAGCCACCAAATCCTCAATGAAAGTAGGATTGACCACTACCAGATGCTCCATACGGTCATAAAAAGAAAATACATAGCGTTTGACAATCCCCTTTAAGAAGAATGGAATCTTCAAACTACCTTCCAAGGTATCAGGTAAGAAGTGAACATAGCCAATCTTACGTCCAGAACGTTTTTTCTGAAAGGTCGAGAGATAATAAGGAAAATCAATCGTATGAAAATGAGTAACATCCGCTTCGATTGGAAGATTTTCTGTTACGATCAGTTGATCTTTCGCATCTCGTTTTAAAAGCTGCACCAGTTCACGGTATGCACCAGACACACCTTGGCCAGCCACTTTTTCACTTGAACTTAGCATGTTGATGCGTAATTTCTCTTTTTCCATAGTAACCATTATACCATTTTCTTCAAATAAAATCAGCAAATAAAAAGAGAGATAGCATAAAAGCTGGGAATTCCTGGCGTCTACACTATTTCTCTTTTCATAATATACTTACTTGATACCTAAAGCGATACGAGCGTAACGGCTCATTTTCTCAACTGTCCAAGCTGGATACCATACTAATTTGACTTCAACGTTAGTAACTTCTGGAACATCTGTCATAGCATCATAGATTTGGTCAGTTAAAAGATCTGCCAAGGGACAACCCATGGTTGTCAAGGTCATATCAATTTCAGTCTCACCTGTATCGCCATCAAAACGAATCTCGTAGATCAAGCCTAGATTGACAATATCAATCCCTAATTCTGGGTCAATCACTTCTTCTAAGGCTGTCAAAATACGTGTTTTGATATTTTCAATTTGCTCTTCTGTATAAGCCATCTTCACTCTCCCTCAACTTAATCTTCAATGAAATCACGAAGTGGTTTGCTTCGACTTGGCTGGCGAAGTTTTCTCAAAGCTTTGGCCTCAATCTGACGGATACGTTCACGAGTCACGTTAAAGACTTTACCAACATCTTCCAAGGTACGCATTTTCCCATCATCAAGACCAAAACGGAGACGCAAGACATTTTCTTCACGATCTGTAAGAGTATCCAAGACTTCATCCAACTGCTCACGCAAAACGATGCGAGTTGTGTAGTCCACTGGATTTTCAATCACTTCGTCCTCGATAAAGTCACCAAGATGGCTATCGTCCTCTTCACCGATTGGTGTTTCAAGAGAAACAGGTTCTTGGGCAATCTTGAGAATTTCACGGACCTTATCAGGTGTCATATCCATGCGTTCGGCGATTTGTTCAGGAGTTGGATCTTGTCCCAACTCTTGAAGAAGATTACGTTGTTCACGAACAAGCTTATTAATTGTTTCCACCATGTGAACTGGGATACGGATGGTACGAGCTTGGTCCGCAATGGCACGAGTAATAGCCTGACGAATCCACCAAGTCGCATAAGTTGAGAATTTGAACCCTTTAGAGTAGTCAAATTTATCAACGGCCTTCATCAAGCCCATGTTTCCTTCTTGGATCAAGTCAAGGAACTGCATTCCACGTCCAACATAACGTTTAGCGATAGATACTACCAAACGAAGGTTAGCTTCTGCAAGGCGTTGTTTAGCTTCGATATCACCCGCTTCCACAGCAAGGGCCAACTCTTTTTCCTCTTCATTTGTAAGCAGAGGCACAACCCCGATTTCTTTCAAATACATACGGACAGGGTCATTGACCTTAGCAGAGGTTGAACCAATCAAATCTTCATCAGTCAACTCTGGTTCTTCCTCAGTGCTCAAAACACGCGCACTTGGATTTCCTTCGTTGTCCGTAATTGAGATACCAGCATCTTGAATGCGTTGCAAAAGATTCTCAATACCTTCCACATCTAAAGTGAAGGGAATTACGAGGGCGTTATTGATTTCATCATCAGTTGCTGTACCAGTTTTTTTATGATTGCGAATAAATTCCGCTACTTGGACGTCAAAGGTTGTTACTTCTTTTTGTTTTGTTGCCATTCTTACTCCATTCTTCTTTTTTGGGCAATTAAGCGTTCTAGCTCTTCTAATGCGGTGTCTGTATCACCGACATGGCTAGCTTCCTGAACTTTCTTTTTAATTTGCAGATTTTCCTGATTCAAAAGAGCTCTTTTTCTAGACTCTTCCACTTCGGCTAACTCGTGAGGGGACATCTCAGGTGGCAAATCTAAGGCTAGGACTTGATACCAAGCACTCTCCACTTCTCTGGTCTGATGAGCCAAATCCTCAGATGAGATACTTCCATTATCAATCAAGAGTCCA
Organism: Streptococcus infantis; assembly: GCF_047463655.1. GTDB lineage: Bacteria > Bacillota > Bacilli > Lactobacillales > Streptococcaceae > Streptococcus > Streptococcus infantis_Z. The sequence goes on from NZ_JASHDM010000001.1 coordinate 465,673, forward strand.
TACAAGGTCTGAAACTCTGGAGTTTCAAAGATAAAATCCTCTCTTAAGCGATAGTCATTAAGCACCAAGGGATGTTCCATCATTCGGTAGAGGATATGGGCTTCCGCTCTCATCACTGCTGTCAGCTGCTTGGTAACAGACATAGTGACAGGACTCGGACTATAGGTCTCCTTGACCTTCTCCTTTCTCTGTCTGACACGACTTTCATTGACAATATGTTCGACTTGCTGATAGTCAAAAGATGGCAAGTGATCCGTCAAAATGTGAATGTAGGAATTCTGAGCTGTGATAGAGGGTTCCTTGGCAATTAAGGGGGCAATTTTCTCTATAAATTCAATCTGGGCTTGTAGATTTTCACTATTTTCAGGTCTGAAATGATGAATGTAAAACTCAACAGGACTAATGCGTGTATTGGTTAAGAGATAAGCCAAGTCTTGAGGAGAATTTTTCTGCAGATATTCATCCGGATCCATTCCGTCAGGAATCTGGACGACTTGGACAGGTATATCTTTAAGCTCATCCAAGGCTTTCGCTGTGGCAGCTTGCCCAGCCTTATCTCCGTCATAAGTGACGATAACCTTTTTAGTAAAGCGTTTCAGATGCTCCACATGTTCACCCGTCAGTGCGGTCCCCATAGAAGCAACTGCATTTTCAATACCAGCTCGATAAGCCGCAATGACATCCATAAATCCTTCCATCAGGTAGATTTCAGGAGCCTTACCCGATCCTTTTTTTACCCTCTCCAAATGATATAATTCGTAACTTTTATTAAAAATTGCCGTCGCTCGACTATTTTTATACTTTCCAGTTTGAGAATCAGTCTCTTGCCATACACGACCAGAAAAGGCAATCACCTTTCCTTGATCATTTGAGAGCGGGAACATAATGCGATTATGAAAGGTATCAAAGAATTGGTTACTCTCAGATAGATAAAACAAACCCGAATCCAGCAAGTCCTTCTCACTATAATCATCTGCTAAACGCTGATATAGATAAGAGCGTTCTGCTGGAGCTAAACCAATCATAAAATGCTTGAGAACATCATCTGTTAAGCCACGTTTATAAAGATAGTTTCTCGCCTCCTCACCCATCTTCGTCGTCATGAGGATGGCATGATAAAAACGAGCGGCTTTCTCATGCATATCGTAGAGATTTTGATGGGGCGACCTAGGCTGTACAGAACTATGAACAGGCGCTGCCATCTGAATCCCAAGTCTCTCAGCTAATATCCTCACTGCATCCGCAAAGGTTACCTGCTGATACTCCTCGATAAACTTAAAAACATCTCCAGAACGACCACATCCAAAGCAGTGGTAAAATTGCTTATCTTCTACCACGTTAAAGGAAGGGGTCTTTTCACCATGAAAAGGACAGAGCCCTAAAAAGTTCCGTCCAGATTTTTGTAAAGAAATCACTTCTCCTATGATTTCGACAATATTGGTATTGTTTTTGATCTCTTCGATGAGTCTCTTGTCAACCATAGACAATACCTCCATTTTATCACAGTTTACTCTAACTAGTATAGCTTATTTCTGAAAAAAAGTAAACCATTTCATACACTTTACATGAGACTATTTCATAAAACTAGCTAGTCACTTTCTCCACTTTTACATCGTTTTCAGATACAATAGCCACTAAATATTCTGTCGACATTATGAAATAGTGATAAAGCTTTTTATTCAATACATTTGCAGAAGCGACCAAGTCCCCAAAATCTGTATTTTCGACCTCATAGATATAGTTGGTCAGATAAAGTGGTCTGTTCTCTGCTAATCCTTGCTCCCAATATTTATCTCTTAATTCTAAACTTTCCTGAACTGTTCGGAAAGCCCAAATTTTTGTAAATGTAAATTTAAATTTTTCTGAATCTTCCAAGTAGGCAATTAGAGTATCCCCATCTATATTTATCTCGATGCCATAGTCACCAAAAGGGATGAATCCCGGTTTAATTTCCGTCCATTTTTCCATATCATTTCTCCAAGTTCTATTTTCTGATAATTGTACTACAGCAGTGTACATGTTTGATTAGCAAATTTTCTAGTATTGACTGATACTTAAATCAGAATTTGCAGACACAAGAATCTCCACTACACTATCTTGAGTTATGATGATATAATGTTGTGAATACAGAGTTCTTGCACCACCATAGGCTGTATATCCGAGTTTATTCACTAATTGACTATTTTTGACTTCATAAATGATATTTTGGAAATTATTTTTTTCAAATTTTTTAAACATCTCTTTATCCAGAATTGCAGATAAATACAATTCCCTACTAAAGAATCGTGCTTCATCATAGCAAAAACATGATAATTTAAAACGATTCTTTTCTCCAATCAACCGAATTTCTTGACCATCTGACAAGTTTGTCAACAGGACCTTTAACCTATAATTATCTACAGGAATCAAATCTTTAAAGACTTCTATCCATTCTTCATTTTTAGTTTCTAGTTCTAATTTCATTTATACCTTCATTATTCTATTTTACGTTTTAAACCTCTAATTTTCATCTATTTCATTTGATACTTCAATCAGTAAATCTTAAAGTTCTTCTAAATCAAGATACAGATTTCTAACTCCTACAAGTAACTGAGAAAAGGCTTGTCTATCTAATTGGCGATTCTCACTTAATGACTTAACAATCCAAGAATTTCCCTTCTTTATCCATTTTAAATGAAGGGGTAAATAATCATTTAAAATATCATCTATATTTTCTAAATTAGTAGAAGATATCTTGTTAGAGGTTTGACTGTCATTTATTAAAGATAAACTTTTACCAATTTTTTCAACTCTGTTTCTATCGTCACTTTAATATCTATCTAAGACTCCAAATCATCCAAAGACTGCATGCTATAGTCTAAATGAAGGTCTTATTCCCCAGCAAACTCCCTAGTAGAATAGTCCATCTTAAATCCAGTTTGAAAGATCTATTCTTGAAAATCTTCTTGTGTGTATGCCATGTTTTTATCGCCTGCTTTTTATAAAACAATGCCTTTATCTGAATTTCTAAAATTTTTTAAAGTTACTTGGCTTAATCATTCATTTGGTTTTTTTAAAATATACCATAATCATTCAGAAAAGATTATTGCAAAATCTCTGTAATAGTAACTTCTCTTTCTGACTTTAAATCATAAAATCCTATATGTAAATTGTCCTTGTATAGCCAAAACAAATCTGTTCCATATTTTGCAGGAAAAATTTCTAGTAGAACCGGAGCAATTTGCAGTATACTTGTCGCACCTAGAATCGTAAAGTTAGCAGGATTAGAAATATATTCTTCATCATCAATAGAAGATAATATTGTCCATCCATTTAACTGAGAAATTGAAGATTTCTCTCTATAAGTGTACTGAATAGGATAACCATTTATTACATTATTTGAAACCATAAATCCACCAAAATCACTATTATTCATCAGCAAGTAACCCTCCATTTTCAGATAATAAATCTTGTCTCCAGCTGAATTCTCTCGCATAATCTATAGCAGACTTCCCTTGAAAATCTTTATGGTGAATATCAGAACCACTAGCAATCAACATCTCATATAAAGGCAAGGCTTCCCTGGTTGTTAATTTCAAGACTGTAATCGCAGTAATCAATGGAATTGACCCATATTTATCAACTTGGTTAACATTTATCCCTGCTTTCAACAACATTGACAAGACCTTAGTTGCATACTCAACATCTACTCTCCAATTCGCTTTAAATTGAAACAAATTATGTAAGGCATTTCTATTATACGAGTCTAAACAATTAACATCAATTTTTTCATCAATAAGAAACTGAATAATCTTTAGTTTTTCATCTAGCAAAGTATTGCTAGTTAAAACCATGTTTAACAAATTCAATTTCTCATGTGTGATTTGATTCACATCGCCCTTGTAGAGCGAATGAAACTCTTCAAACGTTCCTTCTTGAGCTGCATCAAATATGTCTCGTAATATCATTTCTTTCTCCTATTCATATTTATGACTTCTATTTGATTTTGGTACTTCAATTTGAAAATTAGCAAGATTTGACTGGTTTGATTCTAATCAATCTACTATTTGGATCTATTGCTTGCTAAACTATCAACTTCCCAAATCTTAATCATATGTCACTTTTACTTTAAACTCAACTGTCTGGTCAGATATATTCTTTATTTTGATTTCAAATCCTTTTTTTGAAGCAAATGAAAAAAGTGTTTTTTGAGGTGGATCCATAATAATACCTTCGCGATCGACACCAATGCCATTATGAGGATTCTCTAACATCGTTACATCCCAGCTTTGTTTTTTTCATTGTAATGATAGGTTTCAATCCGAGAATCCTTAATATTATATCCAATTCCTTTTTCAGGATCAAACCAATCATCGCCTCGAGAAAGCTTTATCTTTCCATATGTAGTAACTGGAATGACCTCTACATGGATTATGGAGTCCAAACTCTCAGAGTGTCCGTTTACATGCACCTTTGTCTCTTCATTTGGACCTAAAGTGATGATTTCCCATTTTATATTACAAATCACAAGAGCTAGGATGGATACAGTAAACAGTAAGATGGTTAAAATAATGAAATCTGATTTTTTCAATTTAACGTACACCCTTATTTAAACACTCACAAAATTTATCCTATAAATCTTACTTTTAATAAATTTTCAATTAACTTTTCAATTTTAGTTTTATATTAAGAAATAAAAACAATCTTTATAATGAATAAAATAATTTAGTAAAAAACAAGTTAGTTTATAACTTGCTCCCTCAAGATTATTTATCTTTTATTTCATTGGTTTTCTGCATTTACGAATCTCTTCTCCTAATTTAGAATCCAATTGTAAGGCTTTATCATCTGACAAGAGTAATGGAATCATTTTGAAATATTCATCAACATAACTATGATGTAATGTTTCAGCATTTGCAACCTCAAAATAAGGTAAAATACCAAACTTAATATAACTGAAAGCTTTTCTTAAAAGTTGAGCTGGCGAACATACACAATAAATTTGTTTAAATTTCATTTCTTCAAAAATCTGAGTTGCAACATAACACTCATCAGTAGAATTATAAACTCCCTGATCTCCTTTATATTTTACATTCATCTCATCACTATATATTACTGCACTACTTATCCCTTTTTCTACTAAATAATTTTTTCCGGCACCGCTAAGAGAAAGTTCATCTACTACTTCATTATTTTTATGAATACTTCCTGGAACATAAATATATACACTTTCTCCCGATTGATTTAATCTGTTATATAACTCTATTGCCTTATCCAAGCGTTTTGAAAACTCTTCATTAGGATATTTTCCTTCATCTAATGGGTGCTGGGCTGCAACTTCAATTAATAAACCGTTGCCAGTTTGTCTTGACTTTATCATCCGTTCTGATGAAGATTTTAATAACTCTTCCCAATTTTTGTACTGAGATTCTTTTTTTATTTCATTTTCACCTAATGTTAGAGAAGCCTTATTCCAGATACTTTCAAAGTGTTCTTCCATCATTTCAATAAAGTTAAAATCCCCCTCATCTTTGTTAATATCATCAACCCTCTCACCAGTTAACATAAAATTTTCAACAGACTTATATGGAGGAAGAGTGATATTCAACCATGCTTTCGTTGTTATTTTAACCTTTGAAGGTTTACTTTGAGATAAAATAAATGGTAAACGATACTCAGTTGAGTAATAGCGAATTTCCATCTTTTTTTCACGTTTATAATACTCAAGTTGTTTACATAACTTTTCAATTTCCTTTTTTATATCTTTGCCATTTTCTAAATAGCCTTGTTCAATGTCTAGTTGTTCTAGTTGCTTAATCTTATTTAAATATTGCTCTACCACGTTAATATCTAAAATGTATGATTCATACTCGTTGACTATTTCACGAATCTCTTCACTAATCTTTGTTCCAGATTTACGATTTTTTTGCTCTACTTCTAAATTTTCAATATCAGTTAAGAAATGATTATCTACTTGAGCGCATAAAAATCGAATGTGCATACCTTTATCCATAGCTTTTTTTAGAGGCGTCTTGTTAGCACTAAAAAAACCATAACCCGATACAAAGATAATATCTAATCTCTCAGTATCTTTACACATCTTCTTTATATCAGTTTTAGAAAACCCCTTCTTTGAAGCCGTCCCCTTAAAACCATAGGATTCCATTTTTTTTGAAATACGGATATAGCTTGTCATTTTATCAATTACAAATAATGCAAATCCTCCTGCTATAATTGTTGGAATTAAATTAGTCAGACTCCCCTCGATGATAGCTTTATAATCAAGTTCAGAAAAAATATTCAATAAATTCATAAAAATCACCTCAAGTTCATTTCCTATATTATAACATACATTTACTATTTATAAAGCTCTCTCTATTCATACTTAGTTCTATTCTTTCATAGATTTCAATGGCACAATCTCTACATCCCCAAGATTATCAACGGAGTAACGTTGACTACCATTTTTGAACCAGCGTTCTAGAACAACATCATAGAGCATGAAGTGGGATTTTTCTTTAATCCAAGCTTCATCAATCCCATGAGGTTTTAAATACTCTAGTACTTCGTTGGGATTAGTTAAGTAAAAATTTGGTTTTTCCACAGTGCCCGCTCTCTTAAAATACTACTCCAAATTTATCTCCCCGCTATCCTTATTTCTTATATTATACCCAGCTAAGTAGTATGCCAGTGAACTTTTAGAATCCGAAATTTCGATAGTTGGGTTAAGATTTTTATTCTTATAATTGTATCTAATAAATAGATATCTCCCATCAGATAATAGTTGCTGATATTCAATAATAAAAGTTTCTTCAAAACCTACAATCACTTCTAAACTTTCATTTTCAGACAAGCCTGCACTGCATCAAGTCCTATGGAAATTATCCTGTCTGGATCTCTAAACGATTGACTCCCGTCAACGGCTTTACTAAAATCAGCAAGGCCAGGTAAGATACCACTATGGGTTTCTGCATAGTTCATCTCTAGAAAAACATTACTTAAAGATTCATACACTCCTTTATAATAATTCTTTTGATAGACACGATATAGACCAAACAAAGTTAGAAAAACTAATAAAATTATGAGTACGATTTTTAAAAATTTTTTCATTGACTTTTTCCTTACCTAGAACTTATATACTTTACAAAGTAAAAATACATTTTAAATACCTTATTTTAGAGACAAGATAAAATTTAGATACAAAACACTTTTTTATAAGTTTTTTATCTTTAGCAACATTTTCCTTATAATCATTATACTATAAAATCTTAGACGGTGGAATCCAGACCATTTTTAGATAATCTCCTTTTAATACAAAAAACTTAGAAGCAAAAGCCTACTTCTAAGTTTTTAAGGATACTTGATTTAAAAAATATCTACTCAAACAGTTGATAATAATCGGAAATCTTCATCTTGGCTTTTTCATCCTTGTTCAAATCTTGGATGATTCGCCCTTCCTTCATGACAATGAGGCGATTTCCATACTTGAGAGCATCTTCCATATGGTGGGTAATCATCAAAGCAGTCAGATGGTCCTTGCTGACGAAGTCATCAGTTAACTCCATCAAGGCAACACTTGTTTTAGGGTCAAGGGCGGCAGTGTGTTCATCTAACAAAAGTAGTTCTGGGCGCTTCAAGGTTGCCATCAATAGACTCAAGGCCTGTCTTTGTCCACCTGACAAAAATTCAATCGGTGTATCCAAATGCTTCTCTAGACCATTGCCAACCTTCTCAATGGTCGCTTGAAATTCTTCCTTATAGGATGACAATTTTCTTGGGAAAAGTCCACGTTTTTCCCCACGGAACTTAGCAATCAAAAGGTTTTCTGCAACGGTCATACGAGGGGCTGTTCCCATCTTAGGATCTTGGAAGACACGAGAAAGATACTTGGCACGCTTTTCAGGGCTAAAATGAGTTACATCCTCGCCCATGATGCGAATGCTACCACTGGTTAAAGGTAAAGTTCCCGCAATGCTATTAAAGAGGGTTGATTTCCCTGCACCATTTCCACCCAAAATTGTGATGAAGTCATGTTCATAAATATCAAGTGAAACATCGTTTAGGATAATCTTTTCTTCGTCAAAGCCATTTGTCACAATTTTTGTGGCATTTCTTAATTCTACAATTGCTGTCATTTGCTTAACTTGACTCCTTTCAAGTATTTATCCTTAAGAGTTGGAATGACTAGACAAGTTGCTAGGATAAGGGCACTGTATAGACGGAGGTAGCTAGTATTAAAGCCGAGAGCAATGACCCCCCATACCAAGAATTGATAACTGATGGAACCAACAACAATAGTAACCAAGCGTTCTGCTAAGGTAAGACTCTTAAAGAGAACCTCACCGATAATCAAGCTGGCAAGTCCAACTACGATAACTCCGATACCGCGAGAGACATCGGCATAGCCTTCTTGTTGAGCGATAAGTGCGCCAGCAAGTGCGATTACACCATTTGACAAGACCAAGCCCATAAGTTCCATACGTCCTGTATTGATACCAAAACTACGAGCCATGTCTGGATTATCCCCTGTAGCGATATAGGCCTGTCCAAGTTTCGTATCTAGGAAGAAAAGCATGAGAAGAATAACCAAAGTCACAAAAATTAAACCTGTCAGTAATTGATTAACCTCTGATGAAAATGGAAGAACATCTTGGATTTGCTTGGTATTTAAAAGCCCAAGGTTTGCTCGTCCCATAATCATGAGCATGATAGAATGACAAGAAGTCATGACTAAAATTCCTGATAAAAGAGTTGGAATTTTCCCTTTGGTATACAATAGTCCAGCTGCTAAACCAGCAAGACAACCTGCTCCTATGGCTGCTAAAGTAGCAAGAAAAGGATTAACTCCTTGGGTAATTAGAGTAACTGCTACAGCTCCTCCCAAGGGGAAAGAGCCCTCCGTTGTCATATCTGGAAAATTCAGGATTCGAAAGGTCATAAAGATTCCCAAACCTAGGATAGCCCAGACCAATCCCTGTGAAATAATTGATATTAGCATGTTTGATTCATTTCCTTTATTCTAAAAATTGGAGGAGATGTCTCCAACTCCTCCTTCATTCTTATTCGATTACTTGACCAGCTTCTTTGAGAACTGATTCAGGAATAGTGATTCCAAGTTCTTGAGCAACTTTTTTGTTGATCACTGATTTACCAGTTGAGAAGACATTAACTGGTGTATCTGCAGGTTTTTCCCCCTTCAAGACTTTGGCAATCATTTTACCAGTAGCAACACCAAGATCGTGTTGGTCAACAACGACTGATGCCAAACCTCCAGCTTCTACCATGGCAGTCGCACTTGGGTAGATTGGTTTTTTAGCTGTTTGGTTACTTGATACTACAGTTGAGAATGCAGATGCGATTGTGTTATCGATTGGAACCCAGATTGCATCTACTTTACCAGTCATAACATTAACTGTTGAAGCAATTTCGTTCGTTGAAGGAACTGCAAATGTTTCTACTTTCAAACCAGCTTTTTCAGCGTAGGCTTTGAATTCTTCAACTTGTGATTTTGAGTTATCTTCACTACTTGAATAAAGCGCTCCAACCGTCTTGACATCAGGAGTCAATGTTTTAATCAATTCAACCTGTTGTTCAGCAGGGTTGTGGTCAGACACCCCAGTGATGTTCCCACTTGGTTTTTCCAAGTTTTGTACAAGGTTAGCACCAATTGGGTCTGTGATAGCAGCCATGATAACAGGAAGGTCTTTTGTTGCACTTGCAAGACCTTGAGCTGCTGGTGTTGCAATACCGACAACGACATCATTTCCATTTGCTACCAATTGTTTACTCATTGTAGCAACCTTACTTTGGTCACCTTCTGAGTTCATAAATTCGATTTTAACTTGATCACCTTTATAGCCTTCTTCAGCAAGTCCATCTTGGATACCTTGGTAAATCAAGTCGAGTGATGGGTGGCTTACAAACTGAAGAACACCAACCTTAGCTGTTTTATTAGCTGTCTCAGTTTTAGTTTCTTGTTTCGTTAAGCTAGAATATACCAAGCTTCCTCCAACTACAAGTGCTAATACTACGATAATACCGAGTAGACGTTTGTTTTTCATAATTTTCTCCTTATTTCTTCTTAACTTATTATTTTTTTCAATCACTTATTCAAGCGACGCCATCGTTTGATTTCCATAATTTTTTCCTCCCCATAGAAAAAGTCCTCACACAAAAAATTTGTGTGAGGACGTCGATGCGCGGTGCCACCTCAATTATAGGAACTAGTCCTATCGCTCTTACTCGCTAAAACGAGTTGCACTGTAAGGTGTGCTCACCGAATTCTTATGATTTCAAATTCTTAATAACATTCAGCCCAATTTTCATCACTTCCACCTATCTGTTTCCACCAACCACAGACTCTCTAAAAAATTTCAATGATTACTTTCTGAATGCTTAAATTATATCATTTTACTAAAACTTGTCAAGGGTTTTCATGAATTATTTTAAAAAATTACGAAAATTCCTACGTTTTTTGGAAAATGGAGCTTATATCAGCCTGAATTACGTAATCCTGTAGCAATTCCGTTGATAGTTGTATGGATTAATCTTTCTTCATCTGAAGATAGCTCACCACGACGTTGACGCTTAATCAATTCCAACTGAATATAGTTAAGGATATTGAAATAAGGCATGCGGTAGTTGAGACTGTCTTTCAAATAAGTATTTTCTGCCAAGAGCTCCTCATGGCCTTCAATAGCCAAGATAACGTCCTTAGTCAACTGCCATTCATCCAAGATAGTATAGTAGATTGCTTGGACTTCTTCACTTTCACACAGTTTAGCGTACTCAAAGGCGATGTTCATATTTGATTTAGACAAGACCATATCAACATTAGATAGGAGTGACTGGAAGAATGGCCAATTTTGATACATATCACGAAGATATTCGATATTTTTTGGATCTTGGTCAATAAATTCCTTGAAGCTTGAACCAACACCATACCAACCTGGGAACATAACACGACTTTGTGACCATGAGAATACCCAAGGAATAGCACGTAGACCACCGATTTCAGTGATTGTTTTACGAGCTGCTGGTCGAGAACCAATATTGAAACTTGAGATAGCCTTGATTGGACTAGATTCAAAGAAATAATCATAGAAATGTTCATTTCCAAATACAAGTTCACGATAAATATCGTAGCTACGTTCTACTACTTGATCCATGATTGCTTCATAGCGATTTGACGTATTGGTATCACTCTTCTTCTTGGTAATCATACGGTTGATAGCTGCTGAAACCAACATTTCAAGGTTATAGTAAGCTGCATCCTTGTTTCCGTATTTGTTTCCGATAACTTCCCCTTGCTCTGTCAAACGGATACGATCCTTGATAGACTTGAGTGGTTGAGAAGCAATGGCATCATAAGTAGGGCCACCACCACGGCCAACGGTACCGCCACGACCATGGAAGAAGGTTACTTTGACTCCAAATTCATCACCAATAGCAGTCAATTGTTGTTGGGCCTTATAAAGTGTCCAACAAGATGATAGATAACCGCCGTCTTTGTTACTATCAGAGTAGCCAAGCATGATTTCTTGGTAATTGTTTTTAGAAGCAATCCATTTCTTAGCAAGTGGTAAAGAGAAATACTTTCTCATTGTTTCTTCTGAATGATCCAAGTCTTCAATCGTCTCAAAGAGTGGTACAATCTGAACACGCGCTTTTTCAGCATCTACCAGACCAACTTCTTTAAGCATGATAGCCAACTCAAGCATATCTGATACGCTGGTTGCGTGAGAGATAATCGTTTGACGAATGACATCTTCACCCAAACGGTCTTTTAATTCACGGGCAGTTTTGAAAATAGCTAATTCTTTTTCGAGAAGTTCAGACTTCTCAGCATGAGTTGCAGACAAGATTCGAGGATCTTCTAACAATTCATGTAAAAGCAATTCACATTTTTCATCTTCTGATAAATCACTATAGTGGTCATTGATTCCAGCAGATGCCAATAATTCTGCTACACAGGCTTCGTGGACGCTTGAATCTTGACGCATGTCGATGGAAGCCAAGAAGAAACCAAAGACTTCTACAGCTTCTAAAAGTTCTGCAAATTCACCTGTGAGTAAGGACTCTGCCTTGTTTTCAAGTAATGAATCCTTAATGGTATATAGATCTTTTTTGAACTCTTCAACTGTTTCGTAAAATGGTGGACGATCTTCAGCCAGCTCTTGAATAGCTCCTGAAAGACGATTACCAATGTAATCTGTAACCGCTCCTTGCTGATGGCTATTGGCACCGAGCAAACGTTCAACAGGATGACGTTCATCAGCTGACGAGCCAACAACAGACCATTCTTTCAAATTCAAAAGAGTTTGAATCAATTTGGACTGAATCAAATGAAAGGCACGACGATAGGGTTCTTTCTCACGAAAGACGGATGTATCTCCAGACTGAGCAGCCATTTCTTCAACAGCTTTGCTAGTTTTTGATAAATTCGTTGAAAGAGAGAAGGTACGATACAGACTAGAAATCTTACTGATATAATAGTTCAAAACCACTTCACTTTGAATGGTAGCAGAACGCATGAGCGTCTCAGCAGTTACAAATGGATTTCCATCACGGTCTCCACCGATCCACATTCCCATAGTAATTGGTTTGGCTTGTTTAAGATCAATACCTTGTTCTTTTGCTAGACGCTTGTACTCTAACATCAAGTTAGGGACAGCCTGTAGGAAGGAACTATTGTAGTACTCCATCACGTTGGTGATTTCGTTGGTTACTTTTAGTTTCTTCTCCCGAATCATATCTGTCTGCATGATAATCTCAATATAGCGACGAAGATCATTATGCCATTTTTCTTTGTTGATGAGTCCCATTCTCACATCACGATATTTACGCAAAAGGGTATGGATATGAGTGGTCAAATCCAACATACTCTTACGTTGAACCTGAGTTGGATGGGCTGTCAAAACTGGTACCACATTCAAGTGTTCAAGAATCTCGGCAGCATTTTCTTTTTCAGCCACCATTTTGATCGTTGTTGACAATTTACCCAGATAGTCTTGATCAACATTATTTAGGTGGTTAATCTCATAAGCCAAGTCAACATCTTCTGAGATGTTAATTAAAAGAGGCAAAATAGAGAAGTATCTAGAAATGTAGACCATCTCATCATTTGAAAGCCCTGTTACTACTTTATCTAGCCCTTGATAGTCAAGTTTTGAAGAAAGTTCTTTCAAGTGCATAATCTTATCAAAGGTTTCAGCAGGAAGCATATTTTTTGTGATATCTTCCAGCATATCTGTCAAGATTTGCACTTCTTCTTGTACAACAGCTTTGTTACTATAATTTTCTAACTTTTGAAGAGACATTTTTTTCTCCTTGTCATATTATGTCTTAGAGTTGCGCTTCTAATTCGCGATAGAGTTTGGCACGTTTTTCACTGGCATCAATATTCAACACAAAAGCGATGGCTACTGATAGCACCAAGAGACTATTTCCTCCTTGCGATAGGAAAGGGAAGGTTACCCCTGTTGAAGGAATCAAGCCTGATATACCGCCAATGTTAACGAATACCTGTATCAGAATCATTCCACCAATACCGATTGCCACCATTGAGTTGAAAGGATCTCTCGCTCGAATACCAACCAAAATAATACGAAGAATCAAGAAGAATAGGAGAGCCAAAATAAGACTAGCTCCTACAAATCCAAACTCCTCTATCACAATCGAAAAGACAAAGTCTGTATGGGCTTCTGGTAGATAACCTCGTTTTTCAATGGAATTTCCTAAACCAAGACCAAACCAGCCACCATTAACCATTGCATAATAAGAATTAGCCAACTGATGCCCAGATCCTGCTAGGTCATTAAAGGGGTTGAAAAAAGCACTGAAACGCTTGGCAACATAACCAAATACGGGAATTTTAGAGAATTTCTCAACACCGATAAAGCGAATGGCTGTTAAGGAAATCATAGAAACACCAGCTAGTAAGCCCAGAATAGTTGTGAACCATCGATAAGCTATTCCACTGATGGTATACATGAGCAAAGATACTAAAATCAAGATGGTTGCATTTCCAAGGTCAGGGAAGATTGCCAAACTACCAATCATGACCAAGAGGACAAAACGCCAATCATTAAAGGCTCTTGGCAACCACTGATTGAGGGTTAAAACTTGGAAGTCATAAACTGCTATCTCATCTTGTTGTTTTGAAAAACGCTGAGCCAAGTACCAAATGATAATAATCTTTAGATACTCTGCTGGTTGAATCGTGATGGGACCAACCTTGATCCAGCCATATGCTCCATTGATGGGACTACCTATTAACCGTGCCAGAGCTAGGAGTATCAGCTCGACAAACATAACGATAAAGAGCAACCGCTCATTACGAAGAAATCCTAATTTTAATTTATAGATTAAGGCTATTAAGAATAAACTGGCTATCCAGAAAATTCCCTGATTTCGCACTAGATATAATGCACTTTTCCCCTCCTGAATAAGGGTCGCACTAGTTGTCGAATAAACTACTATCAATCCTAAAACGGATAACAGTAAATAAGGAATCAAAATGGAATAATTCAGCAGGTGCCTTTTACTTATTTTCATATGTCACCTATCTTTCGGAAAAATATTTTTATTTTCCCTTATTATTTCTAGTTTTACATGCTATTATACCATTTTTTAGCCTAGAAAAAAACTCTTACAGTATAAACATTCGAATTTTACTCAAATATAGCATAAAAAGGGCAGTAACGCCCTTTCTATTTTATCTGGCTCTATAATTTCTGTAGTGGGTAAAACCACCATAGGAATTATGGAGCCTATTTTGTTGTAGAAAAAAAGTCCCATAAGACCTATAATGAAAAGCGACCAAACCATCATTAGAAAGAATCTTATGGAACAATTAAATTTTATCACAAACTTACTCGGAATTAAAGACAAGAACATCAA
>NZ_JASHDM010000002.1:0-286650 GCF_047463655.1 Streptococcus infantis
CCATAAGATTCTTTCTAATGATGGTTTGGTCGCTTTTCATTATAGGTCTTATGGGACTTTTTTTCTACAACAAAATAGGCTCCATAATTCCTATGGTGGTTTTACCCACTACAGAAATTATAGAGCCTAAAAAATAAGATGGAAAAGTGAGACTTTTCCATCTTATTTTTTGATTTGATAATAAATTTTATCAGCTATATATCCTTTTCGTTCAACTGCATTTAGAATCGTCTTCCAAAAAGTCATACCCGCCTTTTCCATAACACGACCAGATGCTGGGTTTAGACTTACATAGCAAGCATCAACCTCTTTAAATCTAATCTCATCCAGACAGAATGATAAAACTGACTTCAAGGCTTCTGTCATGATTCCTCGTCCCCAGTAGTCCATCCCTAAGATATATCCTATCTCACAGCTAGAGTTTTCTTCATCCACACTGACCAGACTAATATCTCCAATGACATGTGTTGGACTTTCTTTGAGACAAATAGCCCATTTGTAATAATCTGGATCGTCATAGGATTTTACCCAATTGCCTATAGAATTTCGAGTCTGTTCGACATTTAGGTGTGGATCCCAAGTCACATAGGTCAGATTTTCTGAGCGTGAAGCCCAATTATCAAACATGTCTTGAGCATCATCTTCCACAAATCTCCTTAATATCAAACGTTTTGTCTCAATAGTTTGTGTCCCTACTACTCTCATAATGGTAACTCTCTTTCTATTTTATGGATGGCTTCAAACTTGCATTGACATATCTCAGTCTCCTATTTCAAGTTATAAAGCGAAAAAGGTCCTCCGGACCTTCTTCGCTTTATCATTCTAGGCTCAGGGTTAAAACACTACACTCATAAACATTGAGAAAACAACAGTTTCCTCTAATTTCATGACGCAGTCGCTGTCTGGCTCGAAATGCACTTTAGCAAGTTTTTTCAAGCCTAGTCAGCCTTGCGGGGGTGAGACAACGAAATCGAACTCTTCGAGTTACCGATTTCTGTCTCACTCCCAAAACTTATCAAATACGGTGATTGGTAGGTGGCGTTTGTGTTGGCCTTTGTACCACCATTTTTCAATGGTTGCTTGGGCTTCTAGGCTTACTTGTTTACCTTCGAGGTAATCATCAATTTCATTGTAAGTGACTCCCAAGGCTACTTCGTCTGCAATGCCTGGTTTTTCTTCTTCCAAATCTGCTGTAGGAACTTTTTCATAGAGGGCTGGATCAGCTCCAAGCTCCTTCAAAAGTTGTTTTCCTTGGCGTTTATTGAGGCGATAAAGCGGGAGAATATCTGCACCACCGTCACCAAACTTGGTAAAGAAACCTGTGATATTTTCCGCAGCATGATCTGTCCCGATAACAGCTCCGCTATGAGCACCTGCAAGGGCATATTGGGCAATCATACGACTACGAGCCTTGATATTTCCCTTGTTGAAATCGGAAACTGCACTTCCTGTTGCTTCAACAGCTGCGGCCATAGCATCAGCAGATTCCTTGATATTCACTACCAGACTGACATCTGGCTGTATAAAAGCTAGGGCTTTTTGAGCATCTGCTTCATCAGCTTGCACTCCATAAGGCAGGCGAACTGCGATAAATTTATAACTATCATCCCCTGTTTCAGCTCTCATTTCTTCTATAGCTAGTTGAGCCAAGCGTCCTGCCAAGGTCGAGTCTTGTCCTCCAGAAATACCCAATACAAAAGTTTTTAGGAAAGGATGTTTCTTTAAATATCTTTTTAGAAAGTCAATCGAACGACGGATTTCTTCTTGGGCATCAATGACTGGTTTAACACCTAATTGTTGGATAATGGTCTCTTGCAAACTCATTCTTCTTCTCCTTCGCCTAGGGCTTCTTTACGCATCTTATCAATCAAGTCCATCTTGTCTTGCCATACATCACGAGCCAAGTCCACAGGATAATGTTGTGGGTTAAGAACACGTTTGTACTCGTCCCAGAGCTTGTCAAATTCCTTACGAGCATAGGCTTGGATTTCAGGCAGACTCGGTAAATCATAGACCAGCTTACCGTCCTTGAAGATGTTTACCAAGAGAGGAACGGCATCAAAATTTCGGACAGTTTTCTTGATGTAAGTATAGGTCGGATGGAACATCTTAATCTCCGTCATACTAGTAACATCTACACCATCGTATGTAATGTAGTCACCTTCAGACTTGCCTTTTTCACGGCTGGTGATACGCCAAACTTGTTTCTTACCTGGTGTTGAAACCTTCTCTGCATTGTTTGAAAGTTTGATAGTATTGCGCATCTGACCATTTTCATCTTCAATGGCAACAACCTTATAAACTGCTCCTAGAGCTGGTTGGTCATAGGCTGTAATGAGCTTAGTCCCAACACCCCAGACATCAATCTTAGCTTTTTGCATTTTGAGGTTAAGGATGGTATTTTCATCAAGGTCATTGGATGCATAAATCTTAGCATCCGTAAATCCTGCCTCGTCCAGTTGTTGACGAACTTTTTTAGAAATATAGGCGATATCACCAGAGTCAATACGAACTCCCTTAAAGTTAATCTTGTCACCTAATTCTCTTGCAACCTGAATGGCAGCAGGAACACCGATGCGAAGAGTATCGTAGGTATCCACTAGGAAGACACAGTTTTTGTGAGTTGAGGCATAAGCCTTGAAAGCCTGATAGTCATTCCCATAGACTTGAACCAAGGCATGGGCGTGAGTCCCTAAAACCGGAATTCCAAAGAGCTTACCAGCACGTACATTACTAGTCCCATTGGCACCACCAATGACAGCGGCACGAGTTCCCCAGATAGCTGCATCCATCTCTTGCGCACGACGTGTTCCGAACTCCATCAAAGGCTCATCTTCAATGACCGAGCGAATACGAGCAGCCTTGGTCGCAATCAAGGTTTGAAAATTAACAATATTTAAAAGAGCTGTTTCAACCAATTGACACTGTGCCAAAGGACCTTCCACTTGAACAATCGGTTCATTGGCAAATACCAAGTCCCCTTCCTGAGCAGAACGTACGGTCAACTCTAGCTTGAGATTACGAAGATATTCCAAAAAGTCTCCATGATAACCCAGTGACTCTAGATAAGCAATATCGCTATCAGAAAAGCGTAGGTTTTCTAAGTAGTTCACAATTCGTTCCAAACCTGCAAAAACAGCGTAGCCGTTTTTAAACGGTTGTTGGCGGAAATAAACTTCAAAAACCGCTTTCTTGTTATGAATCCCTTGGTCAAAGTAAACCTGCATCATGTTAATTTGATACAAATCCGTGTGCAATGTTAAACTATCATCTGGGTACATATACTGTCCTTCTTCCTTATTTGTAAAAAGATGAAAATGTTTCTTCTTTTCTCATAAATTAGTACTATTATAACACATTTTTTCGATATTGATAAAAAGCTAACAAGCTATTCTATGCTCTCAAGTTCATCCATATCCTGCTCAAACTTTTTCTGAGCCCATTCACCATAACTTTTTAAGCCTAAGTTTCCAATAAAGACCCAAGGAAGATAAAGGAGATATGTAATGACCCAAGCAGACAGGTATTTAACGTTCAAAGGATTGTGCTGATAAATTTCGATATTGAACTGGTAGTTTTGGAGCATCAAGATAGCTGTAATCACTAGAGTTAATAACAGGCAGCCTAAAATTGTAAAATGAAAACGACTATAATAGGTCACACCTAGACTTCGAGCACGGTTGAAAAAATAAAAAGTCCCAATAATGATAATGATGAGCATCATACTCGGATTAAAAAGACTTGGTGCTAACACTGATATGAAATAAGCTAGAAACAACAATCCGATAGAAATATGAAAACTCTCTGCGCCAGCTTTATGAAGTTGTTGCTCTTCTCTTTCGTCTAATAATTGATAATAATAAAATCTATTTTTCATCTTCTTCCTCCCAAAATAGTTGATCTAGAGTTTTTCCCAAGCATCTACAGATAGACTGGCAAAGGGATAGACTAGGATTATATTTCCCAGCTTCTATCAAGCCGATAGTCTGTCTAGTCACACCTACAGCTTCTGCCAAGTCACCTTGGGTCATATCAAGCTCCACTCGAGCGAGTTTTAATTTTAAATTCTTAGCCACTTCTTACCTCCTTTTAGATTTTAAAAAGTTGCACTTCTTTCCAAGTTCATTATATCATATATTTTACATTATGCAATATATATCTAACGTTTTGTGCGATTTTTTTAACAAAAATTCTCTACCAACTAAATGATAGAGAGTTTTCTACTTATTCAAATTTTTTCAAAATATCTACAACATCACTTCTATGTTTGACTTGGTAGGGTTTGATGCCTAAAGTCTCAGCCATCTTAGTATTGTCTGCTATATCATCAAGAAAGACACAATTTGCTGGATCCAACTGATATTTACGGAGAATTTCTTCAAACATTTTTCGATCAGGTTTGACAGCCTTGATATCACAAGAAAGAACGAATCCATCTAAGATTTCATTTAAAGGAGAGAGTTGTTCCTCTAATAATTCATAAAAAACTGGTGATGTATTTGACAAAACAAAAATACGATGGCCTTTTTCCTTTAAACGTACAAGAAGAGGAAAGACTTCCTTGTAAATATCAATGTAAGCAGGCCAATTCCAAATCACTTCTTCGACCTTTTCCCGATAACAATCCCCTAATAAAGAAAGAACCTTATCAACCAGTTCTTCCCGAGTCAAAGTCCCTAAGTCCAATCTTTCCCAGAGCCCCGACTGGAAAATAGACTTGTCTAAGATCAGATAATCTTTCTGAGTTTTAGCTACAGCTTTCAAAATCTTATCCTTGTTCCATTCCAGTAGAACATTACCCATATCTAGTATGATATCCATTAAGCCAACTCCATTATGATGTGTCGATTTCTTCGATCGTTCATTTTCCATTTACAACTCTTTTTGATAATAGTGCCTTTGTCCAGTGTAGGGATAATCTTTTAAGGTAAAGACTTCCTTGTAGCCCTTCTTTTGATAAAAGGCTGGCGCTTGAAACTGATAAGTATTCACAAAAGCAAAGCGACAGTTTCTCTTTTTAGCTTCACTCTCTGCTTGCTGCAATAGTTGGGAACCAACTCCTTGTCCTCGCAAATCCTCTTTCACAAATAAATACTCAATTTCTAGCCAATTTCCAAAGGTCTCTGCTACTAAACCAGCCATGAGTTGACCGCTATCATCTTCGACATAAAGGTTAAGTGGCTCACTTTCAGCTGCTTCTCTCTTAGAACGATTATAGGAGCGAATCAAATTCCCTATTTCCTGTGCTTTCTGAGACTCTGTATTCTCCAATCTAATGTGCATCAAAACCTCCTCAAAGACACTCACGCCTTGATTATATTCCTATTTTGAAGAACTGTCAAACTAAAAAACTCACCAACCTAAGTTGATGAGAGTAAAACTTATTTTCTAAATTTCCATTGGCTATAAATACCAAATGCGACAATCCAGATAGCTGAACCTCTAGCTCCCATTACAGTTGATTCTTGTAAGAAGAGTGTTCCAAATACAAAGATAAAAAAGAGCATGGTCAGAGGGTTTAGCAAGCGGTATTGAGGCATGAGATAGCCATTTGCCATAAAGTCTTTAGACTTGCGATACTTGAGATGGGCTACCATGATCAAGATGTAGATGGCGATATAAACACCTGATGAAGAAGCTGTAATCAAAGCAAAGGCATCTGATACGCCAGGAAGTACATTGATGAAGGCTGCAAAACCAATCAATACGGCAGAAGCAATGATTGCATTCTGAGGAACGTTGTGACGTGAGAGCGTGTCTGCCTTAATAGCTTTCAAGAAACGATTTGGTGAATCATGCGCAATTTGGTACAAGTGACGACCTGTTGAGTAAAGGGTTGAATTCAAGGCTGACGCTGCTGAAGTCAAGACAACAAAGTTAATCAAGGCTGCTGCCCACTTAAGACCAACAAGTTCAAACACTGTCACAAATGGTGAATCTGTCGCAGAAAGCTCACGCCAAGGAATAATAGACATGATGGCTAAGAGAGCTCCACCGTAGAAAAAGATAATTCGCAAAGGAATTTCCTTAACAGCCTTAGGCAATACTTTTCGAGGATCCTTGGTTTCAGATGTTGTAACACCGATAAATTCAATCATCAAGTATGCAAAGAAAACCATCTGGAAGGCCATGACAAAGTTCATACCTCCATTTGGGAAAAGGGAGAAATGATCACTGATATTGGCAAGGCTTGCTGAACCATAAGGCGTTTCAAAGCCAGTCAAAACTAGAAAAACACCTGTTGCAATCATGGCAAGAATGGCCACAATTTTAATCATAGCAAACCAAAATTCCACCTCACCAAAGATTTTAACAGCAATCAAGTTCACCAAGCCGAGTATTGTCAGAAATACAACCTGAATCAACCAAGAGGGCCAAGATGGAAACCAAAACTGAACGTAGTGAGCAATAGCTGTAATCTCGGCCATTCCGATAAAGACTACTGAGAGCCAATATGACCAGACTGAGAAGTAACCCCATCCCTGACCAAGATAACGCGTAATAAAGTTGATAAAGGTGTGTTGCTCCGGATCTTGGTACAACATTTCCCCGATAGCGCGCATCATAAGATACATGAAGCCACCCGTAATCATATATACCAGTACAATCGAGGGTCCTGTTAAACTAATGGAGCGACCTGCCCCGAGAAATAATCCTGTCCCGATTGTACCAGCAATGGCCATAACCTGAACATGGCGATTGGTTAACCCACGTTCCATTTTATTTTTCTTTTTGTGCTTATTTTCTGAATTCATATAGTCTCCTCTAGTTTTTAGAATTAAGAAAAGGAGTGATGGGAAGCGCTTTCCCTGTATCTACTCCTTCTTTTCATTCCTATTAAACTGTTTTTTCTACTTTTAAGATTTTAACATCATAGCTTCCTACAGGTGTTTCAATCGTAGCAGTATCACCTGTTTTCTTACCAATCAAGGCTTGCCCAATTGGGCTTTCATTTGATACTTTACCTGCAAAGGCATCTGCACCCGCTGATCCCACGATGATATATACTTCTTCGTCGTCTTCACCAATTTCTTGGATAGTGACT
Source organism: Streptococcus infantis (assembly GCF_047463655.1). Taxonomy (GTDB): domain Bacteria; phylum Bacillota; class Bacilli; order Lactobacillales; family Streptococcaceae; genus Streptococcus; species Streptococcus infantis_Z. The sequence continues at coordinate 7,046 of NZ_JASHDM010000002.1, forward strand.
GTTTTCCCGATAGCAACTTCATCTTGAGCAACCGCATCGCTATTGACAATTTCAGCATAACGAATTTTTGTTTCCAAGCTAGAGATTTGTCCTTCAACGAAGGCTTGCTCGTCCTTAGCTGCTTCATACTCACTATTTTCTGACAAGTCACCGTATGAACGCGCAATCTTGATGCGTTCTACAACTTCTGGACGACGAACTAGTTTCAACTCTTCTAATTCTTTTTCGAGTTTTTCCTTTTCTTCAAGGGTCATTGGATATGTTTTTTCTGCCATTTTTCTCAACTTTCTTTTGAATAAATTTAAATTTCTTTAGATAGTAAAGCAAAATTATGTGGTAAACCACATAATTTCACAATGAAGACAAAGTCTTTTTAAAGCTTTCCTTAAATGATTTTAGTCAGTATCGATCTTTTAAAATCTGTGCCTAAACCTAATGATTCTATCACTTCTAGACTCAGGTTCAAACAAGAGGTAAGTTTTTACTTTTGCAATTTCCGAACGCCTAAAACTTATAGATTTCAGGCGTTTCTGATCATAGTGGAAAGACCGATGTGACTTGCTATTCCTGTAAAAAGAAGAGATTCTCTTCTTTTTACGGATTTATTAGCAAATCTTGTTCTAAGAGTTAGTTTGAACTACTTGATTGTGTCAGTTTACTGTTGACATGCTCTGCAACGTTTCGATCATGTTCTTCTCGTGTCGTTGCAAAGTAAACCTTGCCATCTTGTACGTTGGCTACAAAGTAAAGATTGTCACTCTTAGTTTGATTGATACTTGCTTCAATTGCATCCAGACTTGGACTGTCTACTGGACCAGGCATTAAGCCAAGGTTTGTATAAACATTATATGGTGAATTGATTGTTGTATCAATTGCTGCATCATCTGCCAAGCTAATATTTTGTCCTAGCTTACCTTCTGCATAGAGAATAGCAATGTTACTTTGAAGTGGCATACCAAGGTTCAAACGATTATAGAAGACTCCAGCGATCAGTTTGCGATCGTCAGTTTTCAATCCTTCTTTTTCCACAAGTGATGCGATGGTGAGGAGTTCATTCACTGTCAAGTTCTTTTCTTTGATTGCAGTGTAATGTGCTGACAAGTTTTTGTCCATAGTTGCCACCATTTCATCAATCAAGCTTTCAATAGTTGTGCTTTCTTTGATAGCATAAGTTGCTGGGAATAGGTACCCTTCTAAACGATAACGAACACCACTTTCTTTAGTTGGTAGACTTCCGAGAAGGGTTGGGTACTTAGCAACTAATTGAGAGATGAAGGTTTCATCTTGCACTTTTGCCAAGAAGGCATCAGCAGTCAAAGGTTCTTTAAAGTCTCCTTGAAGCTGACCAACTGTTTGTGCGATTTGATCAAGGGTATATCCTTCAGGGATTGTAAGATTTGCAAGTGCAACTTCTTGAGGTTGAGGCGTTCCACCCTTTTGCAATTCTTTGATGATATCATCTGTACTCATGCTCTTTTGCAAATTATAGTAACCAGATTTCAAATCATTGTAGTCTTTATACTTAGCATAAAGGCTAAAGATAAAACCGTGTTTTACCAATTCAGATTTTTCTAAGGTATCACCAATTTGCTGAAGATTGGCCCCTTCTGGAATCTGAACCGTAACATACTGTTTTGAATTAGCATCAACCGGTTGGAGTGCAGATTCGACATAACGGTAACCAAAGAATCCACCCACACCTAGTAAAATCAATAAAACAAATACTGTTACGAAAAATCCTTTCAAGCGTGATTTTTTCTTTTTCTTGATTGGTTTCACTGATTCTTTACGACTTCTTCTAGGAAGTTCAGTTCTAGTTTCAACTGGAGCAACTGGTTCTTGACTTGGAGTTTCTTTTGCAAGAACTGTTGGTTTCGGTTGAGGTTTAATATTCTTTCGAGCAGGACTTGGTTTGGTCTGATTCGTACGATAAGAAACTGGAATCCTTGTCGAATTAGCATTGAACTCTTTCTCTTCTTGAACCGGCTGAGCAGGTACATGAGATTCAACTCGATCTACAGTAGGTACTACTGGTTCTGTAGCTACTGCGGATTCTGTAGGTGTAACTTCTGCTGGAACTACAGCTGGTTCTGCAGGTGTAACTTCTGCTGGAACTACAGCTGGTTCTGCAGGTGTAACTTTTTCTGGAGCCACAGCTGGTTCTGCAGGTGTAACTTCTGCTGGAACTACAGCTGGTTCAACAGGTTCTTCTGATGATAAAGATGGACGTGGTGGAACTGTTGGAGCATTAGCAAATAGTTCATCCACTAGTGAAACTGAATCTTCCATCAAATCTTCTACAGACGGCTCTTTCACTAATTCATCTGTCTTTGAAAGATTACTGAAATCAGAGAAAAGCTCATCCTTACCACTCTCGGTAGCGTTAACCTCTTCTTCTCTTTTCAATCTTTCTAAATCTCGTAAAATTTGTTCTTTAAAACTTAACTTTTCTTCTTCTCGAGAATTTTCGCTCAAAGGTATTACCTCCTTGTTGATAATCCATAATATTATATCTCAAAAACTAAAGAAAAGCAACCATAGATGCCTTTCTGATGCCTAATTCGTGTTTTCCCAGACCATATCATACCATTCTTCACCAGCAAAAGTCGACTTGGATTTTCCTTCATTCACAAAACCATGTTTCTCATAATAGCCAATGAGATAGTCATGGCAAGTCAGATTGATTCCCTCACGCTCATGCTCAAGAGCGAGATCTTTTAAAGCGGTCAATAATTTTCGTCCGACACCTAACGCTTGAGCTTTCTTAGCAATGGATAGACAAGTCACAGAGATATAGCCACCTTTTTGACGGCTGTAATCTTTAATGTCTTCTGTAAAGGACTGGTCTTGTAAATGTCGATGAGGAACTACTGGTCCCTCAATATAGCCTAGTATTTCCCCCTCTTTTTCAGCCACTAAAAAACTGGTCTTGATTTCCTTCAGATGAGCTTCAAAAACAGGACGAGGAATGGCTTCTTCAATTGAAAAATTTTCTAGTTCAATTTCAAAGATACGATCTAAATCTGTCAATCTAGCTTGTCTAATAATCATAGTTCCTCCTGATAATAGGGATTCTGCCATCGCATGAGAAAGGCAACTTCACTGCTCCTTTCTCCATCTACGATCCCTTGTTCCACAAATCCATTCATTTCAAAGTAGGCCAGCAACTCATCCTCACAAAGCAAATAAATACCTGGTCTATTTTGCTGACGGGTAACTTCCTTCAAAGCTGCTAGCAACAAGGTTCCAAAGCCTTGCCCTTGGTAATCTGGATGAACAGCTAAATCTTCAAGGATGATTGCGTTCTCACTAATGAATTCCTCATCTCCGATCTCAAGCATCCATTGTCTTAAAGAGGGAATAGGAGGTGTCGTCGCAGCGATATAAGCAATCTCTTGGTCATCCAGGCTAGCTAAGAGAAACGTACCCGCATGGTTGCGGATACGTTCTTCTATTATTTCTCTATTCAATACTTCTAGGGAGTTTGAAATACTTTCTTGTATCAAGCAAATCTGATTTATATCTGATTGCTGTGCTTCCCTGATTTTAATTGGAAATTCCATGCTCTTCCTTACTGAACATTACTTGTCAAATTAGACAAGAGACGTTCGAATGAATATTCATAAGTTTGGATATCGCCAGCTCCCATGAAAACATAAACAGCATTGTCATGGTCTAGGAGTGGAGAAACATTTTCAACTGTGATAACTTGATGTTTCTTATTGATTTTATTGGCAAGGTCTTCTACCTTGACATCACCATGGTCCACCTCACGAGCTGAACCGTAGATTTGTGCGAGGTAAACTGCATCAGCCTGATTCAAGGCTTGGGCAAAATCATCCAACAAGGCGATGGTACGAGTAAAAGTATGCGGTTGGAAGATAGCCACGATTTCCTTGCTTGGGTATTTTTGACGTGCAGCATCAAGAGTCGCTACGATTTCAGTTGGATGGTGAGCAAAATCATCGATGATAACAGTGTCATTGACAATCTTTTCTGTAAAGCGACGTTTCACTCCACCAAAAGTCTTCAAGTGTTCACGCACTAAATTCAAATCAAAGCCAGCAGTATAAAGCAAACCAATCACTGCTGTGGCATTCATGATGTTGTGGCGACCGAAAGTTGGAATGTGGAATTGGCCCAACTCTTGACCACGGAAGTGAACGGTAAAAGTTGAACCTGTTGTGGAACGAAGCAAGTCACTTGCTACAAAGTCATTACCTTCTGTTTCAAAACCGTAATAATAGATTGGGGCATTTGCTGTAATCTTACGCAACTCAGCATCTTCACCGTAAACGAACAAGCCTTTAGTAATTTGTTTGGCATAATCATTGAAGGCGTTGAAGACATCTTCCAAGCTTGTGAAATAGTCAGGGTGGTCAAAATCGATGTTAGTGATGATAGAGTACTCTGGGTGATAGGGCATGAAATGGCGCTCATACTCGTCTGATTCAAAGACAAAATACTTGGCATTTTCAGAACCACGACCTGTACCATCTCCGATCAAGTAGCTAGTATCAGTGATGTGTGACAAGACGTGAGAAAGCATCCCAGTTGTTGAAGTCTTACCGTGTGCACCAGCAACTCCCATACTGATAAAGTCACGCATAAAACTACCAAGAAACTCATGATAACGTTTATAGCTGATACCATTTTGGTCCGCATAAGCAATTTCAACATTGTTATCTGGACGGAAGGCATTACCAGCGATAATTTCTAAGTCACCTTGAAGATTTTTTTCATCAAAAGGTAAAATTGTAATCCCTGCTTGCTCTAGTCCACGTTGTGTAAAGTAGTACTTTTCAACGTCAGAACCTTGCACCTTGTGCCCCATTTGATGCAACATCAAAGCCAAGGCACTCATACCTGATCCTTTGATTCCGATAAAATGATAGGTTTTTGCCATTTTCTTCCCCTCTATTCGCTCATTCTAGTCAAGTTAAGCTCTTGAGCCACTTGACGTTCTTGTTCTTTTTGTTTACTTTTTTTGTTATAAATTTGGCTTTTCTTTAAAAAGTCATAATTGTTTTTCTTGGAATGACTTGTTTCACCATCTGAAATTGGATGTTCCACTTGAGAAACTGTTTCTGCCAAAATATAGTGAGATTGACCTAACTTCTGACTATATTTCGCAAATTCTCCTGGATTTTCCTTTTGAAAAGGTGCTGTCGGTTGATTTGCTGGACGCACATGGCTTGTCTTCGGTTGACGTCTCGTATGACTTACATCCTGAGTCAAATATCTAGCCGAGCGCTTCTTTTTCAAATCCGCGCGCGCTTCTTCACGCGCTAATTCAGCATAGGATTTTTCTTTTTTCTCACTCTGTTTTACAAGAGGCTTGGCTTCCTCTTGCTTTTTTTCTTCAGTGATTGGAGACCATTCCAAGTAGTTTTTGTCTTGGTAATCACCTTTTATATTACTGATGAAATCAGACTCATCGTAGAGATTCATAACTGGCATTTCTGTCAACATGACTTCATCATCTGCCACTATTGGAAATCGTTTTTGTGTCATATTTATTTCCTTTCAATACTCCATTATAGCGTAATGTCTTGATTTTTCAAGTATAGGCTCATGAAATCCCTAAAATTTCTCGTATTTCAGCTAGACTCAGACTGCCACGAGACTCTGTTCCATCCAAGATTTCAGAAACAAGATTTTTCTTTTTCTCTTGTAATTCTTGAATCTTTTCTTCAATTGTACCTCGAGTCACAAGGCGATAAACTTCAACAGCCTGCTCTTGCCCCATACGATGGGCTCGACCGATAGCCTGAGATTCAACTGCAGGATTCCACCATAAGTCTACTAGAATGACCGTATCCGCACCAGTGAGATTGAGCCCTACCCCACCAGCCTTTAGAGAAATCAAGAATACATCGCGCTCTCCTTGGTTAAAAGCCTTGGTCATTTCCTGACGTTCTTGAGAAGGAGTTGAGCCCGTAATTTTAAAGGAAGTCAAGCCTAAGTCAGGTAGCTCTTGCTCAATCCGATCCAACATACCTCTAAATTGTGAGAAGATGAGTACACGATGACCTCCTTCCGCAATCTGAACCAGCAAATCTCGTAAACTATCCAGCTTCCCGCTCTCTCCTTGGTAGTCCTCCATAAAGAGCGCAGGTGTATCACAAATCTGACGCAGACGCATGAGACCAGTAAAAATTTCGACGCGATTTCGTTGAAATTCCGAATCGCTTACCTGTCCCAGACGCTCCTGCATCTGTTGTAGCTGAGCAAGATAGATAGCTTTTTGTTGATCCTCCAGTTCATTCTTATAGACGACTTCAATCAAGTCAGGCAACTCTGTCAAAACCTCCTCTTTCTTACGTCTCATGACAAAGGGTTTGATAAATTGAGCCACTCTTTCAGTTGATAGTTTCATAAACTCCTTCTTAGCAGGTAAGAGGCCTGGTAAGACAATCTGAAAAATCGACCAAAGCTCTCCTAGGTGGTTTTCAATTGGAGTTCCTGAGAGGGCAAAAACAGATGGAACTACAAACTGTCGCAAACTTTGTGCTATCTTGGTCTGTGCATTTTTCATCACTTGAGCTTCATCTAGAAAAAGAAAATCAAAAGGTAGGTTTCGATAAATCTCACTGTCCTGACGGAAAGTAGCATAGCTTGTAACATAAATCTGATGATTTTCTGCCAAAATTGACTCTCGATGAGATTTTAAGCCATGCACAACCGCTACATCCAAATCTGGAGCAAACTTTTGAAATTCATCAGCCCAGTTATAGATTAAGCCAGATGGAGCAAGGATTAGGACACTAGTATCTGCTTGAACCTGACTACTTAAAAAGGCAATGGTTTGCAAGGTCTTCCCAAGCCCCATATCATCTGCTAAAATCCCACCAAAGCCATAATGGTGAAGCATCTGCAGCCACTGAATTCCCTTTTTCTGATAGTCTCTAAGTTCTGCTTGGATATTCAGCTCTTTCATCGGAAAATCTTCTGGATGCGTCAAATCATGGGCCAGATTGCGAAATTCTTCGGTGAAAGAAATTTGATCCTGATTCTTAAATAGATGAGATAGGGTATAAGCTAGGGATTTACGAGCTCGAAAAGCTCCATCTTGTAGGTCCTCTATCCCTAATTCTTCTAAATCCTGACGGATACGCTTGGTCTGATCATCGAAATAGTAAACCTGATTCGAAGAGCTGATATAATAATCCTGCTTCTCAACTAGAGCTTTCATCGCTCGATCGATTTCTTCTTGATCTATATTTTGAAAATCAAATTGAATTTCTAATAGGCTTCCCTTGGATGAGATGTGAACTTGAGGCTTCTGAACCTGATAAAGGTCTTGCAAGCTCTCAGAAATCCTTAATTCTCCAAGCGCTTCAAAGGATGGCAAAACTTCCTGAAAGAAGGCATGAACTGCATCAGCTTTCAAACTTTGACGCCATGAACGAAAATCTGCTTCAAATCCAGCAGATAGAGCCAACTGAAAGATTTGCTTCTCCAGTTGAATATCACTAGCAAAAGGAAGACTCTCTAGTTCATTGCGATTCGTTACTAAGCAAGTTTCATACTGAAACTGCATATCCAAACGGATAGAACCGTCCTCTTCTCCTTCCATGTAGAACGAAGGACGGAAAGTCTGAATTTGAAGCGTATCAGGAGCTTTTACCTCTCCTATGTCTTTAAACTGCGACAAGGTCGAAGCTAAAAGATCTCGATCACTAGTATCAAATTGTAAAATCTTTCTACCACTTTTATCAATAGGGACTTTTTTTAATTTTTCTATAAGTCTAGCTTGTTCTTTAGACAGAAGATAAAATGTACCTTTAGTAAACAAGACTTGTCCCTTATAAAACGAATTAAGTCCTACCTGTTGAAAAATTTCCATCTCATAATAGTTGGATTTTTCTTCAATTTGAAAGGTAAATAAGCCTGCTTGACCATCAAAATCTTGAAATACAAGATGAGAGTAGCTTGAAATCTGATGGTCAAATTGGAATTCATCTAATCCCATCAGCAGACTAACACCCTGCTCAAAAAAAGACAGCGGGAAATAGAGATGACGACCTTGATTTTGGAAAAAGAGGGCATTTTCAACCTCATCTTCTACAATTCCCTGAAGGAAATTCAGAACAAATTGGCTACTTTCATCAAACTGACGAATATTCAAGGAAGTTTCATATAACTTTCCAATCATATAGGGTTTACTAGTTTCTAACACCTTCAGAAAAAGGGGGATATCTCGGATTACATAAAATTTCTGCGTCTGGATAAGACTGACTCTCAAAGTCCAAATAATGCGATTAGTCCCTGCTTCAATCTGCCCCTGAGCAGACAACTGATAGATTTCAGAAAGGCTAGGAATTTGAATGGATTCTAAAAACTTTCCTCCAAAAGTAACCTGAGTTTCAACTTCTTCTTTCTGTTCGTGCACATTTTCTAGATTTTGTAAAAGTTCTTGACCCAGTTGATCATTTTTTAGGTAATGTTCTAGCGCTGCCAAATGGACACAGAACCCTCTTTTTTGAAAAAAGTCACAAGCACAAAAAACCAGTTCATCATCAAGACTGTAACGAATTTCAGCCTCCCCTACACGAGCATAGAGACGATGATCTTTCTCTTTGATAATTTCAATCTGACTAGTTTCGTAGAGTTGAGCTCCCTCCATTCGAAGCTTTCCTGGAATCAATTTAGCCATATTTTCCCCTTTACTTTATCTCTTAATTATACCACATTTCTTCTTACGAAAATAGCCTCCTAGGGTACTTTTCCCCAGAAGGCTGGCTTCTTAAAATTTAGCGAAAGTAGCAATGATTCGTTGACAAACTTCTTCCAAGACAGATGTCGGCATGGAGACATTGAGGCGGGCATGGAGACTTCCTTCCTCCCCAAAATCCAAACCACGATTGAGAATAACCTTGGCTTCATTTCTCAAAAGCTCTTGCAATTTTTCATCAGTCAGGTCATAGGCTGAAAAATCAAGCCAAATCAAGTAGGTTCCCTGCGGTTTCATAACCTTGATTTTCGTTTCTTTTCCAAACACATCGACTACATAATTGATGTGTTTCTCAATCAGTTCTTTGAGTTCTGTCAACCAATCTTCACCATAGCGATAGGCAGCTTCTGTTGCTAAGTATCCTAATCCTGAAATTTCATGTTGATTATTAGCTAGCTGGCGTTTTTGGAAAGCAACTCTTAACTTAGGATTCTCGATGATAGCATAGGAATTCTTTGTTCCAGCAATGTTGAAGGTCTTGGTAGCGCTGCTTAAAATCAGTGAGAATTCTTTAAAATCAGGGTTGACAGTATTGAAAGACTGGTGTTTGTGACCAAAGAGGGCCAAATCTTGGTGAATCTCATCAGACACTAGCAAAACTCCATGTTTTTGACACAGTTGTCCAATCTTCTCCAACACTTCCTTTTCCCACACACGTCCACCAGGATTGTGAGGATTGCAAAGGATATAGAGTTTGACACCCTCTTCTACCAAATCCTTCTCCAGTTGGTTAAAGTCAATCTCAAACAGACCATCCTTTTCCACCAAAGAATTGGTAATCAATCTGCGGTTATTCAACTTGACATTGCGAGCAAAAGGTGGATAGACAGGTGTATTAATCAAAACTGCTTCACCTTCTTTTGTAAAGGCTTGAATGGCTGTTGAGATGGCTGGTACCACACCCTCGATAAAGACAAGGGCCTCTTTGTCAAAGTGATAACCGTGTTGTGAGGCTTCCCACTTTTGAACTTCCTTAATTAACTCTTCACTGGCATAGGTATAGCCATAAACCAGTTGATTAGCGTAAGTCTGCACAGCTTGGCGGATTTCAGGCAAGACTACAAAGTCCATATCCGCTATCCAAGCTGGTAGGACTTCACTATCCGTTTCTGCCTCTTTCCATTTATAGGTATGGTGCCCTAAACGATTGGGCAGAGTCGTAAAATCATATTTTCCCATAGTCTTATCCTTCCAAGGCTTGACGCAAATCTTCAATCAAATCCCTAGCATCCTCAATACCAATAGACAAGCGTAAAAGGTCATCTGTTAATCCATAAGAATGACGAACCTCTGCCGGAATGTCTGCATGGGTTTGAGTGGTTGGATAGGTAATCAGACTTTCTACTCCACCTAAACTTTCAGCAAAAGAGAATACTTTCAAAGTATTCAAGATATGAGGGATTCGTTTTTCATCTGCCACTTTAAAGGAAATCATTCCCCCTCGTCCTGTATACAAAACTTCTTTGACTGCAGGTGATTGTTCTAAAAATGCTACGATTTCTTGAGCATTAGCTGTTGAGCGCTCCATACGAAGTGACAAGGTCTTGAGACCACGAATCAATTGATAACTATCAAATGGTGACAAAACAGCCCCTGTCGTATTGAGATTGTAAAAGAGTTTTTCGTACAAATCAGCATTATCTGTCACAACTACACCAGCTAGAACATCATTATGGCCTGCAAGGTATTTTGTTGCTGAATGAAGAACAATATCTGCTCCATCTTCAATTGGACGTTGGTAAATCGGACTATAGAAGGTATTGTCGACGACAACTTTAGCGCCCTTAGCATGAGCTAATTGAGCCAATTTTTTAATATCAAATTCCAACATCAAAGGGTTGGTTGGTGTTTCGATATAAAGTACATCCACATCCTTTTCTAGCTCGGCAATTAGCTCTTCTTCTGTGTTGGCATAGGTAAAGTGGAATCTTCCTTCCTGCTCCACTTGATTGAACCAGCGGAAAGAACCACCGTAAAGGTCACGGACAGCCAAAACCTTGCTTCCTACTGGAAAAATGCTAAAGGCTAACACAATCGCAGACATACCTGAACTAGTCGCCAAAGCATACTTGGCTGATTCAATTGCTGCCAAAACTCCCTCTGCCTTGCTACGAGTTGGGTTTTTAGTGCGTGTATAGTCAAATCCAGTTGATTGACCAAATTGTGGATGCTGATAAGTCGTTGAAAAGTGAATTGGTGTTACCAAAGCACCTGTCGCTTTATCTGACTTGATACCTGCTTGTGCTAAAATTGTGTTGATGTGAAATGATTTGCTCATACTTTACCTCCAAATCTATAGTAACTATTGTACCACTTATTTTGGATCCTTCGTTTTCTTGTTTTCAAGAGCTAGTTATAGTTTCAAACTATACAAAAACGATAGCTTCCTGAGAAACTATCGTTTTTCCTGTTGAATAGACTGATTATTTAATGTGTTTAGCTAATTCTTCTTGGGCTTTTTTATTAGATTCTTCTTTTTCTTTCAGCCATTTTTGTCTAGCTTTTTCATACTCATCAGCCGTTACAGTCTTATCTTGCAACTTGAGGTACTTGTATGATTCCACCCCCTTATTTCCAGCTTGTGAGAATGGTGATGAGAATGGAACTGTCTTTCTCAAGGTCGGTATTCCACCAAGGGAAACGTTTGGAATTGCAAGGGCGCTATCAACGAGCCAAGCTTGAACTTCAGCATATTTTTCATAACGTTTCGCTGGTTCTTGCTCCTTGTTCGCTTCTTCTAACATTTGAGTGTAAGTATCGAGTCCAACTGCCTTAGCCTTGTCATTGACCTCACCTGGTTCTAGACCAATGTTTTGCAACATACCACCGTTATTGACATTTAAGATATCAAGATAACTTGATGGATCCAAGTAGTCAGCACTCCAACCACTATTATAGATGTCAAAGTCTTTTTGAGCTGCGGTTTGAGCGAGGTAGCTAGAGTTATCAAAGTCGTCTGTTGATAATTGTTGGATATCGATAACCACATTCTCAGCCCCTAGAACAGATTCGATGGATTGTTTCAAAGAACTTGCTTCAAGTACACCTTTTTTAGATGATTGGTCAACTGATACATCCAAGTGGATTGGGAACTGCACACCCTTAGCTTCCAATTCTTTCTTAGCTTCTGCAAACTTAGCCTTAGCCTTGTCAGGATTGTAGTATGGGTCTTGCGCGTCCGCAAAGTTGATTCCTTGCCATTCTTGGCCATAGTTGACCATCTTTTCTGAAACAACATCTCCAAAGTCTTTCCCGTTGATGGTTACAAATGTAGGAGGTACAACCAGGTTACGAATAATCTTCGTTGCTCCGTCTTCCCCTTGAGATTGAGCTCCATATGCTGTACGGTTATAAGCATAGTTGAAGGCTTGACGGAAGTTTTTATTCAGAACTGCTTCTTGAGTTGATTTCTTTTCGATATCTGAGGATTTAGACGTGAAGTTATAAGATTTTCTGTCCAAGTTGAAGTTCAAGTAATAAGAAGTTGCGGTTTGCATACTATAAATGATGTTATCTTTGTTCTTCTCTTTAATTCCTTCAAAGCTTGAGCTATTTGGATAGAGACGTGCGTAGCTGTAGACTCCTTCTACAAAGTTACGAGCTAGTGCATCTTGGTCACTACCATCATAATAGGCCAATTTCACATCATCTACAAAGACATTTTTTTCATCCCAGTAGTTCGGATTTTTCTTGAATTCGATGACAGATTTCGAAACAAAGGATTTCATCAAGAAAGGTCCATTGTACAAAATACTAGAAGGATCCACCTTACCAAAATCATCCCCTTTTGATTTCAGGAAGTCTGCATTGACAGGGAAGAGAATGGTTGATGTTGTTTTAGAGTTCCAATAAGATTCTGGTCGTGTCAAAGTGTACTGAACTGTTTGGTCGTCAATCGCCTTAACACCGACAGTTGAAAAGTCAGTTGTTTTCCCGTTGATATAGTCATCCAAACCTGCTACAGAATCTTGAACCAGGTACAAAGCTTCGGATTTTTTATCAGCAGCATATTTCAAACCAGTTACAAAATCTTGGGCAGTTACTGGAGCATATTCTTCACCTTCAGAGGTATACCACTTAGCATCTTTACGAAGTTTATAAGTGTATGTCAAACCGTCCTGAGAAACACTCCAATCCTCTGCTAAGGATGGAACGTAGTTACCGTATTGGTCATTTTCCATCAACCCATCTACCAAATTGGTAACGATGTCATTGGTTGTTGCACGGTTTTCTGCAAGATAGTTCAAACTAGACGGATCGCTAGAATAGACATAGTTGTATGTTTTAGTTGAACTAGCTGAGTTGCTACAAGCCGCCAATAGTAGACCGGCACTTAGGGCAAGGCCTGCCAGCGTCAGATATTTTGCCTTAGACTTTTTCATTTCCAGAACCTCCAAATTTAAATATTTGTATCATTATACAGCTATTGTTTTTTTTAGTCAAGCAATTTTATCTAATTTTTACCAAATTATAGATTTTTTTCTACTAATTTTATATTTTATCCTATTTTTTAAATAAAAAAATGAACAATTCAAACTTTTTCGGATAGAAAAGTTCAAATTATTCATTTTATTTATAAACTTTTATGATAGTTTTAAACGTGCCCGTAGACGATCTGCTTGAGCCTGTCCAATAACCTTATCTAAGAGACGAGTATAGAGACTCATGAATCCGTAGAGCCCACCACCGATTGTTCCGATTAGGGCGACATAGATGAAGCTCCAGAAACGACCTGATGGTTGGAAGACAAAGCCAATCATCCATTGTAAAAATCCAACCAGGATAAACATAACTAGAGTCAAAATAGTAACTAAGATTGTTCTCTTCAAGATAAGCTTACGACGAGCACCTGTCACCTCACAGATATCTCGGTACATCAAGACATTTGGAATGATGAGACCAATTGTCGTTGAAATTAAAGGACCATAACTATGGAAAATCGCTATCGATGGTAATTGTAAAACAATCTTAGCAATTGAGCCATAAACAAAATACAAGACTGCTTTACGGTTACGGAACATAGCCTGAAGCATTGGTGACAAGACCATGTACAAACCTAGGATTGTTGACTGCAAGACTGCAAAGACAAACAAGCCCATAGCCAAACTATCTGGCTTACCGTAAAAGACTGTATAGAGAGGTTCACCAACCATGACTACTCCAACAGTTGCTGGAAGTAAGAATAAGAAGAGCATGGTGATACTATCTTGAACGAGACGAGAAGCCGCTGGCAAATCACCCTTGACATAGTTCTCTGTCAAGAGAGGTAGCCCAACGCTACCAATCGAAACTCCAACCGAAATCAAAATCATGGTGATTTTATTAGGATTGGCGGAGAAATAAGAAAACATGACAACCAAGTCTTCATTACTGTAGTTGGTAAACCACTTCATACTATTGATAAAGGTCATTTGGTCCAAGATTTGGAAAAGCTGAATAGCCGAACCAGTCAAGATAAACGGAATTGCTTCCTTAATCGTATCCATTAACAGGTGTTTGCTATCAATCTTATCTCGCGTTTCAAAAACTTTTTGAAGCATCCCTTCTTTAAAAAGGAAATAAAGTAAGACAGCAAAGCTGGCTACCATTCCCACAAAGGCCGCAAAGGTAGACTGGGTGACTGCTGATAGATAATCTTTTGAACCTAGCTTCATGATAATAAAGGTCGCTAAGAGCATCCAGATGACACGGATAACCTGCTCAGCAATTTGGCTCATGGCATAGGGCTTAAGATTATTCATCCCTTGGAAAAATCCACGGATAACACTCATAGATGGGAATATCAAGACAGCCCACGCTAGACTTTGCATAATGGGGATCAAGTCCTTACCGACTCCAGAAAGGTCCGCCAACCAAGGTGCAAAGAGGTATAAAATCAAGGCAAAGGCAAGTCCTAGCACAGTCATAAAGCCTAAGAAGCTCCGAATCAGGGCAAAACTATGCTCTTCCTCATGCATGGTATTGTATTTAGCGACCTGCTTAGCGACCGCTACCGGGATACCTGCTGTTGAAATCAACAAGAACCAGGCGTAGATATTGTAGCCCATGGTGAAGAGGCCATTAGCCTTAGCTGCATAAGTCCCCATCCAGATATACCAAGGGATGATGTAGATAGCCCCGAGCAGGCGACTGATAAAGTTACTAGCCGTTAGCCAGGCAGTCCCTCGTAACATCTGGGCCTGCTGATGATTATTTTCGTTAGACATAACTTCCTCATTCAATTTTAATAACTAGGAAATGTTCCTTATCTTCCATTATAAACTTTTCCTTGTTACTTGTAAAATTCAGACTTTCGGTTTACAATAGAAAGTATGATAAAGATTGAAACCGTATTAGATATTTTAAAGAAAGACGATCTCTTCCGTGAGATTATTGACCAAGGACATTACCATTATTATCACAGTGATGTCGTTTTTGATAGCATCTGCTACGATAGCCGAAAAGCTCGAGAAAATAGTCTCTTTTTTGTCAAAGGAGCAGCCTTTAAAAAAGAATTTCTCCTTTCTGCAATTGAACAAGGACTTGAATGGTATGTAGCGGAACAGGACTATGAAGTCGGTATTCCCGTTATTGTTGTTAGCGATATCAAGAAAGCCATGAGTTTGATTGCTATGGAATTTTATGGCAACCCTCAAGAAAAACTAAAACTCCTTGCTTTCACTGGTACTAAAGGAAAAACAACGGCAGCTTACTTCGCCTACAACATCTTAAATCAACAACATCGTCCAGCTATGTTATCAACCATGAATACGACCTTGGACGGCAAGACTTTCTTTAAATCTGCCCTGACTACTCCTGAGAGTATCGACCTCTTTGACATGATGGCCCAGGCTGTTGATAATGGAAGAACTCACCTTATCATGGAAGTATCCAGTCAAGCCTACTTGGTTAAACGAGTCTACGGACTGACCTTTGATGTCGGTGTCTTCCTCAACATTAGTCCTGACCATATTGGTCCTATTGAGCATCCAACCTTTGAAGACTACTTCTACCACAAACGTCTCTTGATGAAAAATAGCAGAGCAGTTGTCATTAATAGCGATATGGACCACTTCTCTGTTCTGAAAGAACAAGTTGAGAACCAAGACCATGACTTCTATGGTAGCCAGTCAAGTAACCAAATTGAAAACTCCAAAGCCTTTAGCTTCTCAGCAACCGGTAAATTAGCTGGAGATTATGACATCCAGTTGATTGGGCACTTCAACCAAGAAAATGCAGTCGCTGCAGGACTTGCCTGCCTTCGTCTAGGTGCTAGTCTTGAAGATATCAAAAAAGGGATTGCGTCTACTCGCGTCCCTGGTCGCATGGAAGTTCTCACACAGAAAAATGGCGCAAAAGTTTTCATCGACTACGCCCACAATGGTGACAGTCTTAAAAAACTAATCTCTGTCGTTGAAACTCATCAAACTGGAAAGATTGCTTTAGTACTTGGTTCAACTGGAAACAAGGGAGAAAGCCGTCGCAAGGACTTTGGACTTCTCCTCGATCAACATCCTGAAATTCAAGTCTTTCTAACAGCTGATGATCCAAACTATGAAGATCCGATGGCCATTGCAGATGAAATCAGTAGCTATATCCATCATCCTGTTGAAAAGATTGTCGATCGCGAGCAAGCTATCAAGGCTGCTATGTCTGTTACAAGTCAAGAGCTGGATGCTGTGATTATCGCTGGTAAAGGAGCTGATTGCTACCAAATCGTCCAAGGGCAGAAAGAAGACTATCCAGGTGATGCTGCTGTTGCAGAACGTTACCTATAAGAACTTAAAGAAGGCTAGGAAAATCCCTAGCCTTTATTTTTTTATAAAGATGAATCGTTCCTTATCAAATTCTACAGCTAACTCGTATTTCCCATCTTCATTTTGAAGGATGTAACCTAATAAGACTAAACTATCGACAAAGATATCACGGCGTTTCTGCATGAGCTGGTCTTTTTTGAGAAATTTTAGCAAAAATGTTGTTATATATTTGAGAGCATACTCAGGATTGACATCACCCAAAACAGCATAGAGTTTCTGCTGATCTTCTGTCAGCGCATACTGATGCTTAACCTTATAAAAATAATTAGACAAGGTCATCTTTTCCCTAGCAAAATCCGTATACTCTTCTAGGATAGCTGCATTGGTTTGATTGCGTAATTCCGTCTGAAAATGTTTCTCCAGGATTTCTTGATAGATTGGACTATCGTCTCTCACAAAGACTTCTAGGTCTAGTTCAAGAGATTCTGTAGATTCTAGAAATGGAAGATTGAGATAATAGCGTTTATTTTCTCTCAAAATCAAACCCGCTTTAATATATTCCTCCAAAAACTTATCAATTGGTATCTTTGGAAACTGAGCCTTGATTTCACGGAGGATAACATCATCATGCTGATCAAGATAGTCTACCAAATCCCTAAAGAATGGTTGACGCGTCAAGCGAGATGGATTAAAAATCTGAATCATGAAGATTCCTTTCTTTACAAACTAAAAGTGGTGATGCTGCTAATTGACTAGGGTTAGTGCCAGGCTGATTCAAAGGTACAGGAAGCCCTAACTCTCGATAATATTCTCTCCAGAAATCACTGATTTCCTCTACGCCATCTCCAAATTTCATGGGAATGGTCTCAAAAATAGGGAGTAGTTCAGCAATGAACTGGGAACAGTAATAACCATTTCCATCCGGATAAAAGGAAGAATTGTAGGGCGAACCCAAAAGGCTCTCTGCCTGCTTTTTGACTTCTTTGTGATCGATTTTCGGATAGCGATAAAGGTCATAGACTTTCTCAACTTCAAAGAAATCTTCAGGAGATTTGGCAAGGACGCCACCTTCCACCGTTGCATGATAGACCTGTCCGTCCAAAAAGATGGCCACATGGCTATAGTTACCAGTAGATTCCTGAATAGCCTGTCCCATATCTGACAAGTCCTTTATAAAAATCAAATCGCCAGATTCTAACATGCTCTCCTCCTAGCAAAAAAGGAGTCGAGACTCCTTTTTAACAATGGGTATCCCCATTTTCTTATTACAATTAAGCATTGAAGCTTTCAGTCAATTGTGGTACTACTTGTTTCTTACGTGAAACAGCACCTGGAAGGAAGGCATGGTTGTTTTCAAGTTTGAAGTTGAAAGCTGCTTCTACCTTGTCCATATTAGCACCAAGAGCCAAAATTTCTGAGTTTGAGTTGACAATGTCTGTAATCATCAAAACAAAGTCAGAGTATCCGTTAGCTGCATTTGCTGCTTGGATAGCTGCTTCAATTTCAGCTTGGCGTTCCAAGACTTCAGCGATATCAACTGTATTGACTTGAGCCACACGAACGTTGTTTCCGTTCAATTCAAAAGTCTTGGCATCGATGTCGATCAATTCTTCTGCTGATTTGCTTGCCAAGTTGGTACCTGCTTTGAGCATTGCAAGACCGTATTCTTCCAAGTTAACTCCAGCCAATTCAGCCAATTCAGGCGCAATCACCTTATCAGATGGGTGAGTTGTTGGAGATTTCAAAAGAAGGGTATCTGAAATCAAACCTGAAAGCATCAAACCTGCAATTTCTTTTGGTACAGCTACGCCATGCTCTTTGAACATGCGGTATACGATAGAAGATGCTGATCCAACTGGTTCCAAGCGCATGTAAAGTGGGCTAGCAGTTTCAAAGTTAGCTACGCGGTGGTGATCCACCACACCGTATACTTCTACTTCAGCAATATCTGATACTGATTGTTGGAATTCATTGTGGTCAGTCAAGATAACTTGTTCTGCACCTTCTGCCTTAGCTGAAGTGATAACACGTGGTGCTTCAACACCAAAATAGTTCAATACGAAAGCTGTTTCTTCATTTGGAGTTCCAAGAGCCACCGCTTCTGTATCCAAACCATAAGCTTCTTTTGCAAGATAAGCAAAGGCTACAGATGAACCGATAGCATCTGAATCTGGATTTTGGTGACCAAATACTAGAATCTTAGACATGATAATACCTCGTTTCTTTATTCTCTTTATTGTAGCATTTTTTTTAATTTTTGACAAAAGTAAGAGGAGTCAAAGAACTCCCCACTACTCTTCTAAATGACTGAGTAAATTTTTTTCTTGGTTTTCAGATAAAAATCTTTCCTTTTGCGCTCTCTTCTTACGTTTGAGAAGTGCCTCAGCCGACATAGCTTCTTCTTTACTATCGAAACCTTGAGCATAGATGAGTTTTACTGGCAACCGAGCTCGTGTGTACTTGGCACCTTTCCCACTATTGTGGACAGCGACACGTTTCTTGACATCCGTTGTATAACCAGTATAGTAGGAACCATCCCGACACTCAACTACATACATATAAGCTTTATGATCCATAATAGATTTCTTGAATTTCTGGTGTATAGGAGCCATCACTATTATGAACAATGAGTGGTGGCAGAACCTTAAAACCACTAGTGGAGCCGTCCTTGATAGCCTCAATCAAAAGCATATTGGCTTCCTTCTCCCGTTTAGGGTAGACAAATTGCAGCCGCTTTGGAGCCAAATTGTGTTGTTGAAGCGTTTCTAAAATATCTAACAAACGATCAGGACGGTGAACCATAGCTAGACGCCCGTTAGATTTGAGTATACTTTGGGCACTACGACAAATTTCTTTTAGATTGGTCGTAATTTCATGCCGAGCCAACAAGTAGTGTTCGCTTTCGTTCAAATTAGAATTTGCATCCACCTTAAAATAGGGAGGGTTGCACAAAATCAAATCGACCTTGCTCCCCTGAATGTAGCTAGGCATATTTTTTAAATCATCACAAATAACCTGCATCTGCTCTTCTAAGCCATTTAAACGAACAGATCTTTCAGCCATATCCGCCAATCGTTCTTGGATTTCAACAGATAGAATTTTAGCCTTGGTCCGGCTGCTGGCAAAAAGGCCAACAGCTCCATTACCCGCACAAAAATCCACTATCAAGCCATTTTTAGGAAAGCGAGGAAAGCGTGACAAAAGGACACTATCCACCGAATAGCTGAAAACCTCTCTATTTTGAATAATCTTAATATCTGTAGAAAAGAGCTGGTTGATTCTCTCTCCTGATTTTAATAATTCTTCTACCATACTTCTATTATAACAAACTATATTAACATTTCAAGAGAGAAAAAATCAATTAAGACTTTTTCTTATTTAGATTAGAGATAGCTTCCTTGGTCCAGATAGGCATCATGCGAGCCAAAGGAGCAAATCCGTATTTGACACGGTCACTTGAAAAACGTCTCCGTCTCGGTAATTGATGTTTCTCTTCTTCCAAAGTCCGAATAGAAAGACTTGCTTTCCCTGTATATTCGTCCAAATCGACAACCTGGACTTGAACTTCTTCACCGATTTTCAGTACATCATAGATATTCTCAATAAATCCTGTACGAATTTCAGAAATATGAATCAAGCCTGTGATACCAGTCTCTAACTCCACAAAGGCTCCATAAGACTGAATCCCTGTAATTCGCCCTGTTAGCTTATCACCTATTTTCATCTTAATCCTCGATTTCAATCGTTTCGATGACGACATCTTCAACTGGCTTGTCCATTGCACCTGTCTCAACTCCTGCGATAGCATCCAGAACTTCATAAGAAGCTTCATCTGCAAGCTGTCCAAAAACTGTGTGACGACGATCAAGGTGAGGAGTTCCACCTTGTTCTGCATAAATCTCCGCAATTGGCTCTGGCCAACCACCACGAGCAATTTCTTTCTTAGAGTATGGCAAGTGTTGATTTTGCACGATAAAGAACTGGCTACCGTTGGTATTTGGTCCAGCATTAGCCATAGAAAGGGCTCCGCGGATATTGTAAAGTTCTTCTGAAAACTCGTCCTCAAATGACTCACCATAGATAGATTCGCCACCCATACCAGTACCAGTTGGATCTCCACCTTGAATCATAAAGTCTTTAATAATGCGGTGGAAAATCACACTATCATAGTAACCGTCTTTTGAAAGAGCAACAAAGTTGGCTACTGTTTTTGGAGCCTGTTCAGGGAAAAGCTTGATACGCAAGTCTCCATGATTTGTTTTAATAGTCGCAATCGGACCTTCTACTGTTTCAATGTCTACTTGTGGCAAATGTAATTCTTTTTCTACCATACCAAATCTTTCTAAGGCATCAAAAATGCCATCTTCTTCTAATGTTTTTGTAATATAATCTGCTTTTTCTTTGATTTTTTCATGAGATATTTCCATGGCAATGCTGATACCTGCATAATCAAAAAGCTCCAAATCGTTCAGTCCATCCCCAAAGACCATGACATTCTCAGGTTTAAGACCTAAATGTTCTACAACTTTTGCTACACCAGCTGCTTTTGAACCTGAAATTGGTACCACATCTGACGAATGTTCATGCCAGCGTACCATACGCAAAGTCGATGCTAAACTTTCAGGCAAAGTCAGGTCATCTCCCTGATCCTCAAAGGTCCACATCTGATAGATGTCTTCTTTTTCATAAAAATCAGGATCTACATCTAACTCGGGATAAATTGGATCAATGGCCTCACTAATCAACTCAGTTCTAGTGGAGAGTTTAGCAGTATGACTACCAACTAAACCATAGTCAATCCCCACTTCCTTAGTCCAAGCAATATAGCTTTCAACCTTATCTTTAGAGATTATGTTACTATCAATCACATTGCCTTTTTTATCTTCAATATAAGCACCATTCAGAGTAACAAAAAAGTCAGGTTTTAGCTCGCGAATCTCTGGCACGACACCGAAAATCCCACGACCAGTCGCAATCCCAGTCAAAATACCTTTTTCACGTAATTGTTTAAAAACAGTTGAAATTGAGGTGGGGATAAAACCAGTCTTTGAGTTTCTCAACGTATCATCAATATCAAAAAAAACAATCTTTATCTTTTTTGCCTTATATCTTAATTTCGCATCCATCTCATTGCCTCCTTCAATTCACTCTTTCCATTATACCATAAAGTAGAGAAATCCCACATCCCCAATAAAATCCTTGTCTCTTATCCGAATTCCTTTACTAGATACAAAACCAAATCATCATTATTTTGGCTAGTTGCATTCATTTCCAAGGGTTGATTTCGATACCAGACACCTGTCCCATCTGGAATGTAGCCCCGTCTGATATACAATCTCTGGGCAGGGCCATAGCCTAAGTGCAAACCTACACCAAGAGTGACCTTACTCGAAACAAACTTGACTCGTTTTTCTGCTTCTTCTAGCAGTTGATTCCCAATCCCTTGATTTCGAAAAGGCTCAAACACATTAAAATCTGATAATTCTGGATAGACTTCTGCAAAAGGACCATGTTTAGCAGAGGGCAAAATGGTAACGTAGCCCGCTACAGCACCATCAATCTCTGCAACTAAGACTTCTCTCTCCCCACTTTCCTGTTCCAGAAAATATCTAGCCAAAATTTCCTCTCTATCAGGCCAACCTTGATTCATAAATCCATGAGATAAGGATTCAATATCAGACTTAATCATATTTCTAATCGTACAATTCATCTTTGACTTACCCACCTTTACTCTTTCTATTACCATTATAGCATGCCAAGGTCAGAAAAAAACTATCTCGTAAAAAAAGACCCAACCGGGTCTTAATTCGCTTTCTTGTTTTCAAGCTCATGAAAAAGAGGTCCACCGGACCTGAAAAAAAGACCCGTCGGGGTCTTAATTCGCTTTCTTATTTTCAAGCTCATGAAAAAGAGGTCCCCTCGAACCCAAACTCGCTCTCTCATTTCAAAGCTCGTGAAAAAGAGGTCCCCCGGACCCAAACTCGCTCTCTCATTTCAAAGCTCGTGAAAAAAAGACCCGGGTGGGTCTGAAAAAGAGGTCCCCCGGACCTCTTTTTTAATCTTCGTTTACGAAAGGCATCAAAGCCATTACGCGAGCGCGTTTGATAGCTGTTGTTACTTTACGTTGGTTTTTAGCTGAAGTTCCTGTTACACGACGAGGAAGGATTTTCCCACGTTCTGAAACGAAACGGCTAAGAAGCTCAGTATCTTTGTAATCAACATATTCAATTTTGTTTGCTGCGATGTAATCAACTTTTTTACGGCGTTTGAATCCGCCACGACGTTGTTGAGCCATGTTTTTTTCTCCTTTATAGTATTAATTGTCCATTAGAATGGTAAATCATCATCTGAAATATCCAAAGGATTCGTTGTTCCGAATGGATTTTCATCACGTGAAAAGTCAGGTACTGATT
Source organism: Streptococcus infantis (assembly GCF_047463655.1). GTDB lineage: Bacteria > Bacillota > Bacilli > Lactobacillales > Streptococcaceae > Streptococcus > Streptococcus infantis_Z. The sequence continues at coordinate 29,932 of NZ_JASHDM010000002.1, forward strand.
GAGTAGGTGCTGAATAGTTTGAACTTGGTGCAGAATAAGATCCACCAGTATGTCCTTCACGCACACTACGGCTTTCCAACATTTGGAAATTCTCAGCCACGACTTCCGTCACGTAGACACGTTGTCCTTGCTGGTTATCGTAACTACGAGTCTGAATACGACCTGTCACCCCGATAAGTGAGCCTTTTTTAGCCCAATTAGCAAGATTCTCAGCCTGTTGGCGCCACATAACGACATTGATAAAATCAGCCTCACGTTCGCCATTTTGACTCTTAAATGTACGGTTTACTGCAAGAGTAAAAGTCGCAACTGCTACATTTGATGGGGTATAACGCAACTCAGCGTCACGAGTCATACGCCCTACAAGTACAACATTGTTAATCATAATCTACCTTCTTACGCGTCAGTTTTGACGATCATGTGACGAAGAATGTCAGCGTTGATTTTTGAAAGACGGTCAAACTCTTTAAGAGCTGCATCATCATTTGCTTCAACGTTAACGATGTGGTAAAGTCCTTCGCGGAAATCTTGGATTTCGTATGCAAGACGACGTTTTTCCCATGTTTTTGATTCAACAACAGTTGCACCGTTGTCAGTCAAGATAGAGTCAAAACGTGCTACCAAAGCGTTTTTCGCTTCTTCTTCAATGTTTGGACGAATGATATAAAGAATTTCGTATTTAGCCATTGATATGTTCCTCCTTTTGGTCTAATGACCCCAAGACATTGCAAGGGGTAAGTGAGGTTTGCTCACAATAAATTATTATACTAGAAAAAAATTTTTTTCGCAAGTAAAAACTGCTTCTATTTTATTTTTTACAGTTTTTTTGCAGAAGTTTGTGTAATTTCTTCAACCTGAATATTCTCAGATTCAAATTTCTGTTTAAAGGTAGCTAGATCAACCGTTCCCTCAATTTGAACTTCGATAACAATCTTACCATCTTTACGTGGGATATTAATGGTATGTGAAATATTCAGATTTTCTGCTGCGATGAGGGAAACAATTTTCCCGAGTACCCCAACTTCATTTTCTGTGATAAAACGAACACGGATTCCCTCTTCGCCATAACCAGAAATTTCAAGAAATGCTCTGAATACATCACGGTCAGTAATGACACCATAGACTTGTTCATTATCAATAACTGGCAAGATTCCAATCTTATTTTTCAGCATAAGATAGGTTGCATCTTCCAAACTTGCATAACCGGAGACAGTTACAACATCACGAATCATGACGTCTTTTACTTTTGTTTTATTGAGCAAGTAATTCATCTCAAAGATTGAAAGACTTGTTGCTTTTGACGGACTGGCTTCAGCAATTGTTCCTTCCGTTACTAGACCAACTAATTTATCATTTTCAATAACAGGAAGACGATGCAATCCTTGTTCGCGCATCAAGTCTGCTGCATGTGCTACAGTCGTATCTGGGCTAATATATACGACCTTTCGTGTCATAAAATCTTTAACTGCCATAGGAACTCTCCTTTATGTTTATAGCTTTATTATACACTTTTTACGAAAATCAATCAAACGCTTTCATCTCTTTTTCAAGATTCTGAAAACTCTGAAATACTATAAAAAGAGCCCTAGATTAGAGCCCTCAATCTTATGATTATATATTTTGTTTGGTAATCTTTCCCGCAGACTAAGACAACCTTCTAGACTTGATGATTCCCAAGCAATCTTTATCTGCCGACTAAAACAATCCACTGGATTGTTTTAGCCACCTAGATATGCTTTTCTGACTTCATCTGATGCTGCGAGCTCTTTACCTGTTCCTGAAAGAACGATTTTACCTGTTTCAAGAACATAGCCTCGATCTGCGATGGCAAGTGCTTTATTGGCATTTTGCTCAATTAAGAGAACGGTTGTACCTTGTTTTTGAATATCTTGGATGATATCAAAAATTTCTTGGATGAAAATTGGTGCAAGCCCCATTGAAGGTTCATCTAACAAAAGAAGTTTAGGCGTTGACATAAGCGCGCGTCCCATAGCAAGCATCTGCTGTTCTCCTCCCGAAAGGGTAGCTGCATCTTGGTTTTTACGTTCTTCCAGACGAGGGAAACGTGAAAAGACTTTCTTCAAATTTGCTTGATTCTCTTCACGATTTTTCTTAAGAAAGGCTCCCATCTCCAAGTTTTCCATAACTGTCAAACCAGGGAAGACGTGACGTCCTTCTGGTACTTGAGAAAGTCCTGATGCCACAATTTTTTGTGCAGGCATCTTTTGGATTTCTTGTCCCAAAAATTCAATTTTACCAGAACTTGGACGAACAAGTCCTGACAAGGTACGAAGGATAGTTGTTTTACCAGCACCGTTTGCACCGATAAGGGAAACAACTTCTCCTTCATTTACTTCAAAGCTCACATCGCGTACAGCTTGAATCATACCGTAGTGTACTGAGAGGTTTTCAACTTTTAACATAGACATTAGGCTTCACCTCCTAGATAAGCTTCGATAACACGTTTATTACTCTTGATTTCATCTGGTGTTCCATGAGCAATCAAACGACCGTACTCAAGAACATAGATACGCTCAGTAACTTCCATAACCAAGTTCATATCATGTTCAATCAGCATAATAGTAATATTGAATTCATCCTTGATGCGACGAATCAACTCAGTCAATTCTGCAGTTTCTTGTGGATTCATACCCGCTGCAGGCTCATCCAAGAAAAGGATTTTAGGTTCTGTAGCAAGAGCACGAACAATTTCCAAACGACGTTGTTGACCATAGGCTAAATTTTTAGCTAGAGTTTCAGCCTCTCCATCCAAATCAAAGATTTTTAGTAATTCTAAGGCTTTAGCTTTCAATTCTTTTTCATTCTTATAAAAAGCTGGTAAGCGCAAGAAACTTGCAAAAACATGTTGTTTATGATGATTACTAAATGCAATCAGAACGTTATCCAAAACTGTCAAGTCCTTAAAAAGGCGGATATTTTGGAAGGTACGCCCTAAACCAAGAGATGCGATTTTATAGGGTTGCTTGCCATTTAACAAGTGACCATCCAAGGTTACTGTCCCTTCGCTTGGTTCATAAACACCTGTCAACAAGTTGAAGAGGGTTGTTTTCCCAGCACCATTTGGTCCAATCAAACCAACAAGTTCACCTTCGTTCAATTCGAGAGTGACGTCCCCAACGGCTGTCAGACCACCAAAATGTTTGGTTAAATTTTTTACTTCAAGTAATGCCATTAGTTTTGTCCCTCCTTCTTACCTTTTTTAAAGAGACGTGATAGGCTCAATTCCCAAGTCCCAAGAAGACCACCTGGTCTGAAGATCATAACGAGCACTAAGGCCAAAGCATAGATAATCATACGAACGCTGGCTACGTCTTGAAGGAGCATGTTCAAGATTCCAAGCACGATTGCCGCAACAATTGCCCCTGTAATGGATCCTAAACCACCAAATACAACGATAATCAATACATTGATAGAGTTGATGAACGTATAATCTTTTGGAACGACTGATCCGATAAATCCTGACTGAAGACTACCAGCGATACTTGCAGTAACAGCACCAAAAACAAAAGCAATGATTTTAATTTTTGTAGTATTTACCCCTACTGACTCAGCAGCAATCTCATCTTCACGAACTGATAAGGTTAAACGTCCGATAGGACTGCGAAGGAAATTAAGAGTGGCAATCGTTGTAATCACAGCAAAGAAATATACCATTTGCCAAGTTGTAAAGTTAGGAATCCCCAAAATACCAGCAGCACCGTTTGTAAGGCTTCCACCATTAATAATGAAGATACGAATAATTTCAGCAACCCCTAAAGTTGCAACTGCAAGATAATCCCCTTTCAAACGTAGGGTTGGAATTCCAACGACCAAGGCAACCAAACCAGCAATGATAGCACCGAGCAACATAGCTCCAAAGAATGCACCATAGGTTGGAGATTTTGATCCGATAATGGCTGCTGCATAGGCACCAATAGCCATAAATCCAGCATGTCCAAGTGAAAACTGACCAGAGAACCCAACGATAAGGTTAAGACCTACTGCTAGAATAATGTTGATACCGATTTGTTCAATAATCTGAATATGGAAAAGGTTCAAGACTCCTACTGAAACCAATAGGCTAATCAAACCATATCCAAGCAACAAAAGGAATAACCATAGAATATTAACTTTTAAATTTTCTTTCATTGTTTACACCTTCTCTTTCACATTCTTACCGAGGATACCAGCTGGGCGAACAATCAAGATTAAGAGCAAGATCCCATACACGATGGCATCACGGAAATCTGACATTCCGAAGGCGGTAGCAAATGTCTCCAAAAGACCAATAACAAAGCCACCCAGAGCTGCACCAGGGATAATTCCGATACCACCAAGAACGGCAGCCACAAATGATTTAATACCTGGAGTCATTCCCATCAATGGTTCAAGAGAGTTATAGTAAAGTGCAATCAAGACACCCGCTGCACCAGCTAGAGCTGAACCCAATGCAAAGGTGAAACTGATTGTACGGTTCACGTTAATCCCCATCAACTGAGCAGCATCACTATCTACAGAAACGGCACGCATGGCTTTCCCCATCTTGGTTTTTTGTACGATGAGTTGTAAAAGAACCATCAAAACAAGTGAGACAGTCAAAATCAACAATTGAATATTTGTTAGACTGATTGGTCCTAAGTCATAACGCACTGTTTGGATTGCTTGAGGAAAGGCACGTGTATTGGCGCCTACCAGATAGACCATCCCATACTCCAGTAAGAAGGAAACCCCGATGGCTGTAATCAATACAGAGATACGAGTTGAATGACGTAATGGACGATAAGCTAGGAACTCAATGATAACACCGAGAATTGCCGTTCCAATCATCGATAAGATCAAGGCTACAAAGAAATTTAATTGCAAGGAATTAATCAAGAAATAACCCATGAAAGCACCCATCATATAAATATCACCGTGGGCAAAGTTAATGAGCTTGATAATTCCATAAACCATAGTATAACCTAGGGCTAGCAGCGCATAGACACTCCCCAAGATTAGACCATTGACAAGTTGTTGAAGCATATGGTTCACTCTTTCTAAGTTTTATTTTTTAGGATTTTTATAAAAAAATAATCCTTTCATAAACACCGAAACAGGGAGTGAGTAAAAGCTCATTCCCCATTTCCTGTATCTATAATTATGGTTTTACGACTTCTGCCGCTTCTACTTTACCATTATTCATGGTCATCATGAAGGCTGTTTTCACAGTGTTGTGATCCGCATCAAAGCTTGTTTGACCTGTAACACCTTCAAAGTTTTGTGTTTTAGCAAGATTGTTCTTGATATCAACTGAAGTTTTTGCACCTTTTGCTGCATTAGCTACAAGGTAAACTGAGTCATAAGCAAGAGCTGCAAATGTTGAAGGATCTTCGTTGTATTTTGCACGGTAAGCTTCAAGGAAGGCTTTTGCTTTTGCTGAAACCTCTACAGTAGTTGAGAAACCTGAGATGAAGTAGATATTTGATGCGCGTTCAGCTGTTGCTTGTTGAACAAACTCTGCACCGTTAAATCCGTCACCACCAATGATTGGTTTATCAATTCCCATACCACGAGCTTGGTTTACAATCTTACCAGCTTCTGTGTAGTAACCTGGCAATACGATTGCATCAAAGTCTTTATCTTTGATTTTTGTCAAAGCTGCTTGGAAGTCAGTGTCACCTGATACAAACGTTTCATCTGCTACGATTTCGCCTGAGAATGAATCACGGAATGATTTTGCAATTCCTTTAGCGTAGTCGCTTGAGTTATCAGTATACAAGACAACTTTCTTAGCGTTCAACTTGTTTGTAACATAGTTAGAAATGATTTTCCCTTGGAAGCTATCTTGGAATGTTCCGATGAAAAGGAAATCTTGACCTTTTGTCAAACCATCTTGAGTAGCACTTGGAGAAATCAATGGAACCCCAGCTTGTGTAGCATTTGCTACTGCTGCTGCAGTTGCACCTGAAGTTGCAGGTCCTACGATTGCTGCTACTTTAGATTGAGTAACAAGGTTTGTTGAAACAGAAGCAGCTTCAGCAGTTTCAGATTTGTTATCTTTGTCTACTACTTCGATTTGTTTTCCATCAATACCACCTGCAGCGTTGATTTCATCAACTGCAAGTTGAGCACCCTTTTGCTCAGATGTACCGTAAGATGCTACAGCACCAGTTTCTTCAAAGTTGAAACCGATTTTAACGACTTTCTCATCCACTGGGTTACCAGTTGAATTTGAAGCTCCTGACTTCACTTCTCCACAAGCTGCTAAAACAGCTACACTTGCAAGTGCTACAAGTGATAAGGCAAATTTTTTCTTCATCTTTTTTGTCTCCTTATTTCTTAAATAAATAGCATGTTAAGAATATACCGAATTATCTGAAAATTGTCAACACATTTATCTTAATTTTTACATGATAACGTTTTCGCTATTTCTATAGAGACTACCAACAAAGGGAGTTTCCAATTCTTGGATATGACATCGTCGCACTTTTTTGATAAATCTCTCTTTTCCTAAACGGCTAACCAGTTCTTCCACTTCTTCTGTTGGGACATACAGTTGCAGATAACGGTGTTTTTTAGAGTGGTAACAAATATCACCATAATGATCGAGTTTTTTTGCATCACGATTATAGTATAGGTAGATAATCAGACCAGACCGATTCTCTTTTTGAAACATATTACAACATCCTTCTAACAATCTTCTTACTATTATATCAAAAAAAGCAAACTCAGTCGAGTTTGCTTCAAAAGATTAATTCAAAGAATTATTAGCCATGATTTCATCAATGAAACCATATTCAAGTGTTTCTTGAGCGCTCATCCAGTAATCACGTTCAGCATCTGCATGGATTTGCTCAACTGATTTACCAGAATTATCTGCAAGAATTTGTTCCAAAGTCTTACGAGTTTTAAGCAAGTGCTCAGCCGCAATAGCCATATCTGTCTGTTGCGTACCACCACCAGTACCACCCATCGGTTGGTGAATCATGTACTCTGCATTTGGAAGCATGAAGCGTTTGCCCTTAGCACCACTTGATGCGATAATAGTTCCCATTGAGGCAGCCATACCCATAACAATCGTTTGTACGTCTGCTTTGATGAAATTCATAGTATCTACAATTGCCAAACCAGCTGAAACTGATCCACCTGGTGTATTAACATAGAGGTAGATATCTTTAGTGCTGTCTTGAGCATCCAAGAAGAGCAACTGAGCAATAACTGAGTTTGCCATATTGTCTTCAACTGGACCTGTCAGCATGATGATGCGGTCTTTCAAAAGACGAGAGTAGATATCGTAGGAACGTTCCCCACGACTTGTTTGTTCAATTACTACAGGAATCATTCATTTCTCCTTCTGATTTCAATTTTTCTTAGTCAAACGACTTGATACAGGACTATTATATCTTTTTGGTCAAAAAAGGTCAAATTTTTGCTCTATCCTAAAAACAGACACAAAAATTCAACCTCCTTTCGAGACTAAAACCAATGAACAGTTTTAGTTTATGATTAGAATTTTACTTAGTTCCGAACAAACGGTCTCCAGCGTCACCAAGACCTGGAACGATATAGCCATGTTCGTTCAAGCGTTCATCCAAAGCTGCTGTAAAGATTTCTACATCTGGGTGAGCTTCTTGAAGAGCTTTTACACCTTCTGGAGCAGATACAAGGCAGACAAATTTGATGTTTGATGCTCCACGTTTTTTGAGGGAATCAACAGCCAAGATTGCAGAACCACCTGTTGCAAGCATAGGGTCAACCACAAAAATTTGACGTTGGTCGATATCTTCAGGTAATTTAACCAAGTATTCTACTGGTTGAAGAGTTTCTTCGTCACGGTACATGCCAATATGTCCAACTTTGGCTGCTGGAACCAAGCTCAATAGCCCATCGACCATCCCGATACCTGCACGCAAGATTGGAACAATTGCCAATTTTTTACCAGCCAATTGTTTTTGAACTGTTTTTGTGATAGGTGTTTCGATTTCAACGTCTTCAAGCGGAAGATCACGAAGTACTTCATATCCCATCAACATAGCAATTTCATCTACTAATTCACGAAAAGCTTTTGTAGAAGTGTCTGTACGACGCAAGATTGACAATTTGTGTTGAATGAGTGGATGATTAATGACTTCAAGTTTTCCCATTTTCTGAATTCCTTCTTTCAATTTATTCTTCTTATTATATCAAAAAATGGTCTAAAAATCCTTCTAAACCATCTTTTTTTTAAATTTTTAAATCAAGTTAGCTTCTTGAAGAGCTGCTTGTACTGTCTCAAGTGGCAAATGTGTTAATTCTGTCCCTTTTTCTTGATAAAGGTATTGGGCATAATCGTCCATGCGGTATTGATTGATATAAACTACACGCTCACATCCTACTTGTAGTAACTGCTTGGTACAGTTAAGGCATGGAAAATGAGTGACATAGGCTGTGAAACCTTTTGGAACGCCACGTTCTGCCCCTTGTAGTATAGCATTTACCTCAGCATGAAGGGTACGAACACAGTGGCCCTCAATCACCAAACAGTCATGGTCAATACAATGCTCCGTTCCTGATACAGAACCATTATAACCTGTTGAAATAACCTTATTATCCTTGACTAAAACAGCTCCTACCTTGGCACGTTTACAAGTTGAACGATTGGCAATCAATAGGGCTTGAGCAGCAAAATACTCATCCCAAGCCAGTCTTTTTTCTGTCATAACTTCTCTTCTCCTGATCTATTTTCTGAAAAATGGTAGGCGTAAATCTGCGATTTTTTCAGCAGGAACCTTCATTCCATCCTTGATCCATTTAAGCAAAACTGATACGATGGCAGAACTCCAAAAAGAATGCAGGTAAGAGCTGACTCCTTTTGATTTTCCATAGTATTTTTCTAAAAATTCTTGCATGGCTTGCACAAAGATTTTTTCCAAGTGGTAGTCCAAGGCAAGCTGAATAACCTTAGCCTCTTTCTTGGCTTCTCTAAAGAGGCGAACCCAAACCAGATAGAGGTCCGTTTTAACATCGTAATGGCTCAATTGCTCCATAATGTTATGGACGCTTCGTTTAAAGACACTTTCTAAAATCTCTTCTTTGGAGTCATAGTTTCGATAAAAGGCTGCACGGGAAACACCAGCACGTTTGATCAACTCAGAAATGCTAATCTTTGTCAATTCCTTTTTCTCCAAAAGTTGCAAGAGAGCTGTTTCGATAGCTTCTCTGGTCAGTAAATTGGACTCTTGATTGGATTTTCTGAGATTTTTAAGTGAATTTTCAGAAATTCTTCGTTCGGCCATAACACTTCCTTTCTACTTGTGACAACAGAGTGACGAGACTTTTGTTTTAAGCACTTTCATGATATAATTGTAGAAAAAGACAGAACCTTTGTCAATGTATAAGTGACAAAGATGGAGAATTTCTATGACTTGGAAGATTGTGGCAGATTCTGGTTGTGATTATCGTCAATTACCTACTCCTGCGATTGACACTGAATTTGTAAGTGTTCCTTTAACCATTCAAGTGGCTGATCAAGTCTTTATTGACGATGCTAGTCTTGATATTGATAAAATGATGGAAACCATGTATGCAACTTCTGAAGCTTCAAAATCAGCTTGCCCTAGCCCTGATGATTACTTGCGAGCATTCGAAGGTGCAAACCATATTTTTGTAGTGACCATTACCGGAACTCTTTCTGGTAGTCAAAACAGCGCTCAATTAGCTAAGAATCTCTATCTCGAAGAACATCCTGATACTCAGATTCATGTCATTGATAGTTTGTCTGCTGGTGGAGAAGTTGACCTTATCGTAGAAAAAATCAATGATTTGATTGACCAAGGACTTTCTTTTGAAGAAGTGGTTAATGCTATTACTGCTTACCAAGAAAAAACTAAGTTATTGTTCGTTCTCGCTAAGGTTGATAATCTGGTTAAGAATGGTCGCTTGAGTAAACTGATCGGTACAGTTGTTGGGCTCCTCAATATTCGTATGGTTGGGGAAGCAAGTGAAACTGGAACCTTGGAACTCCTCCAAAAGGCTCGTGGTGCTAAAAAATCTCTTCAAGCTACTTATGAAGAGTTAATCAAGGCTGGCTACGCTGGTGGGCGTATCGTCATGGCTCACCGCAGTAATGATAAATTCTGCCAACAACTCTCAGAACTCTTGCGCGAGAAATTCCCACAAGCTGAAATTAAGATTATCCCAACCTCTGGACTCTGCAGTTTTTATGCAGAAGAAGGTGGACTCCTTATGGGATATGAAATTGACTAATTTATATAAGACAGAGGTCGGGATTCAATATCCCGACCTCAATTTTTATCAGCAATTATCTTTTCTAATGTAACTGAGTAGACTTTTGTACTGACAATTTCATCTTGTCAATACATAAGTTTGAAGAACCCACGGGTTTGATAAAAATTTACGGGACTAGGTACTATCATGCGAAACTTGGTCTACCGATTTCTGTCCCTCCGTCTTTTTTATGGTACAATACTTTTATGAAACATTTTGACACTATTGTAATCGGGGGAGGACCTGCTGGTATGATGGCTACCATTTCAAGTAGCTTTTATGGGCAGAAAACCCTTCTCATCGAAAAAAATCGAAAACTCGGAAAAAAATTAGCTGGTACTGGTGGTGGTCGCTGTAACGTGACCAACAATGGAACTCTAGATGACCTATTAGCTGGCATCCCTGGAAATGGGCGCTTTCTTTACAGCGTCTTCTCCCAGTTTGATAACCATGATATCATCAACTTTTTTACGGAAAATGGCGTCAAACTCAAGGTTGAGGACCATGGCCGCGTCTTTCCAGCCAGCGACAAATCTCGAACCATTATCGAAGCTTTGGAAAAGAAAATCATGGAGCTAGGTGGGCAAGTTGCCACTCAAACAGAGATTGTTTCTGTTAAAAAGATTGACGACCAGTTTATCCTTAAGTCTACAGATCAAACCTTCACTTGTGATAAACTCATTGTCACAACAGGTGGAAAATCCTATCTTTCTACTGGCTCTACTGGTTTTGGTCATGAAATCGCCCGACATTTCAAACACACTATTACCGAACTCGAAGCTGCTGAAAGTCCATTGTTGACTGATTTCCCGCATAAGGCCTTGCAGGGAATTTCCCTAGACGATGTAACCCTAAGCTATGGCAAGCGCGTCATCACCCATGACCTGCTCTTTACCCACTTTGGTTTGTCAGGTCCTGCTGCACTACGCATGTCTAGCTTTGTCAAGGGTGGAGAAATTCTCTCCCTGGATGTCTTGCCACAACTTTCAGAAGGTGACTTAGTAGACTTTTTAGAAGAGAACCGTGAGAAATCCTTGAAAAATGCCTTAAAAACCTTGCTCCCTGAACGCTTGGCAGAATTTTTCGTGCAAGGATATCCTGAAAAAGTCAAACAACTAACAGAAAAGGAACGCGACCAACTTGTCCAGTCCATCAAGGCTCTTAAAATCCCTGTAACTGGCAAAATGTCATTGGCTAAATCCTTTGTAACTAAAGGTGGCGTTAGTCTCAAGGAAATCAATCCTAAAACGCTGGAAAGTAAGCTAGTACCTGGACTCCACTTTGCTGGCGAAGTACTAGATATCAATGCCCACACTGGTGGCTTTAACATCACTTCCGCCCTCTGCACTGGCTGGGTGGCAGGCTCAAACTAGAACTATAAATGATATAGTATCTAAAGATATTGGATAAGAAAGGAGCTATTTTGGAACATATTATTTTACTGAGAGGTGTTACACCGAATGGACAAAACGCTATCCCTAAAATGTCTTATCTGGTAGATATCTTAACAGAGGCTGGTTTTCAACACGTTCGAACTTATATTCAAAGTGGAAATATTATTCTTGAAAGCGACTTAGCCATAGAAGAAATACGAGAACAAGTCCATACTCTAATAAAAGAAAAAATCGGAGCCGACTTGAAAATGGTCATTAAAAATAAGAGTGATTTTACAAAAATTGTCCAAGAAAATCCGTTTGGAGAACACTATCTTTATGACCGTATACATATAATTCTTTTCCAGAATGCTATCCAAAGTCTACCATTTGAAAAATTGGATAGTGACTATGGTGAAGAAGAAATTTGTATCGGCAACCATTGTCTTTACCTCTATCTCCCTAGAACTGCAAAACGAAAAAAGCTTAATACCAACTATCTCGAAAAGCTGTTCGGCGTTGATCTGACCATGCGAAAGTTAAACGTGGTAGAAAAATTACTAACAAAATAGGAAAAATAAGATGAACAGAATAGAATCAGTCGAATTTGTCAACATGTGCTTGATTAAAAATGGGGATAAGGTCCTAGTTCAAGATCGAGTTAGTCCTAACTGGCCTGGCATTACTTTTCCTGGCGGTCATGTTGAGCGTGGCGAGTCCTTTGTCGATGCTGTCATTCGTGAAGTGGAGGAAGAAACTGGTCTGACCATTTCTAAACCTCAGCTCTGTGGTATCAAAGATTGGTATGATGATGCAGATTATCGCTATGTTGTCCTCTTTTACAAAACTGAACACTTTACTGGGGAGCTCCAATCTTCAGACGAAGGAAAAGTCTGGTGGGAGGATTTTGAAAATCTATCTCATCTTAAACTAGCTACTGAGGATATGTCTGATATGCTTCGTGTTTTTCTTGAAGAAGATCTCAGTGAGTTCTTTTACTACAAGGATGGTGAAGACTGGTCTTACCAACTCAAATAACAGCAAATCGGCAGAGGTCTCTCCGCCGATTTTATCTTATCTAATCTTCAAGCTAGGTCTGTGTCCTACTACTAATACTCAATGAAAATCAAAGAGCAAACTAGAAAGCTAGCCGCAGTTTGCTCAAAGCACTGCTTTGAGGTTGTAGATAAGACTGACGAAGTCAGTCACATATATAATCCAAGGTGAAGCTGACGTGGTTTGAAGAGATTTTCGAAGAGTATAAATTTCTGTTACTAGCTTTGTCAGCCTTAGCTTAGTCTGTGAGTTTTATCGAGTTTGTGTGCTTACATAGTGGGTAATGACATCTGATGTGTACTGGGCTGTTCCCTGTCCAAACTTATCAATGTTTTCCTTGAACTCTGGATTATAGACATAGCCTTTTCCGATATGACCAAAGACCTCGATAGAGCAGTCAAATCCATAAGTACGGATGGCTTGCAAGAGTTTACCTGCTTCTTCTTGGTTTTCAGATGCTGTTATCGGTAGACCATCTTTGAGATTTTGAGCTAAGCTTTGAAAGACTTGATTAAAGGCTGTTGTAGCTTCATCCTCTCGTCCTTTTTGACGCTCGAGAGCCTGGTCCATGACTTCCTGACCATATTTCTCTACTGCCTCTTGGTGGTATTTTTGATGGTCTTGATAGCTAAATCCAGTGAATTTTTCTTGAATGGTCATTTTTATTTCTCCTTTTTGTTCTTGAATAGTTTTTTGTAAGGTTGAAATCAAGGTATCCAGATGTTGTCTTTCTCGAGTCAGGTAATCCAACTGCCTCGTCAAATGTGGTAACAAGTCCGTCTTTTCTTCCTTCAATAGCTCTGCTATTTTTTCTAAAGAAAAGCCTAGATACTTGTAATAAAGGATAACCTGAAGTCGTTCTAAATCTTCTTGACTGTAGGTTCGATAGCCATTTTCTGACTTTAATGGGACCAAAAGTCCTATCTTATCATAATGGTAAAGTGTTTTGATAGAAACGCCTGAAAGCTGCGCAGCTTCTTTGATATGGTACATGATTTCCTCCTCACATAAATAGTATATACCCTCCCCTTTGGGGAGAGTCAAGTATTTTATTAAGATTTATGAAAACGTAAAATTGATTTTCTTGACAGACTTCAAAAATCATGATAGGATAATCAAGTCTATCAATCAAATAAAAAGCTCATAAAGAGTCATTGAGAGAAGGCTATTTGACAACTCAAGTAGCCTTTTCTTATTTTAAAAAATAGATCGGAGTTTTACTATGTCTGAAAAATCGCAATGGGGCTCGAAACTGGGCTTCATCCTTGCGTCTGCTGGTTCTGCTATTGGTCTTGGAGCTGTTTGGAAGTTTCCATACATGACTGCAGCCAATGGTGGAGGTGGATTTTTACTTGTCTTTCTCATCTCGACACTATTGATTGGATTCCCCCTCTTGCTCGCTGAATTTGCCCTTGGGCGGAGCGCTGGCGTGTCAGCAATCAAAACCTTTGGAAAATTGGGCGATAACAAGAACTACAATTTTATCGGTTGGATTGGTGCCTTTGCCCTTTTCATCCTCTTATCTTTTTACAGTGTTATTGGGGGATGGGTTTTAGTCTATCTAGGTATCGCTATTGCTAAAGCCTTCCAAGTTGGGATTAGCAGTGATTATGCCCAGCTCTTCACAGACATTATTTCAAATCCATGGATTGCCCTTGGTTCCCAAGCCCTCTTTATCTTCCTCAACATCTTTATCGTATCTAAGGGAGTTCAAAAAGGGATTGAAAGAGCATCGAAAGTTATGATGCCCCTGCTCTTTATCATCTTTGTCATTATCATTGGGCGCTCTCTCAGCTTGCCAAATGCCATGGAAGGTGTAGTTTATTTCCTCAAACCTGACTTTTCAAAACTGACAAGCGCCGGACTCCTCTATGCTCTGGGACAATCTTTCTTTGCTCTATCCCTCGGGGTTACAGCTATGTTGACCTATGCTTCTTACTTGGATAAGAAAACCAACCTAGTCCAATCAGGTATGTCCATCGTTGCCATGAACATCTCTGTATCCATCATGGCAGGATTAGCTATTTTCCCAGCTATGTCAGCCTTTAACATCCAGTCTGAAGGTGGTCCAAGTCTCCTCTTTATTGTCTTGCCACAACTCTTTGACAAGATGCCTTTTGGAAGTATTTTCTACATCCTCTTCCTCTTGCTCTTCCTCTTTGCTACGATAACTTCTTCTGTCGTGATGCTGGAAATCAATGTAGGCAACATCACCAATCAGGACAATCGTAGACGTGCTAAGTGGAGTATGATTTTAGGTGTTTTAACTTTTGTATTTGGTATCCCTTCAGCCCTATCCTACGGAGTCATGGCAGACGTTCAAATCTTGGGGAAGACCTTCTTTGATGCCATGGACTTCTTGGTTTCTAATCTCCTCATGCCATTTGGTGCACTCTGCTTGTCTCTCTTTACAGGCTATGTCTTCAAAAAAGCATTGGCTATGGAGGAACTCCAGCTTGATGAAACACCGTGGAAACAAGGACTTTTCCAAGTCTGGCTCTTCCTTCTTCGTTTTATCATCCCAATTATCATCATCGTGGTCTTTATCGCCCAGTTTATGTAACTATAAAAATGGACTTGAGTTTTTTCCTCAAGTCCTTTCTTTTTACGGATGACTAACAATCAATTCCAAATCTTGTCCTTCGAGTGTCCAAGTTTCAACATCACTTGGTAAGATAAAGTGGCTACCTTTTTGAATTGGATAATCTTTACTGTCCACAGTTAGTTTCCCTTGACCAGCTAAGACACTCAACAAGCTATACTCAGCTGTTTTTTCAAAGTCAACTTTTCCAGTGATTTCCCACTTGTAGACTGCGAAGAATTCATTGGATACAAGGAGAGTTGAACGCAAATCGTCTGCTTTAACAGTTACAGGACGGCTGTTAGCAGGCTCACCAATATTTAAAACATCAATGGATTTTTCAAGATGAAGCTCGCGCAAGTTACCATTATCATCCTTACGGTCAAAGTCATAGACACGGTAGGTTGTATCACTAGACTGTTGCGTTTCAAGGATCAAGATACCTGCTCCAATAGCATGCATGGTTCCACTTGGAACATAGAAGAAATCTCCAGCTTTTACAGGAACTTTTGTTAACAAGGCATCCCAGTTTTTATCTTCGATTTGCTGGCGGAGTTCTTCTTTTGACTTAGCGTTATGGCCGTAAATAATTTCTGAACCCTCATCTGCAGCAATAATGTACCAACATTCTGTTTTTCCGAGTTCGCCCTCATGCTCTAGTCCATAAGCATCATCTGGGTGAACTTGAACACTGAGCCAGTCATTGGCATCAAGGATTTTGGTCAAGAGCGGAAATACAGGTTCTGGACGGTTGCCAAACAACTCACGGTGTTCTGCATACAAAGTAGCGAGGTCTGTTCCTTGATAGCGGCCATTAGCTACCTTAGACACTCCATTTGGATGAGCTGAGATGGCCCAATACTCACCAATCTTTTCATTTGGAATGTCGTAGCCAAACTCATCACGTAGTTTAGTACCACCCCAGATTTTTTCTTGCATTACAGAATTTAAAAATAACGGTTCTGACATGTTGATCTCCTGTCTGATTTTTCTCCCTTCATTATAGCAAAAAAAGAGTTCTAGTTGAACTCTTTTTCATATCTTATAAAGTAGGGAGAAGATTTTGTAAAAATAGTGAATAAATGTGTTCTACTCAATGCTTGCACCATTACTGGCAATGACCTCCTTGTACCAGTAGAAGGACTTCTTCTTGCTACGTTTGAGACTTCCATGACCTTCATTATCACGATCCACATAGATAAAGCCATAGCGTTTGTTCATTTCGCCTGTTCCAGCTGAAACTAGATCGATACAACCCCAAGTTGTATAACCAAGCAAGTCTACTCCATCTTGGCATATGGCATCTCGCATAGCCTTGATGTGGGCCTCTAGATAAGCAATCCTATAGTCATCTGCTACATAACCATTCTCATCCGGTGTATCAATAGCACCGAGGCCATTCTCTACGATGAACATGGGCTTTTGGTAACGATCCCAGATGGCATTGAGGGTGATTCGAAGCCCAAGTGGGTCAATCTGCCATCCCCATTCTGAAGATTCAAGATAAGGATTT
Source organism: Streptococcus infantis (assembly GCF_047463655.1). Classification (GTDB taxonomy): domain Bacteria; phylum Bacillota; class Bacilli; order Lactobacillales; family Streptococcaceae; genus Streptococcus; species Streptococcus infantis_Z. The sequence goes on from NZ_JASHDM010000002.1 coordinate 46,700, forward strand.
TTGAGAGAGGCAAAAACATTTCCAGCTGTTAATTCTTTAACTTCTGGATCACCTGAGGCCACTCGACTTGCATAGTAAGAGAAGGAAACAAAGTCAACAGTGTAATTCTTCAACAAATCTAGATCCTCTGCCGTCATTTCAATCTCAATTCCTTCACGCTCCCACTGCTTCTTAGCGTAGCTTGGGTATTCCCCACGCGCTTGAACATCAATGAAAAAGTAACTCTTGCGATCTTCCTCCATAGCAGCCCAGTAGTCTCTCGGATGGGCTGTGTTCGGATAATACTGTCCTGCTGCCAACATACATCCCACCTTGTTTTCTGGATCAATTTCGTGGGCAATTTTAGTCGCCATAGCCGAGGCTACTAGCTCATGGTGAGCTGCTTGGTATTTGACCTGTTCTTGATTTTCTCCTTCTTCAAAACAAATCCCTGCTCCTAAAAAGGGGGCATGCAAAATCATATTGATTTCGTTGAAGGTTAGCCAGTACTTAACCAAGCCCTTGTAACGGGTAAAAAGGGTGCGACAGAGATTTGCGTAAAAGTCCAACATACGACGGTTGCGCCAACCGCCGTATTTTTCAATCAAGTGCATAGGACAGTCGAAATGCGTGATGGTCACCAGCGGTTCGATCCCATACTTGTGGCATTCCTTAAACAAATCCTCATAAAAAGCTAAACCAGCTTCATTTGGCTCTGCTTCATCTCCTTTGGGGAATATTCTTGTCCAAGCAATGGAAAGCCGATAAGTTTTAAAGCCCATTTCTGCAAAAAGGGCAATATCTTCCTTGTAATGATGGTACATATCAATGGCTTCTTTTGCTGGGTAAAAATAGGCCTCCTCAAACGAGAACATCTTTTTCTGACCTGTGATTATGGCTTCACGGTCCTTTCCGATTGGAACAACATCAACATTCGCCAACCCACGACCGTCTATATTATAAGCACCCTCACATTGATTAGCTGCCGTAGCACCACCCCAGAGGAAACCCTCTGGAAATTGTAGTATTTCTGTCATCACTTTACCTCGCTTTTTTTACTAGTTCTAGTATACCATTATCCCCTTCTCTTTCCAAAATCCTACCAGATCTTATGAAAAACTGAACCTATTCTAAGGTAGCTGTTGCTCTCGTACAAGATAAAAAGACCGGATGGCTCCGATCTGTTTAGTCATCAAAATGTAAGAAATTTAATACCTCTTGTTACTTAATCGATTGATTGATTGTCAGCAAGCCATGGGTAATTGTTGCAGCAATATCTTCCAAACCATGAAGAATAAAACTTCCTATAATCACTCCTAAAATAATTGAACAGATAATCATGGTCACACAGATTAGATAAATATCCTTTTTTTCCATATCTTTCCTCCTAATATCTACACATTGAGATACTTTTAATCTCAAGGTTCATTGGTCATTATGGGACAATTGTAAGGTTTCCCAGAACCATAAAGTCGAGTAGTGAACCGAATGCCATTATCACTCTCTTCCTAATGAAATAATAAATCCCTCTTACTACAACTATTTAAAAAATATTTCTCCTTTCCATATCAGTCACATTTTCTATTATTACATTTTTATTATAAGATTTTCAGAAAACGCCGTCAAATATTTATATGCAATCTTTAATAAACAAAAAGACCGGATTGCTCCGATCTTTCAATAGTTCATATGCGCACATTCTTTTTTAAGAATCATTATGGTTAACTTCAAATGACTAAGCGTCCTATTTCATACGATAAAAATCAATCACTAGACCAGCAGGGCCACTTACTAGCAGGGATTCGGTTCCCCAATCAGTTACAGCTGGACCATTTAAAACCTGAATACTAAGATCTTTCAACCGTTGGTAGTTCTGCTCTACATCCTCAACTTCAACGTGAAGAATGATTCCTGACTGAAAATTTTCCAAAGGTATCAAATATTTTTGGGACAACATGAGGCAGTGACTGCCAATCGTAAACTGAGCAAAACTGTCATCAACATAGTCTGCCTTCTTATCCAAAATACGCTCCAAGCTAGCACAGACTTGGGGAACATTTGAAACGATAATATCTAATTGATTTAAATTCATTTACTATCCTCCATAAAAAGACCGGATTTCTCCGATCTTTTTAAGTTCCACGAGAGAAATTATTTAATTGCGCGTGATTGCAATCCTTCTTCTTCCAAGAAGAGGCGGAATGGTACGAGTTCTTCTGCTTCGTATTTTTCTTTGAAGGCTTTAATAGCTTCTTCTGAGTGTTGTTTTGGATCCAACTCAAGTACTTCTACTGGAAGTGGACGATGTGGAGTGATGTGAGCATCGATGACAACAGTTTTACCTTCTTTGTTCAATTTAACAGCTTCTGCTACAACTGAGTCGATATCTTCGATACGGTCAACTGTAAATCCAATAGCTCCTTGAGCTTCAGCGATTTTCGCATAGTCAGCATTAGGGAAGTCACAACCAAACAAGTGTTTGTTTGTGTCTTCGTATTTGTCCTTGATGAAGGCATATTTACCATTTGAGAAGACAACGTTGATAACTGGAAGGTCGTATTGAACGTTTGTGATAACGTCTGGGTAGCACATGTTGAAGGCTCCGTCACCCATGATGTTCCATACTTGGCGATCTGGATTGTCTTTCTTAGCAGCGATACCACCAGGAAGGGCAATACCCATTGTCGCAAAGAGTGGAGATGTACGCCACATGTTCTTAGGTGTCATGTGAAGGTGACGAGTAGATGTTTGAGTAGTGTCACCTACGTCGATTGAATAGATAGCGTCTTGATCAGCATGTTTGTTGATTGCATTGTAAACTTGATACAATTGCAATTCACCCTCAGTTTTACCTTCGAGTTTGTTCATGTAATCACGCCAGTTTTGGTTATTCTTAACGTTTGCACGCCACCATGGAGTAGATTCAACTGGATTCACTTTGTCAAGGATTGCTTTCGCTGCTTGACCTGCATCACCAAGGATTGAAGCGTCTAGGGCATGACGTTTACCAAGTTTGTAAGGGTCGATATCCACTTGGATGAATTTTTCAGTGTTTTTGAAGGCTTCGTAAACTTCAGCAAATGGGAAGTTTGAACCAAGGAAGAGAACAGTGTCTGCTTCAAAGACAACTTCGTTGGCTGGTTTCCAACCAACACGGTAAGCAGAACCTGTCAAACCTTCGTAGTTCCATTCAAAAGCTTCAAAGTTTTTACCAGTTGTGATGATTGGTGCTTTAATTTTACGTGACAATTCAGTGATCACTTCACCAGCTTTAACACCACCGTAACCAGCATAGATAACTGGACGTTCAGCATTGTTCAAGATTTCAACTGCTTTGTCAATTTCAACTTCGTTCAAAGCAGGAGCGATGAATGAACGTTCGTATGAACCTGAACCGTAGTATGAGTTTTCGTCGATTTCTTGGAAACCAAAGTTTACTGGAATTTCAACAACGGCTGGACCTTTTTTAGAAACGGCAGCACGGCAAGCTTCGTCGATTACTTTTGGTAATTGCTCTGCGTAAGCTACACGTTTATTATAAACAGCGATACCGTTGTACATTGGGTTTTGGTTTAATTCTTGGAAAGCATCCATGTTTAATTCGTTAACTGGACGTGATCCAAGGATAGCGAGGAATGGAGTGTTATCCATAGCTGCATCGTAAACACCGTTAATCAAGTGAGTCGCACCTGGACCACCTGAACCAACTGCAACACCGATAGATCCGCCAAATTTAGCCTGCATAACCGCTGCAAGAGCACCTGTTTCTTCGTGGCGAACTTGCAAGAAACGGATATCTTTGTCTTCAGCCAAAGCGTCCATAAGTGAGCTAAGTGTTCCTGATGGGATACCGTAGATAGTGTCTACGCCCCATGTTTTCAATACGTTAAGCATTGCTGCAGATGCAGTAATTTTCCCTTGAGTCATAATGATAACTCTCCTTAAAAGTTAATTTGATGAATAATAAAAGCGCTTTTATATGTTTTTTGAAAACGATTCAGTAAATTTACACTCCTAATTTATCACATTTACTTTTAGTTTCATAAGAATGTGCTCAGAAAACTTCATTCTCTATTACAGTACAGATTGAAAACGTTTTGAAAATCTGTTTTAGAATAGCAAAAAAGCGGTTAAGACCGCCTTTTTATACTCAATGAAAATCAAAGAGCAAACTAGGAAGCTAGCCGCAGGCTGTACTTGAGTACGGCAAGGTGAAGCTGACGTGGTTTGAATTTGATTTTCGAAGAGTATTAATCGACTTTAGTAAAATTAAGCATAAGAGAGCTGATCAGAACAGAGACTGAACTAAAGGCCATGGCCAATCCTGCAAGTTCTGGATTGAGCACCAAACCAAGACTTGAAAAGACTCCTGCTGCAATCGGAATACCAATGAGGTTATAGATAGAAGCCCAGAAAAGATTGAGTAGAATACGATTAAAGGTCTTCTTACTCATATCAAAAGCACGTGCCAATCCTAGTAAATTGTTGGTTGTAAGGACAAGATCTGCTGATTCAATGGCAATATCTGTCCCAGAGCCCATGGCAATTCCGACATCCGCTACACTGAGGGCCGGCGCATCATTGATCCCATCTCCAACAAAGGCCAATTTCCCATTCTTTTGAAGCTTGTGAATTTCATGTGCCTTTTCCTCTGGCAAGACATTTGCGATCACTTCTTCGATTCCAATTTGCTCTGCAATAGCATGCGCTACTCCAACATTATCTCCTGTAAGCATGACCGTTCTAAGACCACGTTTTTTTAATTTAGCAATAGCTTCTCGAGCGTTTTCCTTAGGGACATCTTGTAAGGCTAGCAAGCCTTTTAACTCACCATCCACGGATAAGAAGACAACTGTTTTCGCTTCTTTCTCAAGCAAATCAAATCGTTCTTGATAGTCACTCGGAATATCAAGGTCTGCTAAGAGTTTGGCATTCCCAAGCAAGACTTGTTTCCCATTTATTGTCCCAGTTACACCTTTCCCATGCAAGGCTTGGAAGTTTTCCACGGGATAAAGACTGATTCCTAATTCAGACGCACGATTGACAACAGCTTGAGCTAGCGGGTGTTGAGAGGCATCTTCTAATGAGGCAGCCAAACTTAACACTTCTCTTTCATCACCGATAATATCTGTCACTACTGGTTTTCCTTCTGTCAAGGTTCCAGTTTTATCAAAAACAACCGTTTGAACTTTCTGGATTTCTTGTAAAACTGTACCATTTTTGAGGAGAACCCCCATCTTAGCACTTCGGCCTGTTCCTACCATGAGTGCTGTCGGTGTCGCAAGTCCCAGAGCACAAGGACAAGCAATAATCAAGACGGCAACTCCATAGAGAAGGGAAGTCACAAAGCTTTCTCCAAGTAAAACAAACCAGACCCAAAAAGTAAGAAGTCCTAAAATGACAACTGCTGGTACAAAAATCCCTGAAATCTTGTCTGTCAAATCTTGAATAGGAGCACGACTGGTTTGAGCTTTCTTCACAAAGTCCACAATCTGAGCCAACATAGTCTCAGAACCAACTTTTTCAGCTTTAAAGATGATCGTACCACTATTATTGATGGTTGAACCAATAACAGCATCACCGGCAGACTTGTCTACTGGAATACTTTCCCCAGTCACCATTGATTCATCAATACTCGTTTCACCTTCTAACACAGTCCCATCAACGGCAATTTTTTCACCTGGTCGAACGCGAATGAGATCCCCAACTTTGACTTGTTCTAGAGGGATTTGAACATAAACATCATCACGCAAAACCTCTGCTGTTTTTGCTTGTAGGTCTAATAATTTTTCGACTGCCTGCGAAGTGTTTTTTCGCATTTTTTCCTCAAAAACTGCTCCCAAAAGAATGAAGAAGAGGATAAATGCAGCACTTTCAAAGTAAACGGGCAGACCAGTGAAGAGGGCAACTAAGCTATAGAAATAGGCCACTAGTGTTCCCAGAGCAACCAAGGTATCCATGTTGGAATTGTGCTTTTTAAAACTAGCCCAGGCGCTTCTGATATATGGAACTCCAGCTACCAGCATAATGGGTGTTGTGGCTAAAAAGGTGCCCCAACGCATGACTTGGTGACTAATTCCTCCTGTAGACATCCCAATCATGAGAATCACAAGAGGCACAGTAAAGATACTAGTAATCCAAAAACGCTGTAAAAGACTGAGAGACTTTTTAGTTTTTTCAACAACGGTGTAGGTCCCCTTTTGCATCTTCATGCCGCATGAAAATTCATGCTCACCCAGGTCTTGAGGAGTAAAACGAATGACTTTTTCCTCATCTTGAGCGATTGGTTCTAGGATCCCTTCTTCTTCGAAGAGAATCTCTTTATAACAGTTTGAAGGTGTCACACGATGAAAGGTAATCTCAGCAGGGATCCCTTTTTGCAGTTGAATGTGGGCTGGATGGTAGCCTTTGTCTGCCGTGATACGGATTTTTTGAACACCATTTTCAAGACTTGCTTTTACAATTTCAGTCATATCATTCTCCTATTCTACAATCATCTTACCGTGCATCATATTCATGCCACAAGAGAAACCATACTCACCTGCTTCTTCAGGAGTGATTTCAACCACATATTGGTCTCCCATAGGCAGATCTGCATGCACTCCAAAGTCTGGAAAAACGATTTGGTCCAAGCAAGGTGAAGGATCTTTTCGATCAAAAATAATGCGAGCAGGTTGAGATTTTTTGAGGATAATGGTTCCTGGAGTGTAGCCCCCCATGACTTCCACTCGAATTTCCTGATAGCCATTCTTTTGTTGGGCTCTCTTACCATCTTCTTGCGGTTTTTTGAAAAACCAAAAGAGGATAAAAGCAATCATTCCTAAAACAATAATAGATACAAATAGATTTAACATAGTGTCTCCTTTACATACAATTACATCTTACTTCTGTTACAGCACTTGCTTTTTTCTTTGAAATCACTTCTTCCAAGCCTTCTAAGTCGGATAGGGTAAAGTCACATTCTTCAATCAAATCAGCTAGTAACTGCTTAATCCTTCGAGAACAAAGCTTGTCTTTGATATCCTGGACAAGTAACTTCCTACTATCTTCCTGCGTCAAAAGAGCTGAATAAGTAAAGGACTTGCCCTGCTTTTCCCGAGTCAAACATTCTTTCTCCACCAAACGAGCCAAGAGTGTCTGGATCGTGGATTTGGACCAACTGAACCTTTTCTCTAATACTTTTATGAGATCAGTACTAGTCTGTTCTCCCTGCATCCAGATAATCTTCATGACCTGCCATTCTGCATCCGAAATCTGCATCAGCACACCTCCAAAATCTACATTTGTCAATTACAATTATCAGTATACTCTCAAAATCTACATTTGTCAACTAAATTTCCTAAAAATTTTAAAATTTCTCTTCCCAATAGATTTTGTCTATCATTGTGATAAAAAATACATATTATCCAAAGCTCTCTTTTAATGCTACAATAACTGTATCATTTTCCTAGATGGGAGGTTCTACTTTTGGATTGGTCCATTGTTGAACAATATCTACCACTCTATCAAAAGGCATTCTTTCTGACCTTGCATATTGCAGTTTGGGGAATTCTAGGTTCTTTTTTGCTGGGGCTCATCGTCAGTGTCATCCGGCATTACCGCCTTCCTGTTTTCTCCCAGTTGGCAACAGCCTATATCGAACTTTCACGAAATACACCCCTTTTGATACAACTTTTCTTTCTCTACTTCGGCCTACCTAGAATAGGGATTGTTCTTTCTTCAGAAGTCTGTGCAACAGTCGGGCTCATCTTCTTAGGTGGTTCCTACATGGCAGAATCCTTCCGAAGCGGGCTAGAAGCAGTCAGTCAAACCCAGCATGAAATTGGTTTAGCCATTGGGCTTACTCCATTTCAGGTTTTTCGCTACGTGGTTCTTCCACAAGCGACAGCGGTTGCTCTACCATCCTTTAGTGCCAATGTTATTTTCCTCATCAAGGAAACATCTGTCTTTTCAGCGGTTGCTCTTGCTGATCTTATGTACGTTGCTAAGGATTTGATAGGACTCTACTATGAGACAGATATTGCGTTAGCTATGTTGGTGGTTGCTTACCTTATCATGCTTCTACCTATTTCACTAGTCTTTAGTTGGATAGAAAGGAGGCTCCGTCATGCAGGATTCGGGAATGCAAGTACTCTTTCAGGGAAATAATCTCCTGAGAATTTTACAGGGATTGGGCGTCACGATTGGGATTTCAATCCTGTCTGTCTTCTTATCCATGATTTTCGGAACGGTGATGGGAATTATCATGACTTCTCATTCTAGAGTGATTCGCTTCTTGACACGCTTATATCTAGAATTTATCCGGATTATGCCTCAGCTAGTGCTTCTCTTCATCGTTTACTTTGGTTTGGCTCGAAACTTTAATATCAATATCTCAGGTGAGACTTCTGCTATTATCGTTTTTACCCTGTGGGGTACAGCTGAGATGGGAGACTTGGTTCGTGGAGCTATCACTTCCCTCCCTAAGCATCAGTTTGAGAGCGGACAAGCGCTTGGTTTAACTAAAGTGCAACTCTACTACCATATCATCATCCCGCAAGTCTTGAGAAGATTACTTCCACAAGCCATCAACCTTGTCACTCGGATGATTAAAACGACTTCCTTGGTTGTTTTGATTGGAGTTGTTGAGGTTACCAAGGTTGGACAACAAATTATCGATAGCAATCGTTTGACGATCCCAACAGCTTCCTTTTGGATTTATGGAACCATCCTAGTCTTGTATTTCGCGGTTTGCTTCCCTATTTCCAAACTATCTACTCACTTAGAAAAACATTGGAGGAATTAAATGTCTGAAACTATTTTAGAAATCAAGGAACTAAAAAAATCCTTCGGAGACAATCCTATCCTCCAAGGACTTTCTCTAGATATCAAAAAGGGAGAAGTTGTCGTCATCCTAGGACCATCTGGTTGTGGGAAAAGCACCCTTCTTCGTTGCCTCAATGGTTTAGAAAGTATTCAAGGAGGAGATATCCTGCTGGATGGCCAGTCCATCGTTGAAAATAAAAAAGATTTTCACTTGGTTCGCCAAAAAATCGGTATGGTCTTTCAAAGTTATGAACTCTTTCCTCACTTGGATGTCCTTCAAAATCTTATCTTAGGCCCTATCAAGGCTCAAGGACGCGACAAGAAAGAAGTAACAGAAGAAGCCCTACAACTACTAGAACGTGTCGGATTGTTGGATAAACAACATAGCTTTGCTCGTCAATTATCTGGTGGACAAAAGCAACGGGTAGCGATTGTTCGTGCCCTTCTCATGCATCCAGAAATTATCCTCTTTGACGAGGTAACGGCTTCACTGGATCCAGAAATGGTTCGTGAGGTTCTGGAACTTATCAATGACTTAGCTCAAGAAGGGCGTACCATGATTCTGGTAACCCATGAAATGCAGTTTGCCCAAGCCATTGCAGACCGTATTATCTTCCTTGACCAAGGGAAGATTGCTGAAGAAGGAACTGCTCAAGAATTCTTCACAAATCCACAAACCAAACGAGCACAAGAATTTTTAAACGTCTTTGACTTTAGCCAGTTTGGCTCATATCTATAATCAATAAAGGAGATTATTATGAAACTACTTAAACCAATTCTAACTGTTTTCGCTCTAGCATTTGCGCTTATCTTTGTCACAGCTTGTAGTTCAGGCGGAAGCTCTGATGCTTCATCTACGAAGGCAACTGCCAAAGCTCGCACCATTGATGAAATTAAGAAAAGTGGGGAACTTCGAATCGCAGTATTTGGAGATAAGAAACCGTTTGGTTATGTTGACAACGACGGTTCTTACCAAGGTTATGATATCGAACTAGGTAATCAATTAGCACAAGACCTTGGTGTAAAGGTCAAATACGTTTCTGTCGATGCTGCCAACCGTGCTGAATACTTGATTTCAAACAAGGTTGATATCACACTTGCCAACTTCACAGTTACTGACGAACGTAAAAAACAAGTTGACTTTGCCCTTCCTTACATGAAAGTTTCTCTCGGTGTTGTGTCACCAAAAGATAAAGTTATCAAAGACGTTAAAGAACTTGAAGGCAAAACCTTAATCGTTACAAAAGGAACGACTGCTGAAACTTACTTTGAGAAAAATCACCCAGAAGTAAAACTTCAAAAATACGACCAATATAGCGATGCCTACCAAGCCCTTCTTGACGGTCGTGGAGATGCTTTCTCTACTGACAATACTGAAGTCCTAGCCTGGGCGCTTGAAAATAAAGGGTATGAGGTAGGAATTTCTTCTCTAGGTGACCCAGATACGATTGCACCAGCAGTTCAAAAAGGTAACCAAGAACTACTCGACTACATCAACCAAGAAATCGAAAAATTAGGTAAGGAAAACTTCTTCCACAAAGCCTATGAAAAAACACTCCATCCAACTTACGGTGATGCTGCTAAAGCAGATGACCTAGTTGTTGAAGGTGGAAAAGTCGACTAATACTCAATGAAATCACAAAAAGAAATCAGGTAATCCTAGTGACTACCTGATTTTTATATACCTTAAGCATTTTGCCAATTTTCTTGGTCTTCTTTAAAGCGTTTTAGGAGGTCGAGTCCTTCTGGTGTGATATAGCCTTCTTCTTGAGCTAGGTGGATGAGCTCGCTATAGTTTGAAAGTGTCACTAGTTTGACACCAGCATCCGCAAAGTTCTTATCTGCTTTTGGTAATTGATAGCTAAAGATAGCCACAACTCCAAGAACATCAGCTCCTTCACGTTTAGCAGCTGCTACGGCTTCAAGAACTGAACCGCCAGTTGAAATCAAATCTTCGACAACGACCATCTTTTGTCCTTGGGCTACACGGCCTTCGATTTGATTTCCAGCACCATGGTCTTTTGGTTTGCTACGGATATAGGCAAATGGCAAGTTCATCTTGTCAGCGATGATAGCACCGTGAGGAATACCTGCAGTCGCTGTCCCTGCAATCACTTCTACTTCTGGGAATTCTGCCTTAATAGCTTCCACAAAACCATTTTCAATCAAGCTACGAGTTTCTGGATAAGCAAGCGTCACACGGTTATCCGTATAAATCGGTGACTTGATACCTGATGCCCAAGTAAAAGGTTCTTCTGGTTTGAGGTAAACGGCTTGAATTTTCAATAGATGGCTAGCAATGTCTTTAGCAAGTGTCATGGTTTTCTCCTTTTGTTTTTATAATCTATTGCTTTAATTTCAGTCTTGGTTCCACTCATCCTTGATAGCATGATAAGCTGCTACTGGATCAGTGGCTTGAGTAATCGGGCGACCGACAACGATGTAGTCACTACCAATTTGATAAGCATCTGCTGGCGTCATGACTCGTTTTTGATCTCCAACTGCAGCCCCTGCTGGTCGAATACCCGGTGTCAGGCAGATAAAATCTTTGCTTGTTGCTTCTTTGATAAGCTTGACTTCCTGAGCTGAACAGACCACACCATCTAATCCAGCTTCAGCAGTTTTCTTGGCATAATGAATGACCGATTCTTGAAGACTGGTTTGGATATTTTGAAAGTCTCTCATTTGTTCTTCAGAAGTTGAAGTCAACTGGGTAACAGCAATCAATTTTGCTTCTTTCCCAAGACCTTCTCGCGCAGCCTTCATCATCTCTACACCACCTGCGGCATGAACATTGGTCATGTCAACGCCCAGATGAGACAACACCTTCATGGCTGACTTAACCGTATTGGGAATATCATGAAGTTTGAGATCCAGAAAGACATTATGACCTAAGTCTTTCAAATAAGAAACAATCTCCGGGCCTGTAGCGTAATAGAGCTCCATACCTACCTTTAGATAGAGGCTCTCTTCAGCTGGAAAAAGAGCTAAAAATTGCTTGACTGCCTCAAAACTTGGAAAATCAAGAGCAATAACTGGACGAGATTCGCGCATACTTTTCTCCTTTTACCTTTGTTAGCTAGAGAGCATGAAAAAAGGAACCTGCCTACAGCAAGGTTCCACGAAAAATGGGTAGAATCCACCCTTTCACCGTCTAACCTTAGCTGCCTCTCTGGACTGCTTTAAAGGTTTTTTACTATTCTATTATTTAAAGCAGTAGTTGTCAAGTAAAAAACAGTAATTGAACTTGTAGAAAACATGACTCATCATCAAGTCAACAGAATCATCTCAAACTTAACGACTCTGTGATTGTTGGGTTGTTTGATTTTGAGTTTGTGTTTGATTCTGAGTTTGATTCCCTTGCTCTTCTTGTTTTTTCTTTTCTTCTTCCTGCTTCTTCTTTTCCTCTTCTTTAGCTTTGATTCTTGCTTCTTCTAAAGCCTTATCCGTCAAGCTATAACTATAGATCCCAACTTCCATATCAATACCGCTTGGCACTGTTAATTGAGGTTTAATCTTGCTATAGTAAGGCAATTTTTTACCTAGTTCTGATAAAGGAACCAAAATCTCGTCCGTATCATTCATGGTAATCTTGAGCAGATCACTGGTTACACTGCTTGGAGCCAATTCAATCGTTTTGATAGCTTGCTTAATCTCTGGGCTGACTTCAGCCAGTTGTTCAATCAAGGTTTTGACTTGCTGCTCATCGTTAAAGAGTACGGACATATAGGTTTCTGGAAGACTGACTAGACTAACTGGACTGGTTTCCACCGTCCCACTAGAAAGAATCGGATAATGATCCTCTCCAGAAACATAATAGGCTACAATTCCATATTCCTTAACCTGGATAGTAAAATTGGTCGGAAATTGATAGTGAATGCTAGCAGATTCAATCCAGTGATTGGACTTAATCATCTCAGCATGTTTATCTTTATTGAGAAGCAGATCAAAGGTATAGTCACTATCACGAATCCCTGAAGCCTCTTTGATTTGGTCTGCATTGGTCTCTACCGTACCAGTAACCTGTATGTTTTTCAGAGTTGAGTATGGCGTCAAAAGATAGATGGAAAATAACAAGACAAGCAAACTTGGGATTAGAATCGTAACAGCACGCCAGATATGAACACTTGGAATAGAAGGCTTGGCCATCTTTTTCTTAGACTTAGATCTTTTTTCTTCTACTTTTGTTTCTTCAGATGTTACTTGAGATTCTTCGTCCTCTTCTTCTACTTGTTCTGACTCAGTAGTTTCCTCCTCATTCTCAGGAAAGGACTGGTCTTCTGAACTCTCCTTCTGCTCTTCAGGATTAGAATCTGAATCCTCTTCTGCCTCAGTATCTTCAGATAAGTCTGACTCTTGTTCTTCCTTGGTCTCTTCTTCAGCCTTTTTGCGCAGATACTCTCGGTTTTTCTTTTGCCACTCTGATAAGCTAGTGTCTGCATCAGAACTTGTTGAAACTTCCTTTTTGCCTGAATCTCCCTTGGCTTCTTCTTTAGCTAAGTTGGCCTCTTCTTCAGCCTTTTTTCGAAGATATTCTTGATTTCGTTTTTGCCACTCTGACAATTCCTTGCCTTGAGTTGGCTCTTGTTTCTTATCCTTTGACATCGATTTTCCTTATGATAGATCTTTTTTTAGTAGCGCATAAAAATCTGCCACAGATTTTAATTCATGAGAATTCTTCATCGTGTTCTGGTAGTCTTCTTTGTGGGTCAAAAGCTTGCTTACTTTTTCTTCTAAAGTAGACAAGGTCAAATCGCCCTCTTGCAACTCCTCAGCATAGCCTTTTTTCACAAAGTAAGCCGCATTTTCAATCTGATCTCCACGGCTAGCTTCACGCCCTAGAGGGACAATGATATGCAATTTAGCCATGGCCAACAGTTCAAAAATCGTATTGGCACCACCACGAGTGATGACCACATCAGCCATATTCATGAGTGGTTGATAGAGTTCCGTCACATAGTCAACACGGTAGAGGTTTGAACTTAGTTCATTTAAGCTAGCATCCCCTGTTAGGTTGATGATATTATAACGACTAGTCAGCTCTTCCTTATGGTCTGTAACTAATTGGTTAAAGACACGCGCACCAGCAGAACCTCCGACGAAAAGAAGGGTTGGTAGTTTGCTATCAAAATATGTTCTGATGTCCACCATTTCCTCAGGTTCTTCAATAACAGGTCCAGAAACCTTGGTCACGGCTCCTACATGCTCTACCTTAGTGAGACTAGACGCTTGCTCGAAAGTAGAGTACATCTTAGTCGCAAATTTATAGGCGATTTTATTGGCCAATCCCATAGAGAGGTCAGACTCGTGGATAAAGACTGGTACTCTGCATACTCGCGCTGCAATAACAGGCGGAACAGATACAAATCCACCCTTAGAAAAGAGGGCTTGTGGACGAACTCGAAGCATGATAAAGAGCGATTGAAGAATTCCAAAAGCAACCTTAAAGACATCAACCATGTTTTGCCATGAGAAATATCGACGTAATTTCCCAGTTGCAATAGAATGGAAGGTCACATCTAGACCCGATTTGAGGACTTCTTGATACTCAATTCCGTTTTTGTCACCAATATAGTGGACTTCCCAGCCATCTTCGATGAACTTAGGCATTAACAAAAGGTTGAGGGTAACGTGTCCAACCGTTCCCCCACCAGTAAATACTATTTTTTTCATATTATCCCTTTAACTCCGCTACAGTGTCGATGAAAAGATCTCCACGTACTTCAAAGTTAGCATACATATCCCAGCTCGCATTGGCAGGACTGAGGAGAACAACATCTCCCTCTTCCGCAAGTTCAGAAGCCTTACGAGTCGCATCTGCAATATCAGTCGCGTCGACATAAGCCACGCCAGCTTTATCCGCTGCACGTTTGACACGTTCTGCAGATTGACCGAGGATGACCATTTTCTTAAGTCCAGTAATATCAGGAACCAATTCTTCAAACTCATTGCCACGGTCCAACCCACCAGCAATCAAGATAACCTTGCTATTATCAAATCCTGACAAGGCTTTTTGAGTTGCTAAGATATTGGTTGACTTACTATCGTTATAAAATTTAACGCCATTGATTTGGTCTACAAACTGGAGACGGTGTTTAACTCCACCAAAGGCTGACAAGGTTTCCTTGATGGTTTCATTATCAACGCCACGAAGCTTAGCAACGGCAATGGTTGCAAGAGCATTTTCCACATTGTGGCTACCTGGAACACCGATTTCATCAGCTGCCATGACTTTTTCACCACGGAAGTAGAGAAGACCATCTTCGAGGTAAGCTCCATCAACCTTTTCAAGGGTTGAGAATGGTACTACAGTCGCATTTGTCTTTGTCGCAAGTTCTTTAGCTAATTCCTGGTTGAAGTTCAATACTAGGTAATCAGCCGCTGTCATATTGCTTTGGATATTCCACTTAGCTTCAACATAAGCTTCAAAAGAACCGTGATAGTCAATATGCGTTGGCATCAGGTTGGTGATAACAGCAATTTCAGGATGGAATGCCTGGATTCCCATTAGTTGGAAAGAGGATAGCTCCATGACAAGAGTATCCTTATCTGTCGCAGTTTGAGCCACTTGACTAGCAGGATATCCGATGTTCCCTGATAAAAGTCCATTTTGCCCTGCAGCAGTCAGAACTTCTCCAATCATAGTGGTGGTCGTTGTCTTACCATTTGAACCTGTAATACCGACGATTGGTGCTTCTGAAATCAAGTAAGCCAACTCAACTTCAGTTAGGACTGGAATGCCTTTTTCTAGTGCTTTTTCAATCATAGGATTGCTATAAGGAATTCCTGGATTCTTTACCATAAGTGCAAAATCTTCATCCAATAATTCCAAAGGATGTCCACCAGTGACAACCTTGATGCCCTCTTCCAAGAGACTTTGCGCAGCTGGATTTTCCTCAAAAGGCTTGCCATCATTCACTGTCACAATGGCACCTAGCTTGTCCAAAAGACGAGCTGCAGATTCACCAGATTTGGCCAATCCTAGGACTAATACTTTCTTATTTTCAAATTGATCAATTCGTTTCATATCTAGAACTCCATTTCTACTCTTACTATTTTACCATTTTTATGAAAATAAAAAAGCCACAAAGGGCTTTCTTATTTGTTTTTGTCCTCGACCAACTATTCTACAGACTTGAGGGCTTCAAGCATATCTACCTTTCGGAGATAATGATTGACAAAAACTCCTAGGATGGCCAAAATGACACTGACGGCTAGAACTGGGATGAGATAAACTTCCCAGCCGACCTTCGGTTGAAAACGGAAGGTACCGGGTGCGATCATCTGAATGAGAAATTGATGGAGATAAAAGCCTGATACCAATCCTACAGTCATTCCAATTAGTGACAATATGATGGTCTCCCGATAGATGTAAAGGGTCACTTCTTTGTTATGAAAACCAAGAACCTTGATGGTTGAGAGTTCCCGAATCCGTTCAGCAACATTGATATTGGTCAAATTATAGAGAATCACAATAGCTAGTAGCACCGATACCAGCACCAAAATCGCCATGGTATGATTCAGAGAATTGGCAAAACTTTCAAAGAGCTGAATGGTTGAAGCATTTTGAACGAGGCCACTGACAGCCGCCTGGTCCATAAATTCTCCTGCGACTCTTTCGGTATTGACTTCACTTTTATCCTTGAGTTGGACCAGATAGGTGTTCATCTTGGGTGCTTGACCGTATATCTCCTCATAGGTTGCCTGATTCATATAGACAAAATGGCCCACATAGTGCTCGGTAATAGCACCTACTTTAAAGGTTTTCCCATCGATTGTAAAGTTGTCACCAACAGAAACACCAGCTAACTGGGCTAATTTTTCTGTCAAGACAACTCCGTTAGACAAGCCCAGTTTTTCCCGATTTTTTTCTAGGAGGACAAAGGGAGCTAGGTCATCTTGATCCGTTACCATCATGGTCACGGTCTGAACACCTGCCTTGCCAGCATACTTTTCCTCAATCTGTTTGGAAGAAATTAAACGATAGTTTTCAACTTCATCACTCTGCAATTTTTCTTCTAGCTTTGCCTTATCAGAATCAGAAGCTCGAGAATTGACAGAGAGAACCATCTGGTATTGTTGCAGGTCCTTAAACTGCCTGTCAGCTACTCCTACAACAGAGGATTGAATCCCAAGTCCTGCAAAGAGGAGGGCTACTGAACCTGCAACCCCAAAAATGGTCATCAGCATGCGTTGTTTGTAACGGAAAATGTTGCGGGCTGTTACTTTCTGAGTAAAACTCAAGCGTGACCAGATAAATGTTATGCGCTCCAAGAGAATTTTAGAACCCTTGACTGGTGGCTTGGGTAGTAATAATTGCGCTGCTTCTTCATGCAATTCTCTGCGAGATACAAGGTAGGCAGGTAGGACACTAGCCACTAAGCTTAGACCCAGAGCTAAGCAACTATAGGTCCAGTAGAAATACTGCTGACTCTCTCCAACAATCATTCGCTCAGTAATGATATGCGAAATAGTAGGTGCTAGGATGTAGTGACCAAGCAAAATTCCTAGAAGGGTTCCAAGAGTACCAGCAACCAGACCGTAAATCACAAACTTAGCAATGATATCCTTGCTATGGTAGCCTAGAGCTTTGAATATCCCTGCATTGGTTCTTTCCTCGTCTACAAATCGTGTCATGGTAGTAAAGGTAACCATGGCTGCAACGGCATAGAGAACAACTGGAAAGATATTCCCAACGGCACGAATACTCATAGCCGAGTTACTATACATGAGGTAACCTTGACCAGTAGGAGAACTCTTGCGATTGTAGACATGATAGGTTGGCTCTGTTAGAGCATTGACCTCATCCTGACTAGCCTGCCATTTATCCTTTTCGCTCGCCAGATTCGTTTCAGCTTGGCTTAGCTTTTCCTTTTCTTGCTTTAGTTGTTCTTTTGCTTCTCCTAACTGACTAGATGCTTGACTTTTTTGTGGTTCTGGTAGTTGGCTTACTTGGTTTTCTTGAGCTTGTAGACGCGTTTCGATTTCCTGTAGGCGTTTCTTGCCAGCTGTCAAGTTGGTCTCTGCCTCGTCTAGTTGTTTCTTGCCCTCATCAAGGGACTCTTGGGCGTCCTTTTTCATTTTCTCTAGTCGCGCTTGTCCATTATCAGCAACTAAGTTCTTTAGAGTTGCTTCTTCTTCCTCTAGCTTCTTTTCGTAATCACTAGAGAAAGGATTGACATCTGTTAGACTAGCAAAACGCAGACGGGCAATCGTGTAAACAGAGCTCTTAAAATTTTCTTCAGTTACGACACCATAGGCTGCTAAGTTCCCATTACCACTGGCTGAACTCCCCATATCCGTTTTTGAGAAAATATCTGGAGAGTGGACGAAGCCTGTAATGGTATAACTATCCCGCTTCAACTGAGAATTACTGCCCTTCTTTTGACTCAACTGAATGACTTGCCCAATCTGATAACGATCTTTCCAAAAGTCCGCCAAGGCTAGTTCATCGTCTTTCTCAGGCAAACGCCCTTCCGTTACTTGAAATTTTGAAATCTTTTCAGTATTTGAAAAGATCCGTATGGCATCTTCACTGTTTGCCAGAGTCAAATCTGTCATATAACCAAACTCAACGGCTGCTCCCGATAGAGTTTGCAATTCTTCCTGGTCTGCCTGATCTAGACCATAATCTGCTATGACGGTCATATCTGCCGCATTAGTTTCTTTCAGATAGGCCCAAGCTGTTCGCTCCATGTTAGGACTAGCAACCTTGAGACCAACCACGGCTAAAGAACCTAACATCATTAGAGTTAGGATGGATAAAAACCGTCCCTTTGAACCTGTGAAAGACTGGAGCAGGTCTTTCCAATATGTCTTTCTTTTCATCTCAATACTCCAAATCATCAATATCCTGTGGTTGAGGATTGAGGACAACACTCTTGACACTGGCATCATGCATCTGAATCACCCGATCAGCTATTGGAGCTAGGGAGGCATTATGGGTCACGATGATAACGGTGGCCCCCTTCTTACGTGACATATCTTGAAGAATCTTTAGAACCTGCTTACCAGTCTGGTAGTCCAAAGCTCCCGTTGGTTCATCACAAAGGAGAATTTTAGGATTTTTAGCCACGGCTCGAGCAATGGATACCCGTTGTTGCTCACCACCTGACAACTGAGCTGGAAAGTTATTCAGACGGTGCCCTAAGCCTACATCCTTGAGAACCTGCTCAGGATCCAAGGCATCAGCAACAATTTCTGAAGCTAGCTCAACATTTTCCTTGGCAGTCAAGTTAGAAACCAAGTTATAAAATTGAAAGACAAAGCCAACGTCATCTCTACGATAGTTAGTTCTCTGATGAGAAGTGAAATTCGAGATATTGGTCCCATCAATCCAGACTTGCCCTTCATCGTTTGTATCCATACCACCTAGAATATTTAGAACGGTTGACTTCCCTGCACCAGATGACCCAAGGATAATGACTAGTTCTCCCTTTTCAATCTCGAAGTTGACATCCCGATTGGCTACGATTTCTGTATCACCAGTATGATACCTTTTATAGCTGTTTTTCATTTCAATATAAGCCATCCTATTTCCTCCTCTTCTCCTATTTTCATCTTTATTATAACTCTTTTGAGGAGAGAAAGAAAGCTTATCCCTGTAGACTTTAGAGAGATTTTGAAACTTCAAAAAATACTGAAAACCGGTCAGTACGGCCTTGCCTTACTCACCATGTTTCTGAGGCAAGTCTACTTAGCTTGCTCTCTATTTTTAATCGAATATCATCTCTGGTCTTCTTTTGCAATTAATTGTTTAGACAAAAAAGCGAACAAGACCAGATTCTGTTTATCAGAAAACTAGTTTTGTCCACTTTTTATTGTCGAGATTAGTCTCTTGAACCAATCTCTATGACTTAGATGCTTTTACATCATCTTATTCGTCTTCTTTTTTCTTTCCCATTGCAAAGAGACCAAGTAATGCTCCTACAACACCTGCTGTTGCAAGGGTTGCATTTTCCTTAGTACCTGTTTTAGGGAGGATATTTTGATGACTTGCAGGTGCTTGGTAGGTCTTGTCTTGTGACATAGCAAGAGCTACTTGTGACTGCTCATCTTTGAATTCTGGAAGTTCATGGATAGCTCCTTCTGAGCCATTGACACCACCTGTGTATTCTGGAACTTGGTGAGTAGTCCCTTCTCCACCAGGAACGCCACCAGTGAACTCAGGTACTTCATGAACAGCTGCTTCTGCTCCATTGACACTGCCTGTGTATTCTGGGATTTCCACTACTGGTGCTGCTTCATCGCCTACTGTGCCAATAGCTCCTGTGTATTCTGGAACTTCATGAACAGCTGCTTCGACTGCGTTAACGCCACCCTTGAATTCTGGAACTTCTACTACTGGTGCTGCTTCATCGCCTACTGTGCCAATAGCTCCTGTGTATTCTGGAACTTCATGAACAGCTGCTTCGACTGCGTTAACGCCACCCTTGAATTCTAGGACTTCTACTACTGGTGCTGCCTCATCACCTGCTGTACCAATAGCTTCAGTGTATTCTGGAGCTTCATGAACAGCTGCTTCGACTGCGTTAACGCCACCCTTGAATTCTGGGACTTCTACTACTGGTGCTGCTTCATCGCCTGCTGTGCCAATAGCTTCAGTGTATTCTGGAACTTCATGAACAGCTGCTTCGACACCATTTACTCCACCAGTAAATTCTGGAACCTCATGGATAGCTGGATCTGTTTTACCAGATACTTCTTTCTTAGTTCCGACTAAGACAATCTCATCTTGCGGTGCTTCAATAGTTTCGCGAAGTTTTTCAGTACGGCTTCCATCTACTGCTACTTCAGTCAGGATACGTTCTTTACCTTCACGACCTTCTTGACTCACACGAGTTTCACCTTCTGCTAGAGTTGGATCTTCTTTCTTCACTGTCTTGAAGCTGAGAGCTTCTTCAACAACTTCTAGGCTAGGAAGCTCTTCCTGAACAGCTGGGGCAACTTTTCCAGTTTCAACCTTTTCTTTGGTCAATTGGATACGGTATTCCTTAACGTGTTTACCACTTTCTGAAACGAGACGTACCAATACTGGAAGTTTATCGTCACCACTATCGACAACTGTTGCCGCTACGTTTTCACCAGCTTCAACGGTCACTTTAGGACGGTTACCACTATAGGTTACTTGGTAATCCACACGAGCTTCAGAGAAGTCAGCAAGCTCTCTACCATCTACTAGAAGTTTAGAAGCTGTATTGTCTTTAGGTGCTTCACTTGGTGCGATAAAGGCCATTTCAGTGATAGCCACACCCTTCTTGTCTGCTTTTCTGTCCATGCGCCATCTCATAGCTTTAGCTTTGACCGGTGCAAAGGTTACATGGATGTCAGTTCCTGCTTGAACTTCTTGATCCGCACGGTATTCAACTTTCTCCCAGTTAGAAGGAGTGTTGAATGGATGTTCTGGATCGTATGGTTGATAGTTAGAGTAATATTCTGGTGAATCAAATTCTGGTCCCACATAGCGTTCTAGAACAAGTTTAGAAGGTGCATCTGTTCCACTATCTGCAAAGAAGCGAATGCTTCCTTCAGCTACTGTACGTTCAACAATCTTACCATTTTCTCTGAAGATAACCCCTACTGAAACTTCTGGATTTTCAGATGGAGTTGGAGACCAGTTAGTCCAACGACGGGTTTCATCATCTGAACCATCGTTAACATAATCTACACGGTCATGAGAGTTTGGATCAATATCGTTAGTTGCTGAGGCAAATGAACGGTTGCTATCATCATCGAAGTCTGGGTTGTCTGAAAGGTTTTCACCGAGTTTGTCTGTTACACGAACAGCTACTTCAGCAGTTAAATCAGTACCCAAAACGCGACCATGAACTGTAAATTCACCTGCTTTTGTTAGATTCTCTGCTGGAACTGCTTCCCAGTCAACAGCCAAGTCTTTCACTTCATAGTCAGATTTTCCTGTGAAGTAGACAGGAACTTTTGCTGGTAACTCAAGGGTTTGTCCTTTAGCAACCAAGCGAGATGATTTGGCAACAGCAACAGGTTTACTTGCGAGCAACTCTTTATCAGTTGTGAAGTGTAGGCGGTATTCACCTAGGATATCTCCATTTTCTGCCTTGACAACAACACGAACTGGATCTCCTTCACCTACGCTTGGTACAACTGTTGCAATACCATTTTCAGTGACACTTGCTGTAACAGCTGGAGCTTTTCCTTGGCTTGCTTCTAGATAGTAGTCAGTCAAGCCTGGGTTAAAGTTTGGCAAATCTTTTCCATCTACTTGGATTTGTGCTTGAGCATTCTTAGCTGCAGCTACTTGTTTAGAGAAGATTTGCATTTCTGTAATAGAAGTTCCCCATTTACCATCTGGTCTAACCATGCGGATACGAACTGCGTAAGTGTTGACTTTATCAAAGCTAAAGTGGGTCATTTCTCCAGCTCTGACTTGATCTGGAGCCTTGAGATTTGTTACTTCTTTCCAGTTTTTATCGTCATTAAAGACATGGTCTTCGCGTGCTACGAAGCTTGGATTCTTAGGAACTGTTGGAGTTTCTGAACCGACATAGTATTCGATGACATAGGATTTAGGTGCACCAACACCGTGGTCTTCGTGGAAGGCTACATTGAGGTTATCAACTGATCGTTTAGACATGATACCAGAGTCACCAAAGAGAATTCCTACGGATGCTTCACTTGTACGGTTCCAGTTTGTCCAGCGGTTTGCTGGTTGGTTGTTATATGAAATTAGTTTGTCATTGACATTGGCTACTGAGTCACTTGGATTTGAGTCTGATGCAAAGGCAAGTGGCAATTCTGAACCAGTCCACTGGTCAGAAATATTAGCACCAGTTTCTGTCTGAGCAGACACACGAACATGAAGTTTAGTTGGTAGTTGAGTACCTTCAACATGTCCTGTCACAGTAAACTTGCCTTCTTGTGCGTATTGGCTTGGTTCAATTGCGTCCCAAGTTACTTTAGCTGAAGAGACTTGGCCATTTGAGTGGTAAGTACGAACGCTCTCTGGTAGTTGAGGAGCTTCTGCAACTGGAGTAGTTACGCTCACTTCTTCGACAGCAATGATACCTTCGACAGATACCTTAGCATGAGCTTCTTTCTCGATCCCTTCAACTTTACCTAGGACTTCAAAACTATGGTATTTAGCAAGGTCTTCCTTAGCAACTGCTTGCCAAGTCACCTTGTGAACCTTCGGAAATCCTTTGTCATACTCTACAGTTACAGTAGCAGGTAGACTTGGTTCTTGGTTCAAACCTGTCACGACACTAACTGGACGGATGGCTTGGACGACTTTGCTTTCAGTATTTGCTTGAATGTTCAAGTCAATCTGACCTTCTGCTCCCTCAAATTGAGCTTTCAGAGTTACTTGACCTGGTTTGTGCAATTCAAGCATACCTTTACGAACAGCTACATCTCCCTCACCTGAAGTTGAGAAGCTAACCTTATCAGCCTTCAAGACTGCCTGAGTACCATCTTGGTAGTGAGCCAAGACCTTGATACCAACTGTTTGGTCTTCTTTAAGTGCAGACTCGTTCTCTACCTCTAAGCTCAATCGCTCGATTTGTGGAGCTTCTTGTAGGAATTGGATAGCATAAGTTTGTAGTGGGCCACCATCGTTTGGTTGAACATGGATGCTTGCACGCATACCATTTGCTTCATTAGCTTGAATAACTGTCACTTGAGCATTTTCAGCTGTAGCTTTGACCTCTGGCAAGGCTGCTCCATAAGCAAGCTTGTGATATTTTACAGGTTGGTCTGTTGAAAGACCTTCAACCGCTTGATCTGCTACAGTTACACTTGGAACTACTGGATTAGCAGCTTCCCCTTCTGCAACTACCAAGGTCGCAGCGATTTCTTCATCTTCTAAAATACCTTTTGCTGGGATGCGAGAGCCTGGGATTGCTAGTTTAGCTTGATCTTCAGCTGCAATTTCCCACTTATTAACATCATAGCTTGCTACAGTACCATCTGATAATACGTAGGAAACAGATTTGTCAACTGAATTTAGGTCTGTATTTGGAGCGATTCTCTTGACTACAGGCAATTCTGCTTCGAGAGCCAAGACTTCAACACGCGCTTCTACATCACGTCCATCTGCTACACCCTTAACAGTCACAATTCCTGGTTCATTGACATCAACTGCTGACCATTCTACTGGAAGTTTTGTACGGCTACCATCACTGTAGATAAATGCTACCTTCTTAGGCATTTTTGGTGCTTGACCGATAACAGTACGGACTTTAGCAACTTCTGTACCCAAGACAGTTTTTTCAGCTTGGTCTTTCTTACCTGTAAAGATTGTAGTTTGATCAGATTTCAAGAGATCAGAATGAGCAGTCAAGGTAAATTTACCAGCTTGCTCAGTTGATTTGACAATGACAACCCCCTTACCATTGAAAGCCTTACGAACCCATGAACCGTCAGCTTGCTCTTTGTAACGTTCACGGCTTGCTTGTTCACCGTTATCCACACCGACAATTTGACCTTGTCCATGCAACTGGAAGCGCACAAGGTTATTGGCAGTTGGAACTACATTACCAGCACTGTCAACGATTTCGTAGTAAATATAAGTGAGATCTTTTCCGTCTGCTGCGATAGCATTTTCTTCTTTAACTAAGCGAACACCCGCAGGCTCACCAGCAGTCGTAACCTTATCACGAGCAATTTCATTACCAGCCTCATCGCGAGCTACTGCTTCCAAGGTTCCAGGTTGATAAGCAACCTTCCACTCAAGGTAAAGTTCATTTGCATTGGCACCTTCTTGGTAAGTACGGCCATCGCTTGTTTGTTTCTTGTTAAAGGTTTTCTTACCTAGAGACTCACCATTCAAGAACAGTTCCACACTGGCAGCATTTGAAAATGCACGAACAGGAATCTTACCATCTGCGTCCGCTACATTTGCTTTCAGAGTAGGATCTTCCCAGTTCCAGTGAGGAAGGAGGTGAACCATTGGTTTCTTCTGAGCAGAAACCCATTGGCTTTGGTACAAGTAGTAGTCATTCTTAGGAATGCCAGCTGTATCTACGATACCAAAGTAAGAACTCTTAACTGGTGTGTTGTTTTGGTTGTGCCATGGAGTAGGCTCACCGATATAGTCGGTACCTGTCCAGATAAACTGACCAGCATAACCAGCATTGTCACGGTCAAAAGTCCATGATGCAGTGGCTGTTTTACCCCAACCAACACGGTCATTACCATAGTCTGATTGCTCATAATGACGGTAAGCTTGGTTGCTATGAACTAGCTCACTTTCTGGACGGAAATAGCTACCACGAGTACGAGTTGCTGAAGAAGTTTCTGAACCGTAAATCAACCAATTTGGATGCTTCGCACGAAGCTTCTTGTAGTTGTCTTCTGAATAGTTAAATCCAACCGCATCGAGTTCATCAGCGATTTTTTCATGTCCACCGCTACCATCACCGAAACGGAATTTATCTGCTCCCATAGTGACATAGCGAGTCTTGTCAACGTCCTTGATGACCTTGACCAAACGCTTAACAGTCGCTAGAGAATGTGGATCTCCTGAAGCTTCACCGATTTCATTACCGATAGACCACATAAAGATAGCTGGGTTGTTCTTGCCTCTTTCGACCATGGTACGCAAGTCAAAATCAGACCATTTTTCACCTTTTTTAGCTTCTGGGTGAGTGGCATCTTTTTCAAAGAAACGGCCGTAGTCGTACTGTTTCTTACCACCATACCAAGTATCAAAAGCTTCTTCCTGAACCAACAAACCAAGCTCTGCCGCAATTTGTAGAGTCTGCTCACTAGCTGGGTTGTGGGTTGTACGGATAGAGTTCACACCCATATCCTTCATCTGTTTCAGACGACGGTATTCTGCCTTATAGTTTTCTTCAGCCCCTAGAGCTCCGTGGTCGTGGTGAAGAGAAACACCATGGAATTTAATGCGTTCACCATTCAAAGAGAAGCCTTCAATTGGTGTCCAGTTATAGTAACGGTAACCAAACAAGTCCTTCTTAGCATCTACCAATTGGCCGTCACGATAAACACGAGTCACTAATTCATAAAGAGCTGGTTTATCGTTAAGAACTGTCCAGAGTTTTGGTTTCTCAACTTGCAAAATAGCATTCAAGCTAGTTGATTGATGAGCTTTCAAGACTTGGCTATCTGTACGAACTACGTCCGTTACAGCCTGACCATTTCTTTCAATAATTTGGTATTCAGCAACAATTTCATGATCTTTGTCATCTGTATTGACAATCTTACTTGTTACATGAGTATCAACCTTACCATTTTGTTGTTTTTCAAGGTCTGGTGTTAAGATAGTTGTTCCATTTTTCTCAGCATGAACCTTATCTGTGACTTGAAGGGTAACATCGCGGTAAATACCACTTCCTGAATACCAACGGCTACTTGGTTGTTTATTGACCGCATGTACAGCTACGACATTCTCACGACCGTCTTTATTGAGATAGTCAGTGATGTCATATGAGAATTGGTTGTAACCATTTGGATAGTGACCAACTAGCTGACCGTTTACGTAGACTTGCGAATCCATATAAACTCCATCAAAGACCAGACGAACATTCTTGTTAAGGTCTTTTTCATCAAGTTTAAAGGTCTTGCGATACCAAGCATCACCACCATTGAGTTGTCCACCCTCATTTTGGGCAGGAGAATCATGATCGAAGTCATTGTAGATACTCCAGTCATGAGGAAGGTCTAATTTCTTCCAGCTTGATACATCTGCATCTGGTTTGATAGCGTCTTTTGCATTGGCATTGAGTTTAAAATGCCAGTTTTGGTTAAATTCTACTTTACGGTCCTCAACCAATTGATTTACCTCCTCGCTGGTAGCCGGTTTTAGGTCCGGTTTTTCCGTTTGAGCAGATTGATCTTGAGTAATTGCTTGAGGTTTCTTATCTAAGATGGAATCCACTTTTTTATCAGAATCTGATTGTACAGTTTGGTCGTCCTGTGCCTTTTCAACTTCATGAGCTGGTGTAGCAACTTCACTTGCAGCTGATTCAGTTGATGCTGGCTGTTCTGGACTTCTTGTTTCACCAAGTTCCTCTTTATGAGAATCATCCGCTACTTTTTCTGCAGCAACTGCAATTGGAGTTTCATCAGCTGAAACTGGGTTTGCACCAGCTACACTTGCTCCAAATAAGACTGAGCAAGTACCGATGACTACAGAGCAAGTTCCAACGGTAAATTTTCGGATACTGTACACTCTTTTTCGATTCCAATGATCTTTTCTCATAAGATCCTCCTTATATTCGTAACCGCTTCCAATTTTATGTAAGCGCTCTACTTTTTCAGTAGTATTTTGCTTCTATTTTATAAAATAATATAAGAAACTTCAATACTGGCAGCATAAAAATCATACTTTTGATTCTTTTTTCTATAATTTGTAGAAAAGTTTAAAAATCTGAATGTACATTTAGTGAATGATTTTACTAAAAAAGGCGGTGGGACAGAAATCGATAGACAAAGTCTCGATTTCGTAGTCCCAGCCCCGCGAGGATGATTAGGAGCTTTTTGGAGTCTAATACTCAATGAAAATCAAAGAGCAAACTAGGAAGCTAGCCGCAGGCTGCTCAAAGCACTGCTTTGAGGTTGTAGATAGAACTGACGAAGTCAGCTCAAAACACTGTTTTGAGGTTGTGGATAGAACTGACGAAGTCAGTAACATATACCTACGGCAAGGCGACGCTGACGTGGTTTGAAGAGATTTTCGAAGAGTATAAAAGACGAACAAAAAGTTCAATCAGCTACCGCGTCAAAGTTTGATTGCTAATAAAAAGTGAGGTCGGGATCTTTTGTCCCAACCTCTTTTACGGACTATCAAACTAACATTTCCTATTAGATTATTGACTAGATTTTCCCTTTTCCAAAAGCTTGACCATCTCATTTTTTCGTTCTTCAAGCTCGGCAATTTGCTGAAGCAAAAGCTCTGAAAAATCACATTCAAGCTCTTCAGTTTCGCCACTATTATACCAATCTAGAGCTACTATATGATTGTCCTTATCAAAGCAGAAAATCACATCTCCATCCCCGATGATAGACAGAAATGGAATATAGTCAACAAATCCTAAATCATGTAATTCCTTGGTTTTTATTCGAATGTCTAAGAAGTCTGGAGATCCCCAAGACCTTGATACCTCGGCAGAAGGTCCAAAAAGGGGCTACATCGTAAGCCTTGGCTCTTGGCCATAGCTCTTCTCTGACCTCCATAAAGAGACCTCCCAGAGATGACATGGTGAATTCCCTGAAATCTTCTGGCAGACGAATACCGTATTGATTTTCAAAGTCCTGAACGTCTTCTTCCGATGGTTCATTGCCCATACAGGCGACAACCTGATAAGTTTCCTTATCATAGTGACGAAAATAATCATAAACTTCCTTGAGTGCCATTATTTTAATCCTTTTTACTCAGAAATATAGACCACAAATCCAGCTGGTAAGATGACTTGATGTCCATCTTCAAGCTGGCAATGACTAGCTAAATCAACTGAATCTCTATCTAAAACAAAATTCTCAGAAGACTGGTTAAAGATGGCTTGAACTTCTTTCCCTTCATAGTTCCATTTCAAAACTAGAACATCTGGTTTCACTTCTTCTAGCTTATAGGTTCCATATTGAATAATGCTTGAAATTTCCTTACGGACCTTAATTAATTTCTTCATGAAATTCAGCATATCATTGTCCTCAGAAACACGGTCCCAAGGCATGACACGACGGCAGTCAGGGTCTGGTCCCCCTTTAAGTGCCAGCTCTGTTCCGTAATAGATACAAGGGGTCCCTTTTTGAAGATAGAGGAAAGTTAGGGCTGCCTTGACATGTTGGATATTTCCATTAGCAGTTGTGAGGATACGCTCCGTATCGTGAGAATCCAGAAGGTTAAACATCACTTCTGAGATTTGTTGCTTGTAGTACATAGACTGGCTATTGATTTCTGAAATAAACTGCTCTGTCTTTTTATGCTGACGCAAGAAATAATCCTTGATACATTCAGAGAGTGGATAGTTCATAACAGCATGGAACTCGTCTCCTTGTAGCCAAGGTTGTGAGGTATGCCAGATTTCACCTAAGATGTACAAATCAGGCTTTTTAGCAAGAACTGCCTTTCTGAAATCTCTCCAGAACTGGTGGTCAATTTCATTTGCAACGTCCAAACGCCAAGCATCGATATCAAAATTTTCAATCCAGTAGGTTGCAACCCTCAAAAGATAGTCTTTGACTTCAGGGTTAGCTGTATTTAACTTAGGCATATAGCTGGCAAAAGCAAAGGTATGGTATGGCAATTCTCTTGGATTCTTAAGTTTATCCTCAGTAACTGGAAATTCTTGAATATGGAACCAATCTTTATAAGGGGAATTTTCTCCATTCCTTAGAACATCCTGCCATTGGGCTGACTGATCTCCGATATGGTTAAACACTGCATCTAACATGATTTTGATGCCCCGTTTATGGGCTTCCTCTACTAGATTATGAAAGACTTCCTTGTCTCCAAAGTGACGGTCAATCTCAAAATAATCCGTCGTATCATACTTGTGATTAGTTGTAGCTTCAAAAATCGGACATAGATAAAGTCCAGTAATTCCCAAATCTTTTAGATAGTCTAGATGGTCGATAATCCCTTGCAAGTCTCCACCAAAAAAGTCATCTCTTTCAGGTTCAATCTCTGCATTCCACTCTCGAGCTCCATCAGGAGTCAACTTTGGGTTTCCATTAGCGAAGCGTTCCGGGAAAATCTGATACCAAACAGTATTTGAAACCCAACTTGGAACCTGACAACCATCGATTTCGTGAATGTAAGGAAGTTTAAAGCCATTTCCTTCGGCATCCAAGTTTTCTTGAGTATGTGCCACGCAGCCTTTATCTCCGTAGAAGACACCCTGACCTTCCTTATCAAGGAGTTCAAAGAGATACTGAATCCGTGCAAAATTAACCGATACCGTAACCTGCCAATAATCAAATAAGGCATCTGAGGTTACTTTGGTCATTTCTTTCTTAGATTCATACTTATCCTCAATGAAAATAAAAGGATCTCCATAATGTAAAATGACCTTCTGGACATCATCCTTCTTGCTTCTAATTCGGATATGTAGCTGATCTTCTTTATACAGATAAGCATACTCTGATTCTGGTCTATGATAAATGGCTGTTAATTCCATGTCTTGTCTCCTAAAATTAATAAAAACGCAAACGTTTTCATAATTGCTAGTTCTAGTATACTATTTTAAAATTTGATTTGCAATACTGGGAGATATTTGATAATAAAACACCCCAAAAGTCAGTGTTTACTGGCTCTTGAGGTGCGAATATGATTCTACTTATAATTAAAGGTTTCTACAGCCAACTTATCTGCTAGCTTAGGGAAAAGAGTATAAAATTTATGGGCTAAATGGAGCAATACTGGGAGATTGAGTTCCCGTTTGTTTTTTCCTATGGTCTTAACAATCTTTTGGGCTACTGCGTCAGGTTCCAAGAGAAAACGGTCAACCGATTTAAGGTAGGTTCCATCCGGATCAGCCTGGTCAAAAAATCCTGTACGGATAGGTCCTGGATTAACAGTTGTCACATAGACACCATAGGGCATGAGTTCAAGGCGCAAAGCATTTGAAAAACCAATGGCCGCAAACTTGGTCGCTGAGTAGAGACTGGACTTGCTAGTCGCTATCAATCCTGCCATACTGACGATATTGAGGATATGACCTTTTCGCATTTCCTTCATGCGAGAAGCAACCAAACGAGATAGATTCATGAGAGCAAAGGTATTAACCTCAAACATCTGATGAATATCTTGATCAGAAATCTTGTCAAAATCTTCAAAAATTCCATAACCTGCGTTATTAATCAAAACATCAATCTTGCCATAACGTTGGTAAAGTTCAGCTACCAGTCCTTCTAAGGCTTGCTCATCGGTAATATCAATCTCGACCAATTCTGCCTGAGGATGATTTCCGTATAGCTGAACTAGTTTTTCCTTATTTCTACCAAGTAAAATGAGTTGGTCATTTGGCAAGAGTTTGACCATTTCTTGGGCTAGACCACCACTGGCTCCTGTAATGAGAATAGTAGACATACTTATCCTTTCTGTGAAACTTAAATTTCCACTTCTTCCAAGTCTTTGACCACATGGACATTTTCAAAAATCGTTGCCGCATCTTTCTTAAACTGGCTGATATCTTTTGAAAGGAAACGGGCGCTGATATGGTTGAGTAAGAGTCGTTTGGCTCCTGCTTCTGTTGCCACCTGCGCAGCCTGCATATTAGTTGAGTGACCGTGATTGCGAGCAATTTTTTCATCTCCTTTGCCATAAGTCGACTCATGGACAAGAACATCCGCATTGACAGCCAGACGCACACTGGCATCCGTTTTTCGAGTATCACCCAAGATAGTGATAATCTTACCTGGACGTGGAGCTGAGATGTAGTCTGCTGCCTTGATCTCGGTGCCGTCCTCTAATACAACATCCTGACCGTTTTTGATTTTTCCAAAAAGCGGTCCAAATGGTACACCAGCAGCCTTTAGTTTTTCAGCGTCCAAGGTCCCTTCTAGATCCTTTTGTATGACACGATAACCCACACAGAAAATAGTGTGATCCAACTCTTCCGCATACACCGTGAATTTATCTGTTTCAAGAATTTTCCCTAGAGAATCTTGGTCAAATTCATGGAAATGAATCTTATAAGGCAGGCGTGAACCTGACACACGTAGACTGGTCAAGACAAAAGATTTGATGCCTTGGGGACCATAGATTTCCAAATCTGTTTGCTCTTCATTAGCTTGAAAGGCACGACTAGAGAGAAAACCGGGCAATCCAAAAATATGGTCTCCGTGCAAGTGGGTGATAAAGATTTTGCTGACCTTCCGTGGTCGAATCGTAGTTTCCAGAATGCGATTTTGCGTTCCTTCCCCACAGTCAAAGAGCCAAACTTCGTTAATCTCGTCCAAGAGTTTCAGGGCGAGACTTGAAACGTTGCGGGCTTTAGAGGGCTGACCAGCCCCCGTTCCTAAAAATTGAATATCCATTCGATACTTTCTAATTAATCAATATATAACATAGCAGTTCTATTTTCCGAGCGATAATAAAGCTTGCCAGAAAAAGCTCTAGCTTCTTGTAGTAAATCCTCTTGACTATAGCCTTTGAGACGTTTGCGACCATCTGCTAAACTTTCCAGATCTGTCAAAGCTGTGAGATTTTCCACGCTAACAACTTCCTCTTCTCCGATTGCCTTCATATAAATCTTCCCAGACTCCACAAAAACTAGCTGATGGGGAAAAATTTGCGCAATCTCAAAGAGTAATTCATCCGTAATTGCTTCCTCGTTCTCTGAGAAAATGCGAGCTAATCCTTCTTTCTCGTAGCAAAAGCCAAAGGATTTACCAGACAGATTAAGACGAATAAAGGGCCTGCTTTCTTCCGTGAAATTTGGCTCAGCATTATAGAGGTTCAGTTCTTGGCTGACTTCTGCAAAATAATCGGTCGCAGCTTGAGGACTTTTTTTCTGGTAGAGCTCGGCAAAGTAGGCATTAACCACGCTGGGTGGAGGAGTGATAAGGGCTAGCTGTTCCTCTTCAGACCTACCAGCTAAAAGCTGGTCCAGATAGACCTTGTCTAAACTTGTATAGCCACCATACTTGAGAGCTAATGATTTGATATCAGTCATAAAATTCTTCTAATCTCCATTTATTTTTCTCAGAAATGAAGCCTGTGATGACTTCGCCGTCATCTTGGTAGTCACGTTCTTCTAAGATAGCAACACTCTCCAAATCATGAATCTTGTAAGACTTAGAAAAAGGCACGCGCAAAGTAAAGGGTTCAAAAATTTCCTTAATCTTATCCAGCAATAAAGCCTGCAACTGTTCGCGACTATTCTCAGACTTGGCAGAAATCAGTGCATACGGCGTTTGGGTAGGCGTAAAGTCCTCCACCAAATCCGCTTTATTATAAAGGGTCAAGCGAGGAATATCCTCCATGTCCAAGTCTTTCATGATGGAAAGAACTGTTTTTTCATGTTCCTCATGGTAAGGATTGCTGGCATCGATAACATGAACCAGAAGGTCTACATGCTTGCTTTCTTCCAAGGTCGACTTGAAACTTGACACCAATTCGGTTGGTAAGTCTTGAATAAATCCAACGGTATCTGTCAAGGTTACCTGTAGATTGCCACCAAGATGGATGCTCTTAGTCGTCGCATCCAGAGTCGCAAAGAGCTCATCTGCCTCATACTGGGTCTTGCTAGTCAAAGCATTCATAATAGTTGACTTACCAGCATTTGTGTAACCAATCAAACCAATCTTAAAAGTACTTGACTCCAAACGTTTTTCTCGAACTGTCGCTCGATTTTTCTCAACCACCTTGAGTTGACGTTCGATATCTGTAATCTGGTTGCGAACACTACGACGATTCAGCTCCAGCTGGCTTTCACCAGGTCCACGGGAACCAATTCCCCCAGCCTGACGGCTGAGCATAATCCCCTGACCAACCAAGCGAGGCAAGAGATATTTTAACTGAGCCAAATGCACTTGGAGTTTCCCTTCATGACTTCGAGCTCGCATAGCAAAGATATCCAGAATCAACTGCATACGGTCAATGACCTTGACACCCAGAACTTCCTCGAGGTTAACATTTTGCCGTGGTGTCAGACGGTTATTGACGATGACTGTCGTGATTTCTTCTGCGTCCACCATGAGCGCAATTTCTTCCAACTTACCAGTTCCGACAAAGGTCTTGGAGTCGTATTTTTCACGTTTTTGTCTGTAACTATCGACTACGACTGCACCAGCCGTCTTAGCCAGACTAGCCAGCTCTTCCATGGAGAGGTCAAAATTATCCATGCCCTGGAGTTCAACACCAATAAGCAGGACCCGCTCCTCTTTTTTCTCCGTTTCAATCATTTAAAAACTCCTCAATCTG
This sequence comes from Streptococcus infantis, assembly GCF_047463655.1. Lineage (GTDB taxonomy): Bacteria > Bacillota > Bacilli > Lactobacillales > Streptococcaceae > Streptococcus > Streptococcus infantis_Z. Next base: position 80,346 of record NZ_JASHDM010000002.1, read on the forward strand.
GCTTAAAATACGGTCTCTCACACCAGATTCTCCTATCTGATAAAAGGTCACCTGCATGCGATTACGGAACCAGGTTAGCTGGCGCTTGGCAAAACGACGGGTCGCCTGTTTGAGACTGTCACTAGCCTCCTCCAGGCTCTGCTCCCCTCGAAAATAGGGAAAGAGTTCCTTATAGCCAATCCCTTTAGCAGCCTGCACATCTGGATAATGTTCAAACAACCACTTAGCTTCATCCAATAGTCCAGCTTCAAACATCAAATCCACACGGTGGTTAATCCGTTCATAAAGCTGACTACGCTCATCATCCAAGCAAATAATCAGAGGTTCATACAAGGTCTCTTGATTTTCCAAGTCTTGAGCAAAATGGGCAATTTCCAAGGCACGCATGGCACGACGACGATTAAACTGGGGAATTTCAAGGCCTATTTGCTCTACAAGATGGGCTAACTCCTCATCTGAAAAAGGATCTAGACTAGCACGATAAGCTAAAATCTCCTCATGAGGTGTCTCCCCACCTAAATGATATCCTTCTAGCAGACTCTGGATATAAAGTCCTGTCCCACCTGCAATAATAGCGAGCTTACCTCGACTTTGAATATCCTCAATGGCCGCCTTAGCTTCTGAAACAAAATCAAAAGCCGAGTAAGACTCGGTTACTTCTCTCACATCAATCAAATGATGAGGGACAGTTGCCTGCTCCTCTGGACTAGCCTTGGCTGTCCCAATATCTAGACCTCTATAGACTTGCTGACTATCGCCACTAACCACTTCGCCATTAAAACGCTTTGCAACTTCAATGGCTAGAGCTGTTTTTCCAACTGCAGTCGGTCCAACAATCACAATTATTTTTGTTTTCATCTTTTTTCCTTGAAAAATTCCCATTTTTTCGTTACTATTATTATATCACAAAAAGGTCAGTCAGAAAAATGCGACCTCTTGAGGTAGCTGGCTGATTTATAAGTTAAAGGAGGAATACTCATGGCTAAAGGATTCGCTAAAGGTCTTGTAACAGGTATTGCAGGAACTGTCGCTGCAGTTGCAGGTGCAGTATACGCAGTTAAAAAGAAAGTGATCGAACCAGAAGAACAAAAAGCAGCTTTCATCGAAGAAAACCGTAAGAAAGCAGCGCGTCGTCGCGTATCACGTTAAAATACAAAAGAAGTTGGGATTTTTCTCAACTTCTTTTTTTCTATTCTTTTATACTCAATAAAAACCAAATAGGAAACTAGGAATCTAGCGTGGTTTGAAGAGATTTTCAGAGAGTATTAAATTGCCAAGTCAAACTTCAACTGTGGCTTGACTGGATCATAATCAACCAGCTCAAAATCCTCTGCTTTAATATCAAAGAAGTTGGTCTTGTCTGGTACATTTAAGACCAAACGTGGTTGGCAGTTTGAAGGCTCACGACGAAGCAATTCCTGAGCTTGTTCAAATTGATTGTCATAAATGTGAAGGTTATTGATAAAGTAGAAGAATTTTCCAACTTTCCAACCAAAGTGTTTAGCAATCATCATCTGAAGAGCCACATACTGCATAGCATTGATATGATGAGCCACCAGCATATCATTCGAGCGTTGCGTCAAGGTCGCATCCAGATAAATTTCCCCATCTACTCGACGGACATCAAACATTGTCTGGAAGGCACAAGGCAGAAGACCATCTGTCTCCTCAAAAGCTTGGTAATCCCAGAGAGAGATGATATTACGACGATTCCAAGGATTAGCTTCTAACTGTTTGAGTATTTTATTGATGATGTCGTGCTTTTTAACCACAGCCCCATAACGCTCACCAATAGTACCTGTGTCTCCCACTTCCCAGTCATTCCAGTAGTGGACATTGTACTTGTCATTAAGAACTTCCAAACTATTGGTCTGGTCTTGGTAGATCCAAAGTACTTCCTTGATGGCTGATTTGATTGCGATGGGGCGCAAGGTCGTGATGGGAAATTCCCCCTTAGACAAATCGTACTCCGCAAAAGCACCTGTGATGTACTTGGAGTTAGCTACTGTTCCATCCTTATACTTGGGACGTGCTTGCTCGGAAAACACACCCTCATTCAAGATTCGCTCGATATTTTCTTTAAAAATCGTATCTGCTTTTGTCATTTGCTCTCACCTCAATTATTGTCTTAACTAGTATAGCATAAAAAGGATTTTTCTACCTGCTCAGAAAATCAATGGCCTTTTTATATTTCTTCAATCTTTCCCTATCCTTTGCAGTAATAGAAGACAATCTCGATAAATCTGAATTATGTTTTAGATCAGCTAATTTTACTACTCTTGCAAGAAGATTTTTCTTCACAGTTTCCAGATATGTTTGATAATCTTGCTCCTTTTTCTTTGTCAAAACCTGAACAGCAGTAACAACTTCCTCTGGTAAACCTGCAATTAGTAATTCTTCAGCTGAAACAGGACTATCCTCTATAACATCATGTAGCAGAGCCACTGCTTTTTCTTCTTCAGTATCAACTTGGCTTGCTACATAGATTGGATGTTCTATATAATCTACTCCTGCCTTATCCAGTTGCCCTTCATGAGCTTGCCTAGCAATAGACAAGGCTAAATCAACCATGGATTGTTCTGCAGTATTCATCCAAAACTCCTCCTATCATTATTGAGTTATTACTTTATTCTAACAACTTCAACTTAAAAAGAGCTTGATCAATAACCAAGCTCTTGATTCATGTGCTTTATTGCAATACAAGTGATGCTGCTCCGATAACTCCAGCGTCATTTCCTAGGGTAGCAAGAGCTAATTTCGTTGTTGTACGAACTTGTGGGAAGGTATTTTCATCATAAACCTTTTGCACACCTTGAAGGAGGAATTCTCCTGCAGCTGATACACCACCACCGATAACAATCGTTGATGGATTTAGGATAGAACCGATGTTGGCACATGCAATACCCAAGTAACGTGAGAAGTTACGGTAAACGATCAAGGCAAGGTCGTCTCCTTCTTTTGCCAAATCAAAGACAGTTTTAGCTGTTACTTCTTCTCCGTCATCAATCAAGCGTTTCAACTCTGCTTCGCCTTCGTATTCATCTGCGTAACGACGAGTCAAGTTGACGATACCTGTCGCTGAAGCTACTGTCTCAAGACAGCCTTTTTTACCACAAGTACATGGGATTGGTTGGTCAAAGTCAACTGTGATGTGTCCAAGTTCACCAGCAGCACCTGCAACACCGTGAAGCAATTTTCCTTCTGCCACGATACCGCCACCAACACCTGTACCCAGAGTCATAAAGACAACGTCTGGTTGGTTTTCACCAGCACCCATCCAACGCTCACCAAGAGCAGCTACGTTGGCGTCATTGTCGATAAAGAATGGAATACCCAAGGTTTTTTCCATTTTTTCTTTGATTGGTTGAAGAGTTTTCCAGTTGAGGTTGTAGGCACCGATAACAGTCCCTTTTTCACGGTCAACCACACCAGGTGATCCCATTCCAATACCTTGGAAGTCTGCTGCTGCCAATCCAAGCAAGTCCAAACGATGCTGAATAGACTCAATCATATCATCTACGATATGGCTTCCTTCATCCAAAATGTTAGTCTTAATAGACCATTTTTCTTGGATTTCTCCTTCTTGCGTTAAAATTGCGAACTTGATAGAAGTTCCACCAAGGTCAATCCCAATAATTTTTTGACTCATCTTTGTCTCCTTTATGATATTATCACTTTCATTATTATTTTATCAAACTTATTTCAGCAATTCAAGAAAACTTCTAGTTATTTCTGCAAACTCTTTGGGTTTTGCCCTATTTAGGACATGAGGTCCCTCAGGAATGATCTGAAACTGGGAATTTAGCATCAGTTCATGAATACTTTTCATTGAACTAAGATTTGGCTTATCCTGACTACCACAAATTAACAAGCTTGGATAGGGACAATTCCGTGCAATCTCTCTTAAATCAAGTGTTTTTAATTCCTCAGAAACTCCAACCATAAGAGCTTTATCTGCTCCCTGTTTCTCAAATATCCTTTTTGGAAGCAATTTAAATATCAGCAACTGAATGTAAAAAAGGATATTGCCCGCCAGTTTCAATGGACAACCTGACAAAACCAAGGCTTGAAGATTTGGTATATCATAACTTGAAAGCTCCAGTGCGAGGGTAGCCCCTAAGGACAAACCGATTAGGACAAAAGGTTCTGTTTCCACTGTTAAGCGCTGATAAATGCGCTCCTTGGCTTCTTGATAGCTAGTAACTCCAGTAGGGAATAAGTCAAGGGCTTCAGAGGGATAATCTGCAAGAAAATCCTGAACTTCTTTCCAACTATCTGCTGACTGACCTAAGCCATGCAAAAATATTAGTTTCATTTAGTTCTCCTTTACTGACAACTCATACAAGCCTCTAACTGCATTACAACCATAGATAACTTCTGCGCGCTTCAAATCTTCTATGGTCAAGATCTTCTCTTCTACTTGTCCGCTTTCAAGCAAGTGTTGACGATAAATCCCTGGTAAAAAACCTAGTTGACTTGGCGGTGTATAGAGATTCCCATCCATTTTTAAAACCAGATTCGCAATAGAAGTTTCAAGCAATTTTCCACCAACAGTGTAATAGATGATTTCCTGCTCTCCCATTGTCAAATGTGGTCGGTGTGTCGTCTTAAAGTAGGTAAAGGCCTGCTGCAAATCAGCATCCTGTAGACAAAGTTTAGCCTGACAGAAGCTAGAACTAAGTGGTGTCAATACTTGTCGATCAATTTCTATTTCTCCAGACTTGCTGAGACTGATTCGCAAACGGTAGTCTTGATGGAGGTCACAAACTTGACACTCCTTCTCTATTTCTTGTCTCAAACCAGCTTCATCAAATGGAAAGGCAAAGTAACGACTAGCCTTTTGCAGTCTTTCTAGATGTTGCTTTTCAAAGAGTAATTTTTTCTGGCTGATTTTCCCGGTCGTAATCAGCTGAAAACGAGGCTGTTTGCGGTAAAGAACAGCAGCCTTTTGCTGGACTTCACGGTATTCTGACTCCCAAGTACTATCCCAAGTGATGCCTCCACCGACTCCATAGATGGCTTGCCCTCTATGCAGTTGAATGGTTCGAATAGCCACATTGAAAATCCGTCGGCCATTGGGAAGCAAGAGACCAACAGTTCCACAATAAACTCCTCTGGGTTGGGGCTCCAAGTCCTTGATAATTTCCATAGTCGCTATCTTGGGAGCTCCTGTAATAGAACCACATGGAAAGAGTGAACGGAAAATTTCAACTAGATCAACATCCGGTCGTAACTGACTCTTGATGGTCGAAGTCATCTGCCAAACCGTTGAATACTGTTCCACCTGACATAAACGTTCCACATGCTCACTTCCCACCTCAGACAGACGATTCATGTCATTGCGCAAGAGATCCACTATCATCATATTTTCTGAGCGATTTTTGGGATCCTGTTCTAACCAAACTGCCTCTTTCAAGTCTTCAGCATCAGTCAAGCCACGTTTAGTCGTCCCCTTCATAGGGCGAGTCGTTAATTCACGGCCATTTTGTTCAAAAAAGAGTTCTGGACTCATGGAAATTACTGCCATGTCGTCATGCTCAACATAGGCATTGTAACCTGCCTCCTGCTCTACTACCATGCGATTGTAGATAGCAAAAGGATTGGCAGACAACTCCTGCTTGAGTTGGACAGTATAATTTACCTGATAAGTATCCCCTTGTCTTAAATGATGGTGAATTTGGGCAATAGCCTTTTCATAGTCCTCAGCAGATGTTACTTCCTGCCAGTTTGATGGCAAATCCACCTCCTCATAAGTCAGAGGAATGCTAGATTTTTCAACGCTGTCATGAATAGTGAAATAGAGGAGATACTCTCCTAACAAGAGACCTGAGTGAACCGCCAACTTCTCCTCAAAAGCTGGCGCAGCCTCATAGCTGACATAACCCACCACATAATAGCCCTGTTCTTGGTAGCTTTCCACTTGAGCTAGCAAGTCTGTTACTTCTGCTAAATCTCTGGTTTTTAACTCTTTGATAGGCTGGGTAAAGGTGTATCGCTCACCCAAAGCCCTAAAATCAATCACTGTTTTTCTATGCATATCCTAAGTATACCATAAAAGCCAGACCCCAACAGGAGATCTGGCAATTTTATTCTTTGAGAATGATAAAGTAGATGTCACTTCCTAAGAAAATCTAAAAATAGTAGACTCTTTTATCACTTCAACTTTTATCTATCCTTTGGGAAAGAATTCAGATGAAAAGGCATCTGTCACCTGCAATAGTTTTTGGAAGACTTTTTTCTTCAGGGCTACTGTATAGTTGGCAACTGAACCACCATACTTAAAGTTTCGGTAATCCGTTTCTACTGCTTGGTCAAACAAGTCTTGCAATTTCTCATAAGAATCAATTTGCTGACCATCAATTTCAAAACTATGGATTCCTCGTTTTGCCTTAGCAATAATAGCGTCAAACCAAGCCTTCTTCCATTCTTCCAAGTTCTGGAACTTGCCTTTCGAAACCTTCTGGATAATGAAATCATCCCCAAGGGTGTCACGTCCCTCGCTTAAGGCTTCATCTTTGTATTTATTAGAAGCATAGCCTAGGAAACCATTTTCGTAGCCATAATAACCCCACATACGGAAGGCATTATGCTTGAAGGAGATGGCTCCTGGAGCTCCCTGACTTGTATTTCCACCATAGATAGCATCCACCATCTTGACATTGACATAAGCTGTCTTGAGTTCTTCTGGTCGGTAAGTTCCCTGATAATGCCTATTGGTGATGATGTTATGTTTGATTAAATCATCCACAGAATTTAGCTGAGTCTTGGCTTCCTCATCTGTCAATGGACGGACATAGTCCCACTGGTTTGGAGCAAGGAGTTTATTATCCTGGTCCTGATAGCGCATTTGCTTGGTCATCTTGCTGAACCAAGCCTTCTTCAAAGCCAGATCATTCTTAGCGAGAACTCGTTCCCCTTCCAGATAATCTAGAAGCATCAAGGCCTCATTATAACCTTTCATGTAGTGGTCAATCTACTGGCGTGTTTGCAACTTGGTTGGATCAGGATTGTACCATTGATCCCCATCATTTGGTCGCATGTATGCCATATTGAGCCCGAGAGCGCCATATTCACCCTGATGGCCTTCACCTTACTTGTTTTCAAAATCAAAAATTTTCAGGAGTGATCCCAACACGTTCGATTAAATTGCCAGACCTCATTTTTCTTTTATTAAAAAGAAAACTATTTTAAAAGACATTCTACTTCTAAAATCCAAACTCTACACTTCTTATGAATTAAAATATATTTCTAGTAAACTCTTTTTAATAATTTCAAGATCACTCAACATAATCCAACAAATAGCCATAGCCCTTTTCTTCCATTTGATCCTTAGGAATAAAGCGAATGGAGAGACTATTGATACAATATCGTAGCCCACCCTTTTCTGTAGGTCCATCTGTAAAGACATGTCCTAGGTGAGAATTCCCTGTTCGACTTCTGACTTCTGTTCTGACCATATTGTATGACTTGTCTTCCTTATAGGTCGCAACATCTGGACTGATCGGCTGGGTAAAACTTGGCCAACCACAACCCGACTCAAATTTATCTTTCGAAGAAAAGAGAGGTTCGCCAGTCGCAACATCCACATAAATACCTGCTTCAAATTTATCCCAGTAACGATTTGAAAAGGCACGTTCTGTTTGACCATTTTGAGTCACGGCATACTCCTCTGAAGACAAAAGTTTTTTCAATTCATCGTCGCTCGGTTTTGGATATTGACTTGCATCAATGACCGGATAGGCTGCCTGATTGACATTGATATGGCAATATCCATTAGGGTTTTTCTGGAGATAGTCTTGGTGGTAGTCCTCAGCCACGATAAAATTTCTTAAGGCTTCCTTTTCAACCGCTAGAGGCTGGTCGTATTTCTGAGCAACTTGTTCAAAAACTTGATTGATGACTTCTAGGTCATGCTCGTCCTTATAGTAGACACCAGTCCGATACTGAATCCCCACATCATTTCCCTGCTTATTTTTACTAGTTGGATTGATAATGCGGAAATAATGAAGCAAGATCTCTTTTAGAGAGATTTGATTGGCATCATAGGTCACATGAACAGTCTCAGCATGCCCGGTTTGGCCGATCAATTCATACTGTGTTGTTTCTCCTCTCCCATTCGCATAGCCAGAAACAGCATCTGTCACACCTGCCACTCGAGAAAAATACTCTTCAACTCCCCAGAAACAACCTCCAGCTAGATAGATATCATGTAAGTCAGCATCTTTACTTGATTGAGTTTTTTTCGTGACTTTTTGCCCTTGACTAACTGCTGCCTTCTCGATTTGAGTGGTATCTGTGTAGCTTGCGCTCCTTTTTTCCAAAAGAAATAAAAATCCAATAATAATGCAAATGATGATTCCAATGAATACAATTATTTTTAATTTATCATTCATGATGAGCCTCTAATCTATGCTTTTTAGCATCTGTAAAATAGTTTCTTTGTCCATAAAACCTGGCTGGGTCTTGACTAGTTTGCCTTCTTTATCGATAAAAGCCTGAGTCGGATAAGAACGAACTCCGTAACTCGCCAAAAGTTGTCCCGAAGGGTCTAACAATACTGGTAAATCTTTATAGTCCAAGCCCTGATACCATTTCTTGAAGCCTTCTTCTGCTTGCTCGCCTTTTTGACCAGGAGAAACGACTGTCAAAACAACATAATCATCGCTTTCTTCTTTAGCCAGCTCATCGGTATCAGGGAGGCTGGCTAGACAGATAGAACACCAGGAAGCCCAAAATTTGAGATAGACTTTTTTACCTTTGTAATCTGATAGATGGTAGTTTTTCCCATCAACTCCCATGAGTTCAAAATCTGGAACTACTTCTCCTTTTTTTGCTACCTGAGAGCTAACTTGCGCTTGTTTGTCTCCATTTTGTTTATCAGTTTCGCTTGTTGTCTGATTTTTACAAGCCGATAGACAAAACAGACTAGTGCAGACCAATACAGTTGCTTGCCATTTTTTCATTTTCATCACCTTCTTTTTTGTTATATGAATATAGATATTCACTTTATAGTTCTATTATATACCTACCTTGCTAAAAATACTTGGAATCTGTTTGGAAAATCATTAAACTTCTTGATTACAAAAACTCCCACCTGCTAAGCAGATGAGAGCTTTGAATTATTTAAAGATTGAAGTTTTAAAGCTATCTGTTTGTTGAAGAAGTTTCTTGAAGACTTTTTCTTTCAAAGCAACAGTATTGTCAAATTTAACAGATCCGTTATTTAGAGTAGCCTTATCTTTATCAACTGCTTCAGCAAATGCGCGTTTCAAGTCTTCATAGCTATTGTATGTTTTACCATCAATTTCAATAGATTGAATTCCATTTTTGGCACTTGTCACAACTTCTTTGAAGTAAGCTTTCTTCCAATCTTCAAGATTATTGAATTTTCCTTCAGAAATCTTGTTAATGATGAAGTCATCACCTAGAGTAGCTTTACCAGCTTTTTTAGATTCAGCTTTTAGCATATTAGATGCATAGTTTAAGAAGCCTTTTTCGTAGCCATAGTAACCCCAGATTCTAAAGGTATTGTGTTTAAATGACATCGCTCCAGGAGCACCTTCACTTGTATTTCCGCCATAAATACCAGACATCATTGGAACGTTCACATAAGCAGAATCAAAGTCAGTAGGATTATAAACTCTGTTACCTGGACCACGGTTAGTCATAAAGTTATTGGTTACTAAGTCATCTACTGTACGCAAAGGAATAGCTTTTTCCTCATCACTTAAAGGTCTAACCTTATCGAATTGGTTCTTGGTGTTATTTCCTCGGTATTGCTTATCAACCTTCTTGAACCAAGCATTGTTTAAATCTTGATTTGCTTTATCGAGGACAGCCTCCCCTTCAAGATAATCTAGAAGCATAAGAGTGTCGTTGTACCCCTTCATATAACGATCAATTTCGTCACGAGACTTCAGATCATTTGGATTTGTGTTATACCACTGATTTCCATCATTTGGACGTTCATAAGCCATATTGAGACCTAGGGCTTTATATTCACCGTTTGGATTTGACACTGATGGAGTTTGCAACATTCCTTGTGCAAATGCTTCAAGATCTGTTCCTTCACGGTGTCTTGAGCCACCTAGATAAACCATTCGGTCATTGACGTGAGTTGTTTCGTGAGTAAAAGCAGAAACTCCAAAATCACTAATCATGTCCGTCACCATAAAGAAGACAGAGTCATCTTTGTATGGATTTGCGTAAACACGAGCAGTTGCTCCCATACGCCAATCAGTCGCATGGTAACGATCGGTTGGTCCATACAATTCGCGAATTGGAGCTACATCTTTACCGCTATTAGTATGCCCATAACGGTCTGTGCTGATACCTTTATAGTTTTGGTTATCCAAAACTGGTGTTGGTACCATGTTGTTGCTCTTCAAAAGTTGATTACGGACCTTATCTAAAGATAAACGGGACCAGAAATCCAAATAATTCTGCTGCTCTTTAGCGACCTTATCAATTTCAGCTTTGAAGGCATTCCGTTCTGCTTCAGTATACTTACCATATTTCTCAAAGGAACTATAAGCCAAGGTATTATAGGTTGAAATTAAGAACATATGAGCATCTTTAAGATTCAAAAGTGGCAAGATCATCTTACCGTGCATATCATTGTTTAAACCTTCGTAGGCTCTATGTTTCTTATCTGCAAAATCAGGATTTGTTGTTTTTGGTTCCACGATATAGACATTATCTTTAGTTGCTTTAATGAACCAATCATTTAGATCTTTGTCTTCTGTGAATAGACGCATATTATAGTCTAAGAAACTGTTTAACTCGCCTATACCGATAACTCCACCAATAGTTTCGCGATAAGCTTCTAAAGTTCTATCACCTTTAATGTTATTTTCTTTGGAACCAATCTTGATCAAGAAGTCTAACACACTTACATTTTTACCATAGAAGTCTGGTTTGAACAACATGAGCTGCTTGATATTGAAGTTATCAAACTTAACTCCGTAGTAACGATTGAGGTAAGACAAACCAAGAAGAACAGCAGCCTTATTGTCATCAATCTTCTTGATCAAGGCACGTTTAGCAGCTTCATCTGTGTTTAATTGATGATCTTCATTTTCAACCAACTGTTTGACAAATTTAGCCAGGTTATCCTTGACTTCTTTGAAGGTTTCTTCCAGGTAAAGGTTCTTAATGGCATTGACTTTATTTGGACCAGTTCTACCTAGGTGTGTGTAGATAGGGTCTGATTGTAATTCTACTGGGCTTAATTTTTCAACGATAGCATTGATAAGATCGCTACGGTCTTTATCAACGATATTAGGCGTGTAAACAACTTCTCCAAGTTCAGCAATGCTGTACTCTTTCACTTGTTTAACCTTAGATTCTTTCAGCTCAACAGTAAAGATGTCTTTAGTCTTATCACCATAATGAACCATAATATGGTCAGCATCAGCTAATTCTGTCACAAAGGCATTGCCCTTCATAGCAGTAACAGATAAGACTTCCTTGGTCAAGAGAGGACTGCCTGCAGCAAGTTTGTTTCCTTGGTTTACGATCCATTCTTTATTATAGAAAGGTTGTAATTTTTCGATATTACGGTAGGCAAGTTCACGAGAGGCATCGTAATCTTGAGTATCTTTATAAGTATCAGCTTTTACTTTCTTATTATTGAGAGTATCCTCAACAAGAGGTTTAATTTCAAACGTATCAGCAGTGATACCGAATTCAGCGATCTTTTTATTTGCTTCTTCAAGACTGATTTCTTGAATTCTGTTAGTACGAGAACGTTTGAATGAACGTTTACCAGAGCTGACATCTTTAACAACATAGTTTCGCTCAATCCAATCGTTTGTATAGTAACCGTCTTCTTCGTCTAAGTCTTTTGAACCGTAGAACTCTTCACCATTTTCAACTTTCATCATTGAAACAGTATCAGCAACTCTACCCCATGTCCAGTTTTTACTAATGAATCCACCAACCTCAACAGGTGTCTTAACATTAATGGTTCCTTTAGTAACAGCATTACGAACAGAAGCATACTTGTCGATTCCATTAGGATCCGAACCATTATCAGATCTAGCAAGAAGACCACCAACACGAGCTTTATTTGCTGTAATATCAGCATCTACATAAGCGTGTTTGATATTCCCTCTCCAAATTTCACCGGCAATACCACCAATATCCCAGCCTTTGTCACCAACACCAGTAAGTTTACCAATGAATGCGACATTTTTAAGTAGGCCACCAACATCTGCTTTATTGACAATACCAGCAATACCATCTTTACCAAGAACACTACCAGTCACCTTGACATTCTCAACTGTAGCATTTTTAATCGTTCTTGCAAGTGGTGAAATATTTTCAGCCCAAGGCATATTGATATCAACGTTACCTAGGTTAACATTTGTAACCGAGCCACCCTCGATATTATCGAACAATTGACGAGCCATATTGTGGATTGTGTACTGCTTTCCTTCAACACTTGTTAAAGTTCCACTAAACTTACCAGGTACATATTGTTTATTTGGTGTTGGAACATTAGCTGCATTAAGATCAGCACCTAGTTTAAATGTTCCATTTTTATTGTCCTGCATGGCCTTTACAAGATCATTGAAATCGTAATAAACATCACCTTCATGAGCTTTTGGCTTAGCAAAGTAATGGACATATTCTTGACTGAACTTGTTGTCTGAATTACGCTGAATTAAATCAGGGGCTTGGGCAGTTACTTTGTACAATGTTTTACCATCTACAGTAACTTCTTCAATCTTGTCAACAGCTAGTCTTGTAACCTTGTTATCATGAGTTGTCACTTTCAAGTAATAAGGTTTAACATCTGATGGTTTTGCTGACAAGAGACTATTATCAGTTTCTACACCTTGGTTATCAACACTGATAAGGCTGGTTTCCTTGATGTTTTTGACTTCGACTTTTTTGAGATCAAGTCGCAGTGGTTCTTCCGTGAGAACTACTTCTTCATTCCCATTTCCACGATCGTAAACCATCTTAGTCGCAATCTTGTAGTCCTTGTAGTATTTCAAGTTTGTAAGATTTGCAGTCAGGTCTCCCTCAGACATGTTGACTGTTTGAAGGCTAGTATCACCATCTTTCAAGACAACTTCAAGAGATTTAATGGTTACACCTGTTGGTTTAACCAATTGGTAACGAACCTTGGCACTACGCTCTAATTCTTCTTTATCTATATGAGTGAGGGTCAACGTTGGCTCAGTCAGGATTTGATCACCTTTTTTGATGATACGATCTTGAACTGCTTCAACAACTTCCTCTGAAATCGTTGGAGCATCCGCAGTTTTCACGCCCTTAAGAGTCTTATAGACTTTGGTAATCTTTTTCTTACCGTTTTGACCAGCTTGAGCAACAACTTCTGTTCCCTTCGGAAGAGTGCTGTCTACTTCTGTTCTTGTCTCGAAAGGAATTTCTTCAAACGAAACTTCTTCAACTTGACCTTCAATAGCCTTGGTACCACGACTAATTTTTTCGTTTACTGGCGCCGTAACAATTTCTGTACTCGTGCTGATTGGGTCCCCAACTTTTTGGCCATTGACTGTCTTATAGACACGATGAATCAGCTGACTTCCTGCTTGACCGTTTTGAATCACTGTTTCTTCATCAGTGTAACGAGTATCATCAGCTACATACTCCTTTGTATATGGAACTGCTACTGTTTCAGTTTCTGTGACAGTTGCTTCAGCTACTTCATACGCTGGCAACTCTGGCTGAACTAGGGATTCGCCTTCGTGGCCTTCTTCTTGCGTGCCTTTAGCACTATGCTCGCTAGTGTAAGCTGGGGCTTCTGGTTGAACTAGGGATTCACCTTCGTGACCTGCTTCTTGGGTGCCTTTAGCACTAATCTCGCCTGTATAGGCTGGCAACTCTGGTTGAACTAGGGATTCGCCTTCATGGCCTGCTTCTTGAGTTCCTTTAGCGCTAAATTCGCCTGTATAGGCTGGCAATTCTGGCTGAATCAAAGATTCGCCTTCGTGGCCCTCTTCTTGAGTTCCTTTAGTGCTAAGTTCGCCTGTATAGGCTGGCAATTCTGGTTGAACCAAAGTTTCGCCTTCGTGGCCTGCTTCTTGAGTGCCTTTAGTGCTAAGTTCGCCTGTATAGGCTGGCAATTCTGGTTGAACCAAAGTTTCGCCTTCGTGGCCTGCTTCTTGAGTGCCTTTAGCACTAAGTTCGCCTGTATAGGCTGGCAATTCTGGCTGAACCAAAGATTCGCCTTCGTGACCTGCTTCTTGAGTGCCTTTAGCGCTAAGTTCGCCTGTATAGGCTGGCAATTCTGGCTGAACCAAAGATTCGCCTTCGTGACCCTCTTCTTGGGTTCCTTTGGCTGTAAGCTCGCCGGTGTAGGCTGGCAATTCTGGCTGAACCAAAGATTCGCCTTCGTGGCCTGCTTCTTGAGTGCCTTTAGTACTAATCTCACCTGTGTAAGCTGGCAATTCTGGTTGAACCAGAGATTCACCTTCATGGCCTACTTCTTGAGTTCCTTTAGCAGTAGCAATTTTCTCTGGTTGGTCTTGGAAATCTGATGCTTTAAAGTAACCGACGTATTCGTATCCTTCGATTTGAATGACACCTTTTGCCAAGTCCTCTTGACTACTTGCTGCAATCGTTTGATTGTAGGACACTAGGATTTTATTCTCAAATGCTTGAGCTGACTGAGGGATAAAGTAACTACCACCTAGCGCTCCAATAAAGAGAAGACCCAACATTTTATTGCGGTGTTTTTTAGACATCACCACAACAACCAAAGACGCTGTTGCAAATCCAAGAGTTGCCAGTGCTAACTCCTCGCTTCCAGTGTTCGGCAATTGTTGAGAATTCACTTCCTTCTTTCTGTAAACAAGATAGACAACATCATCTTGCTTTAAATCAGAAGGAAGTTCGCGATGGATTAAAGCTTTTTCTGCTTCTGTCAATTCTTGCTCAGCCAAATAACGGTAATGAACTTGGCTAGGTGTCGCTACTTCGTTAGCTGCAACAGTTTCAACTAAAAAGTTATTTGCCCCCAAAAGAAATGTCCCGATAACCGCAGAACCTACACCAACTGAGAACTTCCGAATAGAGTATTTAATGACTCTATCAAACTGCATTTTTCTGTTTTTCATTTTAAATCTTTCTAATGTGATCTATTGGATATTGAGCACGCGCCCCTCCAATGAGTTTTGGTCGACTAGCAAGTGCTGTCACATGAGCCAGACCAATCTCTCTTAAGACTGGTCGAATGGGTACCTGAACATGTTTGATATGCATACCGATAGCTGTATCACCAATGTCTAGACCAGCATCTGCCCTGATAAATTCGACCTCCACGGGATCCTTCATATAGCGAAAGGCGGCCAATTGACCAGAACCTCCTGCATGTAAGGTCGGGAGTACACTCACAATCTCCAACTGATGTTTTATAGCTACTTCTCGTTCAACAACTAAAGCCCGATTGACATGTTCACAACCTTGAACAGCCAGGTGAATTCCCTTAGCCGTCAACAGTTCCAACATAGTCTTGACAATAAGTTCACCGATTTCCTGACTCGAATCTTTTCCGATGTGTCCTCCCAGCACTTCACTCGAAGACAAACCCAAGACAAATAGTGCTCCCTCCTGTAAAGAAGCCTTGTCTAGTACATCTTCAAGAATCTGCTGTGTTTCTATTTGAATCCGTCTTTGGTCCATATTTCACCTCGCTTTTTTCATTCTATCATATCGTTTTTCATCAATTTTAGCAAGATTGGAAGACATAGGAATACCAATTGCTAGGATTCAAAAACTATATGAGGGCTCTTTTCAAAAACTGATTCAAATTTTATCTATTTTCAAATATAAACTAAAATTATACTTTGAAAACAAAAAAAATATAATAGTTTAGTAAAATCGTTGCTGTAGCAACATTTACACCTAAAAGATTTGTCAGTCAATTCGATTCTAAACTACCGAAAGTAACTTCCTCCATTCTACCCCATTTCTTACTTTTAAGCTACTAATTTACCTTATTTTTTGGACTTTTTTTCTACTTCGTACTAACCTTTGTCCATTCAGAAAATTTTCATGAAATTATGCTAAAATTTTAATTCTGCTATCAAATTATAATATAGCAATTTTTTGAATACAAACTGTATCCAATTTTTAAAAAATAGATTTTACAGAGAAGATAACAAAAGGCGGGGGGTGGGACAGAAATCGATAGACAAAGTCTCGATTTCGTAGTCCCAGCCCCGCGAGGATGATTAGGAGCTTTTTGGAGTCTAATACTCAATGAAAATCAAATAGCAAACTAGGAAGCTAGCCGCAGGCTGTACCTGAGTACGGCAAGGTGACGCTGACGTGGTTTGAATTTGATTTTCAAAGAGTATAAAAGACGAACAAAAAGTTCAATCATCTACCGCGTCAAAGTTTGATTGCTGATAAAAAGTGAGGTCGGGATCTTTTGTCCCAACCTCTTTTTCTAGATTAAACTTTTTGGAGTCCTTGGACAGCATCGTGGTTGATGATGATTTGACCGTATTCTTGGAGAACTGAACGGCTGATATCACTATCATCAGCAAATTCACGCATGCGAGCCAATAACCAAGCTGGATAAAGACTTGGATGATCTTCTACATCAACCAAAACTGTTAGATAGTATTGGTCGTTCATTTTGTAAAGTTCTGAAGTCTCCATTTGGTAGTCAACCGTTTTGGCAAAAGAAACCAAACTAGCTAAATTGTCAAAACGTAAGATGTAGTAGATATACGGTTCTCTTTTTCCTTCTTCTACTTCAAGGACTTCATCAAGCGCTGCTTCCTCTTCCTTTTCAACCTGTTCTAAAGATTGAATGGCTTCAATATCGTCTTTAGTTTTTTCTGCCATGGTTTTCTCCAAGGTTTTCAAAAACTCATCTGGAGACATTTTAGCCAACTCATCCATATCAGGAAGGTCTGCCAAATCGTCAAAATCCAAATTCTGGTCGATCTTAGACTTAGTTACAAAGACGTCGACCTTATCAGGCTTCGGTGTTACTCGGAAACTAAGCATGCCTGTATCCAAAAAACTATCTGGCATTTCTAGTTCATCCAAAATTGCGTAGAAAAATTCTTCTGTTTTTTCTTGTGGAACGAGAAAGTCTGCGATTTCCATCCCTCGATCCATCAAATCCTCTAAAGACATGGTGATCTTTAATGTCGTATCACTGATTTGTTTCATTTTCATAGTTCGTAACCTCATACTTTCAGTTCTATCTATTATACAAGATTTCATAGATTTTATCAAAAGAATGGCGTTGGAATGTGATATAATACTAGTATCTATTTTAGAATATAAGAAAGAAAGTTTCATGAAAAATATAAAAGTTAATGCTTTGGCTAGCTTGCTGGTCAACATCTTGAATATCGTTTTTCCTTTGATTACTAATCCCTATTTAACGCGGATTCTTAGTAAATCCAATTACGGTTACTTCAACACTGCCAACACCTGGGCAAGCTTTGTCATTCCACTCGCTGCCTTTGGGATTTATAATTATGGGATTCGAGCTATCAGTAAGGTTAAGGATGACAAAAACAAGATCAATTATGTCTTCTCTAAGTTGTTCTATATTTCGCTAATTACTTCAGCTGTAACAACAGCTATCTATTTCCTCTTTATTCATTTTGATACTAGTATTGTCAATCTGAAAATCCTTTACTATATCCTTGGAATTCAAGCCCTCTTCCAATTTCTGAATATCGAGTGGATGAATGAAGCCTATGAGAATTATTCATTTATCCTTTATAAAACACTGGTTATTCGTATTGGAATGTTGGTCGCTATCTTCGCTTTCGTTAAGACTCCTGATGATATTGTTCCCTATGCCACAATCATGAGTGCGACAACCATTATCAACTATCTACTTAGCTTCCTATGGATTAAGCGAGAGGTTTCCTTTGTTAAGATTGAGTTCATCGAACTTCTCAAGTCATCTAAACCACTCTTAACCATGCTCCTTCTAGCAAATGCTAATATGCTCTATACCTTGCTAGACCGTATGTTCATCACTAAGGGACCTGACGAGAATTTCATCTCCTACTACACCATTGCCTCAAGTATCGTAATGCTGATTGCTAGTGTCCTTAGCGGAGCTATCAACGTCAGCATCCCACGACTTGGTTATTATCTAGGAAAAAAAGATTTTACTTCTTATAAAAATTTGGTCAATCAGGGCGCATCCCTCTTTTACTTCCTCATGATTCCTACCAGTATTGGTATTATGGTTTTGGGAACCTATGCTACAGTTATTTACTCTTCTGAGAAATATCTAGAAGCTGGAATTGTAACAAGTGTCTTTGCCTTTCGTACCATTATCTGGGCCATCGAATTAATCCTTGCTAAACAAATTATCTTTATCAATGACCATGAAAATCACTTGACTGCTTTCTACTTTATCGGAGGTGGAGCAAATATTCTATTTAACTCCTTGCTGTTTTTCAATAATATCTTCACTCCTGAATACTACATTGGCACAACCGTTCTAGCTGAAGCAATTGTGGTTCTGCTAGAGATTCGCTTTATTAAGAAGTACAAACTATTGGATTTGAAAGAGATTTTTACAACCTTGGCTCGCTACACAATCGTATCACTTGGTTTCATCCCAATTTATTATATTTTTAAAACCCTCTTCCAAGTTCATAGCTATGAAGTTACGATGAAGATGATTAGCATGGTTCTTTCTACAATCGCAGCTTGTGGCATCTATTACGCCATCACCCTCTTTATTATCAAAGATAAAACACTTCATTATGCACTTGACTTAGTTCGTTCTAAAATTAAAAGAGGATAGAGGTCCCTCTCAAAAATGTTCAAATTAAATATTATGTAACAAAAAGAAGACCTTACAGAGTCTTCTTTTTCTATATAGCCTACACAATAAATACCCACTCAATAAACTTGTTAGAGCATACTAAGTCAAGACAACACCGACCTAGCTTTAAAAAATTAGAAAGAGTATCACTTACAAATCTACTGTTAGTACCTTCCCAGCTCTCACTACTTGCTCACCTGCAATATAGACGTCATTAACGTCACTCGATTTGACAGCATAAACGAGGTGAGAAAGCATGTTTTCTTGAGGTTGGAGATGGATTTTTCCTTGGGGTTGAATGACGAGAAAATCTGCTTGTTTGCCGACTTCTAGACTACCAATCTCATCTTCCATTCTCAACACCTTAGCTCCCTCGATAGTCAGAGCCTTGAGGGCAGTTTCGATTGGAAATTGGCTAGCATCGCCACTTTTCATTTTCTGTAAAAGAGCTGCGGTCCGTCCTTCCTCAAACATATCAAGGTTATTGTTAGAAGCAACTGAGTCAGTCGCAATACCGACTGGCACTCCTGCCTTTTGAAGTTGGACGACTGGTGCAATTCCCGAAGCTAGTTTGAGATTGCTGATAGGATTGTGGGCAATGGCAACTTGCGAATCTGCCAAGCGGGTAATTTCTGCTTCATTCAACTCCACACCGTGAGCAAATACAGCCTGATGATCTAAATATCCAAGTTCATCTAGAAAGGCTAGTGGGCGTTTGCCATAGCGTTTCAGGATAATGCCTGACTCTTCCTGTGTTTCTGCAACATGGATATGAAGTGGAATGTTTTCTTCTTTTGCTAGCTCAAGACTTGCCTCCAGCAAGTCTCGACCACAACTATAGGGCGAATGAGGGGCCACCATAACCTTGAACTTGGGATCCTGGTAGCCTTTGATTGACTCAATGATAGCTCGAGTTCTAGCTATGGTTTCAGCCGTCGTCTCCACATCTGAAGAAAAGAGGGTTGGAGAAAAATAGCAACGCATCTTGGATGCCTTGACTGCCTCATAAATCTCAGCTATATCCACTCCATTAGGATTATACATGTCGTTGAAGGTTGTTGTTCCAGACTGGAGCATTTCTGTCAGAGCCTCTTTGACAGCTTTTGTGGTCATCTCTGGTGTAAACTGAGCTTCTGCTGGCCAGATATAGTCATTGAGCCATTCGTGGAGATTGCTATCATCACGAATCCCTCTCAAGCCTGTCATGGCAGAGTGAGTATGGCAGTTAACCAAACCAGGCATGATCCAAGCACCCTTATAATCTATGATTTGATCTGCTTGTTTAAGAATCTCTTGATTTTCCTGACCGACATAGACGATTTGAGAATTTTCAAGAACTAAGATACCATCCAGGTAAACATGGAAATCCTGGTCACAAGTCACGATATTTACATGCTGAAAGACTTTCATCAATAGGCTCCTTTTCTAAATTATACTCTTCGAAAATCTCTTCAAACCGCATCAACGTCGCCTTGCCGTATATATGTTACTGACTTCGTCAGTTCTATCTACAACCTCAAAGCAGTGCTTTGAGCAACCTGCGGCTAGCTTCCTAGTTTGCTCTTTGATTTTCATTGAGTATTAGCTTTCATACTAGATAATTTTTCTAGCTATTGTAACAAAAAAGTCACCCGAAGGCAACTTTTATTCTGTATTTACTTATTTGCTTTATAAACGATTAAAAGTCTATTCTGGACTAAAAGCTGCTGCTTCTTGCATTTGATAATATTTACCTTTTCTCGCCATCAGTTCCTGATGATTGCCATACTCGACAATATCTCCATCCACCAAGACAAGAATCAAATCAGCATCTTGAATGGTAGACAAACGATGGGCGATGATGAAGCTTGTCCGTCCCTTCATGAGTTTGGCAAAGGCATCCTGAACCAAGACCTCTGTCCGGGTATCGATGGATGAAGTTGCTTCATCTAAGATAAGAATCTTAGGAATGGCTAGAAAGACACGGGCAATGGTTAAGAGCTGAGCCTGACCTACAGACAAGGATTCACCTGCATTTTCAAGCTTGGTATCATAACCCTGTGGCAACTGTTGGATAAAGAAGTCTGCGTTAGCTGCCTTGGCTGCTGCAATAACCTGCTCTCGGCTAGCATCAGGATTGCCAAAGGCAATATTGTCATGAATGCTTCCTTGCTTGAGCCAAGTTTCTTGAAGCACCATCCCAAACTGCTGTCGAAGAGAAGCTCGAGTATAGTCATAAATCGAATGACCATCCAATAAAATATCTCCAGAGATAATAGGATAAAAACGCATGAGAAGATTGATAAGGGTAGACTTCCCAGCACCCGTTGGTCCAACAATGGCAACCTTACTGCCAGCTGGAATGTCAATAGACAAGTCCTTGATTAAGATTTTTTCAGGATTGTAACCAAAAGAAACATGTTTAAAGGAAATAGCTCCCTTGACTTGGTCGCTGTTCAACTCTTTCTGACCAGTTTCTCTAACCTCAGGGCTTTCTAAAACAGTATAAACACGTTCTGCACAAGCCAATGCACTCTGCAACTCGGCTAAGACTGATGAAATATCATTAAAAGGCTTAGTGTACTGCTGCACATAGTTTAAAAAGGTCACTAAACGTCCAACTGTCAAAGTAGAGCCCATCATGATACGGAAAGCCCCAACTCCAGCAAGAAGGGCATAAATGAGGGCATTGACAAAACGGGTTGAAGGATTGACTGTCGAAGAGTAAAAGATAGCCGACTGAGAATATCCTGCATAAGTATCATTTACCTCATGAAGTCTATCGATGAATTCTTCTTGAGCATTAAAAGACTGGATAATCGTCTGTTGGGTAAGCGATTCTTCAATCAACTGGGTTTGAATCCCCCTAGACTCTGTCTGTTTTTGAAAGAGATGGTAGGATCTCTTGGCAATAAAGCGTGAAATGACCATAGACAGAGGTGTTAAGAGCAGAACTAATAGAGTCATCAAAAGATGAATTTGAAGCATGGCAAGGATGCTTACCAAAATCATCAGAACTCCGATAAAAAATTGGTTGAAAATCATATTCAATCCCGCTGCCAACTGTTCAATATCTGTCGTTACACGGCTGACCATTTCCCCACTACCTTGTCTATCTACAAGGGCAATCGGTAAACGATGGAGTTTTTCAATGATTTTCTCCCGTAAATCTCTGGTATAGGAGAAAATCAGTCGATTATAGAGGAGAGGATTGGCCCATTGTACTAGTGTATTTCCTATGACCACCAATATCATCTGGAGAAAAATCTGCCAAAATACCTGAGATGAGCCCGTCACTAGGACTTGGTCAATTACCTGTCCAATCAAGATTGGCAGATAGATTGATAGGGCTATTTGGGCAATGGTTCCCAAGAAAGTCAGGAAAAGAAGGACGGGATGACTTGCTAAATCTTTTGCCAAACGTTTGAGGGTTTGACTTGCATGTTTACCTTTCATTCTAGTCCTCCTTTCCATGTTGAGATGCATTGATTTCACGATAGACTTGACTAGTCTTCATCAATTCCTCATGATTTCCAAGCGCTAATTGCTGACCTTTTTCTAAAAGGAGAATTTGTTCAGCAATCTTCAAGGTCGAAGTTCGTTGGGAAATCAAGATTAAGCTAGTATCAGGCAAATTTTCCTGAACAGCTTTGAGAAGATTGGACTCAGTAATGGTATCAAGAGCCGAAGTCGCATCATCGAGGATGAGAAAAGGAGCTTGACGTAAAACTGCTCGGGCAATCGATAAACGTTGTTTTTGCCCACCTGAGAAATTACGGCCACCCGCTTGGACTTCTGCGTCCAGCTGACCTTCCTTTTCACTGACAAAGTCCTTGGCCTGGGCAATTTCCAAGGCCTGCCAGAGTTCTTGGTCCGAGACTGTTTCTTCCATACCTAAAGTCAAGTTGGAACGGATGGTTCCCTTAAAGAGTTCAACTTTTTGAGGGACATAGGCCATCCAAGAACGCCATTCAGAAAGATCGCGAGGACTACGTCCATCTCGATAAAGGGAAATGCTTCCCTTATCTGCCGTATAAAGGCCAAGTAGGACCTGCACTAAGGTTGACTTACCAGAACCAGTTCCCCCAATGATTCCAAGAATTTGTCCTTGTTGCATAGCAAAAGAAAGATTTCGCAAGGATGGTTGAGCAGCATCTGGGTAGGTAAAGCTCAAGTGACTGACTTGTAAAGCTTGGGCACCAGACACTCTTCCTGCCTGCATCTCAGAATGAATATCTTCAGGTTTTTCTGCGAAAACTTCCTCAATCCGCTTGGCAGAAATATAAGACTGGTTGAGTGAATTGATGAGCATGGCCAGTTTGATTAACTCTACCAAGATTTGCAGGAGATAGTTAATCAGGGCAATCAAAGCACCTTGACTGAGCCAACCTCCTTGGATAGAAATATAGCCATTCCAGATAATTACTAACAAGGTTCCGTTAACAATCAAATAGGTCAAGGGAGTCAAGAGACTAGACCAGTAACCTGTCTTCATTTGGATAGCTGTATAGACTTGATTGAGTAGTTGAAAATGTTCAATTTCTCTTTTTTCTTGACCAAAGGCACGAATTACGCGCATACCTTGTATCTGTTGGCGTGTTTCCTGAACCAGCTGGTCTGTTTTCTTTCTTAAGCTACTGTAAAGTGGATTGACTAGTCGTGATAGGCCTACAATGATAATGGTTAGAATGACTACCATGACCAAGAACCAGAAGGTCAATTCAGGCGAGAGACGATAAGCCATAAAAATGGCACCAAAAACAATAATAGGCGCTCTTAAAAATAGACGTAAAAATTGATTGATTCCCGTTTGAATCTGATAAGTATCCGAAGTCAAACGCGTCACCAAACTCGAAGTCGTCAGGCGGTCTCTAGTGTCCTTGGGCAAGGAGAGAATATGACGATAGAGGTCATTGGTCAATTCCTTGGTAAATCCGACAGCTGCCTTAGCCGAATAAAACTGGGCGACTAAAGCTACCAAAACACCAATAACTGCGAAAACAAAGAGGAGACCCATTTGCATCCACAGATGTCCTTGATCTTTTTGAGGGATAGATTGGTCTACAATCCCAGCTATCACCATGGGAACCAAGAGTTCAAAAACGGCTTCTAGTAACTTAAACAAGGGCGCTAGGAAAGATTCCTTGATATAAGGTTTAAAGTAAGAAAGTAAGTGTTTCATATGTCCCTTCTAATTTCAAAATGAAGAAGGTGGAAAACCACCATCTTTTTACTTGTTCAAATATGGAAGTAGGTAACCATAGCCAGCTTCCTCCATTTCATCCTTAGCGATAAAACGTAAGGATGCAGAATTGATACAGTAACGAAGACCACCTAGTTCCTGAGGCCCATCTGTGAAGACGTGACCCAAGTGAGCATTCCCTGAACGTGAACGAACTTCGATACGCTCCATCCCGTGACTCAAGTCTTGATAGTAGTGGATAAGCTCTTTCGAAATAGGTCGGCTAAAACTTGGCCAACCACAGCCTGAGGCAAACTTATCCTTGGCAAAGAAGAGGGGCTCACCAGTCGTGATATCGACATAAATCCCTTCCTCAAAAGTTTGGTCGTAAGCATTGCTAAAAGGAGCTTCCGTCGCAGCCTCTTGGGTAACTCTGTAGGATTCCTCAGATAGTTTTTCCTTTAGCACTGCCTGACTTGGTTTTTCATAGTTGGCAGCATCTATCAGTGGCTTCTCCGCATCCCTAATATCAATGTGGCAATAGCCTCCAGGATTTTTCTTGAGGTAGTCTTGGTGATAGTCCTCAGCCAGGATATAGTGACGAAGCTTCTCCACTTCTACTGCTATCTTGCGTCCAAGCATGCGCTCCTGCTCTTGGACAAGAGCATAGATAGTCGGTAAATCCTCTTCGTCTTGATAATAAATCCCTGTGCGGTACTGACGACCACGGTCGTTTCCTTGTTGGTTGACAGATAATGGATCAATGACTCGGAAATAATAAAGCAAAATCTCACGGAGCGAGACTGCTTTTTCATCATAGATAACTTGCACAGTCTCTGCATGATCTGTTTCTTTGATTAATTGATAATTGGTAGTTTCAACTTGACCATTAGCGTAACCAACACTGGTTTGCAACACTCCAGAAATACGTGAAAAGTACTCTTCCAAGCCCAAAAAACAACCGCCTGCTAGATATATTTCTGCCATTTCAAATCCTCCTTGACCAACTATCGGTCGCTAAACACGGGAAACCTTTCATACTCTTCGAAAATCAAATTCAAACCACGTCAGCGTCGCCTTGCCGTAGATATATGTAACTGACATCGTCAGTCTTATCTACAACCTCAAAGCATTGCTTTGAGCAACCTGCGGCTCGCTTCCTAGTTTGCTCTTTGATTTTCATTGAGTATCAGTTCCCATGTTTCATTTTCAAAAAAAGGACAGGAAGCCCTCTAATAGAGAGTTTCCCCATCCTATCGCTATATTTATTTTTCTTCGACGCGAACGCCTTGTGTATCTACTTGCAAATCATGAAGTTTTCCTTTGAACGGTTGCTTTTCAAGCTCAGCCTTAATCTTCGGCATCTTATCAGGATTAGCTAGAACCATGACAGTAGGCCCAGCGCCAGACAAGTAGGTCGCATAAGCACCGTTTCTCTTGGCAACTTTTTTAATTGTCGCAAATTCTCGAACCAAATCTTGACGATAACGCTCGTGGAAAAGGTCACTCTCGATAGCTTGGCCAGCTTTGACCATATCTCCTGTCAGTAGAGCTGCGATAGCCACATTGGCGATAGAACTTGCTGCAACAGCTTCCTTGTATGATAATTTCTTAGGCAAGACACCACGACTATCGCGAGTTCGCAATTCATAGTTTGGAATATAAGCTAGGAAAGCACACTCTGGGAAAGGCGCCACAACAGCTGAAACCTGATCTTCGACTGAGCTGGCAATAACCAGATTTCCGTAGATGGCTGGTGCAACATTATCAGGATGGCCTTCAATCTTAGTCGCCAATTGCAATTTGTCGTGATCGCTTAATTTAAGATTTCCTAATTGATTTGCCAGTTCAATCCCTGCAACGATGACAGAACTAGAAGAACCTAGTCCACGTGCAAGAGGAATATCACTAATCATTTTCAAACGTCGTGGTTGTAGGTCTGGAACAATTTGTAGAGCAATCTTTAGCAAAAGATTACGTTCATCACGTGGAATCCATTTGCCCAGTTGGTGCTCAATCATCCATTCTTCACGTTCCTCACAAACCTGAATTTCTAGATACTTCGTTACAGCTACACCAACCGAGTCAAAACCAGGACCCACATTGGCACTTGTAGCAGGTACAATAATCTTCATCTTAGTCTCCTAAAACCTTGAAGGTGTTGAGAAGTTCAAATTCAGCTACACCCTTCAAAGATTCTGTAATATTTTCAAGCTGTGCCTTGTTGATTTTATGAGTGATGATAACGACACGAGCCTTGCCTTCTTGCTTGCCATCTTGAAGGATTTGCTTGAAGGAAATATCTTCCGCGTTAAAGAGTTCAGCCAATTTCAAGACTTGACCTTTTGAATCTGGAGCCAAGATTGAGAAATAGTAGTTGGCTTTGACATCTTCTGGCTGAGCCAAAACAAGGTCACGATGATATTCGTTAAAGGCTTTTCCAATGGTACCGTCATTCAAGCGACGAACGATACGAACAATATCAGCTACGACACTCGTTGCAGTTGGTTTTTGTCCAGCACCTGGTCCGTAGTACATTGATTCACCAATCCCGATAGACTCTACAAAGACTGCATTCATGACACCATTGACACTTGCAAGTGGGTGAGCC
Source organism: Streptococcus infantis (assembly GCF_047463655.1). Taxonomy (GTDB): domain Bacteria; phylum Bacillota; class Bacilli; order Lactobacillales; family Streptococcaceae; genus Streptococcus; species Streptococcus infantis_Z. The sequence goes on from NZ_JASHDM010000002.1 coordinate 106,911, forward strand.
TTAGGAAGGAAGGTTGGTGTAACCTCGGCAGCGATTCCAGATGGTGTTTCTTCGATAGAACCTACTAATTTAACCACATACCCAAGATCTTGGGCAACAGCCACATCCTCTGGAGTGATATTACGGATTCCTTGATGGGCAACATCTTCAAATTTGACATTCATCCCAAATGCAAACTGGCTAAGGATGACCATCTTGTAGGCTGCATCAATCCCATCAACGTCATTGGTTGGGTCGCTTTCAGCAAAGCCAAGTCGTTGGGCTTCTGCTAAAGCATCCTCGTAAGACCAACCTTCGGTTACCATTTTAGTCATCATAAAGTTTGATGTGCCATTGACAACACCAAGAACACGTGTGATTTTGTCTGATGCTAGTGAGTTAACCAAGGTACGAAGAATTGGAATTCCTCCCGCAACAGCTGCTTCATAGTAAAGAGCAACATTATGAGCTTTGGCAATCTCAAGCAATTCTGCACCATGAACAGCCAAAAGATCCTTGTTGGCTGTCACAACGTGCTTCCCTGCTTCTAAGGCACGAGTAATAAAAGTTTTAGCAGGCTCGATACGTCCCATCAACTCAACAACAATCGTGATGTCTTTGTCTGACAAGATTTCGTCGATATTTGTTACAAAATTAAAATCATTTCCTGCTTCAAGCAAGCGTGCTTTCTCTTCATCATCTTTGACCAAAACCTTGGCTACTTCAATTTCTGAATGTGCTGCTTGAACAATTTTTTCTCCATTTTCCTTTAGTAAGAATGGTACACCACTGGCTACTGTACCAAATCCAAGTAAAGCAATCTTAACTGACATGTTTGTCTCCTTGAAATTTTCTAATAGTCCTATTATACCAAAATTGTGAGAAAATTCCTACCATTCTGAACTAAAAATAGAAGCGTCAAATCATAAAAAAGCCTGCCCTGATACAACCTAGGACAGACTCTATTTTCAATCTATTTCACAAAAGCCAATTCCTTGCCAGTAGACAGGTCTTCTTGATAACGGAAACCTGCAAAGCTGAGCTTTTTGATTTCTTCTACCGAAGTCACCTGATTTTCCATCAAGGCTGTTAAGAAAGCACCTCTAGCTTTCTTTGAAATGGTTGAGTGGATTTTTAGTTTACCATCTCGCTCTTCCATGAACTTGAAGGCCACCATCTTTTCACGGACCTCTTTAGGGAAGACAGTTTCAAACTCCGAAGACAAGAGTGAAAAGATTAATTCTTCACCCTTCACCGACTCTTCATAAGCTGACTGCCAGTGACTTTTCAGGCTTTTTCCAGCGACTTTAAGCTTCATCAAAAAGTCCAGTCTGTGAGGTGCAATCGGTGCAAAGGCTGGAATCACACCGTAAAGAGCTGACGTTATCATGAGGTGTTTCTCCAGATAGGCTTGTTCAGCCTTGGTTAGATTGGCCCGTTTGATATTGCGATACATAAGTCCATCAAAGAGTTGCAAAGCAGGATAAGAGTTTGCAGTTCCATTTTTTAAAGCTTGGATGCGTCCATACTCTTCTTGTGCTTTTTCAGCAGAGATTTTATAAAAATTTTCCAGTTCTTGAGCAGAATATATAGTTAGTTCGTCTAGTACAGCCTGACTTTCAGGACACAAGGTTTTTGCCTCTAAACTAGGAACATTTGTATTCATTTCTTTTGCGGTTGGGATTAGAATTTTCATAGTCTTAGTGTAGCATATTTTTCTAGGAGCACCAAGGATTTGAGCCTAAATAATACGACCTTCCAAATGATCCAATTCATGCTGACAAATCTGAGCAGGAAATCCTGTCAGGATAATGGTTTGCTCTTGCCAATGGATGTCTCTGTAGCTTACTGTAATTTTTTCATACCGAGTTGTTGGTCTCACTCCTGTCAAAGACAAACAACCTTCCTCTGTTTCGTATGACCCTTCAAAAGATTTGAGAACTGGATTAAACATAACCATGGGAATCATTCCGATATTAAAAATAATGACGCGCTTTTGTACCCCAATCATATTGGCCGCTAGTCCAACACAGGTTTCTCGGTTGGCCTGTAGAGTATCCTGCAAATCCTTTGCTAGGGGTAAATCTTCCTGACTAGCAGGCTGGGATACCTGCGACAAAAACAAGATATCTTTTACTATTTTCTTTTCCAAGATTCTTTCCTCCATGCGATATCATTCTCCTTGATTATAGCATAAAATCTTTGTCAGTTTACCTTTATATACAAACAAAAAGCCATCCGAAGATGACTTTTCATAATGCTTAAATAGCGTTTTTATCTTTTCCAAGTGCTCGTTGGATTGCTTTGACAATCTCAACAAGGACTACAATCATAAGCGCTCCTACGGCAACAACCATCCATTGAGTCAAACTCAAGTGTGACACGTGGAAGAGACTGTTAAATCCAGGAACCAAAATTGTCACCACAAAGAGGACGAAGGCAACTGGGATAGACCAGTTAAAGGTCTTGTTGGTAAAGAGTCCCACTTTAAAGATAGATTGGTAAACCGACTTAACGTTAAAGGCATGGAGCAATTGGATCAAACCGAGAGTTGCAAAAGCCATGGTAAGGGCATCCGCATGGATTTCAGTATGACTTTGGTGCTCTGGGAAGAGAAGAGCCCAACCATAAACACCTAGAACTAGCATGGTTTGGAAGATTCCTTGATAAATGATTGCTCCGAAGACACCACCATCAAAGAAGTTAGACTTACGTCCACGAGGTTTGTGAGTCATAACGCCTGGCTCAGCTGGTTCAACCCCAAGAGCGATAGCTGGAAGCGTATCTGTTACCAGGTTAATCCATAGCAAATGCACTGGTTGAAGCACATCCCAACCAAATAGGGTTGCAAAGAAGATAGTGAAGACCTCAGCCATATTGGCAGACAAGAGGTATTGAATTGATTTTTGGATATTTGAGAAGACCTTACGTCCTTCTTCTACCGCTACGATAATGGTTGCAAAGTTGTCATCGGCAAGGACCATATCAGAAGCACCCTTAGAAACCTCTGTACCAGTAATCCCCATACCGATACCGATATCAGCTGTCTTAAGTGATGGCGCGTCATTAACCCCGTCACCTGTCATGGCAACAACCTTACCTTCTTTTTGCCATGCTTTCACAATACGAACCTTGTGCTCAGGTGATACACGAGCGTAAACAGAGTATTGTTTGAAGACCTTTTGGAATTCTTCATCAGTGAGTTCATTCAACTCAGCTCCAGTGAAGACATGGTCTTCTGTATCATTTGGATCGATGATTCCAAGACGTTTGGCAATAGCTTCCGCTGTATCTTGGTGATCACCCGTAATCATGATTGGACGGATACCCGCTTCCTTAGCAACACGAACAGCTTCTGCAGCTTCTGGGCGCTCAGGGTCAATCATGCCGACCAAACCAGAGAAGATGAGGTCAGATTCAACAATTTCAGATTCCAAGGTTGGAATTTCGTTACTTGTCTTGTAAGCCATCATCAAGACACGGAGGGCTTGTTTAGCCAAGTCTTTGTTGGTTGCAAGGATAGCATTTTTATCTTCTTCTGTGATTGGGCGAACTTCCCCATTGACTTCAATACGAGTCACGCGCTTGAGCAATTGGTCAGGCGCACCCTTGACAGCGATAAAGTAAGAACCGTCTGCTTCCTTATGAATGGTAGACATGAGTTTACGGTCTGAGTCAAATGGCAATTCAGCTACACGTGGCTCATCCTTCAAGACTTCACGAACATCAAAGTTGTGGTCCAAACCAAACTGTACAAGTGCTGTCTCCGTTGGATCACCAATCAGCTTACCAGATGGGTCCACCTTGGTATCATTGGCAAAGTTCATGATGCGAAGGGTATTGTTGCTAGCAGCAATCTCAGCTGCTGAGCTTTGCAATTGACCATTAGTATAGACTTTTTCAACCGTCATTTGGTTCATGGTCAAGGTACCTGTTTTATCAGATGCGATGATTTCTGTTGAACCAAGTGTTTCAACCGCTGGTAATTTACGAACGATTGAATTACGTTTGGCAAGGGTTGTTGTTCCCAAAGAGAGAACGATGGTTACAATGGCAGGGAGACCTTCTGGAATCGCCGCAACCGCAAGGGCTACTGCAACCATCAAACCTTCTAATGGATGTTCCCCACGGACGAAGACACCAACCAAGAAAGTGATAATCGCAATCACAACGATTAAGTAAGTCAAGGCCTTAGATAATTGTTCCAAGCTTTGCTTCAATGGTGTTTCTGTCTCATCGGCATTGGCCAACATATCCGCAATCTTACCAACTTCAGTATACATACCAGTGTTGGTCACGACACCAATACCACGACCGTATGTTACGTTTGAGTTTTGGTAACCCATATTAACACGATCCCCGATACCAGCATCTGCTTCAACAAGTCCTGTCACATCTTTTTCAACTGGGACAGACTCCCCTGTAAGAGCTGCTTCTTCGATTTTAAGAGAAGCTGCTTCAAACAAACGCATATCTGCAGGCACGACATCTCCCGCTTCAAGCAAGACGATATCTCCAGGTACTAATTCTTTCGAGTCAATCTCAATAACATGACCATCACGACGAACACGAGCCATCGGGCTAGACATATTTTTCAGAGCTTCAATGGCTGCTTCTGCTTGACCTTCTTGGTAAACACCAAAGGCAGCATTCAAGACAACTACGGCCAAGATGATAATGGCGTCTGTTAAGCCATCCATCCCTTCTGTAATGACAGAAAGTGCCGCTGCCGCAAGCAAGATGATAATCATCAAATCCTTAAATTGATCAAGGAATTTAGCTAGTAGGCTACGTTTTTCGCCCTCTTCTAACTCATTACGACCATAAGTCGCTAAGCGTTCTTGAGCTTGAGCAGTTGACAAACCTTCGACAGATGAATCCAAATTCTTTAGGACCTCCTCAGAAGATTGCGTGTAAAACAAATCTTTATTTTGTTCTTTTGACAAAACAGTCTCCTCCTTTTTGGCCTCTTTTTACAAAAAAAGAGACCTGTTTTTTAAAAAAACAAGTCTCGCTGTTTAATATAGTGCCGGAAATAATTCGGAATGACGACACTATCGCGGTTAACCGCCAGCTACTCCCTTGAGTAGTTCTATTATAACAGATTTTCAAAAGTTTTCAAGTGTTGGAGTGGAGTTAGTCATTATTCTCATCATAGGTGCGGTCGCTGATAATATATCTTGGACGTTGTTTCGTTTCTAGATAGATTTTTCCGATATATTCCCCAATTACACCAAGACTAATGAGTTGAACCCCGCCAAGTAAGCTTACAATGGCGTAGGTACTGGCCCATCCAGCTACTACTGTACCAACAAATTTGCTCCACAAAACCCAGATGATCAACAAAAAACTAAACAGTGAAGTCATAACTCCCAAGCTAGTAATCAAATGGATTGGTTTAATCGATAAGCTAGTAATTCCATCCATAGCTAGACCAAGCATTTTAGAGAGTGGATAGTGACTCTCACCAGCAATCCGCTCATGGCGTTTATAAGTCACGTAGGAATACTTAAACCCTACAAGAGGCATAATGCCTCGAAGAAATAAGTTTACTTCTTTAAATTTAGCAAGTTCATGAATAAAACGTTTGGAGACTAAACGATAGTCAGCATGATTAAAAACGACATCCGCTCCAAATAGTTGCATCACCTTATAGAACCCCTCTGCTGTAATACGTTTAAAAGCCGAATCTGTCTCTCGGTTATCACGAACGCCGTAGACAATCTCTGAACCTGACTTATATTCAGCAATCATCTGATTCATACAATCAATATCATCTTGACCATCTGCGTCAATGGTAATCACGATATCCGCAAATTCTGCAGCTTCGTACATCCCAGCAAGAACACTACTTTGATGACCACGGTTTCGACTTTGAGAAATACCTACAACAAATGGATTCGATGAAGCATATTCTTGGATAAGTTCCCAAGTTTTATCCTTACTGCCATCATTCACATACATGACCTTACTATTTGGATGAACCTCTTGATTTTTCACAAGCTCCTCTATTTTTCCCACAAACATTGGGTTAGTATGAGGCAATACCTGCTCTTCGTTATAACATGGAATCACGATATATAAAATCGGATTATTTCTACTCATTTTTGTCTCCTAACCTCTTAAATCCAAAAGGGAAATTAGTCCCTCTAAATACTCTGACAATCAATTCACACCCTACCAAAGTCAATATTGTCACAACACTTGTTGTAATATAGGCATTCACAAAAATACCGGTATATCTTGTAGATAATTGTAAAACTAATTTTTCTACCAATACTAAAACAATCGGGGCATGGACACCATAGTAAATCAAGGTTCTTTGACCGATTGATTTCAAGAGAGTCATTTCAGGAATTGACTTAAAGAATATGAGGGTGGACCATATACCTGAAATTGCAGCAATGTAAAACAAGAGATGGTTTCCAATCTGTTGATAGTAAAGATCAACAATCTGTTTCCCACTCCAATGATAGTTCAACCTACCAACAAATATAGTTAGCAATAAGGCAAGCGGTAAATAGTATATTGCAAAAAACTTTTCCAGTTGCGCTAAATATTTTCTCACACCGACACCTAAGAGTGTAAAAATGATGGCTACAGGAACTAGATCAATATTCCAGATAAGATAAAAATTCCAAGAATAAACTTTTTGTCCTAGAACGACCAAGAATAAGAGGGAAATAGCAATTAGTATCCATTGACCAATCGACCATTTTCTTCTCAGAATGAAGTAACTAACAACATGAGCCAAGAACATGACATTCAGAAACCATAACTGAAAATAAACATGCAGTCTATCTGACAGTAATAATTGTTTAGCAAAATGAATAAGGTTAAAACTAAACACTTGTTCAGGATACATCACAAAGAGTTGAAAGAGGAAAACAAAAATATTCAGGTAAAAAAAGGGTACAACCAAACTTTTCACCTTACTAAAAAAATACTCCTTAAACGTTTTGTATTTAGTAACATTTAAAGTAAATCCCGATAAGAAAAAAAATAAGGGGATATGAAAAACATACAGGAGCATTTTTGCAGGTCCAGGTACAAAGCTACTATGCCCTATAATAACAAGTATGATTGCTAGTCCCTTAGCCATATCTAGGTAACCTATGCGCTTTTTCATCCTATCTATCTTCTCCTGTTCTTAGTCGATAAAGATTCATATCAGAAGTGACCAACTCAACTTCTTCAAAATAAATATCTTTCTGGTAATGTTCTTTCATAATTTTTTTGACCCGATCCATATTTCCTGAGGAAGGTGACCAAAAGAATAGGATGTTCTCCTTATCTAAAGCCGATGAAAGAAGATTACTAGGGTCCTCCACATTGTAGTTTTCCATTAATTGATAGTAATGTGGCGAAAAAGTTTGCCAATTACCTAAGGTTGTTGTATTTTCAATTAACTGATCAGGCTTCATTCTAATCGTAGCCAAGCTTGGTTGAGAATTGACAAGTGTTCCATAACCGCCAAAAACAAGCAATTTATCAGAATGTTTTTCCACTACATCATGATACTCTGATATCATGGATGATTGAATGATTGGGAACCAGTAAAGTTCTTGTCCCACACTATTTACCCAGGCCATACTCGCCAGCATTCCTACAAGTTGTAGACTATAAAAAATTCCTCTTTCTTTCAACAGTTTACGCTTATTGTAAAATAAGGGCGCATAGTAGACGAAAAAGATTAAAAAGCTAACGATAATCGGGATATAAACACGTTCTACTACTCTCTGCCTAACAAATAGTGCACCGATGAGTGCAAATGGAACAAGCGGGAGTAACCAGCCATAGACTTTCTTAGGCTTGAAGAACAAAAACCAGCCAACCATAACAAGAAGAAAGGTTGTCAAAATAATGTTTTGGAAATAATCTTTCACCATCTGAAATACATTAAAGGAGTACTTCTCAGAGAAAGAACGTACGGATTGAATTTTTGTTAACAACTCATTGTTCAAAGCATCTTTTTCAGCAAATAACCAGTAGGTTGAAGCAGATAAGTCGTTTTCACTGACCCCCAATTCCTGAAATTCCTTGGCATGCTTCTCATAATCAATTGCAGGGAAATCTCTCAAATTGGTACTCAGAGTATTCCAAGTTAGGTATTCTTGAACATCTGGTTTCGTTAAGGTGTAAACTTTATTAGAAGCAAAGATAAGTAAAATAAGAGCAGATAATACGAAAAGCTCTTTTTTCTTTTTCTCTTTGATTACTTCAAAAACTAGAAACGGCAGTAAAAGTAGCAATAAACTGGCAATGATTTGCGGTCTAATCGACAATCCAATCAGAGACAACAGAGCTCCTACGATGTGTTTTCTATCGAATAATAAAAGTATCCCTGCTGTAGACAACAAATAAGCAATTACTGAAAACGAGAAATACTTCATCAAAATCATTTGAAGTATAACAAGTAGGGGAAGAACAAAATAAAGTTTCTTCCTGAAAAAAGAATCCAAGTATACACTAAAGCTCAAGCAAAAACTAAGGGCTAGGAAAATAAAATAAACATTCCAAGTTGTAAACAATTGCTGAAGGAATACTAAAGCAGATGACAACATAATCCCAATGTAAGGGAGCAACATATTATCACCAGATAGTATGGTTTGATTGACCATGATATCATCTACGACTGGATATTCAAAGCCTTTCATCAATCTATATCCATAAAAAATAAAAAATGGTAGCACAATCAAACCAATGCGAATCATTCTATCTGTGATTTGTTTTTGGGTCATGGAAAACTCTCTCTAAAATTATGATTACTTTATATTCTATCATATTTCAATCAAAAAATCTGTTGAATCAATGCAAATCTCCCCAACCACTCCATTTGAATTTTCCTTGGAAAACCAGTATAATGAAAGAATACTAAAATGCTAGAAGGGGAGTTAGATGAATCAATCGGTTTCAAACTTAAAATTGGCTGAGCGTGGTGCCATTATCAGCATTTTGACTTATCTTTTCTTGTCTGCAGCTAAGCTAGCAACCGGACACTTGCTCCATTCATCCAGTTTGGTGGCAGATGGTTTTAACAACGTTTCAGATATCATTGGAAATGTTGCCCTCCTCATAGGGATTCGATTGGCCCGACAGCCAGCAGATAGAGACCATCGTTTCGGTCACTGGAAAATCGAGGACTTGGCAAGTCTTATCACCTCTATCATCATGTTCTATGTTAGTTTTGATGTCTTGCGAGATACCATTCAAAAGATTATCAGTCGCGAAGAAACTGTGATTGACCCACTTGGAGCGATTTTGGGAGTGGTTTCTGCAGTGATTATGTTTGGAGTCTATCTCTACAACACTCACCTCAGCAAACAATCCAAATCTAAGGCACTGAAAGCAGCTGCCAAGGACAATCTATCAGATGCCGTCACCTCACTTGGAACCACCATCGCCATCCTAGCCAGCAGTTTTAACTTCCCTCTCGTGGACAAATTGGTTGCCATCGTTATCACCTTCTTTATCCTCAAGACTGCCTATGATATCTTTATTGAGTCATCCTTCAGTCTTTCAGATGGTTTTGATGAACATTTGTTGGAAGATTACCAAAAGGCTATCATGGAAATCCCTAAGATTAGCAAAGTCAAATCACAACGCGGTCGTACTTATGGTAGCAACATTTATCTGGATATTACTCTCGAGATGAACCCGGATCTATCTGTTTTTGAGAGTCACGAAATTGCTGATCAGGTCGAATCCATGCTGACAGAACGCTTTGGTGTCTTTGATACAGACATTCATATCGAACCAGCACCGATTCCTGAAGATGAAATTCTAGATAATGTCTATAAAAAATTGCTCATGAGAGAGCAACTAATTGACCAAGGAAATCAATTGGAAGAGTTACTGGCTGAAGATTTCATTTATATTCGCCAAGACGGACTAGAACTAGACAAGGAAGCCTATAAGGAGGAAAAAGAATTAACCTCTGCTATCAAGGAACTTCACTTAACGTCCATTAGTCAGAAGACAAAACTCATCCGCTATCAGATAGGTGATACTATTCATACAAGTATCTGGCGCAGACATGAAACTTGGCAAAATATATTCCATCAGGAAACGAAAATTGAAAAAGACTAAAGAAAGAGGCCGGGACAAATCTCGACCTCATTTTTTATACTTATTTTGCAACGCTCTTAGCAAGAACGAAGTTTCCAAGTGTAGCCGAACCATTACCTGCAACAGCTGGTGTTACGATATAGTCACGTACATCTGGAACTGGTAGGTACCCATTGAGAAGAGATGTGAATTTCTCACGTACACGGTCAAGCATGTGTTGCTGGGCCATAACCCCACCACCAAATACGATAACGTCTGGTCGGAAAGTTACAGTTGCGTTTACAGCTGCTTGAGCGATATAGTAGGCTTGAACATCCCATACAGGACTGTTGAGTTCGATGTTCTCCCCACGAACACCTGTACGAGCTTCCAAACTTGGACCAGCTGCATAGCCTTCCAGACATCCCTTATGGAAAGGACAAACACCCTTAAACTCTTTTTCAATATCCATTGGGTGTCTAGCCACATAGTAGTGCCCCATTTCAGGGTGTCCCACACCACCGATAAACTCACCACGTTGGATAACACCAGCTCCGATACCTGTACCGATTGTATAGTAAACCAAGTTTTCGATACGGCCACCAGCATTATTACGAGCAACTACCTCACCGTAGGCAGAACTGTTTACGTCTGTTGTGAAGTACATTGGCACGTTTAGAGCGCGACGAAGAGCACCAAGCAAATCAACATTTGCCCAGTGAGGTTTCGGTGTAGTTGTAATAAAACCATAAGTTTTTGAGTTTTTGTCGATATCAATTGGACCAAATGATCCAATCGCAAGGCCTGCAAGATTATCAAATTTTGAAAAGAACTCGATAGTTTTATCGATTGTCTCGATAGGAGTTGTTGTTGGGAATTGTGTTTTTTCTACAATATTAAAGTTTTCATCACCGACAGCACAGACAAATTTTGTACCGCCCGCTTCCAAGCTTCCGTATAGTTTTGTCATGATTAACCTCTTGTATTTATTTTCTTTATTATAGCATATTTCCAGACTGAAAATTGCTCAATATTTTAGATTTTCCTCTGTAAATTTTACCATTCAATCAAAAACGAACAAACATGACATTTGTTCGTTTTTTGATCTATTAAATCGAAAGTAGTGTACTCAATGAAAATCAAAGAACAAACTAGGAATCGAGCTGCAGGTTGCTCAAAGCACAGCTTTGAGGTTGTAGATAGAACTGACGAAGTCAGTAACACATACATACGGCAAAGCAAGTATGACGCAGTTTGAATTTGATTTTCGAAGAGTATTAAGCTTTAACTTCGATGATTGCATCTCCCTTAGCAACTGATCCAGAAGCAACTGGATTTACTGAAACAAAGTCCGCAGTGTTTGTCACGATAACCATTGTTGTGTTATCAAGACCTACAGCAGCAATCTTAGCTGAGTCAAATGTTCCAAGAACATCTCCAGCTTTAACCTTGTCACCTTGAGCAACTTTTTGGTCAAATCCTTCACCGTTCATTGAAACAGTGTCGATACCCACGTGGATCAAGATTTCAGCTCCGTTTGCAGTTTTCAAACCATAAGCATGTCCTGTTGGGAAGACGATTGTCACTTCAGCATCAGCTGGTGCATAAACAACATCTTGACTAGGTTTTACAGCGATACCTTGTCCCATAGCTCCACTTGAGAAGACTGGGTCATTAACATCTGAAAGGGCAACTACGTCACCAACGATTGGTGTTTGGATGACACCTTCGCTAGGTGCAACAACAGTACCAGTTACTGCTTCGTCAGCCAAACGTTCAGTTGTAGCTTCTGAAGCCACTTCTGCTTCATCTTCATAACCAAACATGTAAGTAAGAGCAAAACCAAGAGCGAATGATACAGCTACCATAAGAAGGTATTGTGGAAGTTGTCCGTTACCAATGTAAAGCATTGTACCTGGGATGATTGTGATACCATTACCAGTACCAGCAAGACCAAGGATAGATGCCAATCCACCACCGATTGCACCAGCGATCAATGAAAGGAAGAATGGTTTACGGAAACGCAAGTTAACCCCAAAGATAGCAGGCTCAGTAATACCTAGGAAGGCAGAAAGAGCAGCTGGGAAAGCAAGTGTTTTAAGTTTTGGATTTTTAGTTTTAACACCAACGGCTACTGTTGCAGCACCTTGAGCAGTCATGGCAGCTGTGATGATAGCGTTGAATGGGTTAACATGGTCAGCAGCAAGCAATTGAACTTCAAGCAAGTTGAAGATGTGGTGAACACCTGATACGACGATAACTTGGTGAACTCCACCAATCAAGAAACCACCAAGACCAAATGGCAAGTTAAGGATAGCTTTTGTTCCAAGAAGGATATAGTTTTCAACAACGTGGAAGACTGGTCCGATAACAAACAAACCAAGAATTGACATTACGAGGAGTGTTACGAATGGTGTTACCAAGAGGTCAAGAACATCTGGAACAACCTTACGAACAGCTTTTTCAAATTTAGCTCCGACAACCCCGATGATGAAGGCTGGAAGAACTGAACCTTGCAAACCAACAACTGGGATAAATCCGAAGAAATTCATAGCAGTTACTTCACCGCCAGAAGCAACAGCCCAGGCATTTGGAAGTGAACCAGATACGAGCATCATACCAAGAACGATACCAACGGCTGGGTTACCACCGAATACACGGAAGGTTGACCAAACAACCAAACCTGGCAAGATGATAAAGGCTGTGTCAGTCAAAATTTGAGTGTAAGTTGTCACATCTTCAGGAAGTGTCATTCCAAGAGCATTCAAGAGCCCACGAACACCCATGAAGAGACCAGTTGCTACGATAACTGGAATGATTGGAACAAAGACGTCACCAAAAGTACGGATGGCACGTTGGAACCAATTTCCTTGTTTAGCAGCTTCTGCCTTCATCTCATCCTTAGATGTCGTTGGCAAACCAAGAGCTACGACTTCATCGTACATCTTGTTAACTGTACCAGTACCAAAGATGATTTGGTATTGACCTGAGTTAAAGAAAGCACCTTGAACTTTTTCCAAGTTCTCGATAGCATCTTTGTTGATCTTCGCTTCATCTTTCACCATAACACGAAGACGAGTCGCACAGTGGGCTACACTGTTAACGTTCTCACGTCCACCTAAGGCTTCGATGACTTTTTTTGCAATTTCTGTATTGGTCATTTGCAAAAATCTCCTTATAAAAAAATTTGTTCTTGTTTGAAAGCGATTTTACTCGCCTCACGAATATTATTTTATCACGTTTAAAAAATATGTCAAGCGTTTTGCAGAAAAAATTTTGCTATTTTTTATTTTTTGATTGTTTTTGCTATTTTTTTCATCAACACAGCCATAAAACCCTCTAAAATCAAGGTTTTTACTTTAAAGTTTTCAAAAACTTCCATATTTTCATCATTTTTCATAAAATTACGTTCCTAGATTCTGTCAATCGTTTGACATTTTTTTCTTTAATTTAGTGTAAAAGACTTGCTTTTTTATAAGGAAACGTTTACTATTAAGATAGTAGAATTTATGGAGGAAATAGAAATGGAATGGACTACTGAACGTCGTTACAGACGTTATGAAGATTGGACACAAGAAGAAAGAAAAGAAATCCAAGAAAAGATGGCGCAATCCCCATGGCATGTCAGCTATCACATTGAACCAAAGGAAGGACTTCTCAACGATCCAAACGGTTTTTCTTATTTTGATGGTAAGTGGATTGTCTTTTACCAAAACTTCCCCTTTGGAGCAGCCCACGGCTTGAAATCTTGGGTTCAACTTGAGAGTGACGATTTGGTGCACTTTACTGAAACAGGTGTTAAAATCTTACCTGATACTCCACTGGATAGCCACGGCGCTTACTCAGGATCTGCTATGCAGTTTGATGATCAATTGTTCCTATTCTATACAGGAAATGTCCGTGATGAAAATTGGGTACGCCACCCTTATCAGATTGGTGCCTTGATGGATAAGGATGGAAATATTAAAAAGATTGATAAGGTCTTGATTGATCAACCTGCTGATGCTACTGACCACTTCCGCGATCCACAGATTTTTAACTTTAAAGGACAATACTACGCTATCGTTGGTGGTCAAGACTCGGAGAAAAAAGGTTTTGTCCGTCTCTACAAAGCGGTCGATAACGATTATACAAACTGGCAAGAAGTTGGTGATTTGGACTTTAACAACGACCGTACCGCTTATATGATGGAGTGTCCGAACCTCGTCTTTGTTGGAGAACAGCCCGTCCTTCTCTACTGCCCACAAGGTTTGGATAAAAAGGTTCTTGACTATGACAACATCTATCCAAATATGTATAAAATCGGTACTTCCTTTGATCCTGAAAATGCTCGTATGGTAGACGTTTCTGAACTTCACAATCTTGATTATGGGTTTGAAGCATACGCTACTCAGGCCTTCAATGCTCCTGATGGACGTGCCCTAGCAGTTAGCTGGCTTGGTTTGCCAGATGTGTCTTATCCATCTGATCGTTTTGATCACCAAGGGACTTTCTCATTGGTCAAGGAACTTACCATTAAAGATGGCAAACTCTATCAGTATCCTGTAGCTGCTATCAAAGAACTCCGTGCTTCACAAGAGGAATTTTCAAATCGTTCTGAAACCAAAAACACCTACGAGCTCGAGCTTAACTTAGCAGCTAATAGTCAAAGTGAAATCGTTCTTCTTGCTGACAAAGATGGCAAAGGACTCTCTATCAATTTTGACCTTGTCAATGGTCAAGTTACTGTTGACCGCAGTCAAGCAGGTGAGCAATATGCTCAAGAATTTGGAACTACTCGCTCATGTTCAATTGACAACCAAGCTACTACTGTAAATATCTTCATCGATAATTCAGTCTTTGAAATTTTCATCAATAAAGGAGAAAAAGTATTTTCTGGTCGTGTCTTCCCTCACAAAGATCAAAATGGAATCCTCATTAAATCTGGAAACCCAACTGGAACTTACTACGAATTAGAATATGGTCGCAAAACTAACTGATGTCGCAAAATTAGCTGGTGTCAGCCCAACTACTGTCTCACGTGTTATCAATAAAAAGGGCTACCTGTCAGAAAAAACCATTCAAAAGGTCAATGACGCTATGCGTGAACTGGGCTATAAACCCAATAACTTAGCTCGAAGTCTTCAAGGAAAATCAGCCAAGTTAATTGGGTTGATTTTCCCAAAAATCAGCCATGTTTTCTATGCTGAATTGATTGACAAACTGGAGCACGAACTCTTCAAAAACGGCTATAAGACCATCATCTGTAATAGTGAGCACGATTCGGAAAAAGAACGTGAATATCTTGAAATGCTAGAAGCTAATCAAGTGGACGGCATTATCTCTGGTAGCCATAACTTAGGGATTGAAGACTACAATCGCGTAACAGCTCCTATCATTTCTTTTGACCGAAACCTATCACCAGACATTCCTGTCGTTTCCTCTGATAACTATGCTGGTGGAGTCCTTGCAGCTCAAACTTTAGCGAAAACTGGAGCTAAGTCTGTCATTATGATTACAGGTAATGATAACTCCAATTCTCCAACTGGACTTCGCCATGCAGGATTTGCTTCTATCTTCCCCAACGCTCCCATTATCAATGTTTCCAGTGACTTTTCACCCCTTCGAAAAGAAATGGAAATCAAAAATATCTTGACTAAGCAAAAACCAGATGCTATTTTCGCATCAGACGATTTAACAGCCATCTTGGTTATGAAGATTGCTCAGGAACTTGGTATCTCTGTTCCAGAACAACTTAAGGTTATCGGTTATGATGGAACTTATTTCATTGAGAATTTCTACCCTCACCTCACTACCATTAAACAACCCTTGGAAGAAATTGCTCGCCTGACAGTTGATTTACTACTTCAAAAAATCGAAGGAAAAGAAGTTGCCACGACTGGTTATTTCTTACCAGTCAGCCTCTTACCAGGTAAAAGTATTTAAACAAAAAGAGTCTGAGACAAAATAGTTCTCAGACTCTTAATTTAGTATACTATCAATAAATAATATTATAGAAGCAATAATAACTATAATTTTACCTATTTGGATAAGCTTATTTTGAGATTTAAATATATTTTCTAACAAAAATATTTGGATCACACACATTATAGGAATTAAATTTTTTGAAATTGAGAAGTACCCAAACAAATAGACTATAAATAATAAAAATAAAACTATATTGTATTTCTTATTCAAAACAGTTATCACCAATTGCCTTAATTCCCAAAATAGTAGACCCCATGTCAACTACAGCATATCCAAATTTTGTAGCTGAAGCCACCTCATTAGCATGAACAACTGAAACACCTTCTGTAAGTGCTATATTCAATATTACTGTACTAAGTAATGCAACACTTACCATTTTTATTTTTTTATTCATAATCAAAAATCCTCCTCTCTATATTTTTTTGATTACCAATCTTAATAATTTACAGTTATATTATAATAAAAATCAAAGCGTTATCAATGCATACATCTTGGTTTTTTGAACAAAAATAGAAAAACTGTCAAACACTGTCGTTGAATTAAGAAACTCAAATACGATTCTGTATTTGAGTTTCTTTTATTTGAAAAAACAGTAAAAAGCGCTAAAAATCAAACCAGTATGAGTTTTTCTTATGATCTTAAATGTTTCAATAGCGTTTGCGCTTTTTCTAAATTAAAAGTTTTTTCAGCAATCAAGCTTTCTACCAACTTAGGTACTTCAGCCTCTGTGGCTCCTGCTAGAAGAGCCAAGGATTTTGCTTGTAGTTTCATATGTCCATGCTGAATCCCTGTGCTGACAAGAGCTTTAAGAGCTGCAAAGTTTTGTGCAAGACCAATTGACACGATAATTTGGGCCAATTCCTTAGCTGATGGATGACCTAGCAACTCATGGCTAAGAACTACACGAGGATTAAGACCAATTGATCCACCCTTGGTAGCAACTGGCATCGGCATGGTCATCTCTCCAATTAGTTCTTCAGTTTCCAAATCCATAGTCCAACGACTGAGACCTCGATAAGCACCATCATGACTGGCATAGGCATGCGCTCCTGCTTCGATGGCACGCCAATCATTTCCAGTAGCAATCAAGAGAGCATCTATTCCATTAAAGATTCCTTTGTTATGGGTAGCTGCTCGATAAGGATCAGCCTGAGCAAACTGACTGGCCAAAACCATTTTTTCTGCTAGTTCACGAGCCTCATCCTTCTGGCGACTCAAATAACGAAAGGCAATACGACAGGTGGCAGTTACTAGAGAATCTGTTGCATAGTTGGATAGAATCCCCATTAAACTTTGCCCTTGACTTAGAGCCTCTAAACTTGGTTTTAAAGCTTCAAGCATGGTATTGAGCATATTAGCTCCCATGGCTTCCTGAGTATCGACATGGAGGTAAACCACTAAAAAGTCAGACTCACCAGAAATTTTTTCAACTGTTAGCTCTCTCGCTCCACCACCACGTTTGACAATAGAAGGATAGGCTTGGTTTGCTTGTTCGAGTAAATCCGTTTTTTGACTTAGAATGGCCTGACGAGCTTTATCCCTATCTGGGACTTGATAGAGAGCCACTTGACCGATCATTTGGCGTTGGTGAACCTGAGCAGTAAAACCGCCTGCTCTTTTGATAATTTTGCTAGCAAAACTGGCTGCAGCAACTACAGATGGTTCTTCGGTCACATAGGGAACGGTATACTCCTGACCATTTACCAGAACTTCTGGAACTACTGAGTAAGGAAGCGAGAAGGTCCCCACCACATTTTCACTCAATTGGTCCGCAACTGCTAGACTGAGATTTTCATTTTTCCCCAAACTTTCTTGGGCTTCCATAGAAGTCAGCGCTTGAGACTGGACTAACTCTAGGCGCTCTCGGGCTGATTTTTTAGCAAATCCATTCCAATTTTTTTTCATTATTTTTCAACCTTGCTGTAGCGACGTTGGTGGTCTACAATCTCAACCAGAGCATAGTCTTGTCCTTCATAGCCTGACATAGTTGCAGAACCAGACTCATCCAATTTCGCTTCTTCAAAAAAGATTCGCTCATAGTCTGCAACACTTAAAGTTTGGCGTTGATCTAATAACTCTAGGCGGTTAGTCAACAATTGTTTCTCATAACCTTGAACCAATTCCACACTAAAGAACTCAGATACAGCACCACTACCATAGCTGTAGAGGGCAATCTTATCACCTGCTTTGAGACTATCAGAATTTTCAAGAAGAGACAAGAGACCTAAGAAGAGTGAACCTGTATAGATATTTCCAACTTTTTGGCTATAAATAATAGATTCATCAAAGTGCTTTTGAAGCAAGTCCTTTTTCTCTTGAGGCAAGGATTTGTCTAGGATTTTTTTCAATCCTTTGAGAGCTAGCTTCGGATATGGCAAGTGGAAACATACAGCCTCAAAATCGTCCAAGTTACAGTCATAACGCTTTTGGTACTCTTCCCAAGTCGTTTTTAAGCTATCAAGATACTGCTGTGTTGAGTAAACTCCATTTACAAATGGTGTTGTCGAGTAATTTGGACGCCAAAAGTCCATGATATCACGAGTCTGTGCAACGTTATCGTTGTTGAAGGCCATAACACGTGGATTTTGGCTAATCAACATAGCAACACAGCCTGCACCTTGAGTTGGTTCTCCAGGAGTTTCAACACCATACCTTGCAATATCACTGGCTAGTACCAAAACTTTTGATTTTGGAGAATTTTCTACGTGTAACTTAGCATAGTGAAGGGCCGCTGTTGCACCATAGCAAGCTTCCTTGATTTCAAAACTACGAGCAAATGGTTGAATCCCAAGCAAACCGTGTACAAAGACAGCTGCAGCTTTACTCTGGTCAATCCCAGACTCTGTCGCTACAATAACCATATCAATCTCTTGCTTATCTTCTTCAGTCAGGATAGAATTTCCTGCACTGGTAGCCAAGGTAACAATATCCTCTGTCAAAGGAGCAATACTCAATTCTTTTAAAAGGAGTCCTTTACTCAATTTTTCAGGATCAATTCCTCGGGTTTCTGCTAAATCTTGTAATTTCAAAACGTATTGACTGGTCGCAAAACCAATCTTATCAATACCGATTGTCATATTTACCTCTATTTTTATCATTCATTGTAAAAAATCGTTCACCTCTATTTTATCACAATTGAGGTCAAATGAGCGAAAAAAGACTTGATTCACCAAATCAAGTTCATTTTTAAAACCTTATCTCATTTTTAGGTTAGTCCAACAAACAGAACTTTAGGGCTACAAAAAATCGAGTCTTAGCTAGCTCGATTCTTTTTGAGATAATGATACAATTTCAACAAAACTGTCCCACTGGCCATTCCAATAGAGATAACGAGAGCTAGCATCATGACTAACATGGCACTAGAAATGGCATGACCGTAGTCACCTGTAACGAAGAAGGATGTGGTTCGGTAAGATAGA
This sequence comes from Streptococcus infantis, assembly GCF_047463655.1. Taxonomy (GTDB): domain Bacteria; phylum Bacillota; class Bacilli; order Lactobacillales; family Streptococcaceae; genus Streptococcus; species Streptococcus infantis_Z. Next base: position 126,323 of record NZ_JASHDM010000002.1, read on the forward strand.
TAACCTGGTACTAGTGGTGCCAGAATGGCTAGGGCAAAAACCACTGCTGGCGTTTTGTAGAGAATACTCATAATCTGGCTGACACAAGAACCAATCACCGCAGCAATAAAGGTTGCCAAAATAACATTGGTTGGTTCCTTGAGTATCAGATAGAGTAGCCAGATAGACATTCCTAAAACTCCACCAGGGATAAGCATGGAACGCTGGACATTTAAAACGATTAAAAAGGTAATAATGGCAAGCAAACTTGCCAGAGCTTGCAATAAAAATGTTGTTAGTGTCATATTAGTTCATGAGTAAGAGGGCGACTGATGTTCCAGCCCCTAAGGCAAGGGTGATCAGCAAGGATTCAAACATCTTGCTCATACCAGAGTTAATGTGATTGGTCATAATATCTCGAACAGCATTAGTCAGGGCAATTCCAGGTACAAAAGGCATAACCGCACCCGCAATCACCAAATCAGCTGTCGACGGCAAGCCAGAATAGCGCGCCCAAAATTGTGCAATCAAACCAAAGACAAGTGCTCCTGCGAAAGCAGTCATAAAAGGGATACGAATAAACTTCTCTACATAGAGAGAGCAAGTAAAAGCAAACAAGGTCGCCACTCCTGCTCCGATGGCATCATAGACATTCCCACCAAACATGATTGAAAAGAAAGGAGCACTGAGGGTCGCTGCAGCAGTTAGTTGAACATTAGTGTAGGGAGATGCCTTGGCATTCAATTCCTTTAGTTGGATAAAGGCTGTCTCCAGATCCAGCTGTCCTGATACAAGCTGCCGTGAAATCTGATTGACATCACATACCTTCTCAATATTATAAGCTGAGGAGGTCACTCGCTTCATACGAGAGATATTTGTATTTTCAATGGAGAAAAAAATGGCTGCGGGCATGGCTAAAACATTACAATCCATAATACCCTGTGAATGAGCAATCCGAATCATAGTATCTTCAACACGATAAATCTCAGAACCATTACGGAGTAAAATCGTTCCTGCCAGCATGATGACATCAATAACTGCATTCAGTTTTTTTGATTCTTCCATGTTTCCCTCCTTTTTCAAACTCCATTTTATTTTATCATAATTTCGGAGGAAAAAAAATCTTTGCCACAAAAACTGTGACAAAGATTATTTAGTTATCAGTGTTATGTTCGTCCGCATGAGTTTGCGTAGACGAAGATGGAGTCGATGAACTTTGAGATGGCACCGTATTATCTGCCCTGTTAGAGTTACGCTGGCTCGAAGATGGAACAGAAGAAGATGATGGTGGAGTTTTTGGTTTATAAATAGAGATCTTTATACGTGTCGTACTTAGATCAACTTTCGCACCTGGTTTTGGACTTTGATCGACAACAGTTCCTTCAGCAGTGCCCTCAGGAGCTGTCGATACCTCTACTACTTCGATATTGGCTTCCTTGACACCAACAATTTGAATTAAGTTATTCTTTGTAAATTCAAGACTTGAGCCAATATAACTTGGCATGGTCACGGTTGTCACCTTTTTAGCAACAGTCAAAACGATAGAAGTTGCCTTGCTAAGATCATAGGTTGTACCTTCTGCTAGGCTCTGTTTTAAAATCACACCTGGTTCTGATTCACTGGACTCTTCTTCTTCAATCTTAATCAGATTTTCAGGAACTTTTTTCCCTTTCAATTCTGCAATAACATCAGTAGATTTGCGTCCAATATAGTTTCCAATCTTAAATGATTGTTTACCTGAAGATATGATTAGATTAACTTTAGACCCTTCTTTGCGAGCTGAGCCAGCATCTGGATCTGTTCGGATAACCCGACCTTCCTCTACGGTATCACTAGCTTCCGTTTTTTCCTCACCAATTTCAAAATTCGCTTTTTTCAGATTTTCTTTTGCTTCAGCGACAGTTTGACCTGCAACTTTTGGAATCTCAACAGTAGTTGGTGTTCTGGATAAAATCCACACCAAAGAAGCGGCAACCAGTACGAAACTTGCTAGTAGAACCAGATAACGTGCTTTAAAATGACGTTTTTTCACTGGTTTTTCCACGGATTTTTTAGCACTTACTTCTGGGCTAGCTTTAGTTGCCTGATGGCTATCTGTCTGTGGTTGCACCTTAGGAATGGAGGTCAAGGTTGTTTGAGGAACCTTTGGCAATGTCTTTGTGTCCGCCTTAGTAGCGTCATCAAAAACACGTTTAGGTTCATTTCTGCGGTTATAAGATAGACTACTAGACAAATCAACATACATCTCTGAAACCGACTTGTATCGATCCGTAAGCTTTTTAGCAGTTGCTTTGATGACCACATTCTCCAAAGCTTGGGGAACAGATGGATTTTCAGCTATAACCGAAGGAAGTGGTTTTTGAAAATGCTGGAGGGCAATGGTTACTGCACTATCGCCATCATAAGGGATATGCCCTGTCAGCATCTCGTAGAAAATAATCCCCATGGCATAGATGTCACTCTGCACAGTTGCCTTAGAGCCACGAGCCTGCTCAGGTGACAAGTAGTGGACAGAACCCAACATAGAGTTGGTCTGAGTCAGACTGGTCTCTGCAAAGGCTACAGCAATCCCAAAGTCCGTCACCTTAGCCGTTCCATCAGGAGTTAAAAGAATATTTTGAGGTTTTAAGTCACGATGGACAATACCTTTAGTGTGCGCCAAGCGCATCGCTAAGAGAATCTGACCCATGATACGGACAGCTTCTTCATTTGAGAGGGGATAGTGTTCTTTGATATAGCGCTTGAGATCAAGACCAGCTACATATTCCATAGCTAGGTACTGTTGACCGTCCTCTTCGCCGATATCCGTTATCCGAACGATATGGGGATGATCTAAGTCAGCCATTGCACGCGCTTCACGCTGAAAACGAGCAACAGCAATCGGGTCAGTCTGGTAGTTAGTCCTCAGGACCTTTACAGCTACCTCTTCCCCGTCTAAAATCAAATCCTTGGCTAGGTAGACATCTGCCATACCTCCACGGCCAATTTGTTTGATAATCCGATACCGCCCGGCAAAAATCTTGCCGATTTGGATCATAGTGCCGCCTCCTCCTTAATCGAAACAAGGGCAACTGTAATATTATCAAGCCCTCCGGCATTGTTGGCAAAGCGTACTAAAGTGGCTGCCTTATCATCAAGCGAAATATCGCTTGTCACAATATCATAGATCTCACTGCCTGAAATCATATTGGTTAGACCGTCGCTATTCATGACCAGATAGTCTCCAGCTTCCAAGCTAACAATTCCAAAGTCAGGTTGAATTTCGTCTTTTTGTCCGATAGATTGGGTGATAATATTCTTTTGTGGATGTGCTTCAGCTTCTTCAGGTGTCAATTGACCTGCCTTGAGCAATTCATTGACCAAAGAATGATCACTGGTCAATTGATGGTATTCTTCACCACGAATCAGACCGATTCTAGAATCTCCGATATGGGCATAAATTGCCTGATTTCCGATAACTGCAAGAGCTTCGAGGGTTGTCCCCATTCCCTTGTAGGCTTCATCTCGTCCTAGTTGATAAATCTTTTGATTTTCAACTTCTAGATGGTGGGCAAACCATTCGCGAACTTCATTAACGGTGTCGATCTGCGTATCAACCCAGGCAACACCTAAGTCCGTAACTGCCATCTCACTGGCAATATTTCCTGCGCGATGACCTCCCATCCCATCAGCCAAGATGATCATCGTGCGACCAGCACGATTGACAAAAAGATTGACATAGTCTTGATTATTTGTACGCTTCTGACCCACATCTGTTAATAATGAAATCTCCATTGTGTCAGTTCCTTCCTAATTGGATATCTTACGAAATTGGCTGATGAAGAATCCATCACTTCCGTATAATTCCGGAGTAATAAGGATACAGCCATCTTTTAGAATATCCTTGCATTCGTGTTCTAGTTTAACCTGCTCGAACTCGGGATGACTTTCTAAAAATGCTTGAACCACTTTAAAGTTCTCTTCCGAGACAATAGTGCAGGTACTATAGGTTATTATACCACCTTTTCGTAGTGTTTGACAAACACTACCTAATATTTCCAGCTGAATTTCCTGTAATGACGCGAAATCTGCCGTTTCTTTATTGTATTTGATATCTGGTTTTCGACGCAATAGACCAATACCTGAACAAGGAGCGTCAACTAAAATCTTATCAAATTGATCCTTGCCAAAAAACTCATGCACCTTTCTGGCATCCAATTTTTGTGTTTGGACACGGTCTGCTACGCCTAAACGCTGAGCATTTTCTTGAATCAAAGTGAGTTTATGGTCATAGAGATCTAGAGCCGTTACCTGACCTGTCGTCAGATAGGATGCCATATGGGCGGTCTTTCCGCCAGGAGCTGCACAAGCATCTAAAACCTGCTCGTCGCCTTGTAGCTCTAGTGTCGGTGCAACCAACTGACTAGACTCATCCTGGATAGTAATAAGTCCTTCTGAAAAGAAGTCATGACTAGCAAAATGCCCCTGTTCCTTAACCAGACCAGCAGGAGATAAAAGAGAATCACTTGCACCAAGCAGAGCTTTAATCTGCTCTTTTCGGCTCAAATCTGTTACGCGAATACTGGCTTTATTCCGTTGCAAAAGACTTTCAAAAATAGCTTGAGCTCGCTCTTCTCCATACTCTTCCTTGAGTTTCGAAATCAACCAAACTGGAAGAGAATAGGCAATGGAATCGCGCTTATTTTTACGTTTGATACTTGCAATATCTGGCAAACCTTCTCGCAAGATACGGCGAAGAACTGCATTGACAAGTTTTTCGCTACCCTTCTTACGAGATTTTGCAATTTCCACCGCTTCATTGACCACTGCATGGTCAGGAAGCTTATCCAAGTATTGGAGTTGATAGACGCTCATGAGAAGCAGAACATAGAGCCAGCTATCTAGCTTATCTCTATCCTCAATAAAGTGAGAAATGTACCACTCCAATGTAAGTTTTCGAGCTACAGTTCCATACACAAGCTCTGTTACCAAGCCCTTATCTGTCAGAGATAGCTGACTTGCTTTTAAGTGTTTATTTAAGGCGATATTGGAGTAAGCTTGTTGGATAAAGACATCCTCCAATACCTCTAGGGCTAAACTTCTAGCCGTTTCTACTTTAGTCACCAAATCGTTCTCCTACTGCCAAAGTTCGTCCCACACCGTTGAGGAAGGAAGCAATATCCATCTTAGGTTTTCCTGCTGGTTGAACCTGTTTGAAAGATAGAGCACCCTCTGCTGTTGCGACGATCATTTCTTTCTTACCGATGGAGAGTATCTCCCCCGGATTACCCTTCCCTTCTACAGGTAGAGCTTCATAGATTTTGAAGCGTTCTCCCTTGAGGAAGGTATGAGCAACTGGCCATGGATTCATCCCACGGATTTGGTTAAAGAGTTGACGATTGGTCTTGTTCCAGTCCAACTTTTCTTCCTCAGGTTTGATATTTGGTGAGAAAGTTACTTGACTTGGGTCTTGTGGTTCTGGTTGAATCTCGCCAGCAATGTATGCAGGCAAAGTATCCAAAAGCAGATCACGACCAACAATTGCCAATTTTTCAAACAAGGTCCCAACATTGTCCTCATCAGTAATGGGAATACTGCGACGAGAAATCATATCTCCTGCATCCATTTCCTTGACCATTTCCATAATGGTTACTCCTGCCTCCTCATCACCCTGAATCAAGGCATAATGGATAGGAGCACCACCACGGTGTTTAGGAAGGAGGGAAGCATGAACATTGACTGCAAAATCCATGCTATCAAGGAGTTTACTTGGGAGAAATTGCCCAAAGGCGGCTGTCACAATCCCATCAGCACCCAAATTCATGATAGCTTCCATTTCTGGACTACCCGATAATTTTTCTGGTTGGTAGATAGGAAGTCCTGCCTCTTTTGCTGCTTGTTTAACTGGGGTTTCTTGTATGACTTTTTTACGCCCAACTGCGCGATCTGGTTGTGTTACAACAGCTAGAATCTCGTAGCGGTCATCTGACAAAAGCCCCTTTAAAACAGTCGCTGAAAATTCAGGCGTTCCCATAAATATTAGTTTTGTCATATCTTCTCCTTCTTATAAAAATTGTTGCGGTTCGTGGTCAATACTGAGACGAAGTTCACTATTTTCCCGTTCTTGAGTTAGAGCCAAGACCTGGTTAAGGGTTGAACCCAGCTCATCTTCTAAACGGTATTTAATTAAAATCTGATAATGATAGAGGTTATGAGTACGAGCGATAGGTTTGGGCGTTGGGCCAAGAATTATACTAGCATCCGACAAACCTGACCGCAATATTTCCATGACTTGATAAGCACGTTTAAGAACTTCTTCTTCTTTCTTATGAGACAAGGTAATCCCAATAGTGAAATAATAAGGCGGGTAACCTAACTGACGTCTGATTCCCATTTCGTAGGAATAAAAACCTTCGTAGTCCTGATCCTTGGCAAAACGAATGGCATAATGCTGAGGATTATAGGACTGAATCAAGACTTGACCTGCCTTTTCAGCTCGACCTGCTCGTCCTGCTACCTGGGTCAAGAGTTGGAAGGTTCTTTCAGAAGAACGGAAGTCAGGCAGATTCAAGGCTGTATCCGCATTGAGAACACCAACCAAGGTCACATTTGGAAAATCCAAGCCCTTGGCAATCATCTGGGTTCCTAGCAATATGTCCGCTTCACCATTGCCAAATTGCTCAAGTAAAGCTTGGTGACTACCCTTTTTACGAGTTGTATCCACATCCATGCGTAGAATACGTGCCTCTGGAAAGAGTTCAGCCAGCTCGTCATAAGCCTTCTGAGTCCCTGTTCCATAGTAACGAATACTGCGACTCTGACAGTTTGGACAGACATGAGGAATTTCTTTGGAAAAACCACAATAATGACAGTTCATCGTCTTGGTATCCATGTGGAGCGTCAAGGAAATATCACAATTAGGGCAGGTATCCACGGTCCCACATTCCCGGCACATGACAAAACTAGAATAGCCACGGCGGTTGAGCATGAGAACCACTTGCTCTTTCTTATCCAATCGATCTTGTATTGCCTCAATCAGTGGTGGTGTAAAGTTGGACGTTTCATTCTGCCCGATATAATCACGGAAGTCAATCAGTTGAACCTCAGGAATACTTGCTAAAGGATTGGCCCGTTGCGTCAGGCGTAGATGTTGATAAACACCCTTACCAGCACGCGCACGACTTTCTAAACTCGGCGTTGCAGAACCAAGGACTAATGCTGCTTGATTGTACTGTGCTCGTAAACCAGCCACATCCCTAGCATGATAACGCGGATTGCTGTCTTGCTTGTAGCTAGCCTCGTGCTCTTCATCGATAATGATAACACCTAGATTTTTCAAAGGTGCAAAAATAGCAGACCTGGCCCCAACCACTACCTGGGCTTCTCCACGCTCCACCTTGCGCCATTCATCGTACTTTTCACCATTTGACAAGCCAGAGTGGAGAATGGCTACTTTGTCACCGAAACGAGCAATAAAGCGCTCTGTCATTTGAGGTGTCAGAGAGATTTCCGGAACTAGAACAATCGCTGTTTTTCCCATATCCAGGGCACCTTGGATAATCTGCAGGTAAACCTCAGTTTTCCCACTTCCTGTAATTCCTTGAAGCAGAAAGGGAGGATATTGCTTCCCAATCGCTCCAACAACTGCCTCACAGGCTACTTTTTGCTCTTGATTTAACTCTAAGGCTTGATTTGACTCGATTCCTTCAAAGTAAGCAGCTGAACGTTGAACTTCCTTCTGAAGAATCGTCAAAGCACCCTGTTCCACAAAGAAATTGACTTGCTCCCGTGAGTAATGTTCTAACAAAGTAGCCAAAGGAGTGCTTTCTGGATGTGCTAATAAATAATCTCGCAGTTCCAATTTCTTCTTAGCACGGTTTGAGATTTCTAGCTGTTCTAACTGTTCAAGATGAACTTCAACCCAAGACTGTGTTTTGACCTTCTTCTGATCCACAGCCTGATACTCTAGCTTCAAGATCCCTTTTCGGGTCAAACGCATCATCTCAGCTTGCTTTTCTAGGTCAAGAGATGAAAATGCTAGAGACTCCTGCGAACCAAACAAACGGTCTCTATCTTTCTGACTCAAGCCTTCCAGAGGATAGAGGATTTTATCATAGCTAGAATTCAAAAATCCAGGAAGCATGGCTTTTAAGATAGAAATTTTGTATGAGAAGACTGATTTACGTAGTTCCTCTGCTAGCCAGAGTTGTTCCTCTGTTAAAACAGGAGAAAAGTCCAGCACCTCGGCAATTTCTTTTAAGTCCTCGTCTGCCATTTCCGATTCTTGTTCCATTCCAAGAACAATCCCCTGAATCAAGCGATTGGCCTTCCCAAAAGGTACATGAACTCGCATGCCAACTTCCAGCATCTCTTCAAATTCCTCTGGAATCTTGTAGCTATAGGGCTGGTCTGTCTGCATCAAGGGAACATCCACAATGATTTTTGCAATAGCCATATCCTCACCTCCTTCTCTTCTTAAATCCTTTTAATTGATTGAGTATTCTTGCAATAGAAAAAATAAGATTGAGTCCCCCCAACCTTAAATTTTTTCACCTTCTTCTTTTTCTTTCGCGATTTGCTCTTTAATTTTCTTTTCTTCTTCTTCTTTCAATCGTCTTTCTTCTTCGATGCGACGACGAACAGCTTCGCGTTTTCCTTCTGGATCTGGGTGGATGGTTACATTCCCTGATTCAATTTCTTCCAAGGCACGAAGAGTTGATTTTTCAGATTTGAATTCTTGAGTTGCAGGTGCTCCAGCTTCTAATTCGTGGGCACGCTTTGCTTCCAAGATGACAAGTGAATATTTTGATGGTACCTTATCAAGCAAGGTATCAATAGAGGGTTTTAACATCATTTGTTTGTACCTGTTTTCTAAATTTTATCGAATAGTCGGAGACTTTGGTAGCATATCCTGATAGTGACCAATCACGCGGTCTACACGGAAATGTTCAGCTTCAATGACACGTTTCACACGCTCGGCAGCTAGAGGAACATGGTCATTGACAATAGCATAGTCATACTCACGCATCAAAGCAATTTCTTCCTTGGCTTTTTCGATACGCTGAGCAATCACTTCTGCGCTATCTGTACCACGGCCTACGAGACGGTCTTGCAATTCTTCCAAATCTGGTGGTGTCAAAAAGATAAAGACAGCATCTGGAACTTTTTTCTTAACCTGGAGAGCTCCTTGCACTTCAATTTCAAGAAAGACATCGATTCCCTTATCAAGCGTTTCATTAACATAAGTCAGAGGAGTTCCATAGTAGTTACCCACATACTCTGCATACTCTAACATCTGCCCTTGACGGATCAACTCTTCAAATTCCTCCCGTGTACGGAAGAAATAATCAACACCATCTACTTCACCTGGACGTTGTGCCCGCGTTGTCATAGATACAGAATATTGAAATTGATTTTCAGAACTCTCAAAAATTTCTCGTCTAACCGTTCCTTTTCCAACTCCTGAAGGACCTGAAAAAACGATTAGTAAGCCTCGGTCTGCCATTATGTCTCCTTTAGATAGTTTGTGAAATGACTTGAAAATTTCTGTAAGATTATATGTCTAAAGCCATTTCTGCACACTACAATCTTTCTATCTAGTGTAACAAAAAAGCAGTAATTTTTCAACTGCTCTTTCTTATTTATTTTGCATAATCAACTGCACGAAGTTCACGAATCACGGTTACCTTGATATTTCCTGGGTAATCGAGATTGTTTTCGATTTTCTCACGAACTTTATGAGCCAAGATTGTGACCTTATCATCTTTGATTTGACCTGGGTTTACCATGATGCGGATTTCGCGACCAGCTTGAAGGGCAAAGCTATTTTGAACACCTTCAAAGCTATTAGCAATTTCCTCTAAATCATGGAGACGTTTGATGTAGCTTTCAAGTGATTCGCTACGAGCTCCTGGACGAGCAGCACTCAAGGCATCCGCCGCGGCAACGATAACTGCAATCACACTCTCAGGTTCTACATCACCATGGTGACTAGCGATGGTATTGATCACAACTGGGTGTTCCTTATACTTGCGAGCCAATTCTGTACCAATCTCAACGTGGCTGCCTTCTACCTCACGGTCAATGGCTTTCCCGATATCGTGGAGGAATCCCGCACGACGAGCAAGGGTAGCATTTTCACCAAGTTCGCTAGCCATGATACCAACCAACTTAGCCACTTCAATCGAGTGACGCAAGACATTTTGTCCGTATGACGTACGGAACTGCAAGCGACCCATGATCTTCATCAAGTCAGGGTGAAGGTTCGGTGCACCAATTTCATAGGCTGCAGCTTCACCATATTCACGAATCTTGTTATCAATCTCTTGACGATTTTTCTCAACCAACTCTTCGATACGAGCTGGGTGAATACGTCCATCCTTAAGCAAGGTTTCCATCGTCATACGGGCAATCTCGCGACGGATAGGATCAAAACCTGACAAGGTTACCACTTCTGGCGTATCATCAATGATGACATCAACCCCTGTCAAACTTTCAAAAGTACGGATGTTACGCCCTTCACGACCAATGATGCGACCTTTCATGGTATCATCAGGCAGATGAACCGTAGAGTTGGTAGACTCAGCCACATACTCACCAGCAATTCTCTGCATGGCTTGAGCCAAGATATCCTTAGCCAGCTTATCTGAACGTTCCTTAACTTCTTGCTCAGCCTCACGAATACGACCAGCAATTTCCTTAGTCAAGTTTTCCTCTGTCTGAGCCAAGATAATGTCTTTTGCTTCCGACTGAGTTAGAGTTCCGATACGTTCTAGTTCAGCTTGCTTTTGATTCTCAATTTCTTCTAGTTGTTCTTCACGTACATCAAGGTTTTTTGCTCTATCAGAAATACTTTGTTCTTTTTGTTCAAGTGTTTTTTCTTTGTTCGTCAAATTGTCATCTTTACGATCAAGGCTCGTAGCTCTCTCCGTCAAACGACTTTCGATTTGCTTGAGTTCTTGACGTTCTGACTTAAATTCAGCGTCCACTTCTTCACGGTATTTTCTGGCTTCCTCTTTAGCCTCCAATAGTGCTTCTTTTTTAAGAGACTTGCTTTCGCTCTTAGCTTCATTGAGTAATAAATCCGCTTCGCGCTCTGCTTGTCCTCGTAAATTAGTTGCTTCTTGTTCAGCATTTAAAAGCATCAACTCCGCAGCCTCTTGTGATGATTTCATCTTGACTGAGATGCTGACATATCCAATGACTAAACCAATGATGACGGCAAAAACAACAATCGCAATTGTCATGATTTCCATGTTTTTACCTCATTAAATTTGTTAATCCGAATGAATTACATTCTTATACATTTTACCATAAAAATTGATTTTTAACAAACCTTAATTTGAAGTTGTTTTGCTTATTTCGGCGATTAAAATCCTTATTTCCCCTGATAAACTAGGCTATTGTTACTAACCAAATTTTTTAAGAATTTTTTTACACACAAATTAGAAAAAGCCCACCTCTCAGTAGACTTAGTAGTGATCTTTGACGGACAAGAAAGCCACGCTATCCCCATCTATCATATAAATCAAGCGATTTTCTGCATCAATGCGACGTGACCAAGCTCCTTGGTAGTCATATTTGAGTGGTTCTGGTTTACCAATTCCTGTAAATGGATCACGTTGAATATCCTTGATTAGTTTGTTGATTCTTTTTAATGTTTTCTTATCTTGGTTTTGCCAGTAGCAATAATCTGCCCAGGCATCTTCTGTAAACTTGAGCAGCATCCATTACTCCTCAATATTATGAACTTTGGCCTGCCCTGCTCGAACTTGAGCCATCCCTCGCAAAACCTTGTCAGAAAGCTCCTTGTTTTGAGCAACCCTCAGCGTTTCTTGAATACTATCCCACTCACTCCTTGAAAGAACTACAATGTCCTCGTCAGGATTTTTATTGACCACAGTCAAAGGTTCAAACTCATCGTTTACCTTCTTCATATAGTCCTTTAAATGATTTCGGAATGTTGAGTAAAGAACTGCTTCCATAACCATACCTCGTTTTACCTCTTTTCCACTATTATACACGAAAAGAAAAAAGTTGTCAGGAACTTGTACAAGATTTTTTCTTTTCTATCTAGTTATTCGAAAAAAACTAAAAAAAGCCTACCTTTCAGTAGACTTAGTTTGATTCTATTCTAATGGGTACTCTGCCGAAATTCTGCTCTTCTATACTTGGATTTCCCAGTTGGTAAATCTGGTCTGCCTTTTGGGTCATGGCATCCCAGGGTTCTTTGCCGATGCGGCTAACTAGCTGGACTTGGACTTTCAAGGATTTAAGATGTTGTCTGCCTTTTTCAGTGAAACCAAGGACATGAATGGCTTCTGGCAAGTCACTTTCTCTGGCCTGTACCAGGATATAGGTCAAGAGGCGTCTGACACGCGCTTTGGTGTAGCGTTTGGTAGCCACTAACTCAACCAATTCCTCTACAGATTGGGCTGTTTTGATGGCTTCCTTAATGCGCACAGCCATCTCTTGATTAACCTGATAGATAGTAGTTAGTTCTGGATTTGACAAGATTTGATAGCGAAGCAAAGAAAAATAATCTTCCCAGTTTACCTTACCAGCATTTTCAAAGGGCTCAACAGATGGCATAAAGCGGTCTAAGAAGTCTTGGTCCTTCTGGTGCTGACGAAGAGCTGTCGCTGAAGCAAAGCCCACATCTTTATCCACAGAATGGTAACCTGCCCCCCGACGCTGAATCGGGTGCAACTTGATGTTTCGTCCCGCAACTGCCTTGGCATAGGCGAGAGCAAGGACATGATTAGGCGTATTGCCTGAAAAATCAAGACCTGCAAATTCCTTCCACATAGCTTGCGTTTTCTGAGGGTAAGAAAGAGAATCAGGTAAATTATCCACAAATTTCTCCATCTCTTGACCACGTTCTGAGTATAGGTCTGCAATTTTCTGGTAATCTAGAACTTCCTCTGTCCCAAAAGCTAGGCTGTCAATTCCTAACTGTGCCAAGATATCTACTGCTCCTTGTCCAAAGAAATCCGCCGCTTGAACACTGACTAAAAAAGGTAATTCTACTACCAGATCTGCCCCATTTTCCAGCGCCATCTGAGCCCGTGTCCACTTGTCCACGATAGCAGGCTCCCCACGCTGCATAAAATTCCCAGACATGGCAACGATTTTCAACCCATCTGCCTGTTCCAGCAGGTATTTGTGGCCATTATGAAAAGGATTGAACTCCGCGATAATACCTGTAATGGTCATGATATTCTCCTACTTCTGTGCCACAAAAAACCAACGGGTGCTAGTTTCTGTAGGCTCCTTATCCTCGAAGTCTGCAAAGAGTTTGAAGGACTTAAAACCAGCCTGTTCCAGCAAAATATCATAGGTCAAGACCTCGTATGTACGCTCCTCATGTACCTCATCATGACGGCTAAAGGAACCATCTGCCTCCTTGATAAAGAAGGTCAGTTCATGCACGATGGAGTGAGGAGCATCGTCCTCATAGGTATCCCAAAGCATGGCAAAGTCTTCGGCATTTTCATGGTAGGAATAGTCTGGGAAGACCTCATCTGTCTGGTAAGTCGAATGCACATCAAAGATAAAAACACCATCTTCATTGAGGGCATTATAGACTTCTTTAAAAACGTCCCCAACTTCCACCTCATCCTGCATGTAACAGATTGAATCGGAATAGCAGGTCACAAAGTCGTATTGACCAGCCTTGGACAAATCCAGCATATTGCCTTCCATAAAATCAATCTTTTGCTTGGCGGAAGTTGCTCTCTTCTCAGCAATCTTCAACATATCTGCGCTCAAGTCCAGTCCAGTCACATCAAAACCAGCCTGAGAAAAGCGCACAGACTGGATCCCTGTCCCGCAAGCAAGCTCCAATAGTTTCTTTCTGTCCTTGGTTTTAGGTAAATGACGCAGAGAAAAGTCCGTCCATTTGTCGTATAAACTATCATCCATGACCGCATCATAAACCGCCGCAAAAGTTTCATAAGTTGCCATAATCATGATACCAAGAGCCCCATGGTAAACACCACTAGCCCTTACCTTTCTAACAATTTTCTTCTAAAATAAGCAAAGAAACCCAGTTGACTACAACTGAGTTCATCTTCTACGCCAGAGTTTCAGATAAGTCTACAGAATCCGCCTCATGCCATAGTTTTTCGAGGTTATAGTGGGCACGCATTTCTTCTGAGAAGATATGCACTACGACACTACCGAGGTCTAATAGGACCCAGCCTCCAGCTGCATCGCCTTCAACATGGCTACCTTTAAAGCCAGCTTCAGCTACTTTTTCACGGATATTGTCAGCGATAGCATCCAACTGACGGCTATTCATAGAGCTAGTAATAACAAAATAGTCTGTCACACTGGTCAAATCTTGTACGTCAAGTGCGAGGATATCCTCCGCACGTTTCTCATCAGCCGCTTTCACGACTAGTTCTAGTAATTCTTTTTCGTTCATTTAATCCTCTTTCTAGAAAATATGTTTGTAATCTAGGACATCTGCAAAGCGCCCCTCCCAAATGCCCTCATAGAATTTATTTATCGTTTCAGCTGGAATGTCTTTCCCATCAAACGTTGTGCAAGTTCCTTCTGGAATAATAAGCTGATAGCCATATTCAAAAGCAACCTTGACAGAGGTATCCACACAATATTCAGTCTGCATACCACATAAAACTAATTTTTCAATTCCCTGTTTATCCAAGTATTCTCTTAAGCCAGTTTCTTTGAAAATACTATTATACTTCTTCTGAAAGACCTTTTCATCAGGTTTTCGATTTAAAAGCTCAGATAACTGCCAATCTTCTGATATTTGGGCTTCAGGGTTCTCAATATGTTGAACATAGATAATTTCGATATTCTTACTTCTAGCTTGGTTTTGTAAATAAGAAATTTTTTCCAATAGACTATCTGTCTTAAAACCTGTTTCCACTAAAATATTTTGTACATCAATAATGATAAAAGCAGTCTTCATTTAATTCTCTTTCAAATAGTGCACATAGGCGTTATAGGTTTCAAGGGTTTGGGGATAGATAGGCAATCCCTGGCGAGCCAAATGTTCCACAGTGCGAGCTGTTTCATAAGCTACTGCCTTATTGAGTGACAAACTTGCAATCTCACGCGCCTGGTCCACACCTGGAAAGGCACGATTGTGCTCGATATAGTCTGCGACGTAGATAACCTTGTCTAGGTCCGTCATCTGACTTGCTCCGACTGTATGAATTTCGATAGCCCGTAAAATTTCAGGATCTTGCAAGTTTAAATCTTCCTGAATCTTGTAAATGCCGACCATGCCATGCCAGACATTATTGCCCCAGTTTTTAAGGTCTGGATCTAGTTGATATCGATCAATCAAGTCTAGAAACTCTTGATCTGATAGCTTTTTAGCATAGTCATGAAGGAGACCTGCCAAACCAGCCTTCTCAACATCCACACCAAAGCACTGAGCCAATTCTATGGCTGCACGCTCTACACCCAGACAATGGGTTAGACGTTTTTCAGGTAGGAGCTCTGCCATTTTTTCCAACAATTCTTCACGCGAACAGTTGATATAGTCTTGGTATGCCATCAGTAAAGCCCTTCTTTCTCAATATAGTCTAGTACAGGCTTAGGTAGGAGAAAGTTAGGGGTGCGTCCTTGAGCAATGAAATCACGCACCATACTGGATGAAATATCCATGAGAGGCACATCCACCCAGATGACTGGATAAGAAGTCCCTGCCTTGTAGCGTGGGCGTTGAACTCCTACAAACTGAACTAGGTCTACCAGTTCATCAATTCTATACCATTTGGGTAAATAGTCTACCATGTCAGCGCCGATGATAAAGTAATAATCGGTATCTGGATTTTTCTCTGTCAAAATCTTCATGGTGTCGTAGGTGTAGGAAATCCCCTTACGCTCTAGCTCGATTGTCTCAATAGCTAAACCTTCGATTCCATCGATAGCCAATTCAAGCATCTTGAGGCGGTGGTGTTCAGAAATGGTTTCCTTTTTGTCTACGTGAGGTGGTTGGTATTCAGGCATAAGCAGAACTTGATCCAATCCCAACTGTTGGCGCACTTGGTCTGCCACGATAAGGTGGGCATTGTGAACAGGGTTAAAATTTCCCCCTAAGATTCCAACTTGCTTACGTTTTTTATCCTTGATTTCTGGCTCTAACTCCACTTTTGTAAAGGGAGTTAATAATTCGATTGCCATAGGCTAATCTCCTTTAGTCTTCTGTAAAAACAGTTTGGGAGTATATTTTTAGATTTCTTTAACTTTTTTAGAAATCTTACGATTTTCTTTCTTGCTTGATTGTTTATACAAAATCAAGATACGACCGATTTTTTGGACTGTATCCACACCGATTTCTTCTTCCAAGATTTCAGCTACTTCGTGGATGTTTTCATCTGTGTTTTGCAAGAGAGTGACCTTGATCAATTCACGAGCATCAAGTGCCTGACGAACGCTGGTTTTGATTTGGTCGTTGAGTCCATTTTTCCCGATTTGGATGATGGGCTTGAGGGTGTGTGCCTGACTGTTGAGGAAGGCACGTTGTTTCGATGTTAATGACATAATTCATTTAAGAGAGTTTCTTTTTATACTTTTCTGAAGTGGTGACGGACGTCAGCAAAGTCCTCTGGACTTTCATGACTAAAATTTGAGCCTAAGGTCTCAAATTTTCCGCAGTTGGTACAATCACTTGTACCAATTAACACCACGGCGAAAAGTATCTTCTATGGGCTCGCCATGCTCGCCTTTATAAAGATAACTCTTTCCTTTCTGTGTTTAAATAATTGCTTTTCGTGTGACGACGGCGACGCCTTCTGGTGCCCAGACGGCTACTTTTGCAGTTCCTGTTACACGGATCCAACCTAGTCCTGAGATAACGAGGTCTGTCTTATCCTTGATAGTAAAGACATGTTGGACCAGTTTTGGAAAAACTTCTTTTTCCTTGCTATTTGGTGGTGTTAGAAGGGTTCCCAGGTGCTTATCATAAAAGTCGCTAGCGCCTTCAAGCTTGGTACGATGCAATTTGAGTTCATTGTCAAAGAAGGCTGTGAAACCTTGCTTTTCTCCTGATATGAAATCAAAGCGTCCGAGACCACCTAAAAACAGGGTTTGTTCAGGATTTAGCTGATAGGTTTTAGGCTTGATTTCCTTTTTGGGGCTGACATACTTGAGGTTTTTAGCCGTCAAATAATGGGCCATCTGATGACGGTGGATAATCCCCGGTGTATCGTAGATATAAGATCCGTCATCAAGCGGAATCTCGATTTTATCCAATGTTGTCCCTGGGAAACGCGAAGTCGTAATGACATTTTGGTCACCCGTGATTTCTTGGATAATGGCATTGATTAGAGTTGATTTTCCAACGTTGGTTACACCGACCACATAGACATCACGGCCCTTACGGTAGTGCTCGATCTTGTCAATGACTTCCTTAATGGCATGCTTATTTTGCGCTGAAGTCAAGACGACATCGACTGGACGAAGACCCTCCTCATGGGCACGTTCCATGAGCCATTGGCTAATTTTACCAGGCTTAACAGACTTAGGAAGGATGTCTTTTTTATTTCCAACCAAGAGCACATCATTACCTGACACAAAGCGGGGCAATCCTGGGATGACTGATCCATTGAAGTCAAAGATATCAATAACGTTAACTACCAAGGCATCACTGTCCCCCACCTCGTGCAGAAGTTTGAGGAAATCATCATCTGTCAACTGGACATCTGTGATTTCATTGTAGTAGCGCAGACGGAAACAGCGTTGACAATAGACTTCTCCAGTTTCCAAACCTTTTTCAAGTGCTGACTGAGGTGTAAAACCTAAACCAGTCTTATCTTCCGTCTGAATGGTTGCTCCACAACCAATACAGAGAATTTCTTCCATAATTAGATTCCTTTTTTATAAGTAATAGGGCCGTACTTTTCAGCGATTTTTCTCATCATACGACGCTCACGCGCTCGGTTGATCTGAGTTTTAATAGAGTCGTGTTGAACCAAGGGTTTGACCAAAATCGAGCGAATGCCTGCTCGATGGGCTGCTCGAATATCGGTCATGAGCTGGTCGCCAACCATGACCACTTGGTCTTTTTCATAGTGGAAATGTTTCATGGCACGGTTAATTCCTAAAGTAAAGGGCTTCAGTGCCCAGTAAACATAGTCAATGTCAAATTTTTCAACTGCTCGTTTGACACGTTTGGGAGTATTGTTAGACACCACGATGATACGAATACCAGCATCACGAAGGTCATGTAACCACTGCTTCATCTCTGGAGTCCCGTCAGGGTTATTCCAAGCAATGAGAGTATTATCTAAATCCACCAAAACAGCTTTTATTCCTTGTTTTTGCAGGCTTTCTACTGTCAAATCATAAACTGCTTCCACAGCAAAATCTGGCATGTAATTTTCAATCGCCATTCTGGCTCCTTCTCTTTTATTTTCTAGTAATTTTCTTCAGCCATTGAGATAAGGCTGCCCATAAAATCAAGCTAGCCATTAAGATATAAATCCAAGCATTTGGCTCTTCTGTAAATGGTAGAGGAACATTCATTCCGAAGAAACCTGTAATAACCGCAAGTACTGCTAGTAAGACGGAGATAATAGTCAAAATTGACAAACTATCATTCAGGTTATTGTTTAGGATGTTGTTGTAAGAAGAAGAGAGTTGTTGTAAGACTTGAGAAATCAAGTCTGTCATAGACACCAACTGATGGGCTTCAATCATGGCATCATCAAACTGCTCTCGTTCGACATCATTAAATCTCCGATAAAGAGCATGACCCTGGATATGTTCCAAGAGGAGTCGATTTTGTTTTGCCGCTGCTGTCAAGTAAACCATACCTGTCTCCAAGTCAGAGAGGGCGAAGAGATTTTTCTTTGTTGTAGTTTGACGTAGCAAGGCACTAATTTCGTCCTTACTTTTATCCATCTCTTCAATGACAGGATAATAAGCGTTACTGATAATCTCTAAACCAGCAAAGAGAAACTTGTAAATAGAAAGCGACTCATGGCTATCCAGATAAGCTAACATCTGATCAATGACATAAGCATTCTTATGGTTGCTGATGGTAATCATTCGTTTGTTTTCAACGATAAAGGTCATGGGAATCGCTTCATAGTAATCCTTGTCCTTTTCTAAATCCAGAACATTGTAGATAAAGGTCACAGTCCCATTCTCACGGTTGTAATCCATATGGGCACGTTCATTTTTATCCAGCGCATATTCGATGGTTTCCTTATCTAATCCGTAGATTTCAGATAAATCTTCAAGATTTTTAATTTTTTCTACATCTAGGTTGATCCAAACACAACCATTTCCTAATTGCTCATCTAAAAACATCGTTTCTCCTTTACCAAACTCATTCTATTGTACCATAAAAGAGGTAAAATTTCAGTTCTCTTCTTTTCTTGAAAAATTGCTAACCACAGTAATATTGCGGTTAGGAACAAAGTGAAGGGCTTGGTCGTCACTTCTCAGTTGAGTCGTTCGAATTCCGACACTAACTACTTTTCCTGATACAGTAATAGGCCCATTGGTCAAAATAACTTCATCTCCTACATCCAACTGACGTTCAAAGAGAATAAAGAAGCCGTTGATGACGTCTGATAGAAAACCTTGTGCCCCCATACCGATAGCCACCCCAGCAATTCCTGCACCTGCAAGCAAGCTAGAAACAGGTAACCCTAAGATAGACAAGATACAGTAAATCAAGAAGAAATAAAGGATATAGTTAAAAATATTTTCAAGCAAACGAGAGATAGTCTTTTGTCTACCAGCATCTCGATTTGAAAATTTAAGTGATGGTTTGACAATCTTTCGTACAGCAACATGGAGGAACTTTTTAGCTATATAAGATAGAAGGATAAGAAGTAGAAGAGAAATCACCTTGGTCAAGAGATTTTCTAAAACAGTTGTTAGATCTAATTTATCCAGATAACGTTGAAAAAATTCTTGCATATAAAACTCCTTTTCTATCCATTATACCATAAATCCTTCCCAGCCATCCTTTTCATAAATATTCATTTATTCTAATAAAATCTATGAGACACTTGCTTTTCAAGTATATTTATACTATAATCATAAACAATACACAAAAAGGAGACCTTTATGAAAAGAATTATTCGTGCTTGGAACAAAACAAATCTGATCAAACGGATCGGAATCGGAATGACCTTGGGGGCTATTCTAGGTCTACTCGTTCCTAATCTAACTGGCATCGGTTTATTGGGAGATTTATTTGTAGGAGGACTAAAGGCCATCGCCCCTATCCTGGTTTTTGCTTTAGTCGCTAACGCCCTTTCCCAACACCAGAAAGGTCAAGATAGCAATATGAAAAAAGTCATTTTCCTCTATTTGCTGGGGACCTTTGCTGCGGCTCTTATAGCAGTTTTGGCTAGCTTTCTCTTCCCTGTTCAGATGGTCTTGAGTAGCGCTAGCACAGAAGTTACTCCTCCAGACGGTATCGGACAAGTGCTCAGCAATCTTCTGCTAAAAATAGTAGATAATCCTGTCAATGCCATCATCGAAGCTAACTATATCGGAATTTTGTCTTGGGCTATCGTCTTTGGGATTGCCATGCGAGAAGCTAGCAAAAATAGCAAGGAGCTACTCAAAACAATGGCCAGTGTGACTTCAAAAATTGTCGAATGGATCATCAACCTTGCGCCCTTTGGTATCCTCGGGTTAGTCTTCAAAACCATCTCAGACCAAGGTATCGCTAGTTTAGCAAATTACGGAATCTTACTCGGACTTTTGATTGCCACTATGGTTTTCGTTGCCCTAGTGATCAATCCTCTGATTGCTTTTCTCTTTATCAAGAAAAATCCTTATCCACTTGTTTGGAAATGTTTGCGTATCAGCGGAGTCACAGCCTTTTTCACCCGAAGTTCCGCTGCTAATATCCCTGTTAATATGAAACTCTGTGAGGATCTAGGTCTTAATCCAGATACCTATTCTGTCTCTATCCCCTTGGGATCAACCATCAATATGGCTGGAGCTGCTGTTACCATCAACATCTTAACCCTAGCTGCTGTCAATACCCTTGGAATCTCAGTTGATTTTGCAACAGCCTTTGTACTCAGT
This sequence comes from Streptococcus infantis, assembly GCF_047463655.1. Taxonomy (GTDB): domain Bacteria; phylum Bacillota; class Bacilli; order Lactobacillales; family Streptococcaceae; genus Streptococcus; species Streptococcus infantis_Z. The sequence continues at coordinate 147,320 of NZ_JASHDM010000002.1, forward strand.
ATCGTTGCAGCCATCTCTGCCTGCGGTGCTTCAGGAATTGCTGGAGGTTCTCTCCTACTTATCCCAGTTGCTTGCAGTCTCTTTGGGATTACCAATGATATCGCTATGCAGGTTGTGGGTGTCGGATTTGTCATCGGTGTTATCCAAGACTCTTGCGAAACAGCCCTCAACTCCTCAACAGATGTCCTCTTTACAGCAGTAGCTGAATTTTCCTCTGCTCGCAATAAATAATCAAGGCAAGCCTATTTAGGGCTTGTTTTGTCTGGTTTCTATCATTCATTTTAGGAAATGTCTCATGTCTATCACCCAACGTACTTTTAAACTCGTTCTGGCAACCTGTTTGGCCTGTGTTCTAGCCTACTTTCTAGATTTATCCTCAGCAGTGTCCGCTGGTATCATTGCTCTATTGAGCTTATCGGATACCCGTCGAAGCACCATTAAGCTAGCTCGTAATCGTTTATTTTCAACTCTTCTTGCTCTTTTCATTGGTGTCCTTTCCTTTCACCTGACTGGCTACCATATCCGGAGTTTCGGTCTCTATTTGGCCCTCTATGTTCCTCTTGCCTACAAATTCGGCTGGGAAATTGGGATTACCCCTAGTAGTGTCTTGGTCAGTCATCTCTTGGTTCAAGAGTCTATATCACCAGATCTGCTTGTGAATGAGCTCCTCCTATTTCTTATTGGTACGGGATTTGCCTTGACTGTCAACCTCTACATGCCTTCTCGACAAGAAGAAATCCATCTCTATCATCTCAAGGTGGAAGAAAAACTAAAACACATCCTGCAACGTTTTGAATATTATCTTGGAAAGGGCGATGGCCGCAACCGTGCACAACTTGTTGAAGAACTGGACCAATTCCTCGAAGAAGCGCTCAAACTCGTCTACCTTGATCACTCTGACCACCTCTTCCACCAAACCGATTACCATATCCACTATTTTGAAATGAGACAGAGACAGAGTCGCATTCTTCGCAATATGGCCCAGCAAATCAATACCTGTAATCTAGCAGCAAGCGAAAGCCTAATCCTTGCCCAGCTATTTGCTAAAATTGCGGATCAACTCAGTCAGACCAATCCAGCCAACGATCTATTAAATGATATTGAAAGCTACCTGCAGGTATTTCGCAATCGTAACCTCCCTAAAACAAGGGAAGAATTTGAAACGCGCGCAACCTTACTTCAACTCCTGCGCGAATTGGAAAACTTTATTCAACTGAAAGTTGACTTCTATCAACGCTATTCTGAAGAAAAAAGCAATCTATCATCATAAACAAAACACCTTTTGAACTGCGAAAACTTGCAATTCAAAAGGTGTTTTTCTGTCTCAAACCTAGCTAACTAGTGAATCATGCTTACAGAATATCAACATTGGCATGAACTCCTATGAAACTCACATTGATAGACTGATCTTGCTCTTAAGCAGAATAAATAGAATTTCTAAACTCATCTGATTCCTTGAGATATGCTTTGTATATAGCTTTTTTCAACTTCTGAACAGGAGTTTCAATGAAACGGTATTGTTTTTGACTGATATTTCCTGCTTTAATCTGAGCAAGTTCTTCTTTTACCGCTTCTTCCATCAATTGCTTCATTCGTTCAGGACTGGAAATCACTTCCTGCTTACCTTTGTAGTCAATGGTAATCGGTTTTAACTTACTGATATTCGCAATCCGTTCATCCATTTGTTCCTTCTTGAATTGGGCATAGGTCTTACCAGCTAAGATCTTTTCAAAGATGTATCGGTCTGACAAGGGGCGATTCTCTTTTTCAGCATCTTGCTTGTACTGATTAGAGACATAAGGAACGAAACCTTCGTAATAGCCAAGTCCTGCCATGAGTTCAAAGGCTTGTTTTCTAAAGCTGATATCACCACTCATTCCCTTATCATTTTCGTTGACACCATAAATCGTATCAAACATATCAACGGTATAATAACCATTGGCATCTACTTTCCCTGTAGCCGTAAATCCTTTAATGATATAGCGATTTACCACGATATGATTGTCAATCAAACTATGAACATCTCCTAGCTTGCTAGCATCTGCCTCTGTTAAAGCCTTGATTTCCTCGCTCTGGTGGCTTGGTTTGACAGATGGATTTGGATAAGAAACAGGAGTTCTTGAACCACTTGTCGCACTCGGCAAAAGTTGCTTGAAGTAGACTGCCTTATCCGCTGCTGACAATCCTCGACTTGCCTCAGCTTCTAGATAATCTAAAGTATAGAGAACATCGAAACTACCGTGCATATATTCTTTCAAATCTGCGGCTGATTTAAAGCGCTCAGGTGTCTTGTTGTAGAAACTGTCTTTGTCACTCTCATCATAGACAAAGTTCAAATTAAAGTAGCTATCTGTTTCAGGAGTGTAGGAGTTTTCAAAGATTCCACGTGCATAGAATTCTGCTCCAGTACCATCTCGTCGACCATAATTATTAAAGAGGACTGTGCGATCCAACAAGTGAGTCATTTCATGAGAATAGGTTGCTGACCCTCGATCGTCCAAAACCCTATCAATAAAGTAGCGCACACCAGCACCATTTGCCTCAGCACCTACTGATTGAGGCGGAGAATACATGCCTAGCGGAGACACGAAGTCCTTGACTCCCTTATCCGCCTCTGAACCAAACTCCTTAGACCAGGTTTCCTTGATGCCTGCATTTTGCTTGCTAGTATACTTTTTCATAGTATCCACAATCAAACGGTTGGTTACTAATTTTGATTGATTGTCTTTTTTAGTGATTCTATAAAGCGTATCAACATAAGCAGCCTGACGCTCAGCCGTCAATTCAACCAGAGCCTTCACTTTTTCCAATTCAGCCTTATATTGAGCAGGATTGCTTTGAGCCAGTGAGGTATCCATATAAGTTCCGATATTTCCGTAGGAAACAGTTGCCATATTAGTAATAGCATAGATGCTCGGTTCCTTGATGTTTACTAGGCCTAGAAGGGTAGCCATGTTATATTGTTTGCGATTCTCAATCTGTTGGGGTTCTGCCCCGTACTTGGCAGGATCAGAGGTCAACTTCGTGTAGAGACTGACATTTTCATCTGTCTTCTCTTTGGATTTCTTCTCAACAACGATGGCTTTTGTAGCATCCTTCAGCCAAGTATCACCATCCATGTTTGTAAAGGTTGTTCGGTTATAGTCAAGGAAGTCTAATAGGCTTGACTTGTCTGTTACTTTTCCAAAGTATGTTTCAAATGTTCGAGGACTATTGACCAGTTTCATCTCATCATAGCTCATTGAACCTAGAGATGTTAGCCACTCTAGTGATGTCACCTTCTTACCAAAGGAACTTGGATTGTAGGCAAGAATATCACGGATGTTGGTCTTGCCAAAATCAATATTGTAGAAACGATTGATATAGGTTAAACCTAGGAGAATCTTTTCCTTATTAGCTTCTAAATCTGCCTGAACCTTAGCTCTGCTTTCCGCTGTGTTCCCAAGCACACTCAAGGTATGGGCTACAACTTTTTTCAGGTCTGTATCTAGGGTCTTTTTCGTTTCTTCAAGTGTGTCTTTAATAGATAATCTTTCTAGATATTCTTTGCGAAGGACTTCTTTAACCTCTTCATCTGTAATAGCAGGATTTGTCTTTTTAAGTTCAATCTTCTTACTAATCATATCTCGCCCCAGAATATTTGGCCTGAGGGCATTTGTCACATAAGCATTGGAAAGCAGGTCCACAGCCTTCATTCCTTGGCTAGCTGGTCTTACATCAATAGCATTTTCTAACTCCGTATTCACTGGAAGAAGATGAGGTTTGGTTTCTTTGGTACCCACCAAGATGACCTTTGGTTTCATTGCTTTTGTCACAGTACTTGTTTCCGTGTGTGATAGCAATTCACCTGTTTGAGAATTTACTTCATAAACTCTGGTAGTGGTGGTCTCGCCAGGATCGCCCTGGCTTTCTACTTTTTCAAGATCCTTATCAAGTGTTGGATCCTGACGACGTTCCTCCTTGATTGGAATTGGTGTCACAATGGTTTGGACATTTCCGACCTTCACTACCTTATCAATCGGAGCTGTTACTTCTTTTTGGTGATCTCTTTCTGTAACCTGACCTGTCTGAGCATCTACTTGATAGGTGGTAGTCGTTTTTCCGATTCCTTCCTTACCTGGAACAGCAACTTTTTCTATTTGATAAGGAAGTGTCGGGTCCACTTCATAAACCGTATTATTTGCGATGACCCTTGTTTCTACACTTGGTTTGGTCCCAACTAGAACAACCTCATCTACCTTTTCCACCAGAGTTTTTGATGTACTAACCTCTGTAATTTGTCCACTTGTTTGATCTCTTGTATATCGGGTAGTGGTTTCTACTTGTCCATTGACCCCATGTGTTTTCGTCTTTCTAGAACCGACCTCTTGGCTGTCATCTGCTTGATAGATTGTTTTGTAGGAGATTGTTTGGGTTTCAATCTTAGGTTCTGGAACTGGCGCCGGTTCTACCTTAGTGCCTACTGCTATGATTTCGGTAACTGGCTCTAAAGTTACAGTATTGGATTTGACCTGGCGGTCTTCCTTACCATCTACAGTCGTCACTTCCGTTAAGATAGTGCGCTCACCTGCAACCCCTGCTCTGATGACACGTGTTTGCCCCTTGAGTAAGTCCGGATCGTCCTGATGAATAGTGTCATAGGCAACGGCTTCTGTCGCAACTTCAAGCTCTGGCTTCACTTGGACCAAGCTCGGAGTACCTTCACTTGGGGTCGAGGTGGACTCTACCTTAGTGCCTACTGCGATAATTTCGGTAACTGGCTCCACAGTTACAGTATTGGATTTGACCTGGCGGACCTCCTCGCCATTGTCAATCGTGACCTCAGTTAAGATTGTACGCTCACCTGCTACGCCTGCTCTGATGACACGTGTTTGACCCTTAAGCAAGTCCGGATCGTCCTGATGAATAGTGTCATAGGCAACGGCTTCTGTCGCAACTTCAAGCTCTGGCTTCACTTGGACCAAGCTCGGAGTACCTTCACTTGGGGTCGAGGTGGACTCTACCTTAGTGCCTACTGCTATGATTTCGGTAACTGGCTCCAAAGTCACAGTGTTGGATCTGACTTGGCGGTCTTCCTTGCCATCTACAGTCGTCACCTCGGTTAAGATCGTGCGCTCACCTGCTACGCCTGCTTGGATAAGGCGGGTTTCACCCTTGAGTAAGTCTGGATCGTCTTGATGAATAGCATCATAAGCAACGTTTTCTGTCGCAACTTCAAGCTCTGGTTTCACCTCGACCAAGCTTGGTATACCTTCGCTTGGAATTGAAGTGGATTCTACCTTAGTGCCTACTGTGATGATTTCTGATACAGGGGAGTTGGTGACTTCATTAGAGACCTGCTTGCGATTTTCCTTGCCATCGACAGTTGTCACCTCGGTTAAGATGGTACGCTCACCGGCTACTCCTGCTCTGATGACACGGGTTTGACCCTTAAGCAAGTCTGGATCGTCCTGATGAAGAGTGTCATAGGCAACTGCTTCTGTCGTAACTTCCAATTCTGGTTTATCTTCAACAAGACTTGGAGCACCTTCGCTTGGAATTGAGGTGGATTCTACCTTAGTGCCTACTGCGATAATTTCGGTAACGGGCGCGGTCGTAACTTCATTAGAGACCTGCTTGCGAGTTTCCTTGCCATCGACAATTGTCACCTCGGTTAAAATAGTGCCCTCGCCTGCAACGCCTGCTCGGATAAGGCGGATTTGACCCTTAAGCAAGTCTGGATCGTCCTGATGTATTGTATCATAGGCAACGGCTTCTGTCGTAACTTCAAGCTCTGGCTTCTCCTTGACCAAGCTCGGAGCACCTTCACTTGGAGTTGAGGTGGACTCTACCTTAGTGCCTACTGCGATAATTTCAGAAATTGGTTCCAAGGTTACAGTGTTGGATTTGACTTGGCGGTCTTCCTTGCCATCTACAGTCGTCACTTCCGTTAAAATAGTACGCTCACCTGCGACGCCTGCTCGAACAACACGAGTTTGACCCTTAAGTAAGTCTGGATCGTCCTGATGAATAGTGTCATAGGCAATGGCTTCTGTCGTAACTTCAAGCTCTGGCTTTTCTTGGATCAAGCTTGGAGAACCTTCGCTTGGGGTTGAGGTGGATTCCACCTTAGTGCCTACTGCGATGATTTCGGTAATTGGCTCCAAAGTCACAGTATTGGATCTGACTTGGCGGTCTTCCTTGCCATCTACAGTCCTCACCTCGGTTAAAATAGTGTGCTCACCTGCAACCCCTGCTCGGATAAGGCGGGTTTCACCCTTAAGCAAGTCTGGATCGTCCTGATAAATAGTGTCATAGGCGATGGTCTCTGTCGCAACTTCAAGCACTGGCTTCACCTCGACCAAGCTCGGAGTACCTTCGCTTGGGGTTGAGGTGGATTCTACCTTAGTGCCTACTGCGATGATTTCAGTAACTGGCGCCACAGTTACAGTATTGGATTTGACTTGGCGGTCTTCCTTGCCATCGACTGTCGTCACTTCCGTTAAAATAGTACGCTCACCTGCTACGCCTGCTCTGATGACACGAGTTTGACCCTTAAGCAAGTCCGGATCATCCTGATGAATAGTGTCATAGGCAACGTCTTCTGTCGTAACCTCAAGTTCTGGCTTCACCTCTACCAAGTTTGAAGTTCCTTCACTTGGAGTTGAGGTGGACTCTACCTTAGTGCCTACTGCGATGATTTCAGTAACTGGCTCCACAGTTACAGTGTTGGATTTGACTTGGCGGTCTTCCTTGCCATCGTCAATCGTGACCTTAGTTAAGATTGTACGCTCACCTGCAACCCCTGCTTGAATGACACGTGTTTGACCCTTAAGCAAGTCTGGATCATCCTGATAAATAGTATCATAAGCAATGGCTTCTGTCGTAACTTCAAGCTCTGGCTTCACCTCGACCAAGCTCGGAGTACCTTCGCTTGGGGTTGAGGTGGATTCTACCTTCTCTGCTTGTGGAGAATGAGGTTTTGTATTTTCATTTCTAGAAACTTCTCCATTTCTCTTTACAAAATAATAGCCTGTAAATTCATAACCCTCAATCTTTTCTGGACTAGGCAAAAATTCTCCTGCAACTGTTTTGACAAGAGCTGGACGAAGCTCTACTAAGTTCTCCAAGGCAGAAACTGATAGTGCAGTACCACCTACAGCCAAAACTGTCACTAGAAAGAGAGAGGCGCCTTTTCTCTTTTTAATGAGAGTGAGCGAAACTAACAAGATACCTGTACCTAAGACAGGTAGGATAGCATTTGAAAACAAGCCAGTATCAGGTAACTTAGTAGCAGACTTACGGTAGACGAAGTAATAATCCTGACCTTCCTCCACTTGGATAGCATTCTCTTCAAACCAACGTAGTTCAGCCTTCAAAGATTCAGGAAGATCTTTATCTTCCACATAGTGTGACACTAGCTGAGGAATTCTTTCCTCTGCAAGCACGGCATTTCCACCTGTGCCTACAAAAAACAAACTCGTTCCCAATAAGACGGAACAAGTTCCTACTGCATACTTTCTCAAAGAAAAGCGTTGTTTTGCTTTAAAATGATGTTGTTTCATGATAAACTCCAATTTCGTATCTATTCCTCTTCCCAGTATATCAAAAATAGTAAACGCCTACAAAGGATTTGAATAATAAAATTGCCATATCTAACTTCTTTATCCAATTTTGAAAGAAAAGCAACCGTATTCTTTGTAAACATTCACAATAAGAACGTGATTTCCTCCCAGAAGTTCTTCTATTATCTGCTACTTAATAAAAATCTAGTGAATGAAAGTAGGAGGCCGATGAAGCTTAAAGAGCCTAAATTTCTAGATTATACAAAGCAAAAACCACAAGTAAACTCAGTTTTACTGACTTCACTTGTGGTAGTTATGTTTTATCAAAATATTTACCGAATCCTAATAGAACTCCAAAGCCACATACCTATCTCTTTTTCACCGATATTAGGGAGATATCTCGTAAACTAAAGTACGTGAGGACCAGCATAGCTACTGTAATAAAGAATTCTGTTGGTAGCTGAAAGATTTGCAGGATGGACAACATAAGCAAAATCACGAGGGCAACAAGTCCAAAGACTAATATTACAACATTGACCGTCCCCTTGATACTTTGAGGTGTCGCAAATATATAGAGTAAGAGTAATAAAATCCCTATGATTAAATAGACCATTTTCTGCTCTTTCTAGCTCTCATTCAGCTGATTTTTTCTTTTTGTTTGCTTTCTCACGCTCTGCCTTGTTAAGGATTTGTTTACGCAAACGAATAGATTCAGGCGTTACTTCCATGTATTCATCGTCGTTCAAGAACTCAAGTGATTCTTCAAGAGTCAAGATACGAGGAGTCTTAATAACCGCTGTTTGGTCCTTAGTTGCTGAACGAACGTTGGTCATTTGTTTCGCTTTCGTAATATTAACAGTCAAGTCATTTTCACGAGAGTTTTCACCGATAATCATTCCTTCGTAAACCTCAGTACCTGGGTTAACAAAGATTGTTCCACGTTCTTCGATAGACATGATAGAGTAAGTCGTTGCCTTACCAGTATCGATAGAAACAAGTGCACCACGGTGACGTCCACCGATTTCACCTGGAATCAATGGCAAGTATTGGTCGAAGGTATGGTTCATGATACCGTAACCACGAGTCATTGACAAGAACTCAGTTGAGTATCCAATCAAACCACGGGCTGGAACAAGGAAAACCAAACGAGTTTGACCATTACCAGTTGAAATCATATCCAACATTTCACCTTTACGTTCAGAAAGACTTTGGATAACAGATCCTTGGTACTCTTCTGGTGTGTCGATTTGAACACGTTCAAATGGTTCACATTTAACACCATCGATTTCTTTTACGATAACTTCTGGACGAGATACTTGAAGTTCATATCCTTCACGACGCATGGTTTCGATAAGGATTGACAAGTGCAATTCTCCACGTCCTGAAACAGTCCATTTATCTGGTGAATCAGTTGGGTCAACACGAAGAGAAACGTCTGTTTGCAATTCTGCTTGAAGGCGCTCTTCAACCTTACGTGAAGTGACCCATTTACCTTCTTTACCAGCAAATGGTGAATTATTAACTAAGAAAGTCATTTGAAGAGTCGGCTCATCAATGTGTAGGATTGGAAGTGCTTCAACTGCGTCTGTAGGAGTAATGGTTTCTCCGACGAAGATATCTTCCATACCTGATACGGCAATCAAGTCACCAGCTTTGGCTTCTTGGATTTCACGACGTTCCAAACCAAAGAAACCGAAAAGTTTTGTGACACGGAAGTTCTTAGTTGTACCGTCCAATTTAGAAAGGGTAACTTGGTCCCCAACCTTTACACTACCACGGAAGACACGTCCGATACCGATACGACCTACGAAGTCGTTGTAGTCAAGAAGTGACACTTGGAATTGAAGTGGCTCATCTGAGTTATCAACTGGAGCTGGGATGTGATCGATAATGGTATCAAAGATTGGCGCCATAGTCTTTTCTTGGTCTGCTGGATCATCTGACAATGAAGAAGTTCCGTTGATTGCTGATGCATAGACAACTGGGAAGTCAAGTTGATCATCATCCGCACCAAGCTCGATGAAGAGTTCCAAAACCTCATCTACTACTTCTGCTGGACGAGCTGATGGCTTATCGATTTTGTTAACCACAACGATAGGAACAAGGTCTTGTTCCAAGGCTTTTTTCAATACGAAACGAGTCTGTGGCATAGTTCCTTCGTAAGCATCTACGACCAAAACGACACCATCAACCATTTTCATGATACGCTCAACTTCTCCACCGAAGTCCGCGTGTCCTGGTGTATCCATGATATTGATACGAGTTCCGTTGTAGGCAACGGCTGTATTTTTCGCAAGGATAGTGATCCCACGCTCTTTTTCGATATCGTTTGAGTCCATAGCACGCTCTGCCAACTCTGTACGCGCGTCAAGAGTTTCAGATTGTTTCAACAATTCGTCAACGAGGGTCGTTTTCCCGTGGTCGACGTGGGCAATAATCGCGATATTACGGATATCTTCTCTTAATTTTGTCATGATTTCCTCTATTGTATTCAAAAATTTATTTTCTAACTGAACGATTATACCACAATTTTAAGCAAATGACTTAATTCAAGTAAGTGTAAATGTTTTCACTATGCTTTTCTTTTCACATCAAGCCTTTTCAAAGCAAACAACTTGTGATAAGATAAGCTGGTATGCGTTTAGATAATTTATTAGCCCAGGAAAAAATCAGTCGAAAAGCCATGAAACAGGCTCTCCTAAAAAAAGAAATCTTAGTAGATAGAGTCCCTGCTACTTCCCTTGCACAGAATGTTGATACTGGATTACAAGAGTTGATTTTTCAGGGTAGAAAAATCCAAGGATATGAACACACCTACCTCATGCTACACAAGCCAAACGGAGTCGTAACTGCAAGCAAGGATAAAAAACTCCCAACTGTCATGGACCTTCTTCCTCAGCATCTCCAGTCTGACCAACTCTACGCCATCGGCCGTCTGGATCGGGATACGACGGGTCTCCTCCTCTTAACGGATAATGGTCCCCTAGGTTTTCAACTCCTCCATCCTCAGTATCATGTCGATAAAACTTACCAAGTAGAGGTCAATGGGCCACTGACTCCCGACCATATCCAAGAGTTTAAAGATGGGATTGTCTTTCTTGATGGAACTATCTGTAAACCTGCTCAACTTGAGATTTTATCCTCAAGTCCTAGTCTCAGCCAAGCCACCATTACCATCTCTGAGGGGAAATTTCATCAGGTAAAAAAAATGTTCCTCTCTGTTGGTGTCAAGGTTACCGCTCTCAAACGCACCCATTTTGGCCCTTGGAGTCTTGATGACAATCTCCAAGAAGGCGACTATCGACATCTAAACTCACAAGAATTGGCAATCATTCTTGACTTTCTTAGAAAAAGTGGTTAAAAAATGAGGTTGGGACAAAAGATCCCGACCTCACTTTTTATTAGCAATCAAACTTTGACGCGGTTGCTGATTGAACTTTTTGTTCGTCTTTTAGACTCCAAAAAGCTCCTAATCATCCTCGCGGGGCTGGGACTACGAAATCGAGACTTTGTCTATCGATTTCTGTCCCACCGCCATTTCTTATTTTTCAACTTTCACTTTCCCTGTCCAAGAATCCAATCCGTAAGAGAGGATATAGATTTCTGAGAAACCTTGTTTTTTCAAGAAAAGTGCTGCATTTGTGACACGTTGCGCACGTTGGTTTTCATAGAGAAGGACAGGTTTATCCTTGCGAAGAGCTGCAAGACTTGTCTTCAATTGGTTTGAAGGAATATTACGAGCTCCGAGGATGTGTTTTTTGTGGAAGTCAGCTGGATCACGCAAGTCAATTAACTGACCTGTACGAATCAAAGACTCAAACTCTGCATTGTCTACAATTTTCGCTGCACGACGAATGCGAAGATAGTTATATCCCATCCAAGCCAACATCGCTACAATAAGTCCCCATAATACCCAAGTTCCCATATTACCTAATCTCCATTTTTTTCTAAATAGTCTAATTCTAGTTTGTGCTCTCTGCGAAGAACAGCTTCTGCTTCAAGATAATCCAGCTTGTCCATCAAGCCTGCATCATAGATTCGAGATAGCTCGATCTTCATCAGCTCAATGTCATAGAGACGTTTTCCCATGTAGACAATGATACCAAACTGTTTGAGAAATTGTTGCACATCATAGAGTGTTTTCATAGCTTTCATTTTAGCAAATAATCAGAGTTTTTTCAATAGTTCCCATGGAAGACTATTTTTACTGCTTACTAATTTTCTTGATACTCCGATATAGAAGATACCCAACAATCATTCCAACAAAATTCTGCAACAAATTGTGAGGAATATCTGTTAGGGCTGCCCCCCAACCTTTCATCCAAGAAGTCGCACATGCATATCCAGCTACCATGAGAAAAGTTGCCAAAACTAATCCAAGCCACTGCCATTTTCCTTTAAAACCTGCAAAGTAACCCTGCAAGCCATGGAAAAGCAAGCTGAAGAACATCCAATGAGGATAACCTGAGATTAGGTCAATAATGAAACCTCCTAGACCTCCGACAATAGCTCCTTCCCGTTTTCCATAATAAAAAGCAGTAAAGAAAATACCAGCATCTAGTAGAGTTAAGATTCCTGTTTGGGTTGGGATTTTGACAATATAACCTAAAACTACCGATAGGGCAGTTAGTATTGATAATAGGGCGATTTTACTTGTTTTGGTTTGCTTCATACTGTCTCACTCCATATTGATCTGCTTGTGCAATGGCACGGTAAACAAAGGCTTTGGAAGTTTCAATTGCTGGTAATAGTTCCTCTCCCTTGACTAACTGACTAGCAATACTTGATGCAAAGGTACATCCTGCACCAGCATTTTGTCCTTGGATAACTGGATTTTCAAGAATAGTGAAATTCTCCCCATCATAAAAGACATCCACAGCCTTATCCTGACTGAGGCGATTTCCACCCTTGATAATCACTGCTGGTGCACCCAAGTCATGTAATTTCTGCGCTGCAGCCTTCATATCTTTCAGACTTTCAATCTTTTGGTCTGCAAGCAACTCTGCCTCAGGAAGATTCGGAGTAATCACTGATACATAAGGGAAAAAGCGAATCAACTCTTGACAGAGCTCACTGACTGCAACGTCGTGCGTTTCCTTACAAACCAATACAGGGTCCAAGACTACTGGAACTCCTTCACGTTCCTTGATAAAATTCAAGGCTTTCTCAGCAACACCGACTGTCGGCAAGAGACCAATCTTAATCCCTCCAAAGTCTATACTCTTGAGGCTATCCAACTGTTGTTGAAAAATAGTTTCATCAGTTGGAAAGACTTCAAAGCCATTTTCTGTCAAAGCAGTCAAGCAGGTCATGGCTACAAATCCATGCAAACCATTCAAAGTATAGGTGGCAAGGTCAGCAGCTAATCCACCACCACTAAAAATATCATTTCCTGAAAGTGCTAAAATACGATTATTCTTCATAACGAATCTCCTTCAAATACAAACCATTGGGTGCTGCAGTTGGACCTGCCAACTGTCTGTCTTTTTTCTCCAAGATGAGGTCAATCTGTTCAATCGGCATACGGTTGTTGCCAATTTTCAGCAAGGTTCCAACCATATTTCGAATCTGCTTATAGAGAAAACCATTGCCAGAGAAAGTAAAGGTCAAAAACTGACCTGTTTCATCAACCCTAAGACTGGCTTCCGTAATCGTCCTAACCTTATCCTCTACACTAGTACCTGATGCTGTAAAACCAGTAAAGTCATGTGTTCCCTCTAGTTTTTTTACAGCAAGCTGCATCCGCTCCACATCTAGCGGATAGGGATAATGCGTCGCATAATGGCGGCGCATAGGATTTTTAGGACGTCCTCTATCCACGATAAACTCGTAGGTCTTGCTATGCTTGGCATAACGGCAATGAAAATCGTCAGCCACTATCTCAATCGAAATCACATCGATATCTTCAGGACTTTGGGTATCAAGAGCAAAGCGAAGTTTTTCCTCATCCATCTGATAGGGAAGATCAAAGTGGATAACCTGTCCTAAAGCATGAACGCCACTGTCCGTTCGCCCAGCGCCATGGATGGTAATGGCCTGTCCTTTATTTAATTTGGTTAAAGTTTTTTCAATTTCCTCTTGGACACTACGCGCGTGAGGTTGCCGCTGAAAACCAGCAAAAGCGTAGCCATCATAAGAAATTATAGCTTTATATCTAGTCATGTATCTATTTTATCAAGAAAATTTCTCTGCAACAAGCTTGGGATTTGAGAATTGTACGGGGACAGTTCTCAGTGTCATCTAGTCTTTACCTAGATTTTCTCATTATATATTTACGTTCTGGAACTTCAATGGTTTGAACGATTTCAAATCCTTCTTTTTGGTAGAGGTCTCTAGCTATTTGATTTGACTCAAAAACCGTTAGGGAAATACTCTCTATTTCTTCATTTTCAAACATTTCTTGAAGAAAGTATTGAAAAGCTTTTCTACCTAATCCTTTCCCCTGCTTATGTGGAGCTATGAGAAATCTTCCGATATGAAGATTTTTATCTTCTAGTTTGATTTTCTGGATGACGCCTACAAACTCTTCTCCAACAAAAATGGAAAAAATTCCTTCCAGTTTTTGTAAGGATTGAGCAATTAAGGGATAAGAAATTTTTGGCCCCATCCATTGCTTCTGAAAACTTTCTCCCAAAGCATTAGACCACTGACAAATAAGTCGGGCATTTTCTAACTGAAGTCCTTTTTCAAAGTGAATTTTCATATTTGTTCCTAAAACTTCTCCTATATCCAACTATTATACTCTTTCTCTTATTTTTTCCGAATAAATAAGTATGATTCATCTTTACTTTTTTCTTGTTGGAACGATTCTTGCTTCCTTTCTAGGTTTGGTCATTGATCGTTTCCCTGAGCAATCCATCGTCTTTCCTGCTAGCCACTGTGATTCTTGCCAGACCCGTTTGAGACCACTGGATTTGATTCCGATTGTGTCACAGATATTCAATCGCTTTCGCTGCCGCTACTGCAAGGTCCACTATCCTGTTTGGTATGCTTTCTTTGAGTTGTGCTTAGGACTGCTCTTTCTAGCTTTTTCTTGCAGTTTTTTAACGTTGGGGCAAGTCATCCTGGTTACTGCTGGCTTGACTTTGAGCATCTATGACCTTCGTCATCAGGAATATCCCTTGCTGGTCTGGCTAGTTTTTCACTTAATCCTCATGGTTTGCTCTAGTTGGAATCTAATCATGGCTTTCTTCCTATTTCTTGGAATCATTGCTCATTTCATCGATATTCGCATAGGAGCCGGTGATTTTCTCTTTCTAGCCTCTTGTGCGCTCGTCTTTAGCATAACGGAGATACTCATCTTGGTGCAATTTGCTTCCACAACTGGCATTCTAGCCTTTCTCCTACTAAAGAAAAAGGAAAGACTTCCTTTTGTGCCTTTCCTCTTACTTGCTGCTTGCGTGATTATTTTTGGTAAGCTACTGCTTCTCGGATAAAGCCAGCGATTTCTGCTACTTGTCCTTCATGTAGAGCCTTAACAATCTTGGAACCGACGATGACGCCGTCTGATACTGCATTGAAGCGTTCCACATCAGCCTGTGTGGATACACCAAAACCTGTCAAAACTGGAATGTCAGCCACTTGATGAAGTTGAGACAAGTGCTTGTCCAAATCATCTCGATAATTTCCTGATTTCCCTGTCATCCCATTGATAGCAACGGCATAGACAAAACCTTCAGCTCCCTCAATGAGTTCTTTTTGACGGTCAATTCCTGTCGTCAAGCTGACTAAAGGAATCAAAGCAATGTCTGTACCTGCCAAAAAGGGCTCTACAAAGTTGGCATGTTCATGAGGGAGGTCTGGAATAATCAAACCTTTAACAGCTGTATCAGCAAGATCTTTAACAAATTTCTCAACACCGTATTGAAAGAGGGGGTTAAAGTAAGTCATGATGACAAGCGGAATTTCTGTTTCAATGGTTTTCAAGGTTTCGACTAGAGCTTGAGTAGAGGTCCCATGGGCTAGGCTACGCAAGCCTGCTTCTTCAATGACAGGTCCATCTGCAACAGGATCTGAAAAGGGAATACCCACTTCAATGGCTGAAACACCCAAATCTTCTAAAAAGTGAATTGTTTCACCGAGACCATTCAAACCTTTTTCGTGGTCTCCAGCCATGATATAGGGAACAAAAATTCCCTTTCCAGTTGCTTTAATAGCGTTCAGTTTTTCTGTTAGTGTCTTAGGCATGAGCTTCTCCCTTCTTTGCTGCGTCTGCTTCCAAGCGGTCTTTAACTTGAACTACATCCTTGTCTCCGCGACCTGATAGACAGACAATCATAGACTTGTCTGGACCAAGTTCTTTGGCTAATTTCACCGCAAAGGCGATAGCGTGACTAGATTCCAAAGCTGGGATAATCCCTTCCACACGTGACAAGAGTTGGAAACCTTCCAAGGCTTCCTCATCTGTCACAGGAACATAGGTCGCACGCTTGATATCGTGGTAATGAGAATGTTCTGGACCGATACCTGGGTAGTCTAAACCTGCCGAGATAGAAAAGGCTTCTAAGATTTGTCCATGAGCATCTTGGAGCACATCCATGAGCGAACCGTGGAGAACACCTGGTCTACCCTTGGTCAAGGTTGCTGCATGATGCTCTGTATCCACACCTAGTCCTGCTGCTTCAGCTCCATACATAGCCACTGACTCATCTTCCACAAATGGATGGAAAAGCCCGATAGCATTCGAACCACCACCAACACAGGCTACTAGGGCGTCTGGCAAATCTTGCCCTGTCAAGTCACGGTACTGTTGTTTAGCTTCGCGTCCGATGACACTTTGGAAGTCACGCACAATTTCTGGGAAAGGGTGGGGTCCTAAGGCAGAACCAAGGATATAGTGAGTGTCATCGATATTTGCCACCCAAGAACGAAGGGCTGCATTGACTGCATCCTTGAGCACGCGCGAACCATCTGTTACAGCTTCCACCTTGGCTCCCAAAAGTTCCATTCGGAAGACATTGAGGGCTTGGCGTTTAACATCTTCCTCACCCATATAGATAGTACATTCCATGTTGAAAAGGGCCGCAGCAGTCGCAGTTGCCACACCATGTTGACCGGCACCTGTTTCAGCAATAATTTTCTTTTTGCCCATGCGTTTAGCGAGAAGAACTTGGCCCAAGGCATTGTTAATCTTGTGTGCACCTGTATGGTTGAGGTCTTCACGTTTGAGGTAAATCTTGGCTCCGCCGATATGCTGGGTCAAGTTTTTTGCGTAGTAAAGAGGAGTTTCACGTCCCACATACTGGCGCAAAAGTTGGTTTAATTCCTCTTGGAAACTTGGATCTGCCTGACTTTCACGATAAGCCTTTTCCAACTCCAAAACTGCTGTCATCAATGTTTCTGGGACGAAACGTCCGCCGAATTTTCCGTAAAATCCATCTTTATTTGGTTCTTGATATGCCATGCTTAACCCTCTCTATAAATCTTCTAATTTTTTCATGATCTTTTTGTCCGTTTGATTCTACTCCACTTGATACATCTACTGCAAAGGGAGTAAAGTGTTGAATTGCTTCTTCTACATTATCCTCATTGAGCCCGCCTGCGATGAAGAAAGGCTGAGATAGTTCTGTCGTATCCAGTTGCCCCCAGTCAAAGGTTTGACCACTCCCTGCCACAGGTGCATCAAAGAGGAGATAATCTGCCTGAGAATTGGGTACATGACCATCTCCATCCACCTGAACAGCCTGAATGCTGGCACAAGGCAGATTCTCAAACAAATCATTCGACACTCGACCGTGAACCTGTACCAAATCCAAGCCAACCTTGTCAATCGCTTCTAGTAATTCTTCCCGACTTGGTGAAACAAATACCCCAACTTTTTGAATATGGCTAGGAATGAGCTTTGCCAACTCGGCAGCCTGGGCCAAGGTCACCTGTCTTTTGCTAGGAGCAAATACAAAACCAATATAGTCTGCTCCAGCCGACACAGCTGTTTCTACCACTCCTTTGGTCGATAATCCACAAATCTTAACCTTTGTCAATCTGCAACTCCTTGATTCTCTGGGCGACATCTTCTGCTTGCATGAGGGCTGTTCCTACCAAAATTCCGTTAAAGTAGGGGGCAACTCGTTTCGCATCTTCTTCTGTAAAAATAGCAGATTCAGAAATGTAGAAGCAATCGTCCTTAAAGTATTGGGCCAAGTCTACACTGGTCTGCAAGTCAACTTCAAAGGTAGTCAAATTACGATTATTCACACCGATAATTTGAGCTCCCAGGCGGTGAGCAACTTCAAGCTCAGCCAGATTATGAGTTTCCACCAACACTTCTAGTCCAAGCTCTGTCGCATAGTCATACAGTTCCTTGAGGCGTTCTTCTGATAAAGCCGCTACGATGAGCAAGATAACTGTTGCACCTGCATTGCGAGCACGGATGACTTGCTTTTCATCAATAATAAAATCCTTATTCAGTGTCGGTATCTGTACCTGACTGGAAATCTCACGAAGATAATCCAAATGACCTTTAAAGAAAACCTCGTCTGTCAGAACAGAAATCATAACTGCTCCGTTAGTCTCATAAGTCTGGGCCTGTTGAACAATATCTACATCAAGATTAATATCCCCTAGACTTGGGCTTGCCTTCTTGACCTCCGCAATGATTTGCAGACGTTCTTGATGGTTTTTCAAATATTCAGCCAAACGATAGCTTTCTCGCAAGGGCTGAAGTTCCTCTCGTTCCATCTTTTCAACTTCACGCGCCTTCTGCTCTAAGATACGTGACAAAAATTCCTGACTCATCTTTGATACTCCTGTAATAGTCTGAGTTTTTCAAGGGCCTTACCACTAGCAATCACTTGGCGTGCCATTTCAACTCCGTCCTTGATACTGTCTGCTTTACCATTGGCGTAGAATCCTAGACCTGCATTTAAGACTGTTGTTTCCAAGAATGGACTTGGTTCGTTATTAAGAACACTGATAAGGATGGCTGCATTCTCATGAGCATTTCCACCACGAATATCCTCAATAGCAATGCGTTCCATTCCCAAATCCTCTGGAGTGAAGCTTGACAAAGTGATTTCTCCATTTTCAAGAAGGGCAATGCTGGTAGTTCCATTCAAACCAGCTTCATCCAATCCTTCTGGACCAGCTACTACGATAGCACGTTTGCGACCCATGTTTTTCAAAACTTGAGCTGTACTTTCTAGAAGTTCTGGACGACTGATTCCTAGAAGCTGTGTTTCCAAGACCATTGGGTGAATCAGTGGGCCTGTCAAATTCATGATGGTTGGAATTCCTAACTCCAAACGTGCTGGCATAATATATTTCATAGCTGGGTGCATGTTTTTGGCAAAGAGAAAGACGATTCCTGTTTGGTCAAATACCTTACCCAATTGTGATGGCTTGAGGTCAATATTGATTCCCAAAGCTTGCAAGACATCTGCTGAACCAGATTTAGAAGAAATAGAACGATTTCCATGTTTGGCCATATGAATGCCGCCACCAGCCAAGACAAAGGCTGCAGTTGTTGAGATGTTAAAGCTAAATGACTTATCTCCACCTGTACCACAGTTATCCATAGCATCTTGAATGTTTGTTGGAATGTGTTGAGCATGTCCTCTCATGACTTGAGCGAGGGCTGTTCTTTCTTCAGGTGTTTCTCCCTTCATCTTGAGGGCTAAAAGGAGTGAAGCGATTTGTGCTTCTGTCACTCGCCCTGTTACGATGCGTTCGATCACATCTGTCATTTCAACACTTGATAAATCTTCAAAGTTCGCTAATTTTTCAATAATTTCTTTCATTTTGTGTTCCTCACTTTACAACTTTCTCGATAAAATTCTGAATAGAAGATAGACCATCTGGTGTTCCTATACTTTCTGGATGATACTGCAAGCCATAAATCGGCAAGTTTTTGTGTTGAATTCCCATAATGGCTTGGTCATCTGTCGAACGAGCTGTCACTTCAAACTCTTCTGGCATCTCTTCAATTAAAATACTGTGGTAACGCATGACTGGACGATTATCCTCGATTCCTTGATAGAGAACGGAAGGAGTCTCAAATCGAATCTGGCTTTGTTTACCGTGCATAACTTTAGGAGCCAAGCCTAACTTGCCACCAAAGACTTCTGCGATGGCTTGGTGCCCTAAACAAATCCCTAGAATCGGTTTCTTACCTGCAAAATCACGAATCATTTCTTCCATTTTCCCAGCATCAGCTGGCCAACCTGGTCCAGGAGAAAAGACAAGTCCATCTGCCTTTGTAGCTTCTTCATAAAGGTTTGGATCATCATTTCTCAAAACCTGAACTTCTGCGAAATTCCCGATATATTGAGCCAGGTTATAGGTAAATGAATCATAATTGTCAATCAATAAAATCATGGTCTTAGTTCTCCCATTCTAGTCATAGATTTAGCTTTGTTAATCGTTTCTTGGTATTCGTTCTGAGCGATGGAATCATAAACAATTCCTGCACCAGCCTGTACGTAGGCTGTTTTATTTTTAAGAATCATGGTTCGAATAGCAATGGCGAAATCCATATCTCCAGTTGCTGATAAGTAACCGATAGCTCCTGCATAGACGCCTCGTTTCTCTGTTTCTAGTTCATAGATGCGCTCCATGGCCCGAATCTTTGGTGCCCCCGATACTGTTCCTGCAGGAAGAGTCGCTTTCAAGGCATCCATAGCAGTCAGTTCTGGTAACAATCGTCCTTTAACCACGCTGGTCAAATGCATGACATAGCGGAAAAGTTCGACTTCCATATACTTGGTTACTTGGACACTTGCTGTTTCAGCAATTCTACCGATATCATTGCGTCCTAGGTCCACTAGCATTCGGTGTTCTGCCGTTTCCTTTTCATCAGAAAGTAGATCACTTGCAAGTGCTGCATCTTCCTCATCATTGGTACCTCTAGGTCGCGTACCTGCAATCGGATTGGTTGTCACGATGCCATTTTTGACGGACACCAAGCTCTCAGGACTGGCTCCGATGATTTGATAATCTCCAAAATCATAAAAGTAGAGGTAATTTGATGGATTTGTCACTCGAAGGTTTCTGTAAAAGTCAAAAGGATTTCCAGTTACCTCTGCGGAGAAGCGTTGACTGAGTACGCACTGGAACATATCTCCATTACGAATCAAGTCGCGAGCTGTTTCTACCATTTCTTCAAATTTCTGAGGAGCGATATGTGGTCTAAACTGAAGTGGAGAAAGGTCCAAATCTTCAAATTCATTTGGAGCAGGGATTTTCAACTCCTCTAAAACTTGATCCAAAGCTGCTTCTAGTTCTTCATTGCTTCGATCACTGTAAAGAGCATCCTCGATGATATGAATTTTTTCTTTCTTGTGGTCAAATACCATATAACTCTCGTAAACAAAGAAATGCATATCTGGCGTCCCAATCGTATCCTCAGGAAGCTGGCCAATTTCTTCATAAAGAGAAATCATGTCGTAACCAACAAAGCCAATCGCTCCACCACCAAAAGGTAGGTCTGAATGGTGCTGACTCTTATAAGTTACTTCATAAAGGAAATCCAAAGGATCACGATTAATCACTTGCCCATTTTGATAAAGGACTCCATTTTCGAACTTAATTTCAAAAACTGGGTTATAGGCTAAGATAGAAAATCGAGCATTTTCTTTTTCTCTTGGGATACTTTCAAGTATGACCTTGTATTCTCCGTTCAAACGCATATAAGCCAAGATTGGTGATAAAACATCTCCATGAATGATTCGTTCCATTGTAATTTCCCTTTCAGTTCTTCTTAAATTCCGTGTTGATTCTACAAAAAATCCCCACGCAAAATAACTTGCGTGAGGACGAAATTCGCGGTGCCACCTCAATTATAGGATTTCTCCTATCTCTCATTCCTGTCTCAGATAGCTCCTGTAACAGGCTGTGCGATAAAGGGCACTCCCTTGAGAATTATGTTTTCTTCTCTCATTTTCAGATAGACCCAATCTTACAGCTTTCTCTGCTTGTTTTCAGCAACCACAAGCTCTCTGTGAGAGAAATATCTGTATCTTTTCTATCTTTTATTTTTTAGCTTCAAGATAATCTGCAATAGCAGCTACGTCTTTATCTCCACGACCTGAGACATTGATGATGATAATTTCATCCTTACTTAGTTTTGGCGCACGTTTAACTGCTTCTGCGATAGCGTGTGAGCTTTCAATAGCTGGGATAATTCCTTCAGTCTTGCTAAGTAGAAGCAAGGCTTGGACAGCCTCTTCATCAGTTGCTGCAACATACTCTACACGACCAGAGTCTTTAAAGAAGGCATGTTCTGGACCAACTCCTGGATAGTCCAAGCCTGCTGAGATAGAGTAAACTGGTGCGAGCTCTCCATCTTCCTTAAAAACTGCATAGGTCTTCATTCCATCTACAATTCCTACACTACCCTTGGTCATTGTTGCTGCGTGTTTATCGGTATCTAAACCGTGACCAGCAGCTTCTACCCCAACCAATTTGACTTCTTCATCAGCTACATACTGTGAAAAAGCTCCGATGGCATTGGAACCACCACCTACACAGGCAATAACGTAGTCTGGCAGTCGTCCTTCTTTTTCCAAGATTTGACGACGTGATTCTTCACTGATGACTTTTTGAAATTCATGGACAATCGTTGGATAAGGATGAGGGCCTACAGCAGATCCTAAAACGTAGAAGGCTTCAAGGTCATTCATCCATGCTCCAAAGGCTGCATCAACCGCATCTTTGAGGGTACGAGTACCAGTTTCAACTGCGTGAACAGTTGCTCCCATCATCTCCATGCGGAAGACATTGAGACGTTGACGCTCCACATCTTCTGCTCCCATATAGACATCACATGCCATACCAAACTTGGCTGCAGCAGCCGCAGTCGCAACACCGTGCTGGCCAGCTCCTGTCTCAGCAATTACACGCTTTTTACCCATGCGTTTTGCTAGAAGGATTTGACCCAAAACATTATTAAGTTTGTGAGATCCAAGGTGGTTAAGGTCTTCACGCTTGAGATAAATCTTAGCTCCACCTAGGTGCTCTGTCAAACTTTCTGCAAAATAGAGTGGTGTTTCACGACCTGAATAATCCTTCAAGTAATGGCGAAACTCAGCTAAAAACTCTGGATCATCCTTGTATTTTTCAAAAGTAACTTCCAATTCATCTAGCAAAACCTGAATTGGTTCTGGTACAAAACTACCACCAAATTGTCCGAAATATCCTTTAGTTGTCATAAATTTTTCCTCCTTCTGTATGAATCCGGCTTTTTATTTGCTTTTGGTAGTGAAATGGTCTGGGGGACCATTTCAGCCTTTACTCAAAGAACAAGTGAAACTTGAATATTACTCTAAGTTAACGCCCTAATAAAAGATAAACAAAACGACGGATAGAAAAAAGCCCACACACGGAATTTACTTCCATGTGAGGGCGTTTGTAACGCGGTACCACCTCATTTGTAAAGAGAATATCCCCTTTACATCTCTGCCTTGTCTAACAACAAGTTGCACTGTAAGGTGTGCCTACCGAATTTTCATTGTTTCAAATTCACTTTTAAAATCAGCCCAATTTCACTAGTTCCAACCACCTGTTCGCAGTAACCACAGGCTCCCTGAAGATTAAAAATAATTACTTTTCTGATTTGTTGAGTTAATTATATGTTATTGTTTTTCCTTTGTCAACCGTTTTCATTCATTTTTTACTAATTTTTTTAATTATTTTTGTGAAGCACCTAGAATTTCTTCAGAAACTCTGACAAAAGTCTCAATGATATAGTCTACTTCTTCATCCGTTAATTTCGTGTGAAGCGGTAATGTAATTTCATTTTCAAAGAAAGCATAAGCTCGCGGATAATCTGCCATATCGAAACCAAGATTCTTATAGGCTGTCAAAAGCGGAAGCGGTTTGTAGTGAACGTTACTTGCGATTCCTGCCTTGGCCAATTCTTGGATAATTTGATTGCGTTGTTCGAGACTTGCTCCTTCTACATGGGTGATGTAAAGGTGACGACAAGATTCAACAGCATCTGTCTCATGAGCCAATGGATGGATAGGAGTTCCCGCAAATCCACGGTCATAGCGATCCACGATATCTTTACGACGTTGTAGTAAGCCAGGATAACGGTCCAGCTGAACCAAACCAAGTGAAGCCATGATGTCTGTCATGTTGCACTTGTAGGCTGGTGTTACGATATCGTATTCCCATGAGCCTAGCTGCATCTTGGCAAGAGCATCTTTGGTTTGACCATGAAGGGAAAGGATTTGGAACTCCTTGTACATTTCTTCATCGTCAATCGCTGGATTTGCTTTCCAAGTCGCACTTCCCCCCTCAGCAGTTGTAAAGTTCTTAACTGCGTGGAAAGAGAAGGATGTGAAGTCAGCAATTGAACCAGCTGGTTGCCCTTTGTAGGTTGAACCCAAAGCATGGGCACTATCAGATACAATCACAATACGGTTAAAGGCCTTTTGCCACTTGCTAGTAGCTGTAAAGAGATCACGTTTTTTCTCAACAACTTGGAACAAACGGTCATAGTCACAGATAATCCCTGCAAGTTCAACTGGGATGATGACTTTAGTCTTCTCAGTAATAGCTTGCTCAAGCTTATCATAGTCCATTTCAAAGGTATCACCTTGGATATCAACCATCACTGGTGTCGCACCTACGTGAGTAATGACACTACATGATGCTGTATAAGTCATAGCTGGAACGATGACTTCGTCACCAGGCCCTACTTCAAGCACGCGCAAAATCAATTCAAGAGCTGCTGTTGCAGAGTTGAGGCAGACTGTCTTAGGCGTTTGAGTGTAGACGGACAGACGACGCTCTAGTTCTTTTGTCTTTGGACCTGTTGTGATCCAACCAGAACGAAGGGTATCGGCTACCTCAGCAATTTCAGCTTCGGTAGTATCGGGTGGTGAAAATGGAATATTATACTTTGTCATTGATTTACTCCTTTTACTGTATTCACTCTTGTGACTACTTTATTTTAAAACTTCAACTACAGTCTGGAACATGATCTTGATATCTCCGAAGAAATTAAAATCACGTAGGTAGGCTAGGTTATAGTGCATCTTTTCTGGAAGGACTCTTTCGACATAAGCCTGGTCAACAGTCATACCTTTTGCAGTCATTTGACTGATAATGGCATCCTCGTCCTTATAGTTAATGCTGGCAAGCGATGTAATCCCAGCAGGCAAGAGCAAGGTAGCCATCATTTCAGGGCTATACTGCTCTGTGTAGCGTGGTACTTCTGGACGAGTTCCCACAAAGGACATCTCTCCTTTGAGAACATTGACCAATTGTGGAAGTTCATCCAAACGAACACGGCGAATGAAATTTCCAACTTTAGTGATGCGGCTGTCATTGGCAGAAGTTACTAGACTTCCTTTCTTATCCGCATCGGTCACCATGGTCCGGAATTTCCAAATCTTGAAATGTCGGTTGTACTGGGTTACCCGCACCTGCTTGTAAATAACTGGACCTTTGCTATCTAGCTTGATCCAAATGCTTAGAATCAGAAATACGGGTGAAGTCAAGATTAACAAGACCAAGGCTAGAAACAAGTCTAGACAACGCTTGAGAATCAGTGAACCTTTTCTTCCAGAGACGAGCTGGTAGTATGATTTTACCTCGCTCAATTGCATCTCCTGAGGTAGTTCATCCCATTTCAGCATGCACATTCTCCTCTGTTTTTTAATATGTAATCTTTAAACATTCTACATTATACCACAAAATGAAAGAGGCGGTGCAAGAAATCTGTATTTTAAAGGAATTCTTCCTTAGGATAGAGCTCCTGCTTGTAAACTATACATCTTGTGATAGGTACCTCCCAGGGCTAAAAGTTCCTCGTGTGTGCCGCTCTCGATAATTCGTCCCTTGTCTAGAACATAGATACAGTTAGCATCCTGAATGGTAGAAAGACGATGGGCGATGGCAATGGTCGTCCGGCCCTGTCTCATCTTGGCTAGGGAATTTTGGACCAAGGCTTCTGTTTCAGAGTCAATATTGGCTGTTGCTTCATCCAAAATCAGAATTTTCGGTTGACTGGCAACGGTTCTAGCAAAGGCAAGAAGCTGACGTTGCCCAGTTGAAAAACTCGAACCACGCTCAGACACAGGGGCATCATAGCCTAAGGGAAGATTCTGAATGAAAGAATCTGCATCTACAAATTCTGCCGCAGCCTTAACCTGGTCATCGCTGATATCTTGGTACATAGCGATATTGGACTTGATGGTCCCATGATAGAGGAAAGGTTCCTGTAGGACCAGACCGATATTTTTTCTCAACTCCTCTTGACTATACTTACGAATATCCACACCATCAAGGAGAACTCGACCAGACTGAAATTCATAAAAGCGCATGAGAACATTGATGATAGAAGATTTCCCAGAGCCAGTATGTCCGACAAAGGCGATGGTTTCACCTTTATTGACTGTAAAGGAAATATCATCGAGAATTTGGTGTTTTCCATCATAAGAGAAGGACACATGCTCAAAGCGAATATTCCCTTCTTGAATCTCGGCTTGGCCATTTTCTTGGACCGGTTCATAGTTGGACTCATCGATTAGTGCAAAGACGCGACCTGCTGAAACCATAGATGTCTGAAGGGTAGAAAAATTTTGTGTTACCTCGATGAGAGGATCAAAGAGACGATTGATGTACTGGATAAAGGCATACATGGTTCCTGCTGTTATTCCCATATAAAGACCACGATAACCAAAGTAAGCCATCAAAACTGCATAGCCCAAAAGCTTCAGTAAGCTCATAGCCGGCCGTAAGAAGAGGGAATCTAGGGCAACCGAACGGTTAGCGTAGACCAGATGTTCCTGATTTATCTCATCAAACTCTTCTTGCAGACGTTTTTCTTGATTAAAGGCTTGAATAATGCGAATTCCTTCGATATTTTCTGCCAGCTTGCTGTTAATATCTGACAAGAGACTTCTGGTTTTTTCAATGACCTTGACCGATTTTTTACGGTAGAGATTGAGCAAAAGGAAAATCAAAGGTAGAAAGAGCAATACTAAAGCTGTCAGACGATAGTCCAAAACGAGCATGGTATAAAGGGTTGTCACAAAGATAAAGACTGCTGAGATAAAGCTAGACAAGATCCCTGAGAACATATCACTTATAGTCTCTGTGTCATTGGTCAAACGAGAAACGATGGAACCTGCTGGTGTTTTATCAAAATAAGACATGCCTAGTTTTTCCATATTGGCAAAGGCATCACGTCGAATGTCTCTAACAATGCTGTAGGACACACGCGCAAAGAGGAGGTTCCCTACATATTGGACAATGGTTTGAAGGATGTAAAGACCATAGTAGGCTAGCAAAACTGTAATGGCAAGCTGGTTGATATTATGCAGATACTGGTCGATAAAGTGCGAAGCTACCAAGGGGATGATACTCTTGATAACAGTCGTCGTAAGGAGAAAAGCTAAGGCTAAAAAGGTTAGGAGACCATAGGGCTTTAGATAGGACAACAAGCGTTTCAATACAGTCCATTGTTCTTGTTTATTGCGCATCTTCTTCTCCTTTCATTTCTAACTGTTGAGACTGGTAGGTTTGTGCGTACCAACCATCCAAGGCGAGTAAGTCTTCATGTCTGCCTCGTTCAATGATGCGGCCATTTTGCATGACCAAAATCAAATCCGCATGGACAACTGCACTGAGTCGATGGGCTGTGATAATGGTCGTTTTATCTTTGCGAGTTTCCTTGAGATTATCGATAATAGCGAACTCTGTCTTGGCATCTACAGCTGACAAGGAATCATCTAAAATCAAGATATCAGGATTTAAAATCATAGCCCGACTCATGGCCAGACGTTGCTTTTGTCCACCAGATAGACTGACACCTTTTTCACCAATAACCGTATCAAATCCCTGGGGCATGGCTTGAATGTCTTGATAGACTTGAGACAACTTGGTTGCTTCTTCTACTTTTGAGAAAGGCAGGTCAGGATTCCCAAATCGAATATTGTCTAGGATAGAGCTAGCAAAGAGAAATTGGTCCTGTGGGACGTATCCCATCAAACTACGCAAGTCAGCTAGTCGATAGTCACGAATGTCATGCCCATTTAGATAAATGGCTCCTTGATCAACGTCATACTCACGTAGGAGCAACTTAATCAAAGCTGTTTTCCCTGAACCAGTCTGCCCAACCAAGCCCAGAGTTTGCCCTTTTTCGAGGCTAAAATGAATATCTTTCAGTGTCTCTTCGTCTTCAAAGGCAAAACGATCAATGGCATAGTCTAAGTGCCCATTTTCAATCCCGTCAAGTGGAGATTCTGGATCTTTAACAGGTGACTCTTGGGACAAAAGGCTCTCAATTCGTTGATACGAAACCTTCCCTCTTTGAGTAATATTAAAGAGGAAACCAATCGCCATCAAGGGCCAGACCAACATATCCAAGTATGAGATAAAGGTGACCAGATTTCCGACAGTTACCTGTCCTGCTTGCACCATAAAGGCACCGACCAAGAGAGTTAAGGCATAGGAAGAACCAACAAAGAGCAAAACCATAGGGTCAAAGAGACTATCATATTTCATGGTTTGCAGATTCTTTTGGAAGGTCAAATCATTAACTTCCTGGAAAGATGCCAATTCATCAGACTGATAGCCAAAGGACTTGGTTACCTTTATACCTGATACAGACTCCTGAACCTTATTATTAAGTTCAGAAAAGGCTGCTTGTGATTCTCCGAAAGCCTTATGGGTCTTTCTCCCCAGACGACTAGTCCCATAGGCCATAAACGGCAAAGGTAGAATGGCAACCAAGGTCATCTGCCAAGAAATGCTAAAGAACATAGTCAAGAGAGTCACCAAGGCTGTGATAGAGGCATCCACTGCCATCATGACACCACCACCTGCTAGACGAGTCAGAGCATTGATATCATTGGTTGCGTGAGCCATCAAATCCCCAGTCCGATAACTCTGATAAAAAGCGGGAGACATCCTTGTAAAATGTTCAAATAGTCTTGAACGCATGATTTGTCCAAGTCGGTAGGAAGTCCCTAGGATATACATGCGCCAAACGTAACGCAGATAGTACATTCCGAAAGCTGCCAGCAGGAGATAAAAGAGATGAAGCAGGAGCTCATCTTGTGTTAATCGTCCCGAAGTGATGGCATCGATCACGCGCCCCATAACCATAGGTGGGATGAGGTTTAGTACAGAAACTAAGACCAAAGCTACAATTCCAACTAGGTAACGACGTTTTTCTAACTTAAAAAACCACCAGAGTTTTTGGATGATAGACATAAAATTCCTTTCTAATGACAAATGGAAACCTGAGGCGACTACCTCAGGTTTTTCCTATTCATAGGTGACGACGCTTAGTTGACCCTTATCATACTCAGCGATAAAAATATTGGCCACATTATCATACCCTTGCTTATTCAGATGATCTAAGAGCCATTCTTCCGTTAAGCTGAGAGTATCGAGGACATCCGACTGAATGACACCATCTGTGATGACAGGAAACTTAGGATTTTCATCTCCATTTTGTACTACAATTAGCTGACCGTTTTGCTCTCGTACAGCACGCTTGACTTCTTTAAGCTGGAAGATACCTTGGCTACGAAGTTTAAGGGCTACGTCAGAAGCTGATAAGCCAACAGAACGGCAGGCTTCTGGATCAATTTCCCCATTTTTGATGAGTAGGGTTGGTTTCCCGTCAATCATTTGTTTTACAAAGCCGACGTTATTCGTAAGCCACTTGAGAAGTAAAACCAAGATTGTCCACATAATCAAGATAACTGCATACTGAAGGATAGTAATAGAGCTATTATAGATTACCCCACCGATGATTCCCCCAAGAACATAGTTTTGGATTTGGTCAATTGCTGAGTTGGGCGCTAGATTTCCCTTCCCTGTCATGTTGATAACAAAGACAAGAGATACAAGACCTAAAGCCAGTTTAATAAGAATCTCGATATAGTTAAATGTCATTTGTTTGCCTCCACTAATTCAATGTCACTTGTTTGATACAAGTCAAGTTTTTCCAAGAGATATTTATCCGGCTCACTCCCACTTAAAGCACGGTAGAATTTGTCTCCTACCTTGAGAAGTGCACCATCTGTGGCTGCAGAAGTATTGACGTAGACCTCTGATTTATCCACCCCTAAATCCTCAGAAACAACTTCTATAAAATGAAGTGAAGTTTGAAATTGGTTGTTGGAAGCTTGATTTGACTGATAAGTAGATATAATACCGAGAATGACAGCCAGTAAAGCCAAAGACGAGATCATCACCAACTCGCGAAACTTGGTTCCTCGATGGTCGCGGTAAGCCTTAAAAGCAAAAAATCCAGTGATGGCAAGCAAGAATACTCCAAAACCAATCATGACACTATTTTGTTGGCCAATCTGGCTCAAGACATATTCATATGAGTAAAATTTCATTTATTTTCTTTCCTTTACATAAATCATTCTTTATTATAAAGGAATGACCTTGATTTTTCAAACTATACGCTGGGGAAATGTATTCTTTTCTGGTATAATATTGTCTATAATCTGAATGAAAAGGTACATACTATGAAACTGATCTCATGGAACATTGATTCCCTCAATGCAGCGTTGACGAGTGACTCTGCGCGTGCGAAATTGTCTCAAGACGTTCTCCAAACTTTGGTAGCCGAAGATGCTGATATCATTGCTATCCAGGAAACCAAGCTTTCAGCTAAAGGTCCTACTAAAAAACACCTTGAGGTACTGGAAGAACTCTTCCCAGGCTACGAAAACACCTGGCGTTCCTCTCAAGAGCCTGCTCGTAAAGGCTATGCTGGAACCATGTTCCTCTATAAGAAAGAACTCACTCCAACTATCAGCTTCCCAGAAATTGGCGCACCTTCTACTATGGACTTGGAAGGCCGCATCATTACTTTGGAATTTGATAAATGTTTCGTGACTCAGGTCTACACACCAAATGCAGGTGATGGACTCAAACGTTTGGAAGAACGTCAAGTTTGGGACGTCAAATATGCAGAGTACTTGGCTCAACTAGACAAGCAAAAGCCTGTCCTAGCAACCGGAGACTACAACGTTGCCCACAAGGAAATTGACCTTGCCAACCCAGCCAGCAACCGCCGTTCACCAGGATTTACAGACGAAGAACGTGAAGGATTTACAAACCTTTTAGTCAAAGGATTTACTGATACCTTCCGCCATATCCATGGAGACGTTCCAGAGCGCTACACTTGGTGGGCACAACGCAGCAAGACTTCAAAAATCAACAACACAGGCTGGAGAATCGACTACTGGCTCACAAGTAACCGTGTAGCAGACAAGGTTATCAAGTCAGACATGATTGACTCAGGCGCACGCCAAGACCATACACCAATTGTCTTGGAGATTGAATTGTAAGGAGTTTCTTTATGGACTACAATGCAGTTATTCCCGAGTTTATGGTATCGAATCTAGAACAGTCTCGTTCCTTCTACTGTGATTTACTGGGTTTTACCATCGAATACGAGCGCCCAGAAGAAAAATTTCTCTTCCTTTCTCTTGAAGATTGCCAGCTAATGCTAGAGGAAGGGACAAAGGATGAATTAGTTGAACTGACTTACCCATTTGGTCGTGGAGTCAATATCTCCTTTGGCATCAATGATGTCCCTAGACTCTATCAGAAAGTAATCGAGTCTAACTATCCTATTCATCGTCCTTTAACCAAAAGAGAATTTCGTGTTGGCGACCATTATATCTTTCCTCATGAATTTGCAGTTCTAGACCCAGATGGCTATTTTTTAAGATTTAGCGAGTAGAATAACACTACAGTGGAAAAAGAAATATAAAAAAGAGGCTTGAACCTCTTTTTTTATGTTTCTTATATCCTCACCTGTCTATCTTCAGATCGTTGTCCTGTGACAAACATGGTGAAGGTTGCCTTGCAAACATTTCGACCATCTTGGTTGGTGATATCAACATCGACGACACAAGTGGTGCGTCCATGATGGACACATTCTCCTTTGATAGTGAGAATGTCCCCTAGATTTCCAGCTTTCAAGTAGTTAATGGAAGACTGGAGTGTCACCCCGTCTAATCCTAGCGAAATCACCACAAGACCACTGATTTGGTCACAAAGGGTAAACAGATAGCCTCCATGAGCATTCCCATAGTAGTTGAGTGAGGAGTCCACTACTTTTGTCGTTACCACAACGTGGCCATCTCTCATTTTTTCAATTTCGTAGTTTTCAAAGGCAGATATAGCGTCAAAGTGAAAATCTTTCATACGTTCCTCCTGATATTTCAAACGACACTATGATACTACTTTTCAAGACTCTACGCAAGAGAGAAGCACTTATTCGGGCAAAATACCAACCTGCTCCACAAAGCGCATAAAGGCAGCTTGTCCTTCTTCTGTTTGCTTGTAAACTCCTGCATCTTCCAAAACTCGAGCGAAGATTTTTCCAACAGATTCTTGGACGATATTAAGAGCTTGGTCTTTGTCAGTCAATCCAGAATGAGAGTCTTTCAATTCATCTGCCCATTCTTGGTGATAATCTGCTACTGAAACATCCTTTCCGACTAGGTAAGCTGCCACCTGCTCCACTTCTTCCTTCAAGCGTGGTGGCAAGATTGCCAAGCCCATGACCTCTATCAAGCCGATATTTTCCTTCTTGATATGCTGGACATCCTTGTGGGGATGATAGATACCATCTGGATGCTCTGGAGATGTTTGATTGTCCCGCAAGACCAAATCCAACTCAAACTGCCCATCTCGCTTACGGGCTATCGGTGTAATGGTATGGTGCGGTGTTCCATCGCTTTCTGCCAAGACCTGTATACTTGGGTCAGAATACTGACGCCAAGCCAGCAAGATTTTTTCCGCTAAGTCCGTCAAATCATCTTTCGAATCTGAAGTTAGTCGAATCACTGACATAGGCCATTGAACAATCCCTGCTTTGACAGTTTTAAAACCTGCAAAGGTAACGCTTTTCTGAATAGGAGCTACTTCCATTGGGAAAACATGTCGCCCACCTTGATAATGATCGTGGGTCAGGATGGAGCCACCCACGATTGGTAAATCAGCATTTGAACCAGCAAAGTAGCCTGGAAACTGCTCCACAATCGCTAACAAACGTTCAAAACTTTGGCGACTAATAGCCATAGGACGATGCTTGCTATCTAGGAAAATACAGTGCTCATTAAAGTAAGCGTAAGGCGAATACTGGAAGCCCCACTCCTGCCCAGAAATATCAAAACGAATAATACGGTGATTGCTTCTAGCTGGATGGTTGACACGACCATGGTAACCTTCATTTTCCATACAGAGCTGACATTGAGGATAGTTACTCGACTTAACCAACTTAGCTGCCGCTATCTCTTTTGGATCCTTTTCAGGCTTAGAGAGATTGATGGTAATCTCTAATTCACCGTAGTCAGACGGAACACGATAAGCAATATTCTTTGCGATAGCCTTGAGTTTGATGTAGTCATTCTTCTGACTGAGTTGGTAGAAGTTCGCAATCGCCTGCTCTGGTGACTGGGCATAGGTATCCCAAAAGTCACGATTAAGCTGACTTGGACAAGGGGTTACCAAGTCCATGAGGTCAGCTCCTAGTATCTCACGCGCAGTCTGACTATCTTCAATCGTTTCCAATCGAACGGCTTCCTCGACAAGATGGTCTTTGAGATCAATCAAGTTTTCCTGGTCAGTCTCAACTTCAAGAACTCCATCTCCCACTAGTGCTAAAACACGATTGGTCAGATAGATCCGATCCAACTCTTCAAAGCTACTTTCTGCAATGACTTTGGTCACAAATGTTTCTACTAAGGTCACTAGAAAACCTCCTTTTGACTATTTAAGGATGCGAGTTCCACCTGCCACTTCAGCGATATAGAAACTTGGAGCGTAACCAACGATTTCTTCATAGTGCTTGCCTACAGCTTCTTTAAAGGACTCAACAGCATCCTTTTGAACCAAGGCGATTGCACAACCACCAAAACCTGCTCCTGTCATACGAGCACCGAGAACACCTTCTTGAGCCCAAGCTGTATGAACAAGGGTATCTAATTCCAAGCCAGTTACTTCGTAATCGTGCTCAAGTGAAACATGAGAAGCATTCATCAAACGACCAAACTTGTCCAAATCTCCTGCTTGAAGAGCCGCTTGTGCTTTAAGTGTACGTTGGTTTTCAAGAACGGCATGGCGAGCACGTTTCAAGCGATTTTCGTCTTTGATGAGGTAACTGAATTCATCAAAAGTCCATTCATCCAATTCACCCAAGGTTTGAATGTCCAAGGCCACTTGGAGTTCTTCTACTGCTTTTTCACATTCAGCACGACGTTCATTGTATTTAGAGTCTGCAAGTTCACGGCGTTTGTTGGTATTCATGATAACAACGACATTGTCTTTCAAATCAAGTGGAACCAAGTCGTACTCTAAAGTATTTGTATCAAGGTAAATAGCACGTTGGTCTGCCCCCATACCGATAGCAAATTGGTCCATAATACCAGAGTTAACACCAATAAAGTTATTCTCTGTCAATTTTCCGATTTTTACTAAATCTAAACGGTCCAATTTTAGGTCAAAAAGATATTCTGCCACAACACCAGTCAAAAGTTCTAAGGATGCAGAAGATGACAAACCAGCACCATTTGGGATATTCCCAAAGACATAGAAATCAAAACCTTTATCAATCACATGGTCAGCTTCTTGCAAGAAATGAAGAACACCTTTTGGATAGTTGGTCCAGTTGTGCTCTTTTTCAAACATAAGGTCAGCTAGAGGAACTTCGATAATTCCTTTATCCTCAAAGTTTGCTGAGTAGAAACGCAAAACTTGATCATCGCGCTTGCGTGCAGCTCCGTAAGTTCCTAGTGAAATAGCTGCTGGGAAAACATGCCCACCGTTGTAGTCAGTATGCTCCCCAATCAAGTTGATACGGCCTGGTGAAAAGAAGGTTTGATCTGCTTCTTGACCAAAAACAGCAAGAAAGTCCTTGCGAAGTGCATCAGCAGTAAGATGTTGTGTCATATGAATTCTCCTTTGACAATTGTTAGGTAAAAAAACTTAACCTGTAATCGTTTTCTTCTATTGTACCCAAGGGTTTTGCTTTGGTCAACATTTTTACCTATATTTTACTAAACTATAGGTAAAAAGAAACAAAAATATGCTATAATAACCTAAAAAGGAGGGGAATTATGGCTACACTCAAAGATATCGCTCAGCTAGCCTCTGTCTCGATCGCAACTGTATCCCGCGTTCTCAATCGCGATCAGAGTCTATCTGTGACAGAAGAAACCAGACATCGTATTTTAACCGTTGCCGAAGAACTAGGCTATACCAAACATCTCAAAACAGGTGAATCACATAAACTCAAAGAGAAAATCGCTATCATCCAGTGGGTCAGTGAACAGGGAGAGTTAGAAGATCTCTACTACTACCAGATTCGCCTAGGAATTGAAAATAGAGCCCAAGAATTAGATTACGACATCTTGCGATATTTTAATGACCAGCCTTTTACGCTTAGCGAAGAAGTGATTGGGATTCTTTGTATTGGAAAATTTAGCAAGCACAGATTGCATCATTTGAAGAATATCACAAACCCCTAGTATTTTTAGACAGTGATACGATTGCTCTTGGTCATACCTGTGTCATTACAGATTTTAATAATGCTGTTAGACAGGTTGTTGATTACTTTACAGATCATGATCGTAAAAAGATTGGTATCCTATCCGGTCTTGAAACTACTACTGACCATGAAGAAGTCATCGCAGATAAGCGTTTAGATTACTTTATATCCTATACGCAAGAAAAAGGAATTTATAACGAAGAATTCATTTTCCAAGGCTCATTTACTGCCCAATCTGGATATGATTTGATGAAAGAAGCTATTGAAAAATTAGGCGATAAACTTCCACAGGCCTTTTTTGCTGCCAGTGATAGCTTGGCCATTGGTGCCCTTCGCGCCCTTCAAGAAGCCAGCATCAGCATTCCCGAGCGCGTCAGCATTATTTCCTTTAATGATACCATTCTAACCAAGCAAGTGTTTCCTCCACTTTCTAGTATTACCGTCTACACCGAAGAAATGGGACGAACAGGAATGGATATTCTGAACAGAGAAGTCCTTCACGGCCGTAAAATCCCAAGCCTCACCATGCTAGGAACCAAACTGACTTTAAGAGAAAGTACTTCGCATGAAGGATAATAGTTAAACATAAAAAATCCTAATAGAGATTTCAGTACTCTATTAGGATTTTCTTTTTATACTCAATGAAAATCAAAGAGCAAACTAAGAAGCTAGCCGCAGGTTGCTCAAAGCACTGCTTTAAGGTTGTAGATAAGACTGACGATGTCAGTTACCTATATCTACGGCAAGGTGAAGCTGACGTGGTTTGAAGAGATTTTCGAAGAGTATTAATCCATCACAATCATAGACTTGATAGTCTTGCGTTCATCCATGTCTTTATAGGCTTGATCAATCTCGTCCAGAGTATAGCTATCAGTAAAGACACGACCCGGATTGATATCACCGTCAAGAACTGCTTTTAATAAAACTTGTTTATCATAAGTAGTCACTGATGCTGCTCCACCTGCCACTGAGATATTTTGAGCAAAGGTCGAACCAAGCGCACGGTTATTGTAGTGAGGCACACCGACAAATCCCATGCGTCCTCCATTATGGAGTACACCGAGAGCTTGGTTGACGGCTGCTTCTGTACCGACACATTCGAGAGCTGCATCTGCTCCACCACCAAGAATTTCTCGCACCTTGGCAATGCCTTCTTCACCACGTTCAGCTACGACTGCTGTCGCACCTGACTCCAAAGCCATCTGTTGACGGTCTTCGTGGCGACTCATGAGGACGATTTGCGATGCTCCACGCATCTTAGCTGCAATGACAGCACATTGGCCAACAGCCCCATCCCCGATAACTACCACTTTGTCACCTGGTTTAACATGAGCCACACGCGCAGCATGGTAGCCCGTCGGCATAACATCTGCCAAAGTCAAGAAGGATTTGAGCATGGCTTCAGTATAATCGGATGGCTGTCCAGGGATTTTTACGAGTGCCCAGTTTGCATATTCAAAACGCATGTATTCTGCCTGCACTCCATCAGACCAGTTGGTCCCAATATGGCGATCACATGTCCCATCATAGCCAGCGCGACAGGCGTCACACTCGCCACAGCCATGGGTGAAAGGCGCAATGACAAAATCTCCTGGTTTGACCGTTGTAATAGCATCTCCGATTTCTTCGACGATTCCAATAGCTTCGTGACCGCTATTTTGATGCCCCTTTTCAATGTCTGGATTACGGTAGCTCCAGAGGTCTGATCCACAAACACAGGTACGGACAATCCGGAGAACGACATCATCCGGCGCCTCAATTTGCGGACGCTCCACTTCGACAAGACCAACTTGCCCTGCTTTTGTATAGACTGTTTTCTTCATAAGAACAACCTACTTTCTATTGCTTACTTACCTTTAGTATACACTTTTACGAGTCAAATAACATGCAAGATGATAGTAAAAGTTTCCACCAAACAAAAATGACTCCTAAGAACTCAAGCTTCTTATGAAAGGCTAGAAGATTTTACCTGCTACTATAATAATCAGACTAGTTGGTTTTCATCAGCTGGTCTCCTTTACTTAGCCTAAAAATGAGATAAATCTTTCAGCTGTTTCTGGTTCTTGGTGATCATGAAAGAGTGTACGTCCTTGGTCCAATCCTTCTATGTTCTTCATTTCATCTTCTGTTAACTCAAAGTCAAGAATATCAAAGTTCTCTTGCATCCGTTCTTTACGAACAGACTTAGGAATAACAACCACGTCACTTTGAAGTAAGAAACGTAGAGCTACTTGCGCTACTGATTTGCCATACTTTTCTCCAATTTCCTTCAACAAAGGAGTATTAAAGAAGTCATTTTTTCCTTCCGCAAAAGGCCCCCAAGATTCAATCTGGCAATTGTATTTTTCCAAATACTTTTTGGCTTCTTTTTGTTGATAGAAAACATGTGTTTCTATCTGATTAACAGCCGGTTTAATTTCCACAAAATGTTGAAGATCAATGAATCTATTAGGCGAAAAGTTAGATACCCCGATGGCACGAACCTTCCCATCCTTGTACGCTTCTTCCATAGCTCTATAAGTCCCATAATAATCACCGAAAGGTTGGTGAACCAGCAAAAGATCAATATAATCTGTTTGTAGTTTTTTCAAGGATTCTTCGATAGATGCTTTGGCCTTTTCATAACCAGCATTCGAAATCCAAACCTTGGTCGTGATAAAGAATTCTTCACGTGGAATACCTGACTCTTGGACAGCCTCTCCCACACCTGCTTCATTCCCATAAATTTGAGCAGTATCAAAGGAACGATAACCAACCTCGATAGCCTCAAGAACTGCTCGCTTTGTTTCATCTACTGGAGTCTGAAATACTCCAAATCCAAGTTGTGGCATTTTGATATTGTTGTTTAAGGTTTTGTAAAACATTTCATGGTCTCCTTGTTTCTTTTGATGATTCTAGTTTACACTCAATTTAAAGATTTGTATACTAGCAAATGAAAAATAGCATATATAGGAGAAAAAAACAGTATCAACCTTTCCAAAACTTCTCTAGTGTTCGTGACCTTTTATGCCCCCAATATCTTCAAGGCAGCGTTTGTGTTGATTATGATTCATTGGACTAGTATCCACTTCAATAGTAATATTGTGAACTCCACTTTGTCTTAATTGACTGCGAATAGCTTCTTTGCATTCTTCCATTCGTGTCAAATCCTCTAAGCATAGATGAACAATTGCATTATTTTCTAGACCATCCATGGACCAAATACTCAGTTGATTGATACTCTTGACATTTTCTAGTGATAATAAATCCTGCTCTAGCTTTTCACTATCAAGCCCTTCAGGAACCGCATCGAGAAATATCTTAAGTGCAGACCAAAAACGAGGAATGGCTTTTGACAAGATAAAGAAGGAAATGACAAGTGATAAGAGAGGATCTAAGATATACCAATCCGTAAATCGTAGAATAATTGCCATCAGGATTACTGCTATCCAACCCAGGGTATCTTCCAGAAAATGCAGGCTAAGGATAGACTCATTCTTTGTTTTTCCTTTACGAACCACTAAACTCGCTAGCACATTTATACCAACCGCAATAATTCCAAGCCAGAGGATTCCTTCATCATTGATAGGTTGTGGATGAAATAGTTTCCTTATATTTTCCAAAATGACTAGAGCAGATCCTGTCATGAGAATCACAGCCGTTATCAAAGCTCCTAGAAGGCTAAATCGTTTGTAACCCAAGGTGTAATGACTATCCTCTTCACGATTGGAAATTGTTTCAAGAAAGGCTGATAGCCCAATTGCAATAGCATCTCCTAAGTCATGGACAGAGTCCGCAAGAACAGCACTAGAACCAAATACTCCGCCTGCAATAAACTCAACAATGGCGTAACTCAAATTTAAGAAAAAAGCCAGCCAAATAGCACGTTTTGAACTCATTTTTCCACCTTCCTTTGCTATAATGGGAGTAGGATAGAATAAATTTTATAAAAAAATTTTCCTAGTCCCACCCCTGCAAGGCTGACTAGATGCTCTTCGAGCTAAATAGCGAAAGAAGATCCCAATCAGCTACTGCGTCAAACATATATTTCTATAAATATTCTGAGAAATGAGACTATTATCTCTTCTCTTCATTGTTATTATCCAATAAAATAAAAAGAAAGGATAGGAGCAAACTGTTCGGATTGTAAGTTACTGAACAATTGATTCAAATTGTCTATATGAGTACTCAAGATCGTCGTATTACCAAGACTCGGAAAGCTATCTATACTGCTTTTTTACAATTACTAAATCAAAAAGATTATGAATCCATCACGGTCCAAGAGATCATCGACCTAGCCAACGTTGGACGTTCAACCTTCTACAGTCATTATGAAAGTAAGGAATTACTCCTAGACGAGCTCTGTCGCTATCTCTTTCATCATCTTTTTGAACGCGAGGAAAATATAACTACAGAGGGTTATTTGGCTCATATCTTTTCACATTTTAAGAAAAATCAAGACCATGTCACCAGCCTTCTTTTTTCAAAAAATGACTACTTCCTTCGTCAATTGCAAAAAGAATTGGAACACCATGTTTATCCCATGGTTGCAGAGAACTTGCAAGTTTCCTATCCTAAGATTCCAGCCTCCTACCTCAAACATTTTGTTGTCAGCAATTTTATTGAAACACTGACTTGGTGGTTAAAAAAAGGAAAATCTTATAAGGAAGACCAAGTAGTGAGATTTTACTTAGATGTCATGGAAATGACAAACAAACAAAAATAAATCATCATTATTCTAGCTAGAGAGGAAATCTTATGAACTTCGTTATTATTCTTGCTATTTTTTTAGCCTTCTTACTTCTTGCTTTTCCTCTTCATCATTTATTGGCTAGCCTTTCAGAATTAAGAAAAGGCAGGAATCCCCTAGGAAATCAGCTTCTCCTTATCGGAAGTATCCTTGCTACCTTATCTATCTTCCTCTACTTCTTTGCTACCTTATCTATCTTCTGCTACTTCTTTTTGCCGATTGTCGCACTATCTATTTGGCTGATTGGCTGTGGTTTGATTTGCTTCGGAGCCTATTGGAATGACAAACAGAAAGGAACCTTTAAAAAGTCTCACCATATCATCAGAATTACATTTGCTATAGTATTGACACTTATACTACTTTTATTCTAATACAAAAACCCCATCTTATCTAAAAAGCAAGATGGGGTTTTTGTTAGTATAAAGTAATTTCTATATTTATTTTTGAAGTATTCCTTCTTGAAGGAGAAATTCACGCGCTACTGTTTCTGCCGACTTGCCTTCCACACCAACCTGATAGTTGAACTGACTCATCTGGCTCTCGGTGATTTTACCAGCTAGTTTATTGAGAACTGCTTCCAACTCAGGAT
Organism: Streptococcus infantis; assembly: GCF_047463655.1. Taxonomy (GTDB): domain Bacteria; phylum Bacillota; class Bacilli; order Lactobacillales; family Streptococcaceae; genus Streptococcus; species Streptococcus infantis_Z. Next base: position 187,657 of record NZ_JASHDM010000002.1, read on the forward strand.
GTTTTTTGAGTAATTCAGCTTTCATGAGTGGTGCACCTTGATATGGCGGGAAGAGTTGTTTATCATCCTCCAAAACCACTAAATCATAGCGAGCAATTTCAGCATCTGTTGAGTAAGCATCTGTAATTTGAATGTCCCCTGACTGGATGGCTTGGTAGCGAAGAGCTGGCTCCATGGTTGCCACATTGAGATTCAATTCATAAACAGACTGCAAGCCCTTGTTTCCATCCTCACGGTCATTAAACTCTAGAGTGAATCCCGCCTTGAGCTGTCCTTCTACTTTTTTCAAGTCTGAAATCGTCTTAAGCCCATATTCTTGCGCAATTTTTTTAGGAACTGCTATAGCATAAGTGTTTTGATAAGCCATGGGTTTAAGAAAGGCTAGTTGATCCTGTTTGGCAATGCCGTCACGAGCCACCTCGTAAACCTTTTCCGGGTCATGCCCAATTTGTGGCGATGGTTGGAGGAGACTCTCTGTCACTGTTCCAGAAAATTCTGGATAGATATCAATGTCCCCTTTTTTCAGCGCTTGATAAAGGAAATCTGTCTTCCCAAAGTTAGGCTTGACCGTCACCGTCATATCAGTATTTTCCTCGATGAGAAGTTTATACATATTCATGAGAATCTCAGGTTCAGGTCCTAACTTCCCAGCAATGACGAGATTGTCTTTCTCATTATGTGGAATAATGCTTGGAGCATAACTAGCTCCCAAACCAAGGAACATGACAGCAAAGGCCGCAACAATTGTACGCAACTTTGCCTTTTCCAACCATTTGAGAATGATATTGAAAAGAATGGCCAAGATAGCCGATGAGATAGCCCCGATTAAAATGAGACTGGTATTCCGACGATCAATTCCCAAAAGGATAAAAGATCCCAATCCTCCAGCTCCAACAAGAGCGGCTAAAGTCGCTGTCCCAATGATCATAACGGTTGCTGTACGAACCCCCGATACAATGACGGGCATGGCCAGTGGAATTTCAAACTTCTTAAGTCGCTCCCACTTGGTCATCCCAAAAGCAATCCCTGCCTCCTCAAGACTAGGATCAATGCCGTTCAAGGCTGTGATTGTATTTTCCAAAATCGGGAAAATAGCGTAAATGACAAGGGCTGTGAGGGCTGGTAAGGTTCCAATTCCCATGAAAGGAATAAAGAGACCCAGCAAAGCCATTGAGGGAATGGTCTGGAAGATACCCGCAACTTGTAGCACCCAGTTCGCCACTTTTTTGTGGCTATTTAGATAAACCGCCAGTGGAATGGTCAGAAAAATAGCAACCAATAAGGTCAAAAGCGATAATTGTAAGTGTTGCCCAAGAGCGGTTAACCATTCCCCAAAACGCTCTTGAAAGGTTGAAATCAAATTAGACATGAAGGCTACCTCCAAACAAGTTTGCTACAAAGTCTGTCGCAGGCGCTTGTAAAATTGTTTCAGGTTCTGCGACCTGGCGAATTTCTCCATCCTGCAAAACTGCAATCCGATCGCCCAATTTTAAAGCCTCGTCCGTATCATGGGTAACGAAGATGGTCGTCATCCCGAATTCTTTGTGCAATTCTTTAGTGAGAGCTTGCAACTGCTTGCGAGAGATAGCATCCAAGGCTGAAAAAGGTTCGTCCATCAATAAAATTTTTGGTTCCCCAATGATGGCTCGTACAATCCCAATCCGTTGTTGCTCCCCACCTGATAACTCGCTTGGTAAACGATGGGCATACTCTGCAGCAGGGAGACCAACCTTGTTCAAGAGTTCTTCGGTTTTAGAGGTGATTTGTTCCTTACTCCAGCCCTTCATCTCAGGAATGAGAGCAATATTTTCCGCAACTGTCAAGTTAGGAAATAGGGCAATAGCTTGAAGGACATAGCCGGTACTGAGACGTAACTCCCGTTCATCATAGTCCTTGATCCGTTTTCCATCCATATAGATATTGCCATCAGTCGGCTCCAAGAGACGGTTCACCATCTTGATCATGGTGGTCTTTCCAGATCCTGAAGGACCCACTAGCACCATGAATTCTCCATTTTCAATGCGGAGATTGACATCTTTTAAAATGTTTTTATCCGTGTAGCGCAATGCTACATGTTTGTATTCAATCATGTTTTTCCTCAATAAGTTTTCTATCTCTAAGAATATCCAATAGGCTACTTGCCGGATGCCCTAGAACTTTTTCGATATCTGTTGAAACCCCAGCTTGTTCGCCAGCTTTAATCGCTGTATAGGTACTAACCCAGGCATCGTACTCCCAAGTTTGTGCTGGCCATTTTTTCCGTGACTCATAGGCTTCTTCGACTGATTCATCTACATACATGATGGCCTTACCGGTCTCTTTTGAGAGAAGCTCTACGATTTTTTTCATAGAAAGATTCTCTGGCCCTGTCAGATTCAAGCTTTGATTTGCCCACTCCTTAGGATTAAAAAGAATTTCTGCTGCAACCCTAGATGTATCCTTACGGGCAACAGCTGACACAAGGCCGCTGCCAGCCGGACCACGTACCTCACCATTTTCGAGTGCCATATCAATAAAGAAATCCAAGTAAAAATTATCTCTTAGAAAAGTATAGGTGAACCCTAACTCCTTGATATAGGCTTCCGTCTGGGCATGATCTCGAGACAAGGTGAAAGTTGCCTTCTCATCTGCCCCATAAAAGGAGGTATAAACGATATGCTCTACTCCTGCTAGCTTTGCAGCATCTAAAAAGTCCTTGTGCTCCTTGACACGCTCTGGATTTTCCCTAGCAGAAACCATCAACAAAGTATCGATCCCCTTCAAGGCTTCAACCACCTCTGGAGTATTGGTATAGGACAATCTACGGATTTCCGCAGACGCATAAACTTTTGCACGCTCTGGGCTTCTTGCTAGATGGACAGAAGCGATTCCTTTTTTATCAACAAGATCAGCCACATAGGAGCCTAAGTTCCCTGTTACACCTGTAATTCCGATCATAACTGTTACTTCCTTTCCCTAGATGTCATTTTCTTTAGCTTTTAGATTTGAGATAATACGCTCTTGATAAGCTTCAAATTCTTGGATTTCTTGATCCGAAAAGCTTTGGTAGAAAATTTCACCCAATTCTTTACTAACACGGTCTCCAATTTCTTTTTGCGCCCAACCGAGGTCTGTCAAAGAGATATATTTTTTCCTTTTATCTTGTGTGCAAGGTTGAATCGTGACCAAGCCTTGTTCTTCCAATTTCTTAACCATACTGGTCAATGTATTATTGGCTAGACCCGTCGCAAGAGCGATATCTGTCGCAGTAGCGCACCCCAACTCTTGCTTCCACAAAATCGTTAGAATTTTCCCTTGTTCACTTCTGTATTGAGCATCTGGTTCCTTGCTCAAGAGTTTTTGAAAGATTCGCCCATTCAACAAGCGAATCTGTAGAGCTTGGTAGCCTCCTAACATCTTGTCCATTTTGTCTCCTTTTTGTTCTATATCGAACTTTTTAATTATTGTAACACCCTAAATTACATCTGTCAACTATTTCGATATAGAAATAATAAAAAACTTCCTACCAAAAAGTAGAAAGTCATCATTTTTATAAAATTAAACATGAATTACATCTGAAGCATTCCTCCTAAAGAAACTACTATGGACTAGATAAGGATCATACTTAGAATTTTGGCTAGAAACCAAGCATAAAGGAATGATAAAAATTTTTATAAAATACAGTAAACAAAAGAGTAAGAAAAGACTAAAACTAAGATTCCTTAATTAAAAAAATAAAGATAAAAGAAAATTAAAGCATTTAATAGAATATTAACCCCCGTAGCAAAACTGGCAGATAGAATATTCGTCTTAAGATGAGGATTAAAGAGTTTGACAAGAAACAAAGCTAATAAAGAGATATTATAGATACAAATTGGCTTGAAATCATGACGATAGAAAACTAAAAACAAGAACAAAGAATACTATAGTGGATTGAACTTAGAGTAGTACAATATAGATTCTAAAACATTTTTAGAAATTAATTTGACTCTCCTAATCTCTTTGTTCACATCTTATTTCAATCAACTGTACAAATATCCTTCTATTTTCCATAAAAAAGCAGACGAATGTCTACTGGGAATGTTGAGTTTTGGCAAACGACTGGTAATGACGATGCTATAGGTTCATTATCTCAAATACTGCCGTATGAATCCACTCGTTATTCATTTGAAAGTCATTTTCTATGATTTTACTAAAGGTGAAACCGTTTTTTAACAGCACTCTCTGGGAAACCAGATTGTCCGTTGCCGTCCCTGCGATAATCTTATGTAAACCATAAGTAGTAAAGGCCTTTCCTAAAACGAGTTTAACCGCTTCACTTGCATAACCTAAATTGGTAACATTTTCTCCGATCCTATATCCAAGTTCTGCTGTTTTTCGATCATCCTCTAAGACACTTAAATTGATTCTTCCGACCATAGTACCTTGTGCATCTCTAATAAGATGCATATAGACATCATGATTCTCTTGTTCCCTTAACAATTCCCTTGTAATTTCTTTAAAACCTTCTAAGTCAAAATAGTGAGCTGGTCTAGGAGGCAAACTTCGCTCAAAATACTCCCGATTTTCTTTTTCAAAAGAATAAACATCTATGCTATTTTCTTCAGACATCAACTCTAAACTTATCATTCTAAACCATTTCCTATCATTCTCTAAACTCAAATTTACTCATGTTCACACAAAGTGACATTTACAAAATTTAAAGAGATATCTTAATTTTTTCATATCGTATCTACATTATAACACAACATACTATGAAGAAAAATAATATCCATCAAGGTCCTCATAAATTCCAACATCTTGCTAAACAAGCTGGAACGCCTATGGAAGCTATTTCGGAGGCACTAACACGCAGCGATTCAAGTACAACTCGAATTTATGTCAATGCTCCTGGCAGAACAAATGCATCGCTTATCCTACCATTTAGTCACCGCTCAAACTTTAACTTGACATCTAGAAATTCCAATCGTGGTTTAGCATATTTCAAAGTAAGATGAAGTTTTCAAGGGTGCGACCAGTTATCTTTGTAAAAACATTTAATAAAAGTCACTCGTCCAGAAGGGTACTTGCTTATATTCTTTTAAAGCCAGAGAAAGTTTTCTATTTCCAAATTCAATCTCAAAATAATCGTATAGGTCTTTGCCGTAATAAATAATATCTAAATCCACTACTGATAAAATCGGCATCTCCTGATTCTCATAACTAGGGAGAAAACGATGCCCATATAAGGGGATTAATCGAGGTGCTGATTCTAACATTTTCCTGATTTGTACATTTCTGTCCAACAGTATAGTCGGCTCGTTCCCCCAAGAGGCATCCCACACCAGCTCATCCAAACTGTTCAAAATTCCATCATAGGGAGCAGCTAGGTTCCGTTTTATATATTCTATATTTTCAGCTGAGAAATCTCTCCAGTTATAAAAACCTTCTGAAATAGGCAATAATTGTTGGTAGACTGCCAACCACTGCTCAGGAAATTCAATTCCATATATCATCTCGACTTTTTGTATTTCTTCATCACTTAGACCTGGTTCCAAAGAAATCCCATTCTCGAGCAATAGCGTCTTAATCCTATCGATTTTCAAAAGATCTCCAACCATTTTTCTCCTCCTATGCACTCCCTATTTATGGAGATTAGATCACATGTCACATCTTAGCTAAATTAAAATGACTTCAAAAAATCAGTAACCCCATCATGTAATTGTATATTCTTATTTAAAACTTCCTTACTCTCTTTATCAGATAACTCTAAATTCATATTACGATAGCCATCCAACAATTCCATCATCAAAACCAAAGTATCATAACTAACATTAAAAAGCAGTTCTTCTTTAGTTAAATCACTCTGATGGATATTCATATTTACAGCTTGCTCCTGGATGATTTTTAGTTCTTGGAAAAATAGTGCTTGCTTATCTGTCATGCTTGATCTAGTCTTTCTACTTTTATTATGGGTATGTTGAACTTGCTTATCGCATAGGCTGAAGATTCAAGTTATCAAAATTCTCTCTTTGACAAATGAAGATTGTTCCTGTCATAAGATAAATTTCTTAAATAATTCTGGAATTTCACCTTCCTGTGTAAATAAAGTCTTTACACCAAAATCATTATCGCAAAAAACGATTTCTTGGAAGACATTATCAATTCTCCACTCGATATCTGTATAGAGAATATCATTATTTTCGACACTAACTATTTCAAACCAACCTATTGTCACTCCATAAAAAATAATCTCTTCCAATATCTGAGTTGAATATCCTTTATTTTTAATAAAAAACGAAAATAAAGTCGAAATAATAGCATCTTCTTCAGCTATCGAGAGTAAGAGTTCTCTTAAATCTTCAAAAGTCATTTTATTTACCTCCAGTCAAAGGAATTCTGCCTTCACTTGCAGATAACCTTGTTTTAAATTGACTCAACTACAAGGTTCATCCTAGCACCAAGTCACTATTGCTCAACTACTAACAATCTCCTTTGAGGATTCAAACAAGGTATTGATTTCAAAACTGAGTCCCTATCTAATCAGATATACTTACTGGATAAATGAAATGAGGTACGAATTGCTATCGTTTATCATTAGATATTCTAAAATAGCCATTATACTACTCTTCAAAATTCACCTTTAGCCAAAAAGCTTCTATATCGCCCTTCTCATTTAACGCTGCAATACAATCTGGATAAAACTCAACATACTCTACTGAATCTGATAATTTTTCCTTACCAAAATAAGTATATCCTTTGCTTGGTGAATAATAACTTACCCAACTATCTGATTGTACGAATCGAATACTATCCCCTAAATCTAACTGGCATTCATCCAATAATAGAATAATACTCCCTTTATTCGAGTTAGGAATGAGCACATCTCTTTCTTCTGCTTGTACTATCTGAGGAAAAAATCCAAAAATTTGTACGCACGCATTGTTTTCTGAATCAAATCCAAGTTGGAGTGTGTCAAATAATATGTAGTAATCAGAATTTTTTAGAGGTATGGAATCAAAACTATATTCTTCTGGTCTATAAACTAATCGTCTATAGTTCATATCATATTCTTTTGTAATTTTAAACATATATAATCGCCTTCTAAAGTTAAAATGGGCAATTGGTTTTGTAGCCATATCAAGCACTAACTTAAAATTTCTAGTACTTCATCCAGTATGAGCATCTGAAGTAGCCAGCGATCATCCCTTGACCAAGTATTATCTTTTGAATCATCACCAGCGCTCGTAGGTTTAGTTCCCCTAGATTACTATCCTTGATTCCAACTCCTAAAATCCCACTCCGCCTGTAATCTGGGTAATGAGTTCTAAGTGTTCTTTTATGCCAACCTTGTCAATATTGGTTAGATCCCTTTTTCCTCCAAGTACCAGAAGAGGAACAAAACCAAAGCATTGATTGTAATCCAAGCTCCCATACTCCTTAACCGCTTCTTCATATAAAGGAATATCAAAATAATCCTTTAACAACTCTTCATCCTCTAAATCTTCTAGAAAATAGTACATATCTTCTAAAATAGTGGTGAAATTTTCCTCCTTGTATTCTACAATTCTCAGATAGTCTCTTTCCTCCAGAGTGATAATATCCCCAAATGCAGTTATAAAAACAGGAATAGATAAATCACCTCTAAAATAGGTCTTTTGCACAAATTCTACATATTCTTCTGGATTGATAATTTTTAGATAACCATCAAGTAAAAAGCCCAGTCCATATTGTTTCCACAATTCCACTAATTCATCTGGAACTTTTGAGGCGTACTTTTCAATGACTTCTTCTGGCATAGCTGCAAATTTAGTAAATTGTAAGTTCATTTTTTCTCCTAGTATTCCTTTTAAAGTTTATATAACTCACTATAAGTAAGGTTTTCGCGATTATAGTAGCTAGTTTTAATTATAGTAGCTAGTTTTATTATAAGTTTACGAAAGATTTCTTCAAGTCGATATACTTCAGGGTATTGTACTGTATGATTGAATCTAAATTACCATAATTGAGTCATGAGCGTCCAAAATACATCAAAATCAATTTGTTCAATATTTGAAAGGTCATCCAAACCACCTAAAAATAAAGGTACTTTATAACCAATGCATTGATCATAGGAAGGAGTGATTCCTCCTTGAGAAATATACTCTTTGTAAAAATCTAAAGCAAATAGCTCATCAGGATATTCTGGAATTTCATTATTCAAAAACTCATTAATACCTAGTGGAATCTCTAAAATCTCATGACTTCCTGCATCACACATATATATTTTTGAATCACTAGTATCAGAACTAACAAATATCCTGCCTAACCAATCAAAACCTATAACTCGTATATCATCTGATAATTCAGAAAAGCATGACTGTACTAGTCCTTTAAAGTATTCTAAATTATTAGAATCAACAACCCTAAATAACCCACTACCAAAACTTTCCTTAGAATAGTTCATAATAAAATCAAGATAAATATCTTCTGAACGCTTTACGTAGCCTTTATTCTCTGAGCCAAAAAATTCTAAAAATGAATTAAACATGTCTTTTTCTCCTAATCTTCAATTGTAAACTTCTCAAATACCGTTCCATCTGGATATTTTTGGAACATAAATTCCTATTCACACTTCTATCCAACGGATTGATATTTTAACTATATCATAAATCACTAGTTCAAACAATATAGATTTACGATTCACCTGTATTTTAACTATAACTGCTTCAGTCAAAGCTTGGATTTTTTGCACTGCCTGTGCTCTTTGTTCATCAGTTTAGCCATCTTTAAATTCCAAATTGTTAAACCAGATTCAGCACCTCCAGTCAGCTCCCCAGCGAGCTCATCTCTCTTGATTCCTAGCAAAGTATTACGTTCGCCAATCTTATAATAGCCTATTAGAGTTCAATACTCTTCACAGATAACTTCAATGTCTTTTTCTGAAATAGTTCGATTAGATTTTAGGATAAATTTTTTAATACTATTTATATCCTCATCTGTCAGATATTCCACGCGAAATTCAATGATAAAATCGACGATATCGCTATTTCCTGAAATAATAATCATCGCATCTTCAACAACTCTTCCTACAAATATTTGCCCCACATGCAAATATCCAGTAGCTGGACTCGAAAAATACTGCTCCCACTTTATAGCACTTGAATAATTTAGTTCCTGGTTCTTATAATAAAAGTGAGAAGTAATAATCTGCTGACTAACATCTAATAAGTTCAATAAGCTATCTATCATGGTTACGTCTGCTACTGCTATTCTCAATTCAACACTTAACATCATTTCATTCCTATTTATCAAGACTCGGTAATAAATTACACGTTTTTTCTAGTGCTTCGATCAGTTATTATAACAGTTTAGCTACACTTTAATCATTTTAAAATTTCATTATCCTGCCAAAAGAACTGAGCATCCTTTAACTCAAGATGTTCTATCTGAATATCCCGACAAATAATTGTCATTTGCAGCAATCCTATATCAACCATACACTCCACAAAATCAGGATTGTTCTCATACACTTGCAACGAAATTTCTTGACCATGGTGATGTAATTCTCCTCTAGTCATATCTTTAACGTGTTGATCTTTTCTCCACTGGATGTCTAAAGCATCATTGCTATACTCTACTTTTGCGCACACTAAAAACTTAATTTCCCAGTATTTTTCTTTGTTATGATAATCTTCTATGCACAAAGAAATCTCATCTCCAAAATAGGATATCTTTAAATCTAGTATCCCCATTTCCCAATAATCTAGTTCTTCAAGCTCTTTTTGCTTGGTAGATAAATCAAACAGCAACAAGATTTTTCTCCTTCCTATTTATCCCCAAATAAATCCCTCAGATATTTATAGATGACTATTTTCATCAATAGCACTAAGCTCTACCAAGGTTCAGCCTAACACCAAGTCACCATCCATCTTGAAGATTACACTCCTCAATGTATTCTAACCATGCATCAATATCAGGTAGAACTTCCCTTTGTTCCCATCCTGAATCAGCAAAGTCATGGATGATATGCACTAGAGTACTATCAACATCTTCAAAACAGGCGATATCATCATTATCACCTCTCCTTGCAAATGGATATAATGTTCGCTCAGGATATCTTGTTTGAAGACCTTGAAATCTTCTCACTGTTTCATCGTCATTCATCAAGTACCATACACCAAAATCAACCCTACCATCGGAAACTAAATCCTTTAATGATTGTGGATAGGAAAAAAAAGAATGATTAAATGTAATATTTGACATGAATGTTCCTCCTCTAACTATTGAAAAATGGCAAATACTGGTTACCTTTCTGCCCATCTAGCTAATTTGATACAATAATCCTCGATTAAAGCTTCCGTGTCATACATTTTTAGAATATTTTCAAAATCTATCGCTGATATTTCAGACACATCAAACTCTCCTGTAGCATTTATTGCATCAAAATCACTTGGGTATGGAGCTTCTCCCAACTCCAAGGGTGTCCGATTATCAAAGTAAGCTACATGTCCATCAGGAAATATATCTAATCGTTTTGTTTCAAATCGTTCTGCGTCTATTTCTGAGTACATTATAATCGGATCATAGTCATTCGTATGATTCCAAATTGTTTTATAATACAACATCCAATCCCCCTAATTCCCTAGCTAGCTATCCAGCCAAAATCTTCTTTCTTTAGATACCGCCCATATCATAAGCTAGGCAAGTCTTTCGTTCAATCTACTCAGTGATGACATTATCCACTAAGAAAACTACCATCTCTATGTGGTAATAGTAACAGTCAACTGTACAAGATCATCCATAAAATTTAATTTCCCAAGTAGTACTATCGTATATTTCTACTCTTACTTGCAAAGCTTCTGCACCTTTTTCTATCGTTTCAAATTCAACAGGACTTGTAGAGGAAACAACTATTAAATTATTTATATCCTCTATTTCCTTTGAAAATTTTAAAAGCTCGTCCCAACTCATTTGATAGCCATATTTTGAATTTAAGACTAGATCTTCAAATTCTGACATAGTCAGATTATTGGGAGCTTTTCCTACAGCATCACATTCAAAGATATACCAATCTTCACGATTAGATGGTATTTGGGAAAGAATCTCAAAAAAAGAAATTTTTTTATTATATTTTGACATATTCCCACTTATTTTCATCTCGCATTCTCCAAACCTTCTTTGATAATGTCTATCTACTATTCTTTCATCTATCGCATGGCCTGGCACACAGGTTACTAAGACTTGTTCCGATAGCTACTTTTAAACTGCATGTTTAATGGCTCCCACCTACTAGACTAGTAAACCAATCATCATAAAATTGTTTCTGTTCTGCGACACTGACACAGTTTAAGTTTGGTTTATCTTGGTCAAAAATCTCATAAACATTGTTTAAACTAGCTTGTTTTCCCATTTCCAAGAAATAGGCTTTTTCTCCACCAAAATTCATCTGCATCGGAGAAGGAAATACACACTTGTCAGCTCCATTGCATTGGAGAATCCCGCCTTCCTTTTCCAAATCCAGACGATAATTCGTAAGCGCCTCAAAGAAAGAGTCGGCTTCATAGCGTTTAAAACCCGAATCTCTATCAACATCAAGAATACATAATTCTTCGCTATCTCGAATAAAAATCTGACACGTTTCTATTCTATTCTCATCCTTATAATAAATTGGCAATAAAACTACTCTCATTTCCCACCTCTGCTGATTTTGTGTAAAATCTTTTACTTTAAATTTTTCTATTTCAAACATCCATCTCATAATTTTATTCTGTGCAAACAAGGAAGCCTACCAAGTAGAAATCTCAACACTTTTTCCACAGAACTTACAGGTTCAAAGCCACAAACATTATCATAAGACGATAATTTGCTAAACTCTATACGAATACTCTGTAGTTCGAATAGACAATTCTTTCAATAATATACTGAAAATCTCACTTGATACAATTCAGTCATAAGGATTGGATAAGGACTACCCCAATTTGAATGTTCAAGACGGATAAAGACCGTTAAAAAAAAGAATTCAAAATCCAATTGTCTAATAGATTAAGCCAACCTTTAAGGCAAGTGACATCGTAATCCCTCATCAATTTATTTCAACAGAAAATCTCTTATTCTAAGCTATTATAGCATTCTTTCAAGTAAACTTGTATGGGCTTTTCTAAAATTCATCAAAAAACACCTCATGGTGTGAACCATGAAGCATTTCGAAAGATTGGTGCAGTCGTATTGATTGACCTTTTGAGACAAGTGACTATGTCAGTTTGCAGAACAATTTCATATAGAAACAAGATCTGAGTGCTCCTCTGTATTAAGTGTAAAATAATTTATAAGTTCAATGGAACCTATTCATGTTAGACTAAACAATTTTCATTACCTTAAAGTGCCCCTCTGGATAATTGCCTTGGTAACCAACTGGAATGTAGCCTCCCTCATAAATTAAAAGCAAATCATCATGAAATGCAGACTCTATCCCGAAATCATCTTGCAATAATTTATAGTTTCTAAGAGTACTTACATCAAATAAAATCGAATCTATGCATGTCTGTGGCAAAAAATTTCTCTGTAGGTATTCTTTTAATGTAGGTTCAATAGATTTACGAAAGTAGGCTGCATTTTCATTCCAGATTTTTCCTATTCCAGATCTAACCTGACCTTTGTTCTTAAGTAAAAATTCGCTTCGAAATTCCCAAACAAGCTCTTCCCATTCACTAGATTCTATATGTTGCAATCCTTCAGTCCTATCTAATATTTCTATCTCAAAGGGAATTTCCATATTACCCTCTCTAAAACACTCAAGAATATACTTCATATCCATATATTTTTCTTTCATTTAGAAAAAACCTCATTTCTTTTTAGGTAACAGCATTCTACCTGGTAAATTATTTCTAGAAAATGATTCCATCTCTAATAATCTTGTTCAGCTCTAGCAGCAGACATAACCTCACCAACTTGAGAATCTGTCAAACATGCATCTTTTAATGATTTAGTCGTTAATCATTGTAGTGAGAACTACCGCTATCTTTTCTTACATTGCCAATTAAGGGAACAGTCACACAGTCATTATAACTATAATTTGAAGTTTTTTTCTTCATCATATAGCAGACATATTATAAATATCCAACTCTAAAATTATAGTTCAACATCCATTCTATAGTATAGATTTTTTTATCAGCAGTTCTATAAACATACAGATTCTCATTAGATTTCATCAATTGATCCATATCAACGAAAGCGTCATATATATCTCTCCCTTCCTCACAAAATTGGATTCTTACAAAATCCCGTATTTCAATTCCAAGTGAGTAGTTATCCCCAATTAATAACATTAATAATTCTCCTTTATTGTTCATCCTTAAGCCTGAAAAATAATTATCTTTCGGAATAGATAATTTCTCCCAATTATCAGAAACGATCTTATCTGACGATAAATATTTTGTATGTTCAATATCATAAGCAGTAGGTGATGTATCAATTTGCGGGGAAAAATCAGTTACAATATCTATTATAAAGCAATCACTAATCAATAGGTAACGTTGTATTTCTTGTACTTGATGATTACTTTCTAATTCATAAAGCCCTGCTTCAAGATTTTCTAAATTGTGACCGAAGAAGTGATGTTTATTATATACATAACAATAATCTACATATCCAAAATTAATGAAAGTATGATTATTTTTAGATTTTATAAAAACTATAGTATCCTCATTATCTGAAATAATACCAGATTCAAGCATTAATTCCGCTCCTTTAGAAAAAGAAAATAAAGTTTTAACTTCCATAGATTTACTCTCCATATCTAATTTCATATGAAACTCCTCCTTTTGATTGCCTTATTTGAAATTCCAGTGTAGCTCCTCGTTCACTTGTACTTCCACGCCTAACAACAACATCAGTCCCATCACTTAAAATACCCACATACCCTTTACCAAAGTCAGTATTAATTTCCTTTATATTTTCTAAAAGTAATGAATTAAAATCTTCAAGTGCTTTTTCAAGTTTCCTTAATTTGCTAGCCTTAGTTTACTTGCAATATCAACAGCTAATACTCTTCGAAAATCAAATTCAAACCACGTCAGCTTCGCCTTGCCGTACTCAAGTACAGCCTTCAGGTCGCTTCCTAGTTTGCTCTTTGATTTTCATTGAGTATAACTCTACACCTGCTGTCCAACGATTTGTATCTCCATCCGTTAAAGGATCTTTCCCAGTAACTAAACGTTCTCCATTATTCCATCCTATTCATTCAGCTGCTAAAGTTGGAATCTTAGCCTTATTTTCTTGGTTAAACTTCGCAAATTTTACATTCGATGCATAGGTATTTTCCTCAGGAGTCATTGGGGGAGCCTTTAGATACTCCTCCAATGTCATTTTATCAATTCGCTCTTTCTGATTCGGTCTAAGTTCATGTCTTGCCGCATCTTCATACTTTCTAAAGTCAGCTGTAGATAGGGTTTTGTTTACGCCCTTATCGGAAGCACCAGTTGTTTTGGGATCACAGACATGTTTCTAAGTTTGACTTTTTACTTGATTCCAGACTCTATTAGTTATACTCCACTTCCATTTTAAAAACTATTAATTTATTTGATAAATTTTTCGCTTTAATATTAAAATCAATTTTGGAGTTAAACGTAAAAAGACAAGCTTGAGATGTATCCATAATAATACCTTCGTGATCGACACCAATGCCATTATGAGGATTCTCTAACACAACGATTTTTGTTGTGTCTGTTTCCGAATCGTATGCCCAGTGTTCAACCTGACTTTTCTCAATATTATAATGTATACTATTATCATAGTCAGACCAACTCCTCCCGTATGATAACTTTACCTTACCATCTGTACTTAGACGAGTTAATTGAATATCCTTATAAGAATCTAAGCTTATTGAATTCCCTTTAATTACTATATCTTTTTCAGAGTTTGGCAATAAAATATGATATTCCCTTGTTAGTTCCTTAAAAATCACGACTATTGTTATTAATATCAATAATACAATGTATTTTTTCTTCATCCTATTTGTTTCTCTTTCTAGCCTTATAATTATTGATTCCATCTTGGAGCATGTCAGAATCTCCAGGATTATCAAGGTATGATCTGTTTGGGATATCTTTAATGATTAACCACGCTCCTACTTCTTTATTATTTAGATCAGACCATACCTGCGCTAGTCCAGCAGCCGATTTCAAATAGGCGTCCGTAGATTGTAAATATCCTTTTCCAACATAACCGTATAAATAATTACCCGCATAATCATTCTTGACGCCTCCACACTAATTACCATCTCAGAGAACCTCAATGTTAAAATCTTCCGCTAATATCTGTACAGCATCTTTTTCACTCTGTACTGTTTTCCATCAATATGTAGATAAAAATAACCAGAAAATTTGAACATTAAATATCGTTTCTCTATTTTGTTATTTTTCTGTATACATTCTCCTGATTTTTCCTTATAATTTGTTCGCAATGCTTAGTTGTGTAATACAAACCAGTTTCTCGTTCTTTGATTCTTAGAACAGTTTATCTATAAAACATCATTATCCTGCCAAAAGAAATGGGCATCCTTTAACTCGAGATGTTCTATCTGAATATCACGGCAAACAATTGTTAGATCCATAATACCTAGATCAATTCTGCACTCAACAAAATTTTTATCTTTAGCATGCGGAGTCAACGTGAAATTTTGTGCGGAATAACCGAGTTGGGCCTTTTTCAAACTTTTCACATCATAATCACGCCAATTTTCCCATAAGGCATCTGTTGTATACTCTACTTTGCCACATAAAAGGAAGGTTACGCGCCAATATTTTTTTCGATCATCCTCATACTCAATAATAGTTTCATCGCCAAAATAGGACACATAAAAATTGTAAATAGGTGCATCCCAATAATATGTCAAGTCTAATTCTTTTTGTTTTTGTTCAATATTCATATTTCTATTTAATAATATTCATTCATACTTATCCATGGAATACGGGCATCTGGACTGCTTTTGTTAACAATAAAACTGAGTAGTACAATCTCTACATCCCCAAGATTATCAACTGAGTATCGTTGACTACCATTTTTAAACCAGCGTTCTAGAACGACATCATAGAGCATGAAGTGAGACTTTTTGTTAATCTATTGCGTTTTCGCTAATCATCTTTACATTTCCCCAATTTTCAACTGAAAACTGACTAGGATAGACGGAACGCCAATCTGAAATAAGTTTATTTTTCAAAATATCATTTGCAATTTCAGTGTATACTTTTACATCTAGTTTGTTTTGAGTGATGTATTGTTCGACTGGATACTCTTGCTTATAATCATCTGAATATATCCTTATTTTCTGAATTAGTTGATTTGATTGATGTTGATACATGTATTCAACCTGTAAAATATCTGAGTTGGACAAATCAACATTTATGACAATTAAAACATTCCCATTTTCCAACTCATTATCGGGATAACTAAATGTGTAAAAAATGCCATCAATATTCTTAGGTAAGCTATTTCCCTTGTAGTTTTCCTCGGTTACTCCGTATAGTAAGCCTCTTGTACGTTTTTTTTCCATATTGGGTAAAGACTCTAAAGTAGAAGCTGTTGGAGATAACCAGGGCCCTACAGTATGATGGTACTCGTCATGATAAATTTCTTCAAAAACATTACTATATCGTGACTTTAAAAAAATGAAAGCGAGCGGTAGTAGCATGATTAAAAGCGCCCCTATAGATAAGGTATAAAACATTTTTTATTCATGTATCTGCCTCTTTCTTGTTAATCAATATAATCTTGTAAATCATTCTGACCCTCTTCTAAACTTCGAATAAAATTATAAGAATCTGGATAGTTTTTCTTCAAGTATTCCATGGATTCTGCATCCGTTCGTCTACTACTATAGGATTGTTTATTCGGGCCTAAAGCTATCGTTTTACCGGGAACTAAACTATTGTATCCCAAATATCTCGCAAATACTGGTACTTAATCTACCTATTGTCGGATTCTCCTTATAGGAAGACAAATCCTTCAAAATACTTATTACTTGTGGAAATTTGATTAGCTGTTCCCTATATTTCGAATAGTCAAATGAAGTAAAAGATTGAAGTACTTCTTCAAGTATATTTTTATCATGACAAAGTATTAAGTTCATCAGAATATTAAAAGCATTTGAAGTATCATATCCTTCTATACAATAAGCCAATTTGTACTTATACAAACTACTCTTTTCTTCAAGACAAGCACCAATATCGCACCACTCTCCTTGCTTTAAAGACGGAAGCAAAACATCCATAACATATTCAACATCTGCATCATAAAAAGCATCACCTAAGTAAGGTTGAGATAATACTCTATCTAATTCTTTATAGTAGTCCATACTAAAAAACTTTCCTCCGTTAAGAAAGTAGCTCCCTAACTATCATAATATCTTACAAGTCAACAGTCAAGTCCAGTATCGTCACCCACTTCACCCTTATAGGCAACTAGCTGATATAACTTGTCTGCACTTGTCTTTCTTGTGCTTTAGAGGCTATCGTGACTGGATACGAGAGCTTGTCCATCCTTGGTCTGGCATGTCACAGAGCCTGATATAAAGATAAGCCTCGCATTATTTGAATGATTATTGGGAGACTTTGTGCCTATTGAACAGTAAAAACACTTGAATCAATTTCTTCAAGTGTTCTTTATCTGATAATTCTAATTTGCTAATTGTTTATTGCCTTAAAATCTTATAACTCTTTGATTTCTATGGACTTGCAAACTATATTATATCCATCATAACCATCAAGAATTAAAGCATAATGCTTTAATTCTTGATTCTTGTTCATTTCTTCAAAAAGATTCCTGTTGGCTTCCATTAACTGTAATATAATTGATGAATTAAATATTTCTAAAACTTTATCATAAGCTTCAATTGTGTCTGCCGAAAACAATGCGTTCGTCTTTGAAAAATAGTGGACTTCTTGAAAGATCAATTCAACTTCTGAATAGATATCATCACAGTCATATCCCTTTAAATTGATATAAATAGTTGTACCTGAAAAAGTTATTTGAGGTAACTCAGACAAAAGTGAAGAAAACATTGGAAGAGTGTATATCATTTTATTTTCCATTATTCGTACCCCTCTAGGTCTTACAGTAGAAATAGTTAGTTTATTACGTAGCAGCTGCTCAACAGTAGTTTATTATGCGATGGTTTAGCGATATTATCAGGTACATAGCACTGATCTAGGAACTCCTGCAACTGTTAACGCTTGAGAGGTTCTTGTGTTTTTTCTAACAACGAAGGGGTTATGTTTAACTCTCTCTATCTCAGTTGCAATACCTACCATAGTAGTTAATCCCTGAATTCCTAATAATTTAGGCTCTTTATCCAATAATTCTCCAAGCTCTTTACAGAAAAAGTTACCTTTAAAATGAAGTTGCGACCACATTATCTCAGCTTCACTTTATCATTATTTTTCCTTAGTTCTCAAATCCCACACCGCCTGTAATCTGGGTAATGAGGTCTAAATGTTCTTTTATGCCAACCTTGTCAATATTGACTAAATCCCTTTTTCCTCCCAGTACCAGAAGAGGAAAAAAGCCAAAGCATTGATTGTAATCCAAGCTCCCATACTCCTTAACTGCTTCTTCATAGAAAGGAATATCAAAAAAATCTTCTAAAAAACTATCATCATCTAAAAATTTGATAAAATGATCCATCCGTTGTGTCATCACATCAAAATCATTGTTCGCATAATAAATGATATCAATAAAGCCGTTCTGAGTGTAGATAATTAGATCCCCAAAACAAGTAACAAATAATGGAACTCCATTTGTTCCTCTGAAATATGTAGCTTCTACAAATTCTATATATTCTTCTGGATTGATAATTTTTAGATAACCATCAAGTAAAAATCCCAGTCCATATTGTTGCCACAATTCCACTAATTCATCTGGAACTTTTGAGGCATACTTTTCAATGACTTCTTCTGGCATAGCTGCAAATTTGGTAAATTGTAAGTTCATTTTTTCTCCTAGTATTGTAATTTAACATTTAAGTAAATTTTATTTAAGTCTTCAAAAGGTGTGGTTCTAACGATTTCATCCACAACATTATCTTTAATAGTAATTGCTGTAAAATTTTTAGACTATAGCGAAATTATCGTAGAATCTATCCCAAACTCTAGAAAATTTTATTTTTAACCGAAGTAAAAAAATAAATCTTTACAAAAATCAATCTCCTCTTGAGTTAAATCTCCGTTTTTTTCTTTGTCTAAACTATATAGCACACCTCTCACAGTATTAACAGATTTTGCTTGCTCTAACATTTGTAAACGTATGTCTGGATTATCAATGTATTTAATAATATTACATAATTTTTCTTTAACATCATCATAATTCATATTAG
Organism: Streptococcus infantis; assembly: GCF_047463655.1. GTDB lineage: Bacteria > Bacillota > Bacilli > Lactobacillales > Streptococcaceae > Streptococcus > Streptococcus infantis_Z. Next base: position 206,963 of record NZ_JASHDM010000002.1, read on the forward strand.
TCACCTATAAGATCCACTTTTTAAAATTCAATTACCGAATTAGTTTTCAATTGTGGATAGCTTCCTTTCCCATATTCGGGATAATAAGATGTGATTGGCTCCAAAACTTTTCCTGTATCTCCGGCTTCCTTAGGAACATACACATTATCCATTATCTGAAGTGTATCAAACTCTCCACGAAGCTTCGCATTACTCCAAGCAGGAGATATTTGATAAGCATCTTGCATCTTACTAGCTAAATCAAATTTAGATAAACCGATGTAACTTCTCGGGACTTCCATAGTCCTCATTGTCTGTTCAGCATACTTAGAATCCATATAACGATAGGCCGTTGATGACAAAATTCTGCCATCAGGCGATACATAAAAATCCGATTTAGATGTAACTTTAGGCGCTGGTAAAGCTAACACAGGATCTGGTGCCGGCAAGGTAAGTGGCTTACTAGTCTACCCAGGCAATGCTAGTTGTTGAACAGGAGTTACATCCTTACGTGGCCTCGTGACTAGTAAATCCCCTGCCGTCAGCTTCGTCATAAACACATCAACCGTAGGAACTCAAACTATTTGGCCACTTAGGCCTTCAGTCACTGCCTTAATAAACTGCCGTCCTGACTATCATAATATCTTTCTCATACATAGTCAAGTTCAGACACCAAAAAGACATCCAAGAGAAAATCCTTGAATATCCGTAAACGTTGACAGCATCTTATTGATTAAGGTTTTGAGGCAATTAACTTTGTCAGTTCACAGTTACATTTATAAGCAACTAAATGTGGCAAGCACAACATATAAAACTTAAAAAATTCGGGTGGTTATCACTTTTTGTTTTTGTAGCTTATGTAGTTGAGAAATACGAACTACTGCATCACAAAGATGATATAGTTTGATAACAAATCTACAGTTTCTTCGTGTCAATGCAATTTTTTCTATCGTCGTTTTCTATCCTGAAGATATTTAAATAGTTCTATATATTATTTCTAAAAAATTGAAAATAATTAAATAAACATAAAATTATTTACAAAAATTTGAAAATAATGTCTATTTGTATTATACTATCTTTGAGGTATTAATTATGAACTATATTAAAAGACCACATTATTTAGATTTTTTAAGAAGACATCGTGACCGACAAATCATCAAAGTTGTGAGCGGAGTGAGACGAGCTGGTAAATCTGTTCTCTTTCAACTCTATAAAGAGGAGTTACTAGCAACTGGGGTAGACGAAAATCAAATCATATCCATCAATTTTGAGGATCTAAGTTATTATGACCTGCGACATTTTCAAACATTATATACTTATATAAAAGAGCGGTTAGTTGAGGAGAAAACATACTATATCTTTTTAGATGAAATTCAACATGTTGAAAAATTTGAACTGGTAGCAGATAGTCTATTCATCCTACCAAATGTTGACCTCTATTTGACTGGATCCAACGCCTACTTTATGAGTAGCCAATTAGCTACAAATTTGACTGGTCGGTATGTTGAGATAGAGGTTCTTCCTTTATCATTTGAAGAATATCTATCAGGTCAATCTCTCACAGAGAATTTGAATACAACAGAAATTTTTAACAATTATCTCTTTAGTGCTTTCCCTTACTTATTACAAACAGCATTTTACGCTGAAAAAATTGACTATCTCAGAGGAATCTATAACTCAATACTGTTAAATGATATTGTCACTAGATTGGGAAATCCAAATCCTACTATTATTGAGCGCATTGTCCGAACCCTTCTCAGCAGTACGGGAAGCCTAATATCGACAAATAAGATTCGCAATACTCTGATCAGCCAAAACGTTTCAATCTCCCATAATACTTTGGAAAATTATTTGACAACTTTGACAGACAGTTTACTTTTTTATTCCGTTCCACGTTTTGATGTAAAAGGTCGAGCATTATTGCAACGTTTAGAAAAATATTATCCCGTTGATTTAGGTTTACGACATCTCTTATTACCAGATCACAAAGAAGATATTGGCCATATCCTAGAAAATATTGTATATCTGGAATTAAGACGTAGATATTCACAAGTATATGTTGGTAATTTAGATAAATATGAGGTTGATTTTGTTGTTGTAACGGATCTTGGCCACTACGCTTATTATCAGGTCAGTGAAACAACACTTGCTCCAGAAACATTAGAAAGAGAACTTAGACCACTAGAAGCTATTAAAGATCAATTCCCAAAATATCTATTAACAATGGATACGATTCAGCCAACAGCCAATTACAATGGTATTGAGAAGAAAAATATCATAGATTGGTTACTAGAAAAGTAGATGAGTATAAATCATACAGCTAACTAGATCTGCAACAGTCTGTTATCAATGATTCTACCCAAGCCCTAACAAGATATAAGGGATTTAAAACACTGACACTTGAAAGATAACATGGAATCTATAACTTCTGGAAGCACTATTATTACTCAAGATGATGAACTTCCATAGAATTAATAAAGCTATGAATCAAACGGAACTATAATTAAAAAGAGACTAAGCAATTAGGCTCTAAAATCCTAGAAGACGCATAAGATCAGGTGTTGAAGAAACTTGATACTATGCGTTTTATTATGGAAATATTTCCTTCATTTTCTCTTGAAATAGGTTTTGCTAGCTTATTTTCTCTATTTCTAATGACCTATACTCTTCGAAAATCTCTTCAAACCACGTCAGCGTCGCCTTACCGTACTCAAGTAAAGCTTGCGGCTAGCTTCCTAGTTTGCTTTTTGATTTTCATTGAGTATTACTTCAACTACTTACCTCTTGGAAAGAACAACAAAAAACTGAGCTGGCAAAATTTGGTATTATTCAATCTAATGAACAATATGTCTTTACTTATATCGATACCAAAGGAAACATCAATAAGCCTTTACACGCCGACTATCTAAACAATAAAATGAAAAGCATTAGAAAGCGACATAAAGAGCTGGCACATGCTACACCTCATAAACTGCGACACACAGGAGCGACACTTGCTAAACAAGCAGGAATGAGCTTAGAAGCCATTTCTGAAGCACTAACGCACAGCGATACAGGTACAACTCAAATTTATGTCAATACTTCTAATGTAGTTCCTATGGCAGTTGGTGAATTTGCTTTAAAGTCTCTAAAACAATAAGGTAAAAATAAGGTGAACTTTGAGGTAAACTTTTTAAAAAAAACACAAAAAAAGCACCCATAAGGTAAACTTTTGAGTGCTTTGAAACGTTGATATAATCGTATTGATTAACGTTTTGAGAATTGTGATGCTTTACGAGCTTTCTTAAGACCTGGTTTCTTACGTTCAACTTTACGTGAGTCACGTGTAAGAAGTCCTGCGCGTTTCAATGAATCGCGGAAGTCTGGGTCTACTTGAAGAAGGGCACGAGCGATACCGTGACGGATAGCTCCTGATTGACCAGCGTATCCACCACCTACAACGTTAACGAAAACGTCGTATGAACCTACAGTTGAAGTAACTGCGAATGGTTGGTTGATTACAAGACGAAGGTCAGCGTGTGGGATGTACTCTTCAACATCTTTTTTGTTAACAGTGATTTTACCAGTTCCTGGAACAAGGCGAACGCGTGCAACAGCGTTTTTACGACGTCCAGTACCTGCATATTGTGCTTGTGACATACTTTATTGTTCCTTTCCTTAGATAAGTCCTGAAATATCAAGAACTTCTGGTTGTTGTGCAGCGTGAGTGTGCTCAGCTCCAACGAATACTTTCAATTTCATACCTTGAGCGCGGCCAAGAGTATTGTGTGGAAGCATACCTTTAACTGATTTCTCGATCAAACGTACTGCATTTTTAGAACGAAGTTCACCAGCAGAGATTGATTTCAATCCACCTGGGTGGTTTGAGTGAGTGTAGTAGATCTTATCAGATGCTTTTTTACCAGTCAATTTAACTTTTTCAGCATTGATAACGATTACGAAGTCACCTGTATCAGTGTGTGGTGTGAATGTTGGTTTGTTTTTTCCGCGAAGTACGCTAGCAACAACTGCTGAAAGGCGTCCAAGAGGTACATCAGTTGCGTCAACAACGTACCATTTGCGTTCTACTTGGCCTGGTTTAGCCATGAATGTAGTTTTGTTCATGATTTCTCCTATATGAATATCGTTTTTGTTTACAGGGCGGATGTTCCGGTCCGCAAGTTATTTGAAAGGTTCCGGGGCCTTACAAATGGGGTAAACAATACCGTCTATTATTGTATCAAAATTCTCAGATAAAAGTCAAGAGATTGGGAAAATATTTTTTTATTTCTGCCAGATTCTCAACCTTTTTTCTTCCTGTTCCTGAAGGATTGTCTGAAAAATTTTAGAGACTAAATAAATGGCACAAGTCAGGAATAGCGTAACCACAAGATAATTAATCAGACGCCCGTGGTCTCCAACCAATGGCGGTTTTGTCAAAAAGCCATAATCTCCACCCGTCATTAGATTAACCACAAAAATCACAGCATTAAGGGAAGATGTGATGATTAGGGTTCGTTTGAAGTCCAATAAGCTAGCATCGTAGTCCTTCAAGAGATAAATCAAGGAATTTCCAAGAAGGGCTAAGTGACCGAAAACAAAGGACAGGATAGCAATGTGGGGGAAGGGATAGGGATCTGGCACTGGATAAATAAAAGCTGCCAAAGTTCCAAAGGTTCCCAGCACAGCAAAATACTGTTTGACTCTAGAGACACCCGGGGTCAAAAGCACTACAAACATAGCCAAACGGCAATGATAAAGGGGTAGACTTTCAGTTAGAGGCATCTGATTTACTAAATACCATCCGTAGAGCAGGATTAGCTGTACCGCCTGTAAAATCTGGAAAAATCGCTGACAGGCCTTTTTCTCACCATAACGATAGGCAAGAAACACAGTCAATGCTAATAAGGTAAATAGACTTCCATACCAAAGAAGGTCAAACTGGGGTGGCTCCGTCGGCTGCGTGCTAAATAAAGCATCCCAAACATTCATGTAACTTTCCTCATTTTCATATAAGCAGGCCCCTTACTCATCTCTATAGAGCCTAGCTTACATTTATTTCATATAATTTTGTGTAAAAGAAACTGTCGATCTTAATATAAAACAAAGCTTCTAATCGACATATTGTTCCCGCTCACCCTGATAGACCTGCCATAGAATTTCCATTTGTTCTTGGGTTATCCGTTTTTCAGATAGGGGAGGGAGATTCTTGATATTAAAAAATTCAAGTTCTGCAATTTCTTGATTTTCTTGAAATTGTCCATCTAATAAGTGACAGTCAAAGACGAACTTGGCATACTGTTTGTTCTGAAGTTGAAAGCGATTGGTATCAAAAACCGCTAATAAAGAGCCTACTTCTGCAGAAAAGCCTGTTTCTTCCTGAACTTCTTTTCGGATATTTTCCTTGGGAGAATATCCTACCTCGCCAAAGCCACCAGGTAATGCCCAAGTATCCTCTCCTTGCCCTCTAACCAGGCAAATCTTCTGATTTTGAACAATCCATGCCCTTACATCCATCAAGGGAGTTGCATAGCTACCTGTTGGTTTTAAAATTGCAGTCAATTCCTCTTGATCGAGCTCCGTTTGATCCTGCAAGACACTCCATAAAATCTGACGTAAATCCTCATAACGTTCACGGTCATAAGGATCCTTGGAATAGGTCAACCCAGTATCAGTGATAGCTAACATTCTCTGAATAGCTTTGGCGAAATCAGTTGTGCTCATTTTCTAGGCTTTCTACTAGCTTGGCTAGATTCATAGAGTTCGAACCTTTAAGCAAAATCTGGTCATGTGCGCCAAGACTCTCCTTAACCTGATTGACCATGGCTTCAAACTGGTCCTCATCGGCTGTTTTCTTGAAGTAGTACACATGGCCAATTGGGAACATTTGACTGGCTAGTTGAGCCAAGTCAGCGATGTCTTCACCGTAGAAAATTACGGTATCAAGGGCATCGGGTGTAATGCTCAAAATCATTTGATTATGAAGTTGAACAGACTGGTCTCCAAGCTCCTTCATATCCGCCAGAACTGCGAGTTTCTTGCCACCTTCATTGGCTGGGATGGCAGAGAAAGTCTCCAAAATCAACTTCATAGCTGTTGGATTGGCATTGTAGACATCTGATAGGATATCCGCACCGTTGGCTGCTTTTTTCCACTCGGTACGATTACGGGTCAATTCAAGATTTTGGAAGGCTTGACGGATTTGCTCTTCAGTCACTCCTTCTTGAAGAGCAACATAAGATGCAATCATAGCATTAGTCGCATTGTACTTACCTGTTACTGGCAAGTCAAGAGCCTGCTCTAAGAAATTGGCCTTGAAGGTTAAGCTATCCTTACGCTCAATCAATTCTGTAATTTCTAGTTCTGCACCTGGACCAAAACGAACCACTTTTTGTTCGGTAGGTAGATAATCCTCAACAATTGGATCAGAGGGCGCCAAAAGTAAGCCACCTTTCTCCATACCATCAGCAATTTGTAATTTCCCTTTAGCGATCTCCGAACGGTCCTTGAAGAAGGCTAAATGAGCTTCTCCTACCAAGGTCACAATAGCTGTTTTTGGATGAGCTAATTCAGATAAGAGATGGATATCTCCTAGGTGATCCTGTCCCATTTCCAAGACCAGCTTTTCAGTATCATCTGGCATATGAAGAACAGTGTAAGGGAGGCCAATCTCGTTATTGTAGTTCCCTTGCGTTTTGTAGGTTTTGTAGCTTGTAGAAAGCAAATGAGCCAACATATCCTTGGTCGTAGTCTTCCCATTTGAACCTGTAACAGCAAAGACATCGACACCAATCTTTTGAAGGTAATAGGCTGCAAGAGCTTGAAAGGCAGTCAAAACATCTTCTACCAAGATATAAGGATGCCCTTCTACTTCTTTCTCTGATAAGGTTAAAGCTGCGCCATTTTCAAAAGCTGTCTCGATAAAGTCATGACCATCACGCGCTCCCTTGAGTGGCACAAATAAATCACCAGCTCCAATCAAACGACTATCAAACTCAGCCTTGACTAGTGGGCTATCCACATAGCTAGTCACATCATTTTTTGCACCGACGACACGCGCAACTTCGTGAATCGTAAGTTTCATATTTACTCCTTTAAAAAGGGGCAAGGAGTCCTTCCCCGCCCTTATAGCTATCTTTACAATAGGTGCGCTTCACGTTTATTAAAGCTTTCTTTAGCAAGGTCAACCAAACGCTCGATTAGTTCTGGATAGCTAATCCCCATATTGTCCCAAAGCAATGGATACATAGACCATTGGGTAAATCCAGGCATAGTGTTAAGCTCGTTTAGGAAAACTTCTCCCTTATCTGTATAGAAGAAATCGCAACGTGATAAACCAAGTCCACCAATAGCACGGAAGGCAGTTTCTGCATTTTTACGCATGACTGCTACCACATCGTCACTAATCTTAGCTGGGATATCCATAGTAATCTTGTTATCGATATACTTGGCATCATAGTCATAGAAGGCTACGTCTTTGACAACTTCACCAGGAAGCGTGCTCTTGACATCATAGTTCCCTAAGAGACCCACTTCGATTTCACGTGCATTGACTCCTTGTTCTACCAAGACACGACTATCATACTTGAAGGCAAGTTCTAAAGCTTGATGGAGTTCTTCTTTATTTTCAGACTTAGAAATCCCTACACTAGAACCCATATTTGATGGCTTGGTAAAGACTGGATAGGTTAATTTGTCTTCAACTTCAGCAATCTTAGAAGTCAAATCATCACCTTCAACAATCGCTACGTAAGGGACTTGGGCAATCCCAGCAGACTCCAAAACACGCTTGGTAGTAATCTTATCCATGGCAAGACTTGAAGACAAGATGTTGCAACCAACATAAGGCATTTTCAAGACTTCTAAGAAACCTTGAACGGAACCGTCTTCTCCCATAGGTCCATGAAGAACTGGAAAGACAACTGCGCCTTCTTCATAGATAGCACTTGGAGCAATTTTCTTGTCCCAATCGATTGTTTCATTGGTCATGAGACGGTCTTCCTGCCCAGGAGTTTGGGTAAATTCTTGGGTTTTGATAAAGTCTCCAGACTGGCTGATAAAGAAGGTTTTTACTGCGAAACGATCATAGTTAACCGCACGCATGACACTCTCAGCTGACAAGATAGACACTTCACGCTCTGCACTGCGTCCACCGTATAATAGAATAATTGTTTGTTTCATATGATTGTCCTATTTCTACTAGAATACTTGCTCTTTAGTATATCACATTTGTCTATTTTTTTAAACTTGAATAGCACAAAACAAGAAAAGAGACTGGAAAAAAATGGTCCAGTCTCTGTGTTCTTAAAATTTTATACCTGCCAGCTAATTATTTAGCGATTTAACCTCATAGACTAAAGCTCTGTACGATTTTCAATGGCCCTTAGGAGTGTTACTTCGTCCGCATACTCGATATCAGCTCCCACTGCTAGACCTCGTGCTAGACGAGTAACCTTGATCCCTGCAGGTTTAAGAAGTCGAGAGATATACATCGAAGTCGCTTCACCATCAGCTGTCGCATTGGTTGCCACGATGACCTCTGAAACCTCGCTATCCATGAGACGAGTCATAAGACTCTTAAGATTGATGTCATCTGGGCTAATGCCATTCATTGGTGAAATCAAGCCGTGCAAGACATGGTATAGTCCATGATATTCTTGGATATTTTCCATAGCCGCTACGTCTCGGCTATCCTCTAATACTAGGATAGTTGTCTGGTCACGACTAGGATCCGTACAGATTGAACATGGATCATCATCCGTTAAACGTCCGCAAATCGAACAATAGGTCAATTCTCGCTTAGCTGCAAGGAGATTTTTGGCAAATTCATTGACATCGTCATCAGACATCCCAATGGTATAAAAGGCCAGTCGGGTCGCTGTCTTGATCCCGATACCTGGAAGTTTAGAATAGCTGTCAATCAACTTAGCAATAGGTGTTGGGTAAAGCATGGCTTCCTTTCTAGTTCATTGGATGGTGTTGGTTGTAAAGATTGATAATATCGCGCGCAATAGATGGACCGACACCGTTGGTTAGGTTGGTATTATGTGGGAAGACAACTGCAACTGCAATCTGAGGGTTATCTGTTGGCGCATAGGCCACGGCATTAGTATTGTTGGCTTTTTGACCACCATTGACGTAACTTTCGGCTGTACCAGTTTTTCCGCTGATAGAGACCGTTGCTCCATTTGAAAAGGCACGACCTGTCGTAAGGGCACTAGTCCCGTGCGATACTTGGTAAAATCCTTGTTGTAGGATGGACATGTCAGATTCGGAAATATTGATTTTATTCATTTCGGTACTAGCTGTTTGCTGAATCAAACTTCCTAAACCACCTTGCTCATTATTATCATAGACTCCCTCTACTATACGAGGAGCCAAGCGAACACCATTATTGGCAATAGTTGCTACATACTGAGCTAGCTGCATCGGGGTATAGTTATCGAACTGTCCAAAGGCGTTATTTAGATAATTCGCCAAATCATAATCTTTAGGGATAAATCCTGTTGACTCTTCTGGTAGATCAATTCCTGTAGAAGCTCCCAGACCGTATTCACCAAAGGTTGAACGTAATTTCGCCATAGCAGACTCAAGATTGCTGGTTCCTACTGTCATATTAGGCTGATAGGTTTGCCCCATGATTCCAAGAGCTGTCTGGACCATGTAGGTATTTGATGAATATTCCAAAGCCTCAACAGCTGTAATCGGGAAGGAACCGTAAGAAAGGGTATACCAAGAATTAATTGGTGCAGAACCTTGAAAGACGATTGGTTGGTCTGTCAAGGTTTGGTTGCCAGATAAGACTCCATTTTCCCAACCTGAACTGATGGTTGCCGCCTTAACAACAGATCCTGGAACAAAGACATTGGTGACAGTTCCGAGTGAGTCTGGATTCAATTCACCAGATTCAAGATTGTGCTTGATTCCTGACATCGCTAGAACAGCTCCTGTCTTAGGATTGAGGGCAACCGCATAGACACCTTCCGAATATTGGGCACCTCCATTAGCAAGCTCAGAATTAAAATAGCTTTTCAAGAGGCTATCCACACTATCCTGGAAGGCCAAATCAATTGTCAGTTTAATGTTTTTACCCTTGCTACCTTCCTCAATGTTTTCTACGCTCTCCATATCTCCATGTTTATCGAGATGGATTTCTTTAACAGTACGTTTCCCTTGTAGGACTTCCTCATACTGTTTCTCAAGGTAAGAGGTTCCAACACGGTCATTGAGAGAATAACCTTTTTTAAGATAGGCATCTACTTCCTCAGCTGGAAGGCCTGATTTTTCACTTGAAACACTTCCTACGATAGAGGCCAGAGAGGTTTCAAGAACCTTGCGATCCCACGAAGTCGAGATGCTAATCCCAGGTAACTCTTTAGAGGCAGAAGCAATTTGAGCGACCTGAGTATCGCTTAAGGGATCCGTTTGGATATTGCCTGTTGCAAAATTTCCAACTGCATTGAGCTGACTAAAGAGATAAATAATCTTCTTTTCATCCTCTGTATAATTAGTTTGGCTAGAGGTAACACTCTCAACAGCATTGTTATAAAGATCCGATTCAGAAAGTTGGTTACCATCTGAGTCAAAACGCTTATCTTTTGGAAGAGCCTCTACCGTTTTTTTATAGACAGCTGGGTCCGCTAGATAATAATCAGCCATCTGACGTTCTGTCAAATTTGGAGAGGAAACTGTTACATACGTTAAAAGTTTAGTAGAAATATCCTTTAAATCTGTAGCCGTCATCTTATTACTTCGTGTGAAAGCCACTACTTGTTTAACGGTATTTTCTACCAAGGGTTTTCCAGCCGCGTCATAGATTTCTCCTCGGGCAGAACCTGTTGTAACCCGCGTCTGACTAGCAGATGCTAACTTAGCTTCATAGAAATCCTTGTTTACGACCTGCATATAGAGCAAGCGACCAATGATGGTCATGAAGAGCAAAATAACGATTGCAAACAACAAATTAAGCCGAGTTGGTATCGAATGGCTATTAAATTTTCTCATACAAGGCAGTCTCATTTCTAATCAAAATCTTACTCTTCATTGTACCATAATTTAAAGAGAAAATTATGGAAAAAGAAAAGACTTTTCCTTTTTATCCAAAAAAACAAAGCAACTGTGGTATAATTAAAGTAAGCGCTATTTTATAGATTTCATTGATAAAAATTTTAACAAATAACTACAAGGGAGGCCCATGAACAAGCAAGATATCTCTACGATTATTGATCTTCACTTTGAAGAAATGACCGATTTAGAGCAAGAGATTGCCCGCTATTTTTTGCAGGCAGATACCATTCATGATGACTTGTCTTCTCAGCAGGTCACTCAAAAACTTCATATTTCTCAGGCCGCTCTCACTCGCTTTGCCAAAAAATGTGGCTTTACGGGTTATCGAGAGTTCATCTTTAAATACCTACAACAAATTGACAACCTTTCAGTCCCACAACAGGATATGAATCCTTTGACCCAAAGAGTCTTGAGGAGCTATACAAACATCCGAGAAATGACACAAGAATTGATTGATGATGACCAACTGGAGCGCATTGCCCAAATGATTGATCAATCAGAACGCGTCTATTTTTTTGGTACTGGAAGTTCTGGACTCGTTGCGCGTGAGATGAAATTGCGTTTCATGAGACTTGGAGTCGTTTGTGAGGCTTTGACAGATCCAGATGGTTTCGCCTGGACAACCAGTATCATCGATGAAAAATGTTTGGTCTTTGGTTTCTCCCTTTCAGGAACAACTCCATCCATCATCGACAGTCTACTAGACGCTCAAGATACGGGGGCTAAAACTATTCTTTTTACTAGCACGCCTAGCAAGGAAACTCAGGAATTTACAGAAACTGTACTGGTAGCAAGTCAGAGTCAGGCTTCCTATATCCAACGCATTTCTGCCCAACTTCCTATGTTGATCTTAATTGATCTACTCTATGCTTATTTCCTAGAAATTGACCGTGAGAGTAAAGAAAAAATCTTTAACAGTTATTGGGAAAATAAAAAACTAAATGGCTATCGTAGAAATAGAAGATCTAGATAAGCCTTCATCCCTTTCAAGCGAATAATCATATGAGTAACCAGCGATTAAAGTCGCTGGTTTTTATACTCTTCGAAAATCTCTTCAAACCACGTCAGCTTCACCTTGGATTATATATGTGACTGACTTCGTCAGTTTTATCTGCAACCTCAAAGCTATGCTTTGAGCAACCTGAGGCTAGCTTCCTAGTTTGCTCTTTGATTTTCATTGAGTATTAGTTTGCTCAAGTCCTATAACTGATGACTTATGCACATAGAACTCTACACCTGATTCTTGATATAAAAAAGCGAACAAGACGGAATTCTGACTCTCAGAAAACTCGTTTTGCTCGCTTTTTATAATTGAGATTAGTTATTATTTTCAATCTCCAGAGTTTGGACAACTATTACAGCAGTTTCTTTAATATTCTGCAATAACTTCCCACGAAATCTATACTTTCTCAAAAGTGTTTCTTGAGTTTGACAGATTCTATTCGTCTTCTTTTTTCTTTCCCATTGCAGCTAAGCCAAGAAGTGCTCCTACAGCTCCCAAGTTTGCAAGGGTAGCAGTTTCTTTTGCGCCTGTTTCAGGGAGAATGTCTTGACGATTTGCAGATGCTTGATAAGTCTTGTCTTGTGACATAGGCTGAGCTACATGTGACTGCTCATCCTTGTATTCTGGGAGCTCATGGACAGTTGCCTCTGCTCCATTGACACCACCTGTGAACTCTGGATCTTCTTCACGAATAACTGCTTCTGAGCCATTTACTCCACCTGTGAACTCTGGATCTTCTCCACGAATAACTGCTTCTGAGCCATTTACTCCACCAGTAAATTCAGGAAGTTCATGACTAGCTGCTTCTGTTCCATTGGCACCACCTGTGAACTCTGGAGCTTCTTCACGAATAACTGCTTCTGAACCAGTCACACCACCAGTAAACTCTGGAAGTTCATGGCTAGCTGCATCTATTCCATTGACACCACCTGTGAACTCTGGATCTTCTTCACGAATAACTGCTTCTGAACCAGTCACACCACCAGTAAACTCTGGAAGTTCATGACTAGATGCATCTATTCCATTGACACCATCTGTGAACTCTGGTACTTCATGGATAGCTGGATCTGTTTTACCTGATTCAACTTTCTTAGTTCCGACTAACACAATCTCATCTCGTGGCGCTTCCACAACTTCGCGAAGTTTTTCAGTACGGCTTCCATCCAATGCTACTTCTATGCTGACGCGTTCTTTGCCTTCACGACCGGCCTGAGCTACTCGAGTTTCACCTTCTGACAGAGTTGGGTCATCTTGCTTAACTGTCTTGAAGCCGAGAGCTTTTTCAACAATTTCAAGACTTGGCTGACTAAAGTTCAATTCTTTAACACCTTCACCTGGCACAGATGTTCCTTCAAAAGTACCAACTTCTATGACACGATCTTGAGCTTCTTCACGTTCAACCTTAACTGTCTTACGTGTGTCTCCATCTACTTCTACATAAGTCGTTATTTGACCTACTTTGCCCTCTGAAACAACTTGTTCCTTGCCTTTGGCTAGGAAAGCATTCTCGCGACGAACAGTATTAAAGGCGATTGATTCTGTCGTTACTTCAAGGCTTGGTTGCGTTTGAATTAAGACATTATCTCCTTCAGTCGGAAGATTTGAATGTTTTACTTCCTCTTTCGGAGTCGCTTGAAGCTGGTTGATAGAAGTTAGAGCTGCTTGCAAGGCTTTGTCTACTGCATCCTGAGTTTTGGCTGCTTCGATCGCTGCGATGGCTTGTTCTGATAACTCGACTAGTTTCTTCTTAGCTTCTTTATCATTGTCTAGTTCCTTAGTCTTGTTTTGAATAGCCTCTGCCAAACTTGCCATGGCCTTATCATAGTCAATCTTAGACTCTTCTGGTTTGCTTGGTTCTTCTGGTTTTGGATCCTCTTTTGGAGTCGCTTGAAGCTGATTAATACCAGCTAGAGCATTTTCCAAAGCCTTATCTACTGCATCCTGAGTCTTAGCTTCTTGGATAGCTGTAAGAGCTTGTTCTGATAACTCAACTAGTTTCTTCTTAGCTTCTTTATCGCTACCTAGTTCCTTGCTCTTGTTTTGAATAGCCTCTGCCAGACTTGCCATAGCCTTGTCGTAGTCGATGGTTGGCTCTTCTGGTTTGCTTGGTTCTTCTGGTTTTGGTTCCTCTTTCGGAGTTGCTTGAAGTTGATTGATAGCAGCTAAACCAGTTGCCAAAGCCTTATCTACTGCATCCTGAGTCTTGGCTTCTTGGATAGCGATAAGGGCTTTCTCTCCAAGTTCAACCAGTTTTTCCTGTGCAGCTACATCATCGACAAGTTCAGCAGCTTTTTTCTCGACTGCTGCAGCCAATTCTGCAATCGCCTTATGGCGGTCAACTTTAGACTCTTCTGGTTTGCTTGGTTCTTCTGGTTTTGGATCCTCTTTTGGGGTCGCTTGAAGTTGATTAATACCAGCTAGAGCATTTTCCAAAGCCTTATCTACTGCATCCTGAGTTTTGGCTGCTTCGATCGCTGCGATAGCTTGTTCTGATAACTCGACTAGTTTCTTCTTAGCTTCCTTATCATCACCTAGTTCCTTGGTCTTGTTTTGAATAGCCTCTGCCAAACTTGCCATGGCCTTATCATAGTCAATCTTAGGCTCTTCTGGTTGGGCTGGTGGCTCTGGTGTTGGTTCCTCTTTTGGAGTCGCTTGAAGCTGGTTGATAGAAGTTAAAGCTGCTTGCAGAGCTTTATCTACCGCATCCTGAGTTTTGGCTGCTTCGATAGCTGCGATGGCTTGTTCGGATAACTCAACTAGTTTTTTCTTAGCTTCCTTATCATCACCTAGTTCCTTAGTCTTGTTTTGAATAGCCTCTGCCAAACTTGCCATGGCCTTATCATAGTCAATCTTAGACTCTTCTGGTTTGCTTGGTTCTTCTGGTTTTGGATCCTCTTTTGGAGTCGCTTGAAGCTGATTAATACCAGCTAGAGCATTTTCCAAAGCCTTATCTACCGCATCCTGAGTCTTAGCTTCCTGGATAGCAGTAAGAGCTTGTTCGGCCAACTCAACTAATTTCTTCTTAGCTTCCTTATCATCGCCAAGTTCTTTAGTCTTTCTTTCAATCGCTTCTGCCAGACTTGCCATAGCCTTGTCGTAGTTTGGCTCCTCTGGCTGTTCTGGTGTCGGTGTGTCATCTGAACCGTAGTTGTCTTCCTTATCAAGAATAGCTTGTAAGGTTGTGGCTGTCAGCATCAACTCTTGCACATCGACAGTGCTTGCTGAAAGTTGTTCTGATAATTTGTCCAAGTTTGACTTGAAGGCTTGACGCGCCTCTGGAGTGTTTTTCAAGGCTGTTTGGTCAAATTTAGCCAATTCATCCTTCCAGTTCTTCATAGCTTGAACTAATTCTTCTTTGGTATAAAGAGCGCTATCTTCACCACGAGTGATGAACTGGTCAACTTGGATACCAATATTTCTAGAGGTATCATTTCGTTTTGGATCCAATTGCAAGGTTACAGCATGCCAACCTTCTTCTAGCCCAGTCAAACGAACAAGAGTCTGATCGCCTTGACGTGTAGCTGCTGTACCACTGAAGTACTTCTTGCCATTGACATCAGAGGCATTCCCTTGACCATCTTGATACTCAAGTTCTTTACCATCCAGAGTTACCTTGTAGATACCATGTCCAGGATCAACAAAACCTTTGATTTCAAGACCTGTACCGTAGAAGTAGGCTGTTACGCTAGCATTTTTCTTTTGCTCTTCAGTCAAACGACCAAATGATGCCCAAGACTCAGTGTTTTGGTATTTGCCAGAAGAATTGGTTTCATGGTGCCAACCTGGGCTATAGTCAAGTTGACTGGCCTGATCATCGTGACTTACTTGATCTTTTTGAAGCAATTCAGCCTTCATTACTCGAACAGTTGCTTCAGTTGCAAATCCAAGCAAGGCATCGTCTGAAGCGCTAGTCATTTTCACTTTAAAGTCAAAGATTGAATCAGCTTGTTCAGTAAAGTCAATTGTAGGAATTGTCAAAGTCTTTTCTGTTTCACCATCTTGGAAGGTCAAATCAGCCGTTGTATCTTTATATACCTTACCGTGAACCCCTGTTCCTGGCTCAGTCACGACATGAACTGTCGCAGCTCCCTTGCTACCACCAACACGTTTGATGGTTACAGTAACTGGTTGGCCTTTTTGAACTTCATAGCTTGTTTCTTTCAACTCAAACATACCTTTACCAGCATTGTTGAGCGTGTAGATACCTTCAGTTGCAATAGCTTTGCCAGTTTTGTTAACGAGTTTGATGGTATGTTCACCTGGAGCCAAGTCATCTGTTTCATAAACCATCTGGCTACGTTTACGAGCTGCATTATTGGTTTGAACATCTGCAACCTTTTGCCCATCAACGTAAACTGACATTTCGCCGTGGTTTGGATCCACTGTAGATACGACATAAGCCTTAGTTCCGTTGAAACGGTATGTTACGCTTGCATCTTTTTGGTTAGTCCACATAGATGTTCCGCGGATACCTTCAGATTCGTCATACCAAGTTGTATTTTCTTTATCTGCTGTTGTATTTGAATGGTAGTCCAATCCAAGAGGGTAACCATCTGTCTTCTCGATACTGCTTGGTGTCTTATAAACAGAGAAGTTTGTCAAAATAGGAGTCGCTTGCGCACCAGTAATAGTCACACGAATCTTTTGTGCTTCTACTGGTTGACCTTGGATAAGGCGACGATAACCAACAGTTGAGCCTTCACCGTATGGTACCCAACGGCCATTGAGTTCAACTTCAACCTTGAATCCAGAGATACGCTGACCTTTAGCGATATCTTCTTTGAGTTCAATCACGTCAAAGCGTCTCTTTTGACCAAGATCTACAGTAAATTCACCTGTCTTAGCATCATTTGCTAATGCCCAGCTAGTATCATCCTTACCATCTGTTAGGTGGCTTGCTTGATACAAGTGATTCTTACGAGTAGAGCTTGCAGTTACAGTTGCACCCTTAGCAAAGTCAGTCGCATACATTTGATCCAAGGTTGCTCGAAATTCTTTCAAACGAGCGACATCTGCATCTGCGAATTTACCTTCTTTATTTGGTGGAATGTTGAGTAGAAGTGGCGTTCCACGACCAACAGACTTGAAGTAGATATCCATCAAATCTTTGATTGATTTTGGTTGTTGATTGTCATGATAGAACCAACCTGAACGGATAGAAACGTCTGCTTCACCAACTGAATACATATCCCCTTCTGGATCTCCATGGTTAAGATATTCATTCTTCACATCATCAGTGATTTTAGCTTTCTTGACCTTATGCCAAACTGGATCTCCAGCGATACCACGTTCATTACCGATCCAACGGACACTTGTCGGTTGAGCAGAGAAGATAGCGATATCTCCTTCAGCTTCCTTGATGTACTTGAACCACTCATCAAAGGTATAAGTTACTTTTTGAGCTCCGCTACCACGCGCACCATCCATCCATACTTCGATGAATTTACCATTGTTTCCGTATTTAGGATTTCCAAGGATTTCCTTGAGTTGGTTGAGATAGTATTCATTGTACTCTTTCTCAGTTGCAACATGATATTTAGGATGGTTGGCATCCCATGGTGATAAGTAAACACCCATATTCATGTCATACTTAGTCGCTGATTTAGAGATTTCTTCGAGAAGGTCTCCCTTACCATCTTTCCATGGACTAGCAGCGACAGTATGTTTTGTGTACTTAGATGGGTAAATTACAAATCCATCGTGGTGTTTTACAACCATGATTGTTCGTTTGAAGCCAGCATCCTTCAAAGTCTTAATCCACTGGTCTGTATCAAGGTTAGTTGGGTTAAAGTTTTGAGGATTTTCTCTACCGTTCCCCCACTCAGAGTTGGTATAAGTATTCATACCATAGTGGATGAAGGCCGCCAATTCTTCCTTGTGGTAGTCCAATTGAGCCTTGCTTGGAAGTGGTCCGTAAGCAGCAATTTCTGTTTCTTCATCTTTTGGATCAACTACTGGAGTGACTGGTGTTACTGGTTTTGGATCTTCAATCTTTTCGTATTCAAAAATGACTTGATTCACTCCCTTATGTTGGATGGTTGCTTCTAAGCTTGCATTGACTGCACGATATCCTGCAATTTCTTTGGCTTGGAATCGATGAACAAAGGAAACTTCATATTCTTTACCTTCATTATTGTCCACAGTTGCAGTTGCCAATTCTTGATCTGTACCTTTCAAGCGGTAACGAATGTCGAAGGAACCTTTATTGACTTTATAAACAACCTTGATGACGCGAGTTCCTGCAGGAGCCTTGCTCACAACGCTATAATCATCTCCCCAAGCATCTTTTAATTGCTTGTTGACAGCTTTGCCATCAATTGAGACAATCTCATATTTGTCTTTGTTCTTCTTGTAGAAGTCAGTCTTCTCAATTTCTGTTTTATAGTTATAGTCAAATTGAGCTCCAACTTCTGTCTTTTCAACAAAAGTATCGTTTTCTTTGACTGGATTATCTTTCTGGTCTACGTGTTCGATAACAACTCGTCCATATTCAACACCTTCAAGGAGAGTTGCTACACCACTTTCATCGAAGGAATATTTGTTTTCACCGATAACAGCTGTCTTATTTCGAAGCATTTCTCCCTCTGGAGTGAAGTAATAACGATTGCCGTTATCGCCTTGATACCAACCTTTGACACCGTACTTGTCAATGATTTCTTTGACCCATGCCAATTGTTCTGGTGAGAGGACAAGCCCTCCTCCAAAGCGATCTTTTTCAGCAATGTTTGCATTATCAACAGTTCCACGTTGGTGGATCCCAATGACCTTACCATCACCGTTGATAATCCCACCACCAGAAAGACCAGACACAGAAGTCAAACGATAGGTAACACCCACTGTTCCCTTATCATCATACTTTTCAGTACCTTTAACAACACCGTCCGCCTTATACAATTGACCTGGAACAATTGGTTCCTTCAATTCTGGAGACGTTGAATCAGTAGGGTAACCGATGGTGCTAACAGGTTCTCCAGCTTTGTATTCTCGATGTTCTGCTAAAGGAGTAAAGGTAGCTGCCTTATTTGGACTTGCAATTGAAAGTGGAACTGGAGCTACAACCAAGGCTAGGTCATTCTTATAGCCTTCACCGAATTTTTCTTTATTCCAGAAATGAATATCCTTTTCCTTGAACAAAACAGTATTTCCTGAGCTTGGCAAAGAATTATTCTTAGCAGTATTTGAACCTACATTGTAATAGAACTTAGCCGTGTCACCACCACGGATAGAGCCAGCATTAGTATCCGCATCCTTGACCAAGAAGTTGTGGGCCACTGTCAAGATGACATTAGGAGCAACAAAGATACCTGAACCTGAGTTAAGGTATCGCTGACTACCGCCATTGGCCAAAGGTGAGCTAAAGATTGAATAAACCATAGTAGCAGATGTAGCTGGTTGACCTTCATAATTGATATGCTTAAGGTCTTGTCCGCCATTGATAATGGCTCTATTTTCTTTTTCGCCTTCAGATGGAGCTGCTTCTGTAGGTTTCAAAATGCTCTTAGTCTCTACTTGTGGGCTATCTTTTTCTGATACAATAGCTGCAGTATCGACTTTTTTCACTGGTGTATCAGGATAAGCACGATCAGAAATTTCTTCAGGGAGTAAATCGCCTGATTCTTCTACTGTATTTTCTGCGAGAGGAGCTGGTTTTTCAGCTACTTCTTTGACAGCGTCTAGAGTTTCCGGGCTTTTATCTGCCACTTCTTTTGCTTGACTTTCTACTTCAAGTTTTGGTTCTGTTACGATTTCATTAGCCGAAACATTACCAGACGCAAAAAAAGCAAGACCGACTGCTACAGAAGCAACACCAACAGTCAGTTTACGAATACTAAATATTCGACCTTTTTCTAAAAAATATTGTTTCATCAAATACTCCTAATCTTCTAGAGCAGTCAGCTACTGCCCGAGCCCAGTGTTATCTGGCGACAATTTTGGTTTGATTCCCTAGCTTAAAATTCTTTCCCTGAGCTATTTATTTTTGGGCAAGCTCTTATGAGGAAATCGCTTACATTTTTTGAAAATAAAATAAGGCTCAAACTAGCAAAAATTTTACCTAGAGTTTCTGCAGTATAATAAATATACTATATTATCCTGAAAAATGCAAGGGCTTCCAAAGTTTTAACTGGATTTTTACTAAATACTTTTGCCACTATTTACCACTAAAAAAACCTAAATTGGCAAGGCCAACTTAGGATTGTTTTGTTTTGAAGTGATAGTAAGCTCCAAGCATACCCGCAGTATTTTGATGACGCGCAAACTCTAATCTTGTTTTTTCCGCTAAACTTGGAACAAGCGCATCTTTCAGAGCTGTACGAATTTTCGGTTTCAAAATCGCTTCCTGCCCCATAATACCACCACCTAGTATAACAACCTCTGGATTGACAACATAACAAATGTTAGCAAGACCTTTCCCAAGATAGTCTACCATACGGTCAATTCCCTCCATACAGAGTTTATTGCCTTCTGTAGCTTCTTTGAAAATTCTACGACCATTCCAATGGGCTACTTCTTCACCATGAGCCTTGGCTACATACTCGACCAAGGCAGTTGTAGAAGCTAAATCTTGGAAAGCCCCATCTTGCATATGCATATAGCCAACTTCACAGGCAGAATTACTAAATCCATGGAAAATCTGGCCGTCAATGATTAAGCAACCGCCGATACCTGTTCCGATGGTCAAACATAGCGTTATTCCTGCACCTTTTCCAGATCCAGAAACAGCTTCTGCTAGCCCTGCACAGTTGACATCATTTTCAATTTCACAAGGAACTTGGAAACTTTCTTCAATTTCTTTCTTAAATTGAGTCCCTGCATAGTTCGGGATCTGTGGACCAGCATAGAAAATCTCACCCTTATCAGGATCAACCATTCCCGCTGAGGAAATCGCCACACCTGCCACCGGTCCTTTTTCTAGATAGCTAGCGACAATATCTTTTGTTTTCTGTAAGATATGTGGACCGCCCTTATGTGCCTCAGTCGCTACTTCGTGAGACTCAACAAGTTGTCCATCTTGGTCAATCAAACCATATTTGATATTAGTTCCACCAATATCAATTGCAACGTAATTAGTCATAAAGCCTCCTGTTGATTAGAGGAAACGCTCCTTAGTTTCACGAATCAATTGAGCAGCTGCTTCTACAACTGGACGATCTTCTTCGGTCACTGGTGTAAGTGGAGAACGAACTGATCCGATATTAAGTCCTTCATTGATTTTCAAGACTTCCTTGATAACGCCGTACATGTTTCCATGTGCAGCAGTCAATTTACCAATGATAGCATTGATTGCATATTGCAATTCACGCGCTGTTTCTAGGTCTTTGTCCGCAATCAATTGGTTGAGTTTCAAGAAGAGTTCTGGCATAGCACCATAAGTACCACCGATACCAGCTTTAGCACCCATGAGACGTCCACCTAGGAATTGTTCATCTGGACCATTAAAGACGATATGATCATCACCACCAAGACTAACAAAAGTTTGGATATCTTGAACTGGCATTGAAGAGTTTTTAACACCGATAACACGTGGGTTCTTCAACATTTCTGTGTAAAGGCTTGGAGTCAAAGCAACACCTGCCAATTGAGGAATGTTATAGATAACATAGTCTGTGTTTGGTGCTGCTGCACTGATATCGTTCCAGTATTTGGCTACTGAGTATTCAGGCAAACGGAAGTAAATTGGTGGGATTGTTGCAATAGCATCAACACCCAAGCTTTCTGCATGACGAGCAAGTTCGATACTGTCTTTAGTATTGTTGCAAGCTACGTGAGCAATAATTGTCAATTTACCTTTAGCAACTGCCATGACTTCTTCCAAGATCAATTTGCGGTCTTCTACGCTTTGGTAGATACATTCACCTGAAGAACCGTTGACATAAAGTCCTTGAACACCTTTATCAATAAAGTATTGCACCAAGGCACGAGTACGTTCTGGGCTTACTTCGCCCGCATCATCATAACATGCGTAGAAGGCAGGAATGACGCCTTCATATTTTTTTAAATCTGACATAGATTTCTCCTAAGATTTCTTATTATCTGCTCTGGGCAGATGATTTTTTACTATTTTAGTATACACCTTGTGAAAAGCGCTTTCAATACATCTAGACCACTTAGATTTTAATTTCTATTCATCTTCCATAGCTTTTCATGTTTGAAAGTAGTTTCATATCATTTTCAATCTGCTTGATATTTAGCAAACAATTTTTCCATTAATCCAGCTTGGCAAAAGGCAAGAAGGCCAAAGCCAAAAAGTAGAAATGCTGAACCACCAAGTACTAGAGTAAAGCCTGATAGATAGAGAAGCATCATGATTAATAAAATAATCGCAAGCATCAAGAAGAACCACACGAAGTTAAAGCTGACCAGGAGCAAGCCCTTTTGAAGAACTTCTTTCCAAGTTAAGTCATAGCGTGCTGCAATTGGATAGCTAGCCAACATCACTAGGGTTAAAAATATCAGAATTCCCAAGCAAATGGCTTTAATGAGCTGGAAGCCTAGGCTGGTTTGCCCCCAGAATAGAGATAAATCAACAACGCTAATCAGAAAAATTCCTAGTTCCAACAAACCTAACTGGAGGCCTAATTTCAAATTTTGCTTAAAGGCTCTCATATACGTTCTAAAAACAGGAACACGACGGCTACTCTTAACTTCAAAGATTGTCTGATAGAGACTAATTTTTGCTACTCCGATTGTCACAATAGGCAAACAAGACACAACAAAAAGTAGGTTAACCGTCACGATATCTAAAACTTTCTCACAAAATCGCATAAGAAAGTTATCCGTATCAAATGCCGCTTTTATCAATCCAGATCCTTTATGTGCCATTGTTTGCTCCTCCTAACTGACTAATCGATTAAAATTTTAAATAAGTATTTGCGAACTTTATCTTCCATACCTGCATAGCCATTAGGCTGATGAGGTTCACCTGGGAAAAAGACTGCAAAATTGTGATAACCCAATAAAAGTGGGTATTGTTCATGACAATGGACAAAGCCGATATCGCTAGCTTCGTCAAAGGCTACAGCCTCGTCTTTTACACGAGAACCATAGCTAGAGTACTCATGCCCTTCAACTAACAAATGCAAATCTGCATAGTTTTTATGATGCTCAAAGCGATCATTTTCTTCTTGGTTAAGAACATTTTCTTGCACAACTAGAAAGACCTTATCTCCATCAATCTCGTATTTGCCTAACTCAAAGCTATCTTTACGATGCTCATAGAGATAATCGATAGCCTTATCGAGATTTGGATGAATTCCTTTGTAAAAAGTGATATTTTTTAAATCATCAAAAATCATAGTAATTTCCTTCGCTTCTGATGCTTATTTCCAATTTGATTTATCTTTTTATAATTTCCCTTAAATAGTGAGGACGGAAGGTAAAATTATCCAGCGGATGATTTTAGAAAACCATGAAATGAAAGACCTAATTTTTGAGCTCCTCGCTCATTCATTTCTAGACTCAGGCTAAAATAGTTCCCCGAACTATTTTACTCTCAAAAATTCCGTCCAAGATAAGTACAACATACTTATCTTGGATACCACTAGGATGGGAAATAACTATTCTAAATAGTATCTAAAAAGTCAAAAATTAAGTTTATAAGTGTCTAACAAAACTTCAAGAAGTAAGGAACTCCTCTCCATTTTGTAGACACTTATAGATCCTATATTCTCTTAGTCTATCAACTATGCTTCTGCATACTGATAAACAGATTGTACTATATTCAATTTTCGCAGAGTACTATCCTTTAACAGCTCCCATAGTAATACCTTGAGTAAATGATTTTTGGAATACTAAGAAGACTGTTACGATTGGCACAGCTGCAAGGGCAGCACCCGCCATAATTAAACCATAGTTGGTTGCCATCTCGGCCTGCATAGTCGCAACCCCGAGTGAGATGGTCAAGTTGTTACGAGATGTCAACATAACCAACTGCATGAAGTAGTCATTCCATGTATTGATGAAGGTAAAGATTGCAAGAGCTGCAAATCCTGGCTTCACGATAGGGAAGGCTACGCTCCAGAATGTACGAATCTCGCCACATCCATCGATTTTAGCAGATTCGAGCAATTCTGTAGGAATGTTTTCACTGAACTGTTTCATGAGGAAGACCCCAAATGGCCATCCGATCAAAGGCAAGATAACTGCCCAAAGAGTGTCGTGGATCCCCATGAAGTTGACGATACGTACCAATGGTACAAGGACAACTTGTTTTGGAAGGGCCATGGCAGCGATGAAGATTGCAAAGAGAATGCGTTGTCCATAGAAACGTTTCTTAGCCAATACATAACCTGCTAGTGAAGAGGTTGCACAAACCAAGAACATCGTTACTAAAGAAATGAAGACTGAATTCCACATCCATTGCAAGGCTGGGTTTTGCACCATCAATTGTTGGAAGTTCTCCATTGTTGGAGCTTTAGGGAACCATTGTGGTGGAATCATAATGGTATCTGGTTGTGATTTGAATGCACCTGTCAAGATCCAGTAGAATGGGAAGATAAACAGTACAGTCAACAAGAGCAAAATGATTGTTGAAATAACAGTAAAGGCTGTTAATGGTTTCTTTTGTTGTGTAGGTTGCATAGCTGTCTCCTTTCCTTAGTATTCTACATCGTTTCCGAGGATCTTGAATTGAGCGAAGCTGACAAGGGCAATCATAACTGCCAAGAATACACCAATAGTATTGGCATAGCCATATTCAGTCAATTGGAAGGCTTTTTCGTAGAGGTAGTACATAAGTGTACTTGTTGAGTAGTTTGGACCACCAGATGTCAACAATTGAATCAAGGCGAAACATTGGAATGAGTTGATGGTTGTAATGATTGCGATATAAAGTGTTGTTGGAAGAAGGCTTGGCCATTTAATCTTCCAGAATACTTGAAATTCAGTCGCACCGTCAACACGAGCTGCTTCTACAAGTGAATTATCAATATTACCCATTGCAGCGATGTAAAGAATGATTGGTTGACCAACTGATGTTGTCAAAAGGATAATCATAATCGCCATCAAAGCCCAGTTTTTATCTCCCAACCAAGAAATGTTTTGGCTGATGATGTGGCTTGACTTAAGCACGAAGTTCAAAATACCTGATAGTGGATCGTAGATCCATTTCCATACTACTGTTACAGCAACACTACCTGTTACTACAGGAAGGAAGAAGACGAAACGGTAGAAAGATCTAGCGATGGCATTTTGTTGGTAAGTTTGTGATGCTACAAAGAGCGAGAAGAGTACAACGACTGGTACAGACCCAATAACCAAGATTACGGTATTAATCAAAGATTTTGTAAAGACAGGGTCTTTAAACATACGGATGTAGTTGTCCAAGCCCACAAACTCAAAGCTAGTCATCGAATAGTTGAAGAAACTAGTGATGAAGCCCATGATCATTGGAGCTAAAACGAAGACGGTAAAGAAGATTAATACTGGTGCTAGGAATGCGTAGGAAATAATAGTTTCCCGCATGCGAATTTTATTGATTTTCACAGTCGGCACCTCACTTTCACATAGTTTTGTTTTTTTGACTGTTATCTGACCCTGATCTAAAATCAAAATGAAATTTTTCTAAGATTCGTCAATGTAAAAACTTCATTTTAATTTTGACCTGTCAGTTGCTTCTATTTCAAACAAAAGCCCCCCTTTTCATACACAGATGTGCTCAGGGAAAAGGGGGGATTTCAGTTTTTATTTAGGGCTTATTATTTAGCTGCTTTTTTGATTGTTTCGTTCGCTTTTTCAGTGAATGCTTTCAAAGCTGCAGCAGGTTGTTCGTCACCATTTGATACAGCTTGCAACATTGGGAACCAAAGTGTTCTCATTTCAGCAAATCCGTCGATTGTGTTGTAGTATGGTGAGTAGTATTGAGTCCAACTACCGATTGTTTCCATACGTTTGTCATCATAAAGTTTTCCAAATGAAGTACGAACTGGGAATGCACCTGTACGAACTACGTCTTTAGGACCCCATTCTTTGTCATCTGCGATGAATTGGATGAATTTCTTAGCTGCTGCGACTTTCTTTTCGTCTTTGTTGTTAAATACTGCAAATCCGTTTACAAGGTATTCAAGAGCTGGTTTACCTGAATCAGATGGGAATGGTACTTCTACCACTTCAACTTTACTTGATTCCAAAAGTTTAGCTTGGATACCATTTTGAGCTGGTGCCCAAAGGATTGTGTAAGAAGTTTGACCGTTTGCAAAGTTTTGGATGTCTGCTCCACCGTCAAATTGTGAACCGTTGTTCAACAAACCATCTTTGATCCAGCTTGATGCTTTTTCAAGACCTTTAACGAATTTAGGATCGTCAGTTGTATATTTAGTTACTTCTTTATCAGTTACAGAACCGCCATAAAGGTTAGCGATGAAGGCGCGTGTTCCTTGGTCTCCCCCTTGACCTGAACTGAACAATGAACCTGGTGTATATCCTTTATCTTTAAGCGCTTTCAAAACTTTTTCAAAGTCATCAGTTGTCCAACCTTCTTTTACAAGGTTTGCAACTCCTGCATCTTCCAACATTTTCTTGTTCATAGCCATGTAGAATGGTGCAGAACTGATTGGATACATGTAAGCTTTATCACCAGCTTTACTTGCTTGGATGATATTTTCGTTGTTGACATCTTTAACAAATTCATCTGTAAAGAGGTCGTTCAACTCAGCCAATTTACCATTTTTACCGTATTGGATGATACGTCCTGGTGCATCAAAGAGAACGTCTGGCGCAGTTCCTGCTTCGATTGCTGTTGTGATTTTTTCTGGACCAGATTTGAAGTCGATTGTTTCTAGTTTAACTTTAACATCTGGATTTGCTTTTTCAAAAGCTTCGATGATAGATTTTTCATAAGTTCCTACACCATCGCCAGTTTTTTCTTGAGTAAAGACTGGGAATGCCCACCAAGTGATTTCAGTTTTTCCACTGTCACTACCAGAGCTAGCAGCATCTTTGTTAGCATCTGATTTGCCACAAGCAGCAAGAGATAGAACCGCAGCACCCGCAAGTACTGTACAAGCTAGTTTTTTAAATTTCATTTGTATTCTCCTAAATGATGATAAGCGTATCCGAATCGGATAATGAGTAATGTCGACTTTGTATACGTTTTCATTTTTTCCTACTAATCAACCACTCTCCTCGTTTTTTATATTGTGTTATTTAAGACCGGCAACAAATCGTTCCGTGATCTCTTTTGGTCTAGTAATAGCGCCACCAACTACGATACCTCGAACTCCGTAACCTAGGATTTGCTTAGCTTGTTCTGGTGTGTGAATTTTTCCTTCAGCGATGACGTCCACTCCTGCATCACAGAGTTTCTTGATGAGTTCAAAGTCTGGGCCATCCACTTTTGGACTGTAAGAAGTGTAACCTGACAAGGTTGTTCCGACAAAGTCAATTCCCGCTTCAACTGCTGTTAGACCTTCCTCAAAGGTACTTGTATCAGCCATCAAGAGTTGATTTGGATATTTTTCTTGGATCTGACGGATAAATTCTTGGATCTCCAAGCCATCATGACGTTCACGTTTGGTACAGTCAAGAGCAATGACTTCGATGTCAAGAGCTGCTAGTTCATCTACCTCTCTCATAGTCGCTGTGATGAATGGTTCCTGTGGTGGATAATCACGTTTAATAATTCCAATAATCGGAAGTTTAGTGACCTCTTTAATTTCCTTGATATCTCGAACACTGTTTGCTCGGATACCGACTGCACCACCTTGTTCAGCTGCTTTCACCAACAAGGGGATAACTCCTCCCGCTTCTGTGTAGAGCGGTTCATGAGGAAGTGCCTGACAAGAAACGATGATTCCATCTTTGATTTGTTCAATCAAGGCTTCTTTACTAATTTGTGGCATCTACTTTCCTCCTTTTCTTTTCCTTTGTGTTTATGTGACTATTATAGCTTATTGTTAAAACGCTTTCAATAACTTGTGCTAGAATAGATTGGAGTTTCAAAACAATTTTATGCAACAGTTTCTTCTGAAAGTAGTTTCAGGGACCTAACATCTATCCCAACACCTCTTAAATCTTAAAACCAGCCCTTTTTTAAAGAAAAAGGCCGTAACAAATTTCCGTTACGACCCTTTCTAACTAAGATTTAGTTTCACTAAGGAAACCTTCACTTTCAACTATTTGACTAAGCTTCTTTTCTCTTCCCAAAAGCAAACATACCAAGGAGCAACCCCACAAGTCCTACTGATGCAAGGGCAGAGGCATCTTCATTTCCTGTCTTAGGAAGAACATCTTGACGAACTGCAGGTGCTTGATAGGTCTTATCTTGTGCCGTAGCCTGAGATACAATAGACTGCTGACCTGTGAACTCCGGTACTTCTTGTACGGCTGCTTCGCTACCATTGACTCCACCTACAAATTCTGGAGATTCTGCTTTTGCTGCTTCTACTGCATTCACACCACCTGTAAATTCTGGTTGTTCATGAACCGCTGCTTCTACACCATTGACTCCACCTGTAAATTCTGGATTTTCAGCAGTCGCTGCTTCTACACCATTGACTCCACCTGTGAATTCTGGTACTTCATGCACAGCTGCTTCACTACCATTGACTCCACCTGCAAATTCTGGAACATAGGCTACTGCAGCTTCCTCACCATTGACTCCACCTACAAATTCTGGTACTTCGTTAACAGCAGCTTCGCTACCATTAACTCCGCCTGTGAATTCTGGAAGTTCTGCTATCGGTGCTGCTTCTTCGCCTACTGTACCAATAGGTTCAGTATACTCTGGAAGCTCCGTTACAGCAGCCTCTTCGCCATTCACCCCACCTTCGAATTCTGGTAATTCATGCACAGCTGCTTCAGCACCATTGACTCCACCTGTAAATTCTGGAATTTCAGCAGTCGCTGCTTCTACACCATTAACACCACCTGTAAATTCTGGTACTTCGTTAACAGCAGCTTCAGCACCGTTGACACCACCTTCAAAGGCTGGCAATTCATGAACTGCTGCTTCACTACCGTTGGCAGCTCCAGGAATACCTGCTCCTTCAAGACTCACTGGAAGATTGTGCATACTCTCAATCACTCCAGAAGCAAGTCCAGTTATTTCCTGACCAAGATCTGACTTATCTATTGTAAATAAAAGAGTCTTAGTATCATACTGGGTCATGAAGTTTACTTTTTTACCATTTGCCAACTGAAGTGTTGGTACTTTGTTGACTAGAACTTCTGAATCAAACTCTACTGCAAGAATTCCTGGCCATTTTTCAATAACATTTTTAACTTTGGCTTCTTTAGGAGAAATTCTTTGCTTCGTTAAGAAATCCCAGTTGAATTTCTTGAAGGATAGAGTATAAGGATTGCCACCAGCTTCATGATGCTCGTACAAGAGACCAAATTCTTTTGGTCCGATCTGTTGAAGTGAGTTATAGGCATACTCCCCTTCTTGAATCAAATGATGATGCAACCAAGTCAACTCGCCATCTTCTTCTACGCGAGCTACTCGAATATAACCATTCTTACGACCTGGGCCATTGGCATTTGCTAGAAGGATGTACTCTTTACCATCTTGAACCGTATGAGTCGCTGCCATTTGAACATAGACATCTGGTACATCATAGCGTGCTACATAGTTGTCCCATGTAATACCACCATCATTACTTGTCGCAACCTGCAAATCACCAGTCAAACCACGCATAAAGAGTTTCAACTGACCATTGTTCAACTGAACAACAGAAGCTTCTGTATTTTGAGCGTAGTAATTGTTCATGTTGCTTGAATCAACTACTGTACCATCATAAAGTGTACGGTTATCATTGACACCGCCACCCATATGCCAAGTCTTACCATGGTCATCTGAGTAGATGATGCGAGACGATTGAGATCCGTTGAGGTGGTTGGTTCTGTTTGTCGTATAGACAGGGACGACAATCCGACCTTTATGAGGTCCATTCTGGAGGGTAATTCCCACTCCAGGTCCCACACCTAAGAATTTCATCCAATCAGCTTTGACCATTGGAGTAATATCTTGTGGTGCAGACCAAGTCTTACCATCATCATCACTGTAAGACATCCATAGGTAGCTGTCTTTAGCAATTCTAAATGGAGAAGTTTTATTACTTGTAAAGTAGATATTTCCTAGTAGCTGCTCACCTTGATAAAGATCGCCTTTATCACTATAAGCAGGTTTGACTGGATTTACAACAACACGGTAATCCGTTGCCTGACCATCTGGTGTGTAGACAACACCATTTTCACGAATAGTATAGGCTCCATTTTCTCCTTCACGATAGAGAATTTGATAAGTTTTTCCATCGATTTCTTTGTAGGCCTCTTCTTTTTGAGAAGACATACCAAAGATACCTTTCCCTTCTGGGAACATATCATAGACTGAGAAGATGCGCTTAGTTTCAGTATCTTGAACCAAGACCATGTCGATATTCACTGGTGAACCAACAGATGGATCATTGGCTTTTGGGTTGTCTCGAAGATTGGTAAGAGTGATGCGATCGCCCCATGTTTGCCCCTTATCTTCACTTCGTTTGACGACCATACCGATATCCCCCCAGTCATAGTGGTGCAAGCGGCGTTCGTCAGCTCCAGCAATCAGAGTTCCCTTGTCGGTCTTAAGGAGGGCTGGAATACGGTAGCTATTGATTCCATCTGGATTTGACTGCCCATTTTTACCAGCTTCAAAGATATCCTTTTTATCTGTTATCTCAGCTCCTTCTGGAAGCTTTTTCTCTAATTCGGATCTTTCAAATAGGTAGCTACGATTTTGAACTTCTTCTGGACTCAAGGCACGATCGTAAACAGTTAGATTACGAACTTGTAAGCCTGCCCCCCAAACCATACTTCCTGCACGATTTGTGGAACCAATTTGCATATGATTTACATCAGGCATATCTTTGATAAAGCGTCCTGATTTCTTACTTGTTCGTGACAAGACTCCGTTTACATAGAGACGAACTTGCCCATCTGGAGAATCTGCACTTGGTCTTTCAACTGTAAAGGTTACTGAGTTCCACTGACCTGGTTTGACTGTTAATGGTGCGTCTGTGTATCGATCATAAAATTGGTCGCCGTTTTGATCGCGGCCCTCAATCAAGGCAACGTTGTTATACACAGCCATTGTAAAGTATTCATTTCTTACCTTATCACTTGATACTGAGAAAAGGTTGTAAAATGCTGGTGCAGAGGCATCTGGTTTGAACTCCATATGAATGGTCGCATTTTGAAGCTGTTTCAGTTTGTCCAATTGCTCTGTCAAATCAATTCTATTGCTATTTGCAGCATTAGTCTCTACATCTTCCTTTTCAAGAACAGTATTGACATTTTCCAACTCTCTAGCATAGTAATCACGTGGAAGCGCAGCTGGATCTTTTTCGGTTTCTCTAGTTGCTTCTGCCGTTTCTGCTGTTGCAGTTGTCTCTGTTCCAGTATGTGCTTCTGTAGATGCATGTGTGACTGTATCTACCCCATTAGACTCTGTCGCACTCTTTTCAGTATCTACTGCTTTTTCTGCCTGATCCTTCTCTACTCCTAGTTCTGTCATTTCCTTATTGGTAGTTGTTGATTCTTGTGCTAATACTGGCGATGCACCAAAAACAACTGCTCCAATCACTACTGAAGCGGCTCCTACTGTAAATTTGCGAATTCCGTATCGTTGTTTTCTATCCAACTGATTATGCTTCATCTTTCTTCCTTTCATTTTTAAAAATAAAGCGTTTTCTTTTTCGCTTAAAATTTTTAGCCATCTGACTAAATGACAAAAATTACTTTTTCACGAATGGTTACACTCGCTCTTTCAAATTCTCTCTCACTTAACGACCCATCGTTAACTAGAGTCTCCTACTCCTTTCAAATTTTATCTTATTCTCATTATATAATAAATCCTCCCCTTTTAAGAGAGATTGAGATAGAACAGATTATACTTTCAGTTTTTAAAATATAAACTAATATGTCCGAAACTACTTTCTGACGCTTTCTCTTTTTTTCTAACAGACAATTGCTTCATTCGGTTGAATCGTATTTTTAATGAACTTTATCTCAAACTTATACTCAATGAAAATCAAAGAGCAAACTAGGAAGCTAGCCGCAAGCTGCTCAAAACACAGTTTTGAGGTTGTGGATAGAACTGACGAAGTCAGTAACACATATACGGTAAGGCGAAGCTGACGTGGTTTGAATTTGATTTTCGAAGAGTATTAACTATTTGACTCCTGATTTATCTAGATCAAAAAGGCCGTAACTAGTTCTAGTCACGACCCTTTCTAATATAAGATCAAATTTCTCTATGAATTTCGTTGATTTTAACTATTTCATTGATCTTCTTTTTTCTTGCCCATGGCAAACATACCTAGGAGCATGCCTACAAGTCCTAGAGAGGCGAGAGGAGCAACAGCTTCACTTCCTGTTTCAGGAAGAAGTTGCTGACGAGCAGCAGGGGCTTGATAAGTTTTATCTTGTGCCATAGCTTGAACCACAATTGACTGTTCTCCCTTATACTCTGAGACCTCATGGATAGCAGCTTCTAGCCCATTAACACCACCTGTGTACTCTGGAACTTCTAACTTAGCGGACTCTACTCCATTTACACCACCTGTGTACTCTGGAACTTCTAACTTAGCAGATTCCACTCCATTGACACCACCTGTGTACTCTGGAACTTCTAACTTAGCAGATTCTACTCCATTTACACCACCTGTATACTCTGGTGCTTCTAACTTAGCAGATTCTACCGCATTGACACCACCTGTATACTCTGGTGCTTCTAACTTAGCGGATTCTACTCCATTGACGCCACCTGTGTATTCTGGAACTTCTAACTTAGCAGCCTCTACTCCATTGACGCCACCTGTGTACTCTGGAACTTCTAACTTAGCAGATTCTACTCCATTGACACCACTTGTATACTCTGGTGCTTCTAACTTAGCAGATTCTACCGCATTGACGCCACCTGTGTATTCTGGAACTTCTAACTTAGCAGCCTCTACTCCATTGACACCACCTGTGTATTCTGGAGAATCTAACTTAGCGGACTCCACTGCATTGACGCCACCTGTGTATTCTGGAACTTCTAACTTAGCAGCCTCTACTCCGTTCACACCGCCTTCAAACTCTGGACTCTCTGACTTAGCTCCTTCTTCGCCATTGACACCACCTTCAAAGTCTGATGTGTCTGACTTAGCTGCTTCTACTCCGTTCACACCGCCTTCGAACTCTGGGCTCTCTGACTTAGCTCCTTCCTCGCCATTGACTCCGCCTTCGAACTCTGATGTGTCTAACTTAGCAGCCTCTACTCCGTTCACACCGCCTTCGAACTCTGGACTCTCTGACTTAGCTCCTTCTTCGCCATTGACACCACCTTCAAAGTCTGATGTGTCTGACTTGGCTGCTTCTACTGCATTGACGCCACCTTCGAACTCTGGACTCTCTGACTTAGCTGCTTCTACTGCATT
This sequence comes from Streptococcus infantis, assembly GCF_047463655.1. GTDB lineage: Bacteria > Bacillota > Bacilli > Lactobacillales > Streptococcaceae > Streptococcus > Streptococcus infantis_Z. The sequence goes on from NZ_JASHDM010000002.1 coordinate 240,386, forward strand.
GACTCCGCCTTCGAACTCTGAAGTGTCTGACTTGGCTGCTTCTACTGCATTAACACCGCCTTCGAACTCTGAAGTGTCTGACTTGGCTGCTTCTACTGCATTGACTCCGCCTTCGAACTCTGAAGTGTCTGACTTGGCTGCTTCTACTGCATTAACACCGCCTTCGAACTCTGGAACTTCTAACTTAGCGGACTCTACTCCATTCACACTGCCTTCGAACTCTGGACTTTCTGCCTTAGCCCCTTCTTCGCCATTGACACCACCTTCAAAGGTTGAAATTTCATGAACTGCAGCTTCCCCTTTTGAAGTTTCCACTGGAATATATTCTGGAACTTCATGGACCGCGGCTTCTTCGCCGTTCACACCACCTTCAAAGGCTGGCACATCATGAACGGTTGCTTCGGCACCATTGACTCCACCTTCAAATTCCGGAACTTCGTTAATAGTTCCTGGTGGATTTTCTTCAACCTCTATTTCTGGAATTTCATGAACGGCTGCTTCCTCGCTGTTCACACCACCCTCGAAGTCTGAGACTTCATTGACTGCTGCTTCAGCACCATTCACACCGCCTTCGAATTCTGGGACTTCGTTAATAGTTCCTGGTGGATTTTCTTCAACCTCTATTTCTGGAACTTCATGAATAGCGGCTTCTTCGCCGTTCACGCCACCTGAGAAGTCTGGCACATCATGAACGGCTGCTTCCTCTCCGTTGACGCCACCATCAAAGGCTGGATCCTCATGAACTGTACCTTCACCATTGACTGCGCCTGTAAATTCTGGAACTTCATGGATTTCTGCTTTTGCGCCATTTTTCCCACCAGGAACTCCTGCACCTTCAAGACTTACAGGCAAATTATGCATGCTCTCAATTGCGCCATCAATGATTTCTGTAATTTCTTGACCAATATCTTCCTTGTTTACTGCAAATAACAATGTTTTGGTATCGTATTGCGTCAAGAAAGCAGCAAAGTTACCATTTGCCAATTTAAGAACTGGTGGTTGATTTACCAATATTTCAGAATCAAATTCTAGAGCAATGACATTTTTGCTCATCTCCACAGCATTTTTCACAGTTGCTTTTGTTGGAGCAATTCTATCCTTGCTTAAGAAATCCCAGTTGAATTTCTTATAAGACAAGGTGTATTCATTTTGAGTGGCAGTCGCATGCTCATAAAGCAAGCCAAATTCGCCATTTCCAAGATCTTGCAATGAGTTATAAGCAAATTTGCCACTTTGAATTGGATTATGTTTGAGCCAAGTTAGGTCTCCATTAGCTTCCACACGTGCCAAGTGCACCAAACCATTGTAGCGTCCTGGCCCACCTGCATTACTGAGGATGATATATTCCTTACCATCTTGTACTGTATGAATGGCAGACATTTGAACGTAGACATCTTTGACATCTGAATAGCGTTTTACATCTTTTTCCCAAGTTGCTCCACCATCTTTACTCGTTGCAACTTGCAAATCCCCTGTCAATCCACGCATGAAGAGTTTGAGATCCCCATTATTCAACTGAACAACAGTTGACTCAGTATTTTGAGCACCTGGATTATTCATAGTTGAAGAGTGAATTGTTTGGTTGCCTACTGGGCGGTTATCATTGACAGCTTCACCAGCGTGCCAAGTTTCACCATGGTCATCTGAGTAAATGACGCGTGAAGACTGAGAACCACTTAGGTAGGATACGTTATTTGTAGTATAGGCAGGGATAACAAGACGCCCTTTATGAGGTCCTGAATGTAAGGCAATACCTGTACCAGGTCCAGTACCTAAGAAGTGCATCCAGTCCTTACGAATGCCGTATGTAATATCTTTAGGTGCAGACCAAGTTTTTCCATCGTCATCGCTATAAGACATCCAGAGATAGTTGGTGTTTGAAACTCTAAAGATATTCTTGTCGCTATAATCGAAGTAGACATTACCAATCAGTTCTTCACCTTTATACAAATCACCCTTATCACTATAGGCTGGTTTCTTAGGATCAACTACAACACGGTATTCTGTCTTTCTATTTTCAGGGTCAAAGACTTCACCATTTTCACGGATTGTATAACGTCCTGCTTCACCTTTTTTGTATAGAACCTGATAAACCTTATCTCCAATTTGCTCATAGGCTTGTGGTGCTTTTCCTGGTAAATCTCTGACAGCTTCACCTTCTACGAACATATCAAAAATAGAGAAGATTCTCTTAGTTTTCGGATCTTGGACTAGGGCCATGTCAATGTTGACTGGTGATCCCGCATGAGCTCTTCTGGCATTCTCATTATCACGAGGATTTGAGATGACAATTCTATCTCCCCATGTTTTACCCTTATCATCACTACGACGAACAACCATACCGATATCACCCCAGTCAGAGTGATGCAAACGACGTTCATCAGCTCCAGCAATCAAGGTTCCCTTATCAGTTTTCAGCAGGGCTGGAATGCGGTAGCTTGCGATACCATCTTTATTTGGCTTACGGTTCTCACCACCTTCAAAAACATCCAGTTTATCAGTAACTTCTGCTCCTTCAGGAAGTTTCTTCTCCAACTCTCCTCTTTCAAAAAGTTGGCTACGTTTTTTAACTTCTTCTTGAGAAAGAGCACGGTCATAAACAGTTAGATTACGGACTTTAAGATTAGCACCCCAGAAGTTTTTGCCTGTACGTTTTGTTGTACCGATTTGTACATGATTGACATCTGGCATGTCTTGGATGAAGCGACCAGACTGAGGACTTGTGCGCGACAAGACACCATTTACATAGACGCGAACCTGACCTTTTGGTTGGTCAGCATTTGGTCTTTCAACTGTAAAGGTTACAGAGTTCCACTCACCTGGCTTAATCTTCAAAGGAGCAGTTTTATAATCACCATAGAATTGGTTTCCATTTGCATCACGACCTTCAACGATAGCTGTGTTATCAAGGATGGCCATAGTGAAATACTCATTTACTTTGGTATCACTAGAGACTGAGAAAAGATTATAAAAACGTGGAGCAGAGGCATCTGGCTTAAACTCCATATGAATGGTCGCATTTTGAAGTTTTTTAAGCTTGTCAAGTTCCTCTTTCATGTCAATTCTTTGACCATTTGAAGGATTGGTTTCCACATCCTCTTTTTCAATAACAGTATTGGCATTTTCCAACTCTCTGGCATAAAAGTCACGGGGAATATTTCCAACTTCCTCGTCTTCACTCTCTGTAGCTGGAGTTTCGTTTGATGCTTCTGTTTCTGTTGGTTTTTCAGACCCTGGGTTTGCTTGCAACTCTTCACGGCTCACTTCTGTTCCACTATTATTTACTGTGGTTACTTGGCCTGCAAGCTCCTTATCTAAATTAGCTAGACTTCCTGTCTCTACTTCCTTAGGCAATTCTGGCAAAGATTGCCCCGCTGTTTCACCATTCGCTGATGGTACCTCTTGAGCCAAAGCAGGGGCAGCACCAAAAACAACTGCTCCAATCACTACTGAAGCTGCTCCAACTGCAAATTTCCGAATTCCATATCTCTGTTTTCTATCAAAATCTCTCTGATTCATGTTTTCCCTTCCGTTATTTTTTAAAAAATAAAGCGCTTTCTTTTTTGCTTAAAATTTTTAGCCACTCAGACTAGATGCAAATAAGAAACTGTATTATTGAATGGAATTACCATTCTTTATAAATGAAATGCTGTTGCACTTTTATAAACTATATGTTAAGAATAAGCAAACAGCTAGACTCCTTTCACTTTTTATCTTAATCATATTATATAATAAATATTCTAAATTTTAGACTTTATAATCTATAATAGATTCTACTTTCAAATATATTTAGAAGTTTCAAACTACCTGAAACTACTTTCTCATTATCTGGGACACATAAAGAAAAGCCTGTAGTTCATTCGAAACTACAGAGCTTTTTTCAATTTTTAGTGACCAAGATAGGTAAAGGGGATCTCACTACCACACAACCAATTGTAAACTTGATCATTGACATGAACATTCATGGCTTCATGAGCGTATTCAGGCATGATACGATAACTCTTTTCACAAGTCAAACGGTTGTAAATAGCAAACTGAGTGATTGGATAGCAGACATCGTCATCAAGTCCAGTAATCATTCGAACTTCCCCCTTAATACGATGGGCAAGATTTTTTACATCGATATAGCTAAGTGTTTCCATAATCTGCTCTTCTGTCTCATGGAATGGATCATGGAACTTAAAGTAACGAAAAAGCTCATCATAGGCTTCGCTGGTATTTCCAATCTCTATCACTCGTCTAAAGTCTGATAAAAATGGATAAATAGCTACGGTTCGCTTAATCCGTGGATTCAACCCCGCAGCCACCAGAGCCAGCGCTCCTCCTTGAGAGGCTCCATAGCTTGCTAATTGCCCCTCATCCACTTGTGGGAAGCTAGCTACAATCTCAACTAATTGATAAATATCAAGATAAACATCCTTATAGAAGAGTTGCTCTTTTCCTTCTACTGCACCACGAATGATTTGGCCCTTAACAGTATTTCCGAGTGGCGAGCGCAAGCCATCTTGTGAGTAACCAGACTGACCACGGACATCCATAGATACAACACCATAACCAGCGACTGTAAAGGCCAACATATCTGCCCAATCCCAGCAACGTCCCATATAGCCATGGAAGTGAAAAATAACTGGTACTTTATGTTCAGATTTTGGTAAGACCACACGCGCATAAACAAGACCTTCCCGAGTGCCCTTAAAAGTTAGCTCATAACACTTCACATTTGGAATATGAAAATCACGTTCTTCTAGTTGGTAATCTGGCAAGACCGAAACCTTCTCTATTTCCCCATCCCAAAAATCGTCAAAGTCTTGCGGAACTTCATCTCGCCCTCTGTAAGTTTTCATTTCTTCTATTAGTGCTGGATTTCTCATAAAACCCTCCTTGATTTTGTAACCGTTACCATAACTCTAGCACATAAAGGAAAGCAATGCAAGACTGATATTTTAAATAGAAAGTGATTTTAATTTTGAAGATTCATCAGAGCTAGTCTGAAAGTAGTTTTATCCATTCCATTCTGTATACATTCAATACACTTTCAAAGAATAACAGCTTCTTTTCTCTCTTCTCCAAGAGTCATTGAAGACTAGTCTTATACTCTTCGAAAATCAAATTCAAACTAGGTCAGTTTTATCTGCAACCTCAAAGCCGTGCTTTGAGCAACCTGCGACTAGCTTCCTAGTTTGCTCTTTGATTTTCATTGAGCATTAGCATGTTCTCGGGTATATAGTTGTTTATCTTTAAACTAGTGTTTTTTACAAAATAAAAAAGTTTCATAACCTTAATAGAATTGTTCTACCAAGATTACAAAACTCTTTCTTATTTCAAATCTTTTTTATAGCGTTCCAACTCTGCTTGGTTTGCCCAAACATAGTGACCTGGACGAATTTCTACCATAGAAGGTTTATCAGTTTCATAGTCATGTTGATCTGGATCATAGACTTTCAAAACTTTTTTACGTTCCAAGATTGGGTCTGGAATCGGAACAGCTGATAGAAGTGCTTGCGTGTATGGATGAACTGGATTGTTAAACAATTCTTCAGTTTCAGCCACTTCAACAATAACACCCTTATAAATTACCGCGATACGATCAGAAATGAAACGAACTACTGACAAATCGTGAGCGATAAAGAGATAGGTCAAGCCTAATTCCTTTTGGAATTTCTTGAGCAAGTTCAAGACTTGGGCACGTACAGAAACGTCCAAGGCTGAAATCGGCTCATCCGCAATAACGAAGTCAGGTTGCATAACCAAGGCACGGGCAATCCCGATACGTTGACGTTGTCCACCTGAAAACTCATGTGGGTAACGTGTCAAGTGTTCAGCCAAAAGTCCCACTTCACGAATGATATTTTGAACTTTTTCTTTTCTTTCTTCTTCATCTTTAAACAAATGATAGTTATAAAGACCTTCAGAAATGATATAGTCAACCGTTGCACGTTCATTCAAACTTGCAGCAGGGTCTTGGAAAATCATTTGGATACGACGGATTAATTCCGAAGCTTGTTCACGTGATTTTTTACCATTGATTTTTTGACCTTCAAAGATAATATCACCTTTGCTGGTATCATTAAGACCGATAATAGCACGACCAATTGTTGTCTTACCACTACCAGACTCTCCAACAAGTGAGAAAGTTTCTCCTTTGTTGATAAAGAAGTTCGCATTTTTAACAGCGACAAACTTTTTGCTTCCTTCACCGAAGGAAATTTCTAAGTCTTTAATTTCTACTAATTTTTCAGACATTTCCTTCCTCCTAGTCCACAAGATGTGTAAAGCCCATCTTTTCACGAATCTTGTCGTGTAAATCTGCAATCACCGATGGTTTTTCAACTTTTGGAGCTTGTTCATGAAGCAACCATGTCTTAGCCCAATGAGTATCAGATACTGCAAACTGAGGTGCTTTTTCCTCGAAGTCAATCTTCATAGCATAATCTGAACGAAGAGCAAAAGCATCTCCCTTCAATTCAGTATAAAGCGATGGAGGTGTTCCAGGGATTGAGTACAATTCACCTTTGTCATCCGCAAGTTGAGGCAAGCTTGACAAGAGGCTCCATGTATATGGATGACGTGGGTCGTAGAAGATTTCTTCAACAGTACCATACTCGACAATTTCACCAGCATACATAACCGCTACTTTATCAGCGATACTTGCTACGACACCTAGGTCGTGGGTGATAAAGATTGTTGTAAAGTGGTATTCGTGTTGAAGTGACTTCAACAAATCAATAATCTGTGCTTGGATTGTCACGTCAAGAGCTGTTGTCGGCTCATCACAGATAAGAATGTCTGGACGACAAGCAAGAGCAATCGCGATAACGATACGTTGACGCATTCCCCCAGAATATTGGAAAGGATACTCGTCAAAACGTTTCTCAGAATCTGGAATACCAACTTTATTCATATAGTCAATTGCCATCTCTTTAGCTTCTTGAGCAGTCTTACCTTGGTGTTTAACAATAACTTCTGTGATTTGACTTCCGATTGTCTTGATAGGGTCTAGACTGGTCATCGGATCTTGGAAGATAGTTGCAATCTTGGCACCACGAATACTTTCCCATTCTTTATGAGAAGATAAGGTTGTCAAATCTTGTCCACGGTAATTAATACTACCTTGTGCAATACGACCATTTTCTTCCAACATTCCTGTGAATGTTTTTGTCAAAACTGATTTACCTGAACCTGACTCTCCAACTAAAGCGAGAACCTCTCCCTCGATCAGATCGATGGAGACACCTCGAATAGCTGTCAAAATCTTGTCACGAACATCGAATTCCACGACAATATCTTGAGCAGTCAAAATTACATTTTTTCCTTTTATCATGTCTACTCCTATCTATGTGTACGTGGATCACTAGCATCCGCTAGGTTCTGACCAACTACGAACAGTGACAAGGATACCAAGACCAAAGTTGTCAATGGAATCCAGAAGAGGTAAGCATTGGTTGTTACGTTCTGAGAATAATCCGAAATCAAACGTCCCAAACTTGGTACTGTGATTGGCAAGCCGAGTCCAAAGAATGACAGGAAGGCTTCATATGAGATAAATGCAGGAAGCATTTGTGATGTAGTTGTAACAATAACAGAAACCAATTGAGGCATGATATTTTTAATAACAATCTTATGGGTTGGTGTTCCCAGTGTACGTGAAGCAAGGTTGTACTCCAAATCACGGTAACGCATGATTTGGATACGAATCATATAAGCAATACCAATCCAAGTAGTTACACTCATGGCAAAAATCAAGTTCCAGAAACCTGCACCGATAGAGTAAGTCAAAACAATAACGATCAAAAGTGAAGGGATGTTATTGATAACGTTATAAACTTCCATCATGATACGGTCAACTGATTTTGAAATACCCCAGATTCCGCCGACAATAACACCAATAACAACGTTGATAAAGGTCGCAATTACGGAAATCAAGATAGAGTTACGTGCTCCAAACCAGACACCGTCAAAGAGAGATTTACCATTACTATCTGTACCAAACCAATGTTCAGCATTTGGCTTAATGTAACGAGCGCTAAAATCATTTACCTTACTTACATCATTGAAGTCAAAATCAGAAAACATTGGATAGATGAAACTCATCAATACGATGGAAATCAAAATACCAAGCATGATAATTGTTGATTTTTTCTTCAAAAACTGTCTAAAAACAGAACCCCAATATGAGTAGGCAGGAGCATCAATTGCTTCAGAGGCAAAATCATCTCGTTTTACAAATTGAAATTTATCATTACTAATCGTAGACATTATTTGCCTCCTTTCTCTGTCAATTTAATACGTGGGTCAATAATAGTCATCCAAATATCTCCAATCAAGTAAGAGAAAATTGAAACACATGTAAAGATGAAGACCAGACCAACTACCATATTGTTGTTTGATGCTTTTACAGAGTCAATCAACATTTTACCCATACCTGGGAAGGCAAAGACTGTTTCAGTAAGAGTTGCTCCACCAATAACACCAATAATTGAGCCTGGGATACCAGAAACGAGTGGTACCATAGCGTTTTTAAAGATGTGTTTGTTAGAAATTTCTTTTTCAGAAAGACCTTTAGCTCGAGCAAAACGGACAAAGTCTTGAGATTGTAAGTCAATCATGTAACGACGAATCCAGATAGCTAGACCAGGTGCTCCAAGTAATCCAAGAATGACTGATGGAAGGACATAAGATCGCCAATCGCCAGCACCCAAGATTGGGAATGAGTCTGGGAATCCGATAGAAGAACCAATCAAACGAATGATATAAACTAGAGCAATCGTTGGGAGAGCCATCAAGAAGGTCAAAGTACCTGTAGATAGGCTGTCAATCCAAGTATTCTTGAAACGAGCCATTGCTGAACCAAGAGGAACTGCAATCGCATATGAAATCGCAAGACCGATCAAACCAGTGATAGCAGAACTTGCAATCATAGATGGGTACTGATAGTTGCTTTCAGTAGCCGTATATGGATCATCTTTACCGTAGTTGGCTACTTCACGAGCATCTGCTTGACTCGGAGATTTATAAGTTCTTGAGTAAATGTTAACTGATGATGTTTTCTTACCAGTTGGGAATTGAACTTCAGAAGTCTTCGTTTGTCCTTGTCCTTGTGTAATAACTTGAAGAACAGGAGTATTGGCATAAGTTGGATAAGAATCTCCTAGGTTCAAGTTGACAAAGTTTTGGTGAACAAATGGGAACTGACTATTGAAGTACAAGAGGTATTTGTGTTTAGTACCTGAACCCACAAGAGACCAACCGATAGCAGGGTCATTCTCAAAGCGTAAATAACGCTCTAAGTTAGGATTCTCAGGGTCTTGGATCTTGTTTGTATGGTCAATATCAAGTAAGTTTGCGTAGAATTTGAACACACGCTCAAAAATAGGAATTTCACGTGTAGCGTAGAATTGTCCACTCTCTGTAAACTCACCTAGAGTCCAACCATTCCCAAGTTGTTGGATATATTTTTCATAGATTGCTTTATTTGTATCATTTGCATCTACTGTAACAGAAGAGTCAATGCTACTAGCTTTTTCCTGCAACTCTTTCGTATCGTAATATTCGATATAACCCATACGTTCAAAGACGGTATTTTCATAGTTATCACGTTTATCAGCTGTCGTTGCAATTTTATTGTAGTTAGTATCTTGTTTGAAGATTAACTTCCGTGGAACCATCGTATAGATGATTGTGTAAATCAAGGTCGTTACTAAGAAAATAGAAACCAACGACCGCAAGATACGCATAAAAACATATTTTTTCATATTATTTCCTTTAAATCCCAAAAGAACCTTCTCCTTTAGGAGAGAAAGTTCTGATGAGCATTATTTATTTCACATGACTCGCTAACTCTTTTTGAGCTTTTTCGTTTGATTCAGCTTTTTCTTTGAGCCATTTTTCACGAGCTTTTTGGTATTCTTCTTTTGTAATAGGTTTTTCACCAACCTCAGTGTACTTCAAGTAACCTGAGTTTTCTCCTTTAAGACCCGCAGCGGAGTAAGAAGAAGTAAATGGAATAACTTTAGATACAAATGATACAGCGGTTTCTTTTGGACCTGCCATCACAGGAATTGTCAAACCGTTGTCTGTTAACCAAGCTTGAGCAAGGGCATATTTTTCGTAGCGTTTTTGAACGTCTTGATTTTCTTTATTTGCTTCATCAACTAATTTTTCATAGTCAGACAAACCAAGTTTTTGGATAACTGATGCGTCAGTATCTTTGTCAATACCCATAAGCAAGCGAGTATTTCCGCCTTTAATCGTGTACTGGTCTAAGAAAGTTGATGGATCCTGATAATCTGGATTCCATCCAGTCAAAGTATGAATATCCCAGTCTTGTTCTTTTGCTGTTGGAGCACTGAATGAAAGTGGTAATGCTTCTGCTTGAGTCATTTGTTGAAGATCGATGACAACATTGTCTGATCCAAGTACGTTTTCAATAGATTGTTTAAGTGATTGAACACGGTTTACAACAGCTGTAGATTCTTGGATTGTTAGAGCATCCAAGTGGATTGGGAATTCTACCCCTTCAGCTTTCAAGCTTTCTTTTGCTTTTGCAAAGGCTGCTTTTGCTTTTTCTTCATTGTAGAGACCATTTTGCGAATCAGCAAGTGAAATGTTTGACCATGTACCTGAGTTTGTCTTCGAAAGACTTTCTTCTACAAGTTCACCAAATTGTTTGTCACCAACTGGAAGATTATATGGTGTGAAAGTATTACGGATTGCAACTGCAGCTCCTTCTGTACCATTTGTCTGTGCTGAGTAAGAATTACGATCTACCGCAAAGTTGAGGGCTTGACGGAATTCTTTATTTAGCAAGGCTTTTCTTGTAGATTCTTTTTGGCTATCTGTTGTTTTTGAAGTGTGGTTATAAGTTGAACGGCCATAGTTCACACTGACAGTAGCGATGGCTGATCCTGGTTCGCTAAAGTAGATGTTGTCTTTGAACTCAGACGCATATTTTTCGTATGTTGAGCTAGTAGGATAAATACGAGCTTTACTGTATTGTCCTTCTGAGAATCCTTTAGCAACAACATCTTGGTCTTTCCCATCCCAGTATGTAAATTTAATGTTTTGAATTTTAACTGCATCTTTATCCCAATAGGCATCATTCTTAGCCATTTCGATTGAAGACTTAGCTGTGATTGCTTTCAAAACAAATGGTCCATTATACAAAATAGAAGATGGATCTGTAGGTGCACCAAAGCCTTCCCCTTTAGATTTAAGGAAATCTTCATTGATTGGCATCATCACGCCATTTGTTGTTTTATCATTCCAGAAAGTCTCTGGCTGATTCAAGGTGTATTCCAGAGTGTTATCATCAACTGCTTTTACTCCAACAGTTGAAAAGTCGTTTGTTTCACCGTTAATGTAAGCGCTGAGTCCTTTAATTGAAGAACTAATAACAGACAGCCCTTTTGATTTTCCTTCTACCGCGTGTTTCAACCCTGTCACAAAGTCTTGGGCTTTAACTGGAGCGTATTCTTCTCCTTCAGCAGTAACCCACTTAGCATCCTTACGGATTTTATAAGTGTAAGTCAAACCATCTTGTGAAACTGTCCATGATTCAGCAATCGATGGTACGAGGTTGCCATATTTATCATTAGCAAGCAAACCATCTACTGCATTTGTAGTTACAAAAGAAGTAGAATCAACGTTGTTAACAACATAATCCAATGTTTCTGGATCAACTGAATAAACGTATTTATAATCTGATGCTAATTTTGCATTGCTTGAACCTGCATTTGAATTCGTGTTTGAACATGCAGCAAGCACTCCTGCCGCAAGCAAGGACACCCCCGCTACTGCAAGAATCCGACTTTTTTTCATGTTTAATTAACTCCTCTATTAAAATTAATGAGATACTGTTGATTATACCATAATCCCTTTCAAAAGTAAACGAATTTTCAGAATATTTTGTCGCATGCCTTTTGAAAGCAGGAAAACTTACATTTTCAGAAAAGAAACTATTGACGAGATTTAATTTAAAAGGTATAATAATAAAAGTTAAGGCGGTATAGCCAAGTGGTAAGGCACGGCTCTGCAAAAGCTTGATCGTCGGTTCAAATCCGTCTACCGCCTTATAGTACCGATTTTATCGGAATTTATCCAGACAAAAAGCCCGATTTTATGGGCTTTTTTATTTTTATTTCAGGATAAAAAAGGATAACTTTAAAAATCTTTTGGGGCGGATTTGGGGGCAAATATTTTCTAAAAAACTTTATCAAAAGTCTTGATTTTCTCGCTTCCCCGTGACATGATGTAATCAAGCAAAGGAAAGGGGGAAAGTGAACAAAGAAGATTGGATTAGCGATAGACAATATATCTGAAACAGGAACTGCTATCGCAAGTCTAATGACCGCGATAACGGTCGCAAGGCAAAACAAAAAGCGTAACCCAAAATTCCGACAAAAGAAAAGGTAAACGCTAAGAGGTCGGGGCGAAAGCCCCTTACACCTCTATTTTATCAAACGAAAAGAGGAAAAGCAATGGTTAGTGCAATAGCTATTTTTATAATTGCAATCAATGTATACATTTATCTCAAAAATAAAAAGGACAAATAAAATGAGAAAAGTTATTCAAGAATTATTAGACAGTTCGATATCTACATCTGCTATTTCGCAAGGCACTGGAGTTCCGTGGACTACTGTTTCTGACCTTAGAAAAGGAAAAACAAGCATGGACAAAATGGCCCTTCTCACAGCAGAAAAACTTTATGATTTTGCCATATCTGACAAGCAGTGATTTTGGTCACTGCTTGTATTATTTCAAAAAAACCTCAAGCCTGAGCCTGCGGTTTGTGTAATCTATTTTAAAATTCTCGAATGAAAAAAGGAGCATTACAGCCCCTCTTTTGAAATAACGGACACTTGGCTGGTCGGTGTACCCAGCATCTCAGGTACCTTTTTCAAGGTGCGGCAGGAACCTTTCTGCCCTCAAATGTCTTCCGTTAATTTTATTCTAGCACTATCTACTTTTTTTGTCAATTTTTCTCAATCTACCAGACTTAATACGACTTTGTAACTTATAATCTTGTATACGATACATGGTCGGGACGTAAAAGAAATCGCCACTTTTATGTAACTTGATAGCAACAAGTACATTATCATCAAATCTTTTTACATATTCAAAACTAGCGCCTTTCTCTCGTGGATTGATCCCAACGAAATCTGGATTACTTAGTATGAGTTCCAAATCTTCAATATGCTGAATCACATCATTATGATGGCGTTTCATCATATGACTTCTCAGCCCTTCTTTGTTAACCTTGATGTCGCTCGCTTCAAGAACAATATTAAAAATCTCTTTTACTTCATTAGTGACCTGACCAATTTTTTCATGATCCATCATTTCCTCCGTTATTCCACAACTATTATATCACATTTTATTTGGTCGTAATCAAGCATCAAGCTCAATCGTAAACTCCGGCTTGTCTGTCATACTATCATCTGGTTTCAGGCAGTACCAGCCATCTACCGCCTCTATATTATCAAAGGCTCCTACAGGAGTCTTTTCTTTTTAACTACTAGAAAAGCTTTATCAGTTCTGCTCTGATAAAGCTTTTGTTTTATTCTGTTTCTTCTTCTGATTCGAGTTCTTGGATTTGAACCTTAAGCTTGGTTACACGTCCATTTTTGACCTTATCATTGGTTAGAGTGATATGCTTATTGCTACTTTCTAACTCATAGCTAAGTTTTTCTGATGTTGGAATAGTTCCCACACCAGTCAAATAGTAACCTGCAATCGTATCTACATCGTCACTTTCAAGTTCGACATCAAAGTAGTCATTAAAGTCATTTAAATTCATTGTCCCTTGGACGATATAGGTATCTTCGCCAATTGTATGAACATAAACTTCAGCTCTGTCAGTTTCATCATCAATCTCACCAACAATCTCTTCAAGTAAATCCTCAAGAGTGACCAAACCAGCCATTCCCCCATACTCATCTAGTAGGATAGCCATCTGTCTTTGAGTATTTCTAAACTCTTTTAATAAATCATCTACAAAAATGGTTTCAGGTACAAAGAGTGGATCTTGTAAGATTCGCTTCCAGACAATATTGTCAAAACCGCTGGCAAAGGCTTCTTTGAGGAGACTCTTAGTATGAATCAATCCAATAACATTGTCCTTATCTCCATCATAAACAGGAATACGAGAAAAATTCTGTTTTAAGATACTTTGGATAATGGTTTGAGTGTCATCTTGAATATCTACCATGAAAGCATCGGTTCGAGGAACCATGACTTCACGTGCCATGAGCTCGTCTAGCGAGAAAATCCCTTGTAACATTTCAATTTCATCAGCATCCAAGGTTTCTTCACTCTTAGACAACATGTACTCAATCTCATCACGAGTCATTTTTTCATCTGCATCGTCAAATGTCATCGGTGTCAATTGACTCAAGAGATTAGTTGATGCCGAGAGCATCCAAACGAAGGGACTCACAATCTTACCAAGAGCAATAATAAACGGTACTGTTCGGATAGCCAAGGCATCCTTAAGATTTAGAGCAATTCGCTTAGGATAAAGTTCGCCAAAAACAATAGAAATATAGGTCAAGAAAGCTAATGATAAGAAGCTAGCTACCGCATAGGCAGTCTCGCTATTTCCCATCCAAGAGGCGATCAACTCTCCAAGTGAATCTGCTAGTTTAGCCCCTGACAAGATCGTAATTAAGGTGATACCAACTTGAATAGTTGATAAAAAGTGATTCGGGTTTTCAAGTACCTTTAGTAAACGGATATAGCGTTTATCTCCCTCCTCAGCTTTTTGCTCAACACGTGAACGACTAAGTGAAACCATGGCCATTTCTGTTGCAGAGAAAAAGGCATTTAAAAAGGTCAAAACAACTAATAAAACAAATTGCAGTAACAAATCCTGACTGCTCGGGTCTTCCATTTTCCTTCTCCTAAAAAGTATAATTGAAACTATTATACCATATTTTCCAATTTCTACACATTAATTTTCAATTTCTATGATAAAGGGTCGCTGAATAGAGAACTGCAATTCCAGTCCCGACGCCCTAGTTCAAGCCTTGTAAATTTTCAAAAAAGCTCTTTAAAATCAGAAGAGCAAAAAACAACCAATCGTGTCAACAGTTCTTGACTAATAAAAAACGAGGTTGGGATTTTCCCTCAACCTCTTGATCAATTAGTTGTTTTTTGTGACTGTGACCTCACCTGTTCGGTAATCTAACTGAATTCCCTTTTGGACATTTGGAATAACGACATTAAACTCCAATTCTCCATCAGAGGACTTAGCTTCAATCTGCGATGCAGACGGCACCAAGTCTTCCTCAGACGCATAGAGCAACGTCACACGGTAACGCACTCGTTTATTCTGATCTAGGGCTTTTCGAACCAAACTCTCATAGTAGTTTTGGCCTGTGGAATCTTCTGCACGCGCTTGGTTGGCCCAAGCTGTCTGTACGGCAATATTTTTAGGATTGCTGGTAGAAGCATCGAAGCCATCTAAACCACCTATCAAGGCATAGCCTAACAAGTGTCCTCTATCGACCGCATGGTTATAGCTTCCTTTTAGATTCTTAACCTGATGCCAACCCGCAGGCGTCCAAGATGTTGAACCATTGCCAGTTTCTTCACGGTCCTTGTACTGCCTTGTTGCTTTTGACATGATCGCATTCGCTACTGTGGGAACTGTCTCTCCTCCTACAGTTTTTGTCTTGTTATCTGCATAGGGTTTGCTTGAAACCTTAGCATCCAGATTGGTTTTATTGTTATTGACGATAAAGGCTCCTGCGCCATTCCATTCTAGAGTGCCCTTGATTTGTTTTTTAACCGAATCTGTTAGGACACTTTCAGCCAGTTCTTGACTTGGAGTATCAGACGACTGTGATTTTTGTTTTACTTGTGTTTGTGGTGCAGTGTTGGAAGACTGCATTTGTTTAATATAGTAGCTTCCTGCTGACAAGAGCAAAAAGAGCAAGAGACCAATTAGGGCCTGCCTTGTTTTTTTATTCATATTTTCTCCTTGTACTCTTCGAAAATCTCTTCAAACCACGTCAGCTTCACCTTGCCGTATATGTGTTACTGACTTCGTCAGTTCTATCCACAACCTCAAAACTGTGTTTTGAGCAGCCTGCGGCTAGCTTCCTAGTTTGCTCTTTGATTTTCATTGAGTATTACATTCACTTCCTAGAAAAAGACTGGTCTCCCAGTCTATTTTCCTGTAAATTTTGCGATGAGTTCTTGCCATTTTGCTGGCGCTAAAATAGCCCAAGGATCTTGACCTTTTCCTAGAATACCATAGCCAATCATCAAACCAATAGCAAGAGCTAAGAATCCTAGTAGTAATACTACAATTACTAGGATAAAGCGACGTAAGACATATTTGGATTGTTTATTCATCTTCATCAGCTTCCACACTTACCCGTTCAATCTTAGCTCCTAACTGAGCTAATTTTTCATGAAAACGGTAGTAACCTCTATCTAAATGGACAAGCTTTCCTACAACTGTTTCACCTTCAGCTACCAAGCCTGTCAAAATCAAGGCTGCACTGGCACGTAAGTCTGTCGATAGAACTTCTGCACCTTGGAGAGGCTGGCCTCCGACGATACGGGCTGTATCACGGATGATTTCAGAGTGCAAGCCCATACGACGCATTTCCTCTAAATGTTGGAAACGATTCTCAAATACAGTCTCTACCATGGTTGACTCACCTTGAGCAACGGTCATCAGAGCAGTGAACTGCGCTTGCATGTCTGTCGGAAATCCTGGATGTGGAAGTGTCTTGACGTGGACAGCCTTTAATTTTTCACGTTGAGAACGAATACGAATTCCTTCGTCCTCATCGATGACTTCAACACCCATTTCCAATAATTTAGCAATCAAGGGACGATTGTGTTCCCAGATGGCATCTTGAATCAAGACATCTCCACCAGTCATAGCAGCTGCTACCATGAAGGTCCCTGCTTCAATACGGTCTTGTACAACATTGTGGGTTGCACCGTGTAGTTGCTCAACACCAGTAATCGTCACAGTTTCAGTTCCTGCCCCCTTGACCTTGGCACCCATTTTATTTAGGAGAACAGCCAGGTCGACAATCTCAGGTTCACGCGCAGCATTTTCAATGACAGTCACACCGTTAGCAAGAGTTGCTGCCATCATCAAGTTTTGAGTAGCACCTACACTTGGGAAGTCCATGTAAATGTGAGCTCCGTGCAAGCGTTCTGCCTTAGCTTCGATATATCCTGCCGTTTGAGTAATTTGAGCCCCCATCGCTTCGAGTCCCTTTAGGTGAAGGTCGATAGGGCGACTACCGATAGTACAACCACCTGGCATAGAAACTTTAGCATGTCCTACACGAGCCAAGATTGGCCCCAATACCACAATAGAAGCACGCATCTTGCTGACATACTTATAGGGAGCTTCTTCGGTGATGTCTCCAGTAGCATCAACTTCAACAACATGTGCTTCTTGATCAAAGTCTACTTTCGCATTTAATCCACGAACCACCTGATTCATGGTAAAAACATCCGATAAAATAGGAACATTTTTTAAGACCGTTTTTCCTTCACTTGCTAAAATAGTTGCTGCAAGCAGTGGCAAAACTGCATTTTTTGCGCCCTCGATGGTAACACTTCCAACCAAACGATTATCGCCACCTTGAACTACAATTTTTTCCATAAAGTATTTTCCTTCACTTACAATTTTAGAATAACGTTCTAACTGCTTCTTGCCAAAGTTGGTAGAGGTTCAGAAAAAAGGAACTAATCAGATATCCTAAACCGATACTACACAATACTACCAAGAGTCGAACCTTCTTCGCATTATCCTTTGTCACCTTCAAAATTTGATCCCATCTGACCAAATCTTTCAAGAGCTGAAAGACTAGGTAGACAAAAAACATATGACTACTAAGGGTAAAAAACAATTGAATCATTTGCCTATTATACCATCTTCTTTTTTTCTACGCTAGTTTAGGGATTCGCCTACTGTTTAGGGATTGTTTTTTAAATAGTCAATCGCATCTTGAAGCGTTTTGACTGGAACGATTTTCATGTCTGTTTTAATCATTTGAGCTGCTTCTAGAGCTGTGTCATAGTTACTCTTGGCATTTGGATTTGCCTTTTTAGCTTCCTCAGTTACTGGATTGTTAGGAGCAAAGAATACAGTAGCTCCCTTTTTAGCTGCGGCAACCACTTTTTTATCAATTCCGCCAATGTCACCTACGTTACCATCTCTATCGATGCTTCCGGTACCCGCAATGATACGTCCATTTCGAAGAGTAGGATCTGCAATTTGCGTATAGATGGATAAACTGAACATCATTCCGGCACTAGGACCTCCAATGCCAGCAGTTGAAAATTTGATTGGTACATCACTAGATACTTCTGTGCGGTCAATCAAACCTATTCCGATACCATTCTTCCCATTTTCTAGAGTAATGATCTTTCCTTCGGCAGTCTTAACTTTTCCATCCTCCTCATAAGTAACCTTCACCTGATCGCCTAGAGTTTGAGAATTAACGTAATCCACCATCTCTTTTGAACTCTCAAAAGTTTTATCATTCACAGCTGTTACGGTGTCAGCAATATTAAGAACTCCCTTGAAAGTCGAGTTATCTGTTACAGTCAAAACGTAGACACCCAAATATTTGAGCTCTATTTCCTTACCCGCCGTCTTTAGACCTTGATATTTGGCCATGTTTTGCGAAGTTTCCATGTAAAACTGGTTGATTCTCATAAATTCTGCATCTGATGAACCACCAGTCATCTCTTTGGCGCTATGTATGTCCGTGAAAGGAGTTAGCCAGGCATAAAACAAGTCAACCATTCTAGCGTGCTTAACTCCAACCGTCACAAATTGGTAGGAACCTTCCTCTTGGTCAGGTTGGTTATTAACTTGTAAAACCTTTCGAATATCTTCAGAAGTTCCTGGCACCTCGATATAATAAGGCAGGGGCACCGTAAAAGCGATAAAAGTGATAATGAGCCCAATAATGAGATATAAGGGCCATCTAGTTTTTTTCTTCATTGTTTAACTCCTCTAGGACAGCATTTGGTACATAATCACTGATATCTTGACCAAATTTCAATAGTTCTCTCACAGCTGAAGAGCTGATGTAAACATGCTCCGGCCGACTGTGAAGGTAGATTGTCTCCATTTCTCCTGCTAGCTGATGGTTGTAAAAATCAAAACTGGCTTCATACTGAAGATCTGTTGCATTACGCAAGCCACGCACCAAGACCTCTGCACCTAATTTTCTAGCAACATCAACGACTAATTCATCGTGAGAAGCTATGACTTGGACATTTTTGAGATGTGCTAGTGCTTTTTCAACAGTTTTCTTTCGGCTCTCAATCGTCAAAAATCCTGTTTTATGAGGATTATAAAAAATTCCTACATACAATTGATCAAAGAGCTTACTTGCACGCTCAATGAGATCCAAATGTCCATTGGTCATCGGATCAAAGGAACCTGTAAATAGCCCAATCTTATCTGACATAAACCGTCACCTTACTAATCCCATATATTTTTTCCTTCCAGATACCCAAACAGGCGATTTCTTCTGGAAGTTCTACTGATTTATCGGTTTCGCAAACCACCATGACATCTTCTGAAAAAAGATCTCTCTCTGCCATTTTTTCAATATCTGACACGATTTGTTCTTTTGCATAGGGAGGGTCCAAAAAAATTAGATCAAAGGCACCATCCACCTGTTCTAATGCACGACTGGATTCCATTTTCAATAATTGAAACTTGGAAGTTTCCTTAGTCATTCGGATATTTTCTGCGACTATATTCTGGGCTCGGCGATCCTTCTCGACCAGAACGGCACTGGACATCCCTCTTGAGACTGCTTCGATGGATAGACCACCACTGCCAGCATAAAGATCTAGCACTCGCCCACCTTCAAAGTAGGGACCAATCATATTAAAAATAGCGCCCCTTACCTTATCTGAAGTAGGTCGAGTTGTTTTACCGTCCAGCGTCTTTAAAGGACGCCCTCCGTAGATACCTGATACGATTTTCATACCGTATATTATACCAAATTCTTATCAAAAAAAGAAAATCGAACCTTACGGCTCGATTGATTAAAGAATATTTTCGTAGGTGTCTCTCACTTCTTGTGGCCAAACACTGGTTTGGACTTCACCGATGTGCTTCTTACGAAGCAGGAACATAGCCATACGAGATTGGCCAATTCCTCCACCAATTGTCAATGGGAAGAGGCCGTTTAAGAGAGCTTTGTGCCACTCCAAAGAAAGGCGGTCTTCGTCTCCTGTGATAGCTACTTGGCGACGGAGGGTGTCTTCATCGACACGAATGCCCATTGAAGACAATTCAAAGGCTGCACCCAAATTATCATTCCAAACAAGGATGTCCCCATTCAAGCCATGATAGCCATTTTCAGATTCAGTTGTCCAGTCATCATAGTCTGGTGCACGTCCATCATGAGGTTTTCCATCTGACAATTCTCCACCGATACCAATTAGGAAGACCGCACCGAACTCCTTACAGATAGCATTTTCACGTTCTTTTGGTGTCAAGTCTGGGTAGCGTTCTACCAACTCTTCTGTATGGATAAAGGTAATTTGCTTAGGCAAAATTGACTCAATATCATAGCGTGCTTCTACTGCTAACTCTGTCAAACGAATCGCCTTATAAATCTTTTCTACCGTTTCTTTAAGATAGGCAAGATTGCGCTGTCCGTTTGGAATAACTTTTTCCCAGTCCCACTGGTCTACATAGACTGAGTGAGTCGCATCTAGTGAATCTTCGTCTGGACGAAGGGCCTTCATGTGAACAAAGAGGCCTTCACCCTCGCCAAAACCAAAACGGGCCAAGGTATGGCGCTTCCACTTAGCAAGCGAATGTACCACCTCATAAGATTCATCTGGAATTTGCAAAACCTTAACAGAAACTGGATGTTCAATCCCTGAAAGGTTATCCTGCATCCCGTCCCCAACTTTACTCAAGATTGGACCCTGCACTTCTACAACTTCTAACTTATCTTTCAAATACTGGGTAAAGGTATTTTTTACAAAGGAAATTTCTTCCTGTTGATGGATAAAACTTTTCTTCATACATCTCTCCTTTTGAATAATAAGATGATTATACCCTTTTGCTAGTAAAAATAAAAGTAAAAATTTAAAAAAGAGCTCATTTGAGCTCTAAAAGTATTAATCGTCACTTCCAAAGATACGCAAGAAGCTAAGAAAAAGGTTGATAAAGTCAAGGTAGAGGCTAAGCGCCAAAGAAATTGCCCAACCTGTAGCGACTTGACCATTTGATTCTTCATAAACATAGCGAATCTTTTGGTTATCCCAAGCAATCAAACCTGCAAAAACAAGAACCATGACTATACTGATAATGTAGTCAAAGAGACCACTGTTTAAAAATACATTGACAATCATAGCTAAAATGAAACCTACCAAGGCTGCAATCAAAGCACGCCCGATACCACTCAAGTCCTTTTTAATCACAACTCCGACAATTGCCATGACAAAGAAAAGGGCAGCGCTGGAAATGAAAGCCGTTAGAACCGTTCCTGGTAGATAGAGCGACACGATGAAACTCAGTGAAAAACCGTTCACTACTGAATAGATGAGAAACATCGGAAGAGCTGCTGGGTTATTTTTATAAGCCATATTACTTGCTGCAATCACAAGAGCAACTTCAACTACTCCTGTTACGATCAACCATATGCGAGCGTTAAACATCAACTGAACAAGAAGGTCTTGGAAGGTTGTTAACATTAAGGCTGAAACAAGTGCAGATAGGGCAATCCCAATCCCTACAAAAGCATAAACTTTTGCATAAAATTGATTCAAACCTGAACGTTCTTGAATAATTGTTTGATTCATATCTTTTTCTCCTTATGAAATCTCTTTACTGATTATAACAAAAATCAAATCATTTAACTCAAATAAAACATGAGTATGCCTGCAGCAATAGCGACATTGAGGCTTTCCGCTTGCCCTTTCATGCTGATGTGGACCAATTGGTCTGCCTGGTCTGTCATGAATGGACTAATGCCCTGCCCTTCATTTCCCATAACCAAGGCAAAATCCTCTAACCAATCCAGTTCACGATAATCTTTAGAATGTTGAGACAAGGTGGTGGCTAGAATGGGCAGGTGATTCTTTTTAGCCTCTTCAACAAATGTTTCAACAGGCATACGATAAATCGGCAAATGGAAATGACTGCCTTGCATGGAGCGAAGCGTTTTGAGGCTATAGATATCTGCTGACTTGCTGGAAACGATGACTCCAGAAAAACCTGCTGCATCTGCCGTTCGAATCATGGTCCCAACATTTCCAGGATCCTGCACATCTTCTAAAAAGAGATACTTTCCTTGGCTCAAATCTGGTAAATGCTCCTCCTCCTTTTGAACAATGGCAACAATGCCCTGAGGCGTTTGAGAATCTGCTAAATCGAGCAAGATTTCTTCTGTCACAAGGACAGTCTGAGGATAGTCTACTAATTTTTCACCATACTCTGCGAGAGCAAAAATTTTCTCAATCTTTGCACCAGCCTGAACAGCTTCTTCAAACAAGTGCCAACCCTCAATCAAGTAAGAGGTTTTCCGATATTTTTTTTGATGTAATTTTTTGGCATTTTTCACCACAGAATTGGCTTTAGAGGTTATAATAGTCATAGAAATATTATAACACAATCAAGGAGGTTTGGTATGCAAAAGGTTAAAATGATCGCCCAAGGTCGCGTCCAAGGAGTGGGCTTCCGCTGGGGTGTCTATACCCTAGCTCTAGAACTAGGTGGCATTA
The DNA here is from genome assembly GCF_047463655.1 of Streptococcus infantis. Lineage (GTDB taxonomy): Bacteria > Bacillota > Bacilli > Lactobacillales > Streptococcaceae > Streptococcus > Streptococcus infantis_Z. The sequence goes on from NZ_JASHDM010000002.1 coordinate 263,126, forward strand.
CGGGTCGTGTCTGGAATAACGATGACGGAACCGTTGAGATTCTGGCCCAGGCAGAGTCTTCTGCCATTATGGCTAAGTTTATCCAAGAGATTCGAAAAGGCCCTACCCCATTCTCTAAAGTAACCTACCTAGATGTGCAAATGAGTAACTTTCCATCTTATTCAGACTTCAAAGTCGCAAATTAGGTCTCTAGAACTATTGTATATTTCCCAAAAAAACAGTAGAATAGAAAGGTATAATTTTTAAAGAAGGAATAAAAACAGTGAAATCAATTAAACGAATCGCTCTCTCGGCTATGGGAGTGGCTATGCTATTAGTCTTAACAGGTTGTGTCCAGGTTGATAAATCAACAGGACTCCCAACTGGTCCCGTTTGGGATTTCTTGGGTGCTCCAATGGGAGAAGCTATCAAATACTTCGCCAATGATCAAGGCCTCGGTTTCGGTGTTGGGATCATCATCGTAACCATTATCGTTCGCTTGATTATCCTCCCACTTGGTATCTACCAATCATGGAAGGCAACGCTTCACTCTGAAAAGATGAATGCTCTCAAGCATGTCCTTGAACCACATCAGACTCGCCTGAAAGAGGCAACAACTCAAGAAGAAAAACTAGAAGCTCAACAAGCTCTCTTTGCTGCTCAAAAAGAGCACGGCATCAGCATGTTTGGCGGTGTGGGATGTTTCCCTATCCTCATTCAAATGCCGTTCTTCTCTGCTATCTACTTTGCTGCCCAACATACTGAAGGAGTTGCCCAAGCAAGCTACCTAGGAATTCCTCTGGGCTCACCTAGTATGATTTTGGTTGCCTTTGCTGGTATCCTTTACTATCTTCAATCACTCCTTTCTTTACATGGAGTTGAGGACGAAACTCAAAGAGAACAAATCAAGAAGATGCTCTATATGAGTCCTCTCATGATTGTCGTGTTCTCTGTCTTCTCACCAGCCAGCGTTACACTTTACTGGGTTGTCGGTGGTTTCATGATGATCCTTCAACAATTCATCATCAACTACATGGTTCGTCCACATCTTCGTAAAAAAGTACGCGAAGAATTTGCTAAGAACCCACCAAAAGCAAGCAAAACTTCAGGCGCTCGTAAAGATGTAACCCCTGAACCAGCAACAGCTATCACAACTTCTAACAAGAAGAAAAACAAAAAACGCAATGCTGGAAAACAACATTCTAGATAAAGCTACGTATATTATCCAATAACTAAAAAACGAATGAATGATAAATAGTTTTCATGAACTAGGTATCATTCATTCGTTTTTATTATCTACTTTCACATCTTAATTTATTTAAATCCTATGACAACAAATTAGTAAGTAAATCACTTTGATTTAATACAATCGAGAATCATTAAAACTTCTGCTCCCTCGTCTCTATTTCTAAGCTCAACTCGACCTTTGTGCAGTTTTGCAACTCTACATACAAAACTAAGTCCAATACCATAATGTTGCTCTTTAACCGATCTAGCTTTATCCATCCGATAAAAGAGCTTCCCAAAATTAGTTAAAACTTCATCTGGAAATTCAGAGCCATTATTCCATATCCCTATTTTCAATTCCTTCCCCTCTTGCTCTACCCTAATTTTAATTTTAGGATTCTGTTTATCTGCATACTCCAAAGCATTTGTTAAAATATTTTGTATTGCACGAATCAGAAGAGATGGATTTATATAATAGCTTTCAGTTCCTTTCAAATTTTGTTCAAAAGAAAACTTCATCTGATTTTTTATCAAAAAAGAGACTTCTTTCTCTAATTCATTGATAAAATCTGAAGAAGAATACTCCGTCCAACCTGTCTCATCATCATAGTAAGTTTTAGAATAATGAATCAACTGATTAAAATAATCAAGTAAGCGTTGACTAGCATGAACTATATCTGCTAAACATTCTTTAGACTGCTCATCTTTAGTGGACGTGTGCAAAAATTCTGCATTCCCTTTGATGATAGTTAAAGGTGTCTTCAAATCATGAGACACTGCTGAAACCTGAAACATCAAGTCTTCTTTCTGTTGCTTCTCATCATCTAATAGCTGTCGAATACGATCCTGCATCACAATAATTCGATTTCCAGTCTCACGAAATTCCTTAACTGTTAATCTTTCTGTACATTCGCTTTCTAGCCACATACTCTTTTCATAAATCAAATTCATTTCATAACTCAGTTTTGTCAACAATTTACCAATGTGATAACTTATTAGAATAATCAATAAAACACAAATATATATCCATGATGACACATTGAAAAAAATTGATTGAACATCATTATTTTTAAGAGGTTTTCCATCCTCCATTATTTGTATAGATACAGAAGCTAAGGGAATAAGATAAGCTAATAATAAACCAAGACCAAACTGCCAAATAATTCTCCAGCAGGTTTCTCGAATTAATTGTCTAAAACTTTTGATTCTACCCATTGATATCCTCCACCGTACAAGGTTTTAATTGGATTTAATTGATAAGGTTTCAGCTTTTGACGAATTTGATAAATATACTCTGAAACCGAACGTAAAAGAGCTTCTGAACTTTGTGGATATAGATAATTATAAATTTCTTCAATTGAGTATATTTTATTTGGGTGACTTGCTAGAAGGCTGACAATATCAAATTCCCTTCTTGTCAAGGCAATCTTATCATTCTTTATAAATAGTTCCTTACTATCAGTATATAGTACAAGCTTCCCGCTTTTTATCTGATGAACAGTTCCTTTAGTCCGTTCTTCACGACGTAGGTGCATTTTAACACGTGCTAAAAGCTCCTGCATACTGAAAGGTTTCATAATATAATCATCGGCGCCTGCATTGATTCCAGCTACCAAATCTTCAGCCATATCCTTAGCAGTTATAAAACAGATAGGAACAGTTATCTGATCGCGAATCATCTGACAGATTTCTAAACCACTAACAGGCATCATAATATCTAACAAAATCAAGTCAAATTCTGTAAAATCACAAAGATCAATCTCTTCTATGTTATTTCGTATGACTACTTCATATTTTTCATATTCTAGTACCTTTTTTATTAGGCGAAGAATAGCAAGATCATCATCTACCACTAATATTTTGTAAGCCATAACTCACCCCCTTGAATATATTATAACACTAACTGAGAAAAAGACAGGATATCCCCTGTCTTTAGCGTACATTTCTTTCTCTAAGTATCAGTGTAGCAACTACAAAAACAATTAATAACCAAACTATTTGTATCCCTAAGCCTTGCCACACTGGATAATAAAGCGACAAGGGATGGGTATAAAAACAATTCATACTAGCTAGTAATGGTAAATTTCTAAAAAAAGAACTGAATTGTAGTAGCATTTGTCCCAACCCCAATAAAAGGGATAAACTTATTCCCAAAATTAAGATAAAAGACTGGGAAATAAATACAAAAATACCACTTAAAAGAGAAAAGGTTAAAATAGAAATACAAACTGGAAATAGGATTGTTAGAACATGTTTAATATTGCTCAAAAGATTGATATTGTAGTATCCTTGGGCAATTAGTATACATGCTGATATTACAGCTAGCAATAATACAATTTCCATACATAATAGAATAGCTAGTTTAGATATTATAAATTTCAAACGGTTTGGACAGGTAAGAAAACTGGTACGAAGGCTAGAACCTGTAAATTCTTGACCTATAAATAGTACAGCTAGACTAATAAAACCTGCCTGTCCTAAATAGAGACTTTGCAGTAGCTGTTCCAAAACAAAGTGTAGGGTCAACTGGTCTGTCTTACTATTTAAAAAAATAACCATTGCCGGAACACAAAGTAACAGAGCACCTATAATCAACCAGTGCCAAGGATTCATCATAAACTTGAGATACTCACTTTTAAGTTGCTCTTTCAACTTACTCACCTCCTCCGATATCTGACTGAAGTAATCGGTAGATTGCTAAAGCCAAGAATGACAAATTCCAACAAAGTAAAAGCAAAATATTTTGTAAACTATTCTGTTCTAACATTTGAGGAGATGTAGCAATCAGTCCATAGCTCAATGAAACTGGAAGAAATTTTGCAATTGATATATGGTCGGCTAAGAATGTTCCTAAATTATAGACTTGAGGAAGCAAAAACAATAGGGGAACAAGGGCTTTTTTAAATGTTAAAGCTAGAATATAGGCTAAAAGCCCCAACAATGTCCAAGCTATACTGTCCAAAAACATATAGAACCAAACTGTCCCATTTAGTGAAAAAAGCAATAAACCATCTTGTCCTAAAACATAATGTGTCATGTTAATCGTCAGAAATATTGATAGGAAGGAAATGACAAAAGAAAATACCAGCCAAATTAATGTCTTTGAAACTAGGAGAGTAATTCGACTCGGATTAGAGAGGAGGCTTGTGCGAATAGCAGAGCCTTTATACTCTTCAGCTCCGTAGATTGAGCCTAAGATAATCATAAAAAAAATGCCAACTAAAGTAACATCAAAACCTAAAAATTCAATAGGGGGAATAGCTTCTACTAACTCTGGGGTTGTCTCTGGGGTAGCATGGATACCAACTGAAACAATTTGAGATGCACCAACATTTGCTAAAAACGTTTGAAATACTAGTATCAAGAATAGTACAATATGAGTAGCTCTCTTATAAAGTAATTTCAAGATTTCAGAATGAAGAGAGTAAATAAGTCCCATATCACTTTCCTCCCTCTGTTAAACTAAAGAAGACTTCTTCTAGTGAAGAAAGATTTTTCATCACTTCTTGTAAAGTCCCTTTTATAAGAACTTTGCCTTTATTTATGATGACCACATCATCTGTTACTGCTTCCACTTCCGATAATATATGAGAGGATAGTAAGACTGTCTTCCCTTCTTGAGCCTGTTTTTTTATAAACTCTCTAAACCAACGAATTCCTCTTGGATCCAACCCATTTGTCGGTTCATCCAATATCAGATACTGAGGATTCCCTAATAAAGCTGTTGCAATTCCCAAGCGTTGTCCTTCTCCTAATGATAATTTCCCAATTTTAGATTTTTTCTTATGACTAATATCCACCATATCCAAGACTTGCTCAATTCGCTGACTGGATATCCCATTACTAGCAGCAACAATTTTCAAATGTTGATAAACAGTCCGATCATCAGGAGCTCCGACACTGTCAAATGAAGCTCCTACAGTCTTTAGAGGAAATTTTAATTCCTTATAAGTTTGATCTCCAATTTTGGTAAGACCAGATGTTGCTTTGTCTAATCCTAATAAGATACGTAAGGTTGAACTTTTACCAGCTCCATTTGGACCCAGGAAAGCAGTCACTCTACCTGCTTTTGCTTCAAAAGAAATATCTTTTAAAATTTGAGTTTGACCATATGACTTACATAGATTTTTAATGGTAATACTTTGTTCCATGATGTTCTCCTATTCAATTTGTTGTATCAATTTAAACAAGTATATATTAACCAATAATTTTCGGATTTTTTTCAGAATTTTAAATCTTTGTAAAATCTGTACTGTCATATAACTCATAAAAATTTTATTTTGTTTAATTTAGTCTTATCTATATTTATTTGTGTAAACTTAAAAGCCCGATGTTTCCATCAGGCTTCTTTTTTATCCATGTACACGTTTCATATAGTCTTGATAGCTTTCTGTGTCCATTAGTTCCTTAGCATTCTTGACGCGATCTGCTGTTGGAGGTTTAACTCCTTCAAGGGAATATGGAATCCCAAGTTCACGCCACTTGAACTCACCCATGGTGTGGTAAGGCAAGATTTCAAACTTATCAACATTTTTGAGAGTTTTTACAAACTTACCAAGCTCAATCAAATCTTCATCGCGGTCTGTCAATCCAGGTACAAGAACGTGACGAATCCAAACAGGTTTACCGATTTCTGACAAGTATTGAGCACAAGCCAAGATGTTTTTATTTGTTTGGCTGGTTACAATCTTGTGTTGTGCTTCGTTGATTTCCTTGATATCAAGGAGAACCAAGTCTGTCACGGCCATTAACTTGTTGAACTTTTCTAGATAGCGTGGTTTGTTACGGAATGGAAGGGCACAAGTATCCAAGGTGCAGTGGATACCTTTTTCCTTTGCCTTAGTAAAGAGGGCAATCAAGAAATCAATCTGCAAGAGGGCTTCTCCTCCACTGACTGTGATACCTCCCTTGTCACCCCAGAAACCACGATAACGAAGCGCTTCTTCTAGAACATCATCTACTGTTCGTACACGAGATTTATTTGTTTCCATAGCCCAAGTATCTGGGTTATGGCAATATTGGCAACGCATCTGACAGCCTTGCAAAAAGACAATAAAACGAATCCCAGGGCCATCTACCGCCCCAAAACTCTCTGTCGAATGCACCATTCCTGTCACTTGTCCATAGTCAATTATTTCCTCAGACATATCGTTACCTTCCTTGAAAACGTTTTATAGTTTTTATTATACCATGACTGAAAAGAAAAACCACAGATTTTGCCTATTTTTTAGAAAACAATCTGTTTTTCACTTTCAACTTTCATGATTTTCAAAATATTTATTAATCCTTGTCAAAATCAAAGCCATAGAGAGTCGCAAAATAGTCCTCTGGTCGCTCTGCTCGGCGGATCAAGCGTGCTCCACCATCCTCTGTATATAGAATTTCTGCCGAACGAAGCTTGGCATTGTACTGGTAACCCATAGAGAAGCCATGCGCACCTGTATCATGAATGACTAACAAATCACCAATTTCTGTTTGAGGTAGCTCACGATTAACTGCAAACTTGTCATTGTTTTCACAGAGAGAGCCTACAACATCAACTACTTCAGTCTGACCATCAGGATGCATCATATTAGTAATGTGGTGATAAGCACCATACATAGCTGGTCTCATAAGATTAACAGCTGAGGCATCTACTCCTAGATATGTACGGTAGGTTTTCTTTTTATGAGTTACTTTTGTGACTAAAATTCCATGAGGTGCCAACATAAAGCGCCCTAGTTCTGTAAAGATCTTAACCTGACCAAGTCCTGCTGGTGTGAGGACTTCTTCATAAACCTGACGAACTCCCTCACCAATCAAAGCGATATCATTAGGCTCTTGATCTGGGCGGTAGTTAACTCCGATACCTCCAGAAAGATTGATAAAGTCCAGTGAAATACCTAACTTTTCCTTGATTTCTACTGCCAATTCAAAAAGCTGACGTGCTAATTCTGGATAGTAGAGATGGGTCACTGTATTGGAAGCTAGGAAGGAATGAATCCCAAAGGTTTTAGCTCCCTTTTCTTTCAAGATGGCAAAGGCTTCAAAAAGCTGTTCCTTAGTCATCCCGAACTTAGCTTCACCAGGATTATCCATAATATCCGTACCTAGTTCAAATACTCCACCAGGATTGTAACGGCAAGAGATGATTTCGGGAATACCTGCTGCACGTTCCAAATGCTCGATATCTTCAAAGGCATCTAAATTAATCGTCGCACCTAATTCACGAGCATAGGTATATTCTCTATCTGGGGTATTGTTAGATGAGAACATCATATCAGAACCGGTAAATCCCAGTTTATGACTCATCAAAAGTTCAACATAACTGGAACAATCCACTCCACATCCTTCTTCTTGTAAGATTTTCAAGATGGCTGGAGTTGGCGTTGCCTTAACTGCGAAGTATTCTTTAAAGCCCTTATTCCAAGAAAAGGCTTTGTTTACTGCTCGTGCTTTCTCGCGAATCCCTTTTTCATCGTAAAGATGGAATGGGGTTGGAAACTCCTCAACAATCTTTTCTAAGGCTTCACGTTTAATAAATGGTGTTTTCATAGGACTCCTTCATATTCATTATCAAAGAAAGGCTGGGACGAAAGTTCCAACCTTTGTATTTCAAGTCAATTCTTATTTTTCTGTATCAAAGATATTTCCAACTTCAACAGCAATTTGTTGGTTCTTCACATCAATGTTCGTGACTCTCAAGAGTGACTTGTAGTCGAACTGTTGTTCACGGTCTTCCTGTGCATTATCAGCAAAGACAGCTACACCAGCCAACTCTGAATCAAACTCAGACAAGAGGCTAATCATCCCGTTAATGGTTCCTCCACCCTTCAAGAAGTCATCGACGATCAAGACACGACTTCCTGCTTTGAGGCTACGTTTTGAAAGGAACATCTTTTCGATACGGTCACTAGAACCTGAAACATAGTTGACACTAACAGTTGAACCTTCAGTGATTTTCAAGTCGCGACGGACAATGACAAATGGTACGTTGAGGACATTTGCTACCGCATTCGCAAGCGGAACCCCTTTGGTCGCAACAGTCATAACGGCATCAATCTTCTGATCCATAAAGCTCTTAGCAATAATGCGACCGATATTTTTCAAAATAGCTGGAGTGCTCAATAGGTCAGATAAATAAATGTAGCCACCTGGCAGAATGCGGTCACTCTCTGAAAGTTTATCACGAAGCTCTTCGATAATCGTTTTAGACTCAAGGGTAGAGATCGATGGTGTAAAAATAACACCACCACCAGCACCTGTCACCGTTTGAATATGACCGATTTCAATTTCTTCGAAAGCACGTTTAATGATGACGATATCTTCAGAAATAGACGATTTGGCAGATTCATACTTTTCCGCAAAGGTGTTGAGACTGGTTAATTTGTATGGATTGTTAATCAAGTAATTGGAAATGACAACCATCCGATCACTTCTTCTTAATTTCATTATATTTTTACCATTCTTTTTTATTTAGTCTTTTTCTCATTATATCACACTAAAGCAAAAAAACGAACTTTATTGCCTAAATAAAGTTCATTTTTTTAGTTTCTAGTCTAATTTTGGCTTGTAGAAGGAACGATTGTCCATAGCAAATACTTTATTGGTCATTTCTCCCTTATCAACAAGGGCCAGAGCTGTTGTCATCATCATCATGCTGGCATCCAAATTATCAATCATATGAATAATTTCTGCTTCCATCACTCGAGGACGAACTGGACTACCATACTCAAGGAGACCATGATGACTGAGAATGACATGGCGAAGAAGTACAACCTCTTCTCTGGTATCATCAATGCCAAGTTCCATTACCGCTTTGGTAATTTCGCTATCAATCAGAGCGATATGACCGATAAGGTTTCCTCTTACTGTGTACTCTGTCTGGTCAGGACCTGTCAACTCAATAACCTTGGCAAGGTCGTGCAACATAATTCCCGCATAGAGCAAGCTCTTATTGAGCTGAGGATAAATATCTGCAATTGCTTCTGCCAAACGAACCATAGTGGCAGTATGATAAGCAAGACCTGTTTCAAAAGCATGATGGTTGGTCTTAGCAGCTGGATAAGAGTAGAATTCCTTGTCATACTTGGTGTAGAGATTCCGAACAATTCGCTGCCAAATTGGATTTTCAATTTTAAAAATCATCTGCGCCATATACTCACGAATCTCTTTGGCATCTACTGGAGATTTAACCTTAAAGTCCGCTGGGTCATTGGGTTCCCCAGGCTGAGGTAAGCGAAGGGTGATCTGATTAACCTGAGGGGTGTTATTATAAACTTCTCGGCGTCCCTGCATGTGGACTACTTTCCCTGCTGTAAAGGTTTCAACATTGTGGGGTTGAGCATCCCAGAGCTTCCCTTCGATTTCTCCACTATCATCTTGGAAGGTGAAGGCTAGGTAGTTTTTCCCAGCACGTGTCTGTCTCAGGTCAGCTGACTTAATCAGGTAAAAGCCTTCAAAAAGCTCATCTTTCTTCATGTGACTAATCTTCATATTCTTCCTCATCTTCTTGAAATTGGAGCAAATCAAGCATAGGCTCACCTTCTGATAACTCAATGTGACGAAGCGTTCGCTCGATAGCTGTAGTACGACGGTTTAATAAATCATCAATATTGCCAGAGGCATATTGGAGATGTTTTTGTGCCTTGACCAGAATCCCACCAAACTTGCCAAATTCGGTTTTGACACTAGCTAGGGTTTTACTAATATGATCTGCACTTTTTTGAATGTTTAGAGTCTTGAAACCAACCGATAGGGAGTTAAGAAGAGCCGACAAGGTACTTGGACCTGCAACGATAATTTGCTCCTCCCGTCTCAAATCATCAAAGAAAATCGGATTGCGAACAATTTCCGAATAGAGTCCTTCTGTCGGAACAAACAAGACTCCAAAATTGGTTGTCCGAGGTGGCGCCAGGTACTTACTCTTAATATCCTTAGCAAAACGCTTGACGCTTGCTAGGAGAGACTTACGACAGCGCTCAATCTCGTCCTTGTCACCTGCTTCATAGGCTTCTTCCAGACGGTAATAATCCGCCAGGGGAAACTTAGAATCAATCGGTAGATAAACATATTCCTGGTCACCTTGCCCAGGTAACTTGATAGCGTATTCCACACGTTCACTAGAGTTTTCAACCGTTGCAAATTCTCGTTCATACTGGGCAGGTGTCATGATGTCTTCAATAATCTGCCCCAGTTGTAATTCACCTAGAATTCCTCGGGTCTTGGTTCCAGAAAGGACTTTATTAAGCGCACCGACATCTCGCGCAACCGTCTGCATTTCACCCAGACCTCGATTGACAGATTCCAGTTGTTTAGAAACCGTCTCGAAGGATGCTTGCAAGCGAGTTTGCAAGGTCTTTTCTAACTTTTCCTCGACTGTTTGGCGCATCTGTTCCAAGCGTTGCTCATTTGATTCCTGCAAGGCTTGGAGACGTTGGTCGGTCTTATCTCTGGTTTGGAGGAGGTTCTCATTCATTTCCTGCCGAACCTGAGTCAGACCCTGATGCAATTCGATACGCACTTCCTGCAAGCGATCACTGACAGCCACTTCAAGATTTTTTTGATCAATCTGACTAGCTTGTCGAGCTTGTTCAAAGCGATAATCCAGCTGGTCTGAGAGATTATCTGCCTGATCTTCTAAACTCTTGGTCAAATATTGCTCCTGCTTGTCCTGCCTTTGCCAAATCAGAAAAAGCCCGGCTAGGTTAGCAATTAATAACAGTAGTAATACAATCTCCATCCTACCTCCTGTCCTTGCTATGCAAGACAACCACATAGCCATCTGGGCAAGTCACTGACACTTCCCTATCTATATATTCGTTAGAAGCGTAAACTTTCTTAAAGAAAAAATTCTCCTCTGTCAGTTCATACTTGGCACCGAGTATTGTCAAACGACTATCCCTCACAGGCATAAAGGCCAAATAATCATAGTCCGAACGTGGTTCTAGCTGACTGGTCCCTTCTGGGCAATAGCTAATCAAATTTTGCCCATCCTCAATCTCTATTTGACGCATATAGGGCGCCAATTTAAGATTGCTGGGTAGAAAGACATTAGCTAACATATGGTCAATGCGACCACCTAGGGCACCAAAAATAGTGACCTGAGCTTGAGGACTTTTTTCAAAAATCGTTAAAAGCGCTAGTTCCAGATCCGTATCATCTTTTTCTGGCTGGGCTTGGACAAAGCGCTGGGCATTCGCCTGAATCAACTGACGTTCTTCTACAGTCACAGAATCAAAATCCCCAACTGCAAGAGCAAGAGGAAGTTTTTCCTCTAGTACCCAAAGCGAGCCTCGATCCACACCGACAAAGCAGTCAAAATTTGTCCGATAGTGACCGCGGTCTCCGCCTGCAAAAACTGCAACTTTAGTCCAGTTGTTTTCTGAGAGCTTGCACTCGTTCATTGACATCTCCCTTAAAAACATAGGATCCTGCTACAAAAACTGTTGCACCAGCTTCTTTGGCTTGAGCAATAGTTTTATCATCAATCCCACCATCCACTTCAATTTCAAAATTCAAGCCTTTTTCCTCACGAAGGGAAACCAATTCACGTATCTTATCCATGGTTTCAGGCAGAAATGCTTGTCCGCCGAAACCTGGGTTAACGGTCATGACTAATACTTGGTCAACCAAATGAAGCACATGCTTAATCGCTTCAACAGGCGTACCAGGATTGATGACTACCGAAGGTTTAACACCGAGAGAACGAATTTTTTGAAGAGCGCCATGGATATGAGGTGTTGCCTCAACATGGATGCTGATAATATCCGCTCCCGCACGCGCAAAGTCCTCTAGATGATGTTCAGGATTAGAGACCATCAAATGGCAGTCAAAGACCATCTTGCTATGAGGACGAAGGCTTTCAACCACACCTGCACCAAAGCTGATCTGAGGTACAAAGTGACCATCCATGATATCGATATGGGCGTATTCTGCCCCAGTTGCTTCTAGGCGTTTAATTTCACGTTCAAAGTTGGCATAATCCGCTGCCAGAATTGACGGAGCAATCTTGTATTGAGACATAGGTTTCTCCTTATTTTGGAATTTTTTTGCTGACTTTTTTATAGGTTTCTCTACGATTTTCAATCTCACTGAGGAATTGTAGGTAGTTGTCAAAACGGAAGGTGGCAATGTTCCCCTCTTCTACTGCTGGTTTCACTGCGCAAGATGGCTCATGGGTATGAGTACATGTACGGAACTTGCAGTCTCGACTGACACTAGCAATTTCTGGAAAGGCTAGATTAAGGTCTTCTGCTGTTGTTACTTCGTAATCCAGCGATGAAAAACCTGGTGTGTCTGCGATTTTCCCACCATTGAGATTGTAAAAACTAACCGCTCGAGTGGTGTGACGACCACGACCCAGACTGTCTGAGATTTCTCCCGTTTCTAGATTGAGATCAGGTGCGATTTTATTGAGCAAAGTTGACTTTCCAACACCTGTCTGCCCCATAAAGACCGTAACCTTGCCTGTCAACAAGGGTAAAAGTTCTTCTTTACTCGTCACAAAATCGTAACCAATAGCACGATATGTTTTCTCGTAGAAATCCAGTTCTCTCCTATCCTCTAGTAAGTCCATTTTGGAAATATAGACAATAGGGTGAATGCCCTTGTGCTCCAAAAGGACCAAGAAGCGATCCAATAAATTGCTATTAAAGTCAGGTTCCTTGACGGACATAATGACAACGGCCTGGTCAATATTGACAATGGGTGGACGAACCAAACTATTTTTTCGTTCATGAATCTTGAGGATATAACCTTCGGAATTCTCCTCTGCAGAAAATTCTACCCAATCTCCAACATAGGGGGTATGGCCTTTTTTACGAAAATTCCCACGTGCGCGTGTTTGATAAACCTGGTCCTCACTCTCCACATAGTAGAAGCCAGCCAAGGCTTTAATGATTTGTCCCTGCATCTTAGAGCCCTTGTCCTTTAAGCGCATCTGCTAGACTGGCAAATTCTGCCAAGCTGAGAGCTTCACCACGTACAGATGGTGACAAGCCTGCTTGGTCCAAAGCCTTGGTCAATTTGTCCTTGATCTCCTCAGTTTTCCCAAAGTAACCTGTCAAGTTGTTCCACAAGGTCTTGCGGCGATGAGTGAAACTTGCCTTGGAAACCTTAAAGAAGAAGTTCTCGTCTGTTACTGCTACAGCAGGTTCTGGACGACGCACCATTTTCAGGATAGCTGAATCCACATTTGGTGCTGGCACAAAGACCGTACGAGGTACGATAAAGGCAACCTTAGCTGTCATGTAATACTGAACGGCAATCGACAAGCTGCCGTAAGCCTTGGTATTTGGCTTAGCAGAGATACGATCTGCCACTTCTCTTTGCATCATAACCACAAACTCACTAAAAGGAATGCCACTCTCAATCAAGTGCATGAGAATAGGTGTCGTGATATAGTAGGGTAAGTTGGCCACTACCTTGATGGGCAAGTCAGGATTTTTGAAATTCTGGATATGTTGCGCTAGGTCAACTTTTAGAATGTCTTCGTTAACTACGGTTACATTGTCAAAATCCCGCAAGGTATCCGCTAGGATTGGTACCAAGCGGTGGTCAATCTCAAAAGCCATGACTTCTGCTGCACGCTCAGCCAGAAACTCTGTCAAGGCACCAATACCTGGCCCGATTTCGATAACATTAACCTGGTCATCAATCTCAGCCGTATCCACAATTTTTTGGAGGATATTGGTGTCGGTCAAGAAATTTTGCCCGAAGGATTTTTTAAAGGTAAAACCGTGACTCTCCAGCACTGCCTTAGTCACGCTATAATCTGCAATTCTCATTTATTCTCTTTTCTAATTATTAAAAAACTCTCTAATCTTTAGCTCTGCCTTCTAGTTCCTCACTGAGCTCTTGCATTTCTTTAAAAGCTGTTAGACTAACATAGGCACCAGCTTCATAGTATTCCGTTGGGTTTATGGCATAGTCAAAGCCTTCAATCATGCCTCCAGCTTCTTCAATCATGCCATTCCACTTTTCATCAAAGACCATTCTCAGACGTTTCCAATCAGTAAATACTGGAACGGAATTTCGTCCATCTTTTCCCTCTCTAACGGGAATATTAAAGTTAGCGTCTTTTTCCAAAACAAAGGAATTCCCTTCTGAATTATCTTCTGGGAATCCTGATGCTGCATCTAATGGAAGCAAGAATTTTGCTTTAGGCATAGCCATAGAGAAGAACTTGTAGTAAAGTCCATAAACTAGTTCTTGCTCTTCTGTAGTCGGTTGGTCCATCTGCCCCATCAAAAGCATCCATCTTACTAGGTCAGGGTTCATCACAGGAACTTGTATTTCTGGTAAATCAGAAAAATCTGGTTTTTGAACCAAGGCAGGAGCGCTGATGCTGACTTCCTTGGAATTAAAGATTGCTCCCATGGCACCATTTAAGTAAAAGGCTGTCCCAAGGAAATTCTCAATCCCTTTTTTATCTTCCGTATTTTCAATCAGTTTTACGACTGAGTTTGGTCGACTATCAATGGTTTCTTTAAATTGGCGATACCAAGATGGCGTCAAAAGCATGATCATGGGATCTGTGCACAAATAGCCCTCTTCTCCCCTGTCATAGGTCGTTGAGAAAAGATAGGGTTCACCTGTTTTTTCCGAATAAACTGCATAAACCGAATCTGCTACCAACAACTTGTCCTTGACAATTTCTGCTAGACCTTCCAACTTGCGGGTGTTAGCTTGATAGCTTTCTTCACTTTCAGTTTCCTGATTTTGACGGCATTTCCATAAAAAGAGACGTAAAATTTCTACGCTATCATCAAGGCTAGCTGCCAAATAGTCTTCATTTGTTAACTGACCCTCTTGGATGGCTACAAAAGCACGATAAAGAGCATCTGAATAGCTAGATAATTTTTGCTCTTCCTCAACACCTGAACTAAAGAGCACACTTCCTTTTTTCAATTTATCCAAAGAAGGAATCCTATCAACCACTAGATGCGCGAGAACTTCATCAGTTAGACTATCTGCATCTTTGTTTTGACTGCTGAGTTTTTTAACCTCTACAGTACCAAGACTTTCCATTCCTTGGTCGGGATTGCAAAATTGCAACTGATCCCCAACATTCAGACTACCTTCTAAACTCCCAACAATCAATAATTGATTCGTTTCCTTCATCGGGAACAAATCTAGAACACCAATACATGCATTGTTTTTAGATTCTTCTGTTTCTTTCTGTGCTTCAGTGATTTCAGCTGCCTCTGCAGTTTCCGTCTTTTTTAAAAAATCAAAGATTCCCATAACTTTTCCTCATTAACTCCACACAAGGCTAATCCTGTGGAGCACTTTTCTAATGCTTGCTATCAAGCCTGATTAAATCGTATATGATCACTTCTATTGTATCATATTCCCCCTACATTTTGGGGGAGTTTCTCAACCCTCATACGATTTCATGGCATCTTCAACTTCAGCTAAACTGATGCCAAATAATTCTAAACGCTTGAGAAGTTGTTTCCCATTGGAATAACCAATACGTAGACTCTCTCCTAGATATTCTCTGCGTTTTCGGCTATCTGCGCCTGCTAGAAAACCAAGACGAATCAAGTCACTACGGCTAATGTCAAAGTCACTTTCTGCTTCAAATTGCTCTGTTACTTGTTCCAACGCTGTTTTCAAGTCTTCATAACTGGCATGTTCGATTCCTAGGGAACGTCCTTTGGTCTTGGACTTTGGCACTGCCTCATCACGTTTGAGAAAAGCGTGTTGCACTGTTGGAACAGCCGTCATAATCATCCGACGGATCCGTTCACCATTAAAGTCAGGATCTGTAAAGACAATCACCCCATGACGTTGGTGTAGACGTTGGATTCGTTCAAGATCTTGCTCATTGATAGCAGAGCCACGAGTCTCATAGGTCTCCACATCAAAATAACGTTTGAGATTGGCCGTATCATCACGCCCTTCTACTACGATGACTTGGGAAATTTTCTTTTTCATGATTTACGTTCCAGTCCAAAAATTCGTTCTGCATTTGCACTTGTCGCAGCAGCTAATTCTTCTGTCGACACGCCACGCAAATCTGCAATAAAGTCCACTACATAGCGCGTGTAAGCTGTCTTGTTTTCGCGACCACGTTTGGGAACGGGTGCCAAGTAAGGGGCATCAGTCTCTACCAAAATCTTATCCAAAGGCAATTCTTTGGCCGCCTCTTGAATGTCTGTCGCTTTTTTAAAGGTCACCACTCCAGAAAAGGAAATAGTCATACCAAGCTCTACAAACTTCTCAGCCCACTCCAGTGGACCTGAGAAGGAATGCATAATCCCACCACGGGGACCAACTTCCTCACTCTTAATAATCTCATAGGTATCTTCTAGCGCATCACGGGTATGGACCACAAAAGGCAAGTCCAGTTCCTTAGATAGCTGAATCTGACGACGGAAAACTTGTTCCTGCACCTCTTTGGGCGCCGTCATCCAGTGATAGTCCAAACCAATCTCACCCAAGGCTACCACTTTAGGATGTTTTAGCTTATCCAACAGGTATTTCTCAACGTCATCTGTATAAGTCCCTGCTTCTGTCGGATGCCAACCAATCGTCGCATAAAGTTGGTCATATTCTTCCACCAATTCTAAGGCACGTTCAATGGTTGGTTTGTCAAAACCAACAATATTCATCCGAGTCACACCCATTTCAGCCGCTAGGTCTATTTCTTCTGCTTCTCTTCCCAAAAATTCTTCCACATTCAAGTGGGTATGTGTATCAAAAATCATGTATATTCCCTCGTTTTTTCTACCTTCTATTATACCAAAAAACTAGTCTCATTCTTATAGGAAAAAATATTTTGAAATCATTCATTTTTTCTTGACGACTTATTTTCATAGCAGTATAATAACTCTTGTTGAAATTTTCAGAAAAGGAAAGAAAATGTTTACAAAATTAAAATATACCTTTATTGGTCGTCCCCTTAAGTCCTTGACTGAAGGCGAGGGAGGACTACTTGGAAAAACACAGGCACTTGCAATGCTCTCAAGCGATGCCCTTTCATCTATCGCCTATGGACCTGAGCAAGTCGTCCTTGTCTTGGCTAGCCTATCTCCACTTGCTATTTGGTGGAGTCTCCCTATCGGCATTTTTGTCCTCTTGCTACTTGCTAGTCTAACCATTTCTTACCGACAAATCATTCACGCCTACCCTCAAGGTGGGGGTGCCTACATGGTAACACGAGAAAATCTTTCTCCTGAGCTCGGTTTGATTGCCGGTGGAAGCTTGCTTGTTGACTATATGCTAACAGTAGCCGTATCCGTGGCCGCAGGAGCTGATGCGATCACAGCAGCACTTCCTGCACTCCATCCCTACAATCTCCATATCTCCATTTTTCTAGTATGTTTGCTCATGCTTTTGAATCTGCGTGGCTTGAAGGAATCTGCTAGTTCTCTGATGATTCCTGTCTATCTCTTTATCTTTAGTACGGTCTTCCTCTTATTGTTTGGTATCTTCCAACTATTGACAGGTTCTCTCAGCTATCATGCAACCTCTGCAATTGGTCAAACCGTCCCAAGTCTCTCAATTGTCCTAATTTTAAGAGCCTTCACCAGCGGTTCAGCTTCACTAACAGGGGTTGAAGCCATCTCAAATGCCGTTCCATTTTTCAAGACTCCCAAAGAGAAGAACGCAGCTCAAACATTGACCATCATGTCTCTGATTCTTGGTTTTCTCTTTGCAGGAATTACCTTCCTAAACTACTGGATGGGGATTACACCTCAACACGGAGAAACAATCCTCTCACAAATGGCTAAAGGAATTTTAGGGGATTCAGCTCTCGGTCAGATTGTTTATTATCTCTTCCAATTCTCAACTGCCCTAATCCTAGCCGTAGCTGCAAATACTGGTTTTTCTGCCTTCCCGATGTTGGCATACAATATGGCTAAGAACAAATACATGCCCCATCTCTTTATGGAAAAGGGAGACCGCCTGGGTTATTCAAACGGTATTTTGACCTTAGCCTTTGGCGCTATGATCCTTCTGCTCATTTTCAACGGAAATACAGAACGCTTGATTCCTCTTTATACTATTGGAGTTTTCGTACCTTTCGCACTTTCTCAAACAGGGATGATTCGCCACTGGAAAAAAGAAAAAGGCTCTCATTTCTTAAAATCTGCCTTTGCAAATATCCTAGGTGCCATCATTTGTTATGCCATCGTTCTTATCTTACTCTTCTTCAGACTTGGAGATATCTGGCCATTCTTCCCTATTATCCTGGTCCTAACCTTCCTCTTTTTGTCTATCCACAGTCATTACCAAAAAGTGGCCAAACAGCTTCGACTTTATGAAGGAATTCAAAAGAAAACCTACGATGGCAATATCGTCCTTGTATTAGTGGGAAATGTTACCCGAGTCAGCGTCGGAGCGATTAATTACGCTCAAAGCATTGGAGATGAAGTTTTGGCCATGCACATTTCCACCAAGGAAACGGAGGAAAAAGACCAAGAAATCCTCCAAGAATTTACCGACTACTTCCCAAATATCACTCTAAAAAACATTAATACTAGCTATCGCGATATCATCACACCTACAGTTCGCTATGTTCGAAAAATCTCTCAAGAAGCCAAGAAAAAGAACTACACAGTTACAGTTCTAGTACCCCAATTTATCCCTAACAAACCTTGGCAAAATATCCTACACAATCAAATGAGCCTCAAATTGAAATACGCTCTCAGATGGCACGAAGATGTCGTCGTTGCCAGCTATTCATATCATTTGAAAGAATAAAGAAAAGGCATTACCAGAACCAACAAGCTACTGGTAATGCCTTTTTTCTGAATCTAGTCCCTAAAATTAGCCTTATACTCAATGAAAATCAAAGAGGAAACTAGGAAACTAGCCGCAGGCTGCTCAAAGCACTGCTTTGAGGTTGTAGATGAAACTGACGAAGTCAGCTCAAAACATGGTTTTGAGGTTGTAGATAAGATTGACGAAGTCAGTTACCTATACCTACGGCAAGGCGACGTTAACGCAGTTTGAAGAGATTTTCGAAGAGTATTAAAATTTTATTGATAACCTTCTTCTATCGAATGTGGTTAGCCAAATCTTCTTGGGCTTTTTTATTAGACTCCGCTTTTTCTTTTTGCCATTTTTCATAAAGTTCTTGATACTGTTTAGCAGTCACTGGTTCCTTTTGCAATTCAACATATTTGTAGTTGTCCGCATCTCCTTTGTGCCCAACAAATGAGAAGGCCCCTGTAAACGGAACTGTCTTACGGAAGAGAGGATTAGCCCCTCCACTTTGAACTGGTAGGAAGAGAGCACTATCTGTCAACCAAGCTTGAACTTCGGCAAATTTTTCATAACGTGTTTGCGTATTTTCATTCTCATTATCTGCCGCATCCAACAACTCCTTGTAGGTAGCTAAACCGAGTTTTTCCTTGACTTCATTGTCTTTTCCTGGAGTCAAGCCAAGATTTTTCAACTGAGAACCAGAGTCTGGATCCAAAAGGTCAAGATAGGTTTTCGGATCTGAGAAATCTCCACTCCACCCTGAGATATCGATGTCATAGTCCTTTTGATCAGCAGTATCTGCAAAGAAGGTAGCATTGTCTTTCTCGTCTGGAGACAATTGAATGATATCAATAACAATATTATCGGATCCAAGCGTTGCTTCAACGGTCTGCTTGAAGGAGCTTGCCTGCTGAACATCCAACTTAGCAGTCTGGTCAACCAACATATCCAGGTGGATAGGGAAGGTCACACCTTCTGCCTGCAAACTTTCTTTAGCCTTAGCAAATTCAGACTTGGCCTTTTCAGGATCCAAGAAAGCAGCTTGAGCGTCGTTTAGATTGATATTAGACCACTCTGTACCATAGTTGACTATTTTTTCATTGACAGCATCTCCAAAGTTTTTGCCACCGATTTGAACAAAGTTACTTGGTGTGACTGTATTTCTAAGGATTCGATCAGCCCCATCTTCTCCATTTGTCTGGGCAGCATAGGCATGACGGTCAAAGGCAAAGTTAATAGCCTGACGGAAGTCTTTGTTTTGCATTGCTAGACGAGAATCCGTCTTTTCTTTGTCCGTCTGTTTCATGGTTTGCTTGTAGCTTTGACGATTGACATTGAAGAGATAGTAGAAGGTTATAGCATTTTGAGGGGTATAGGTAATCTTATCTTCATTCCCTTTTTTCAGCTGGTCAAAGACTGAGCTTGTTGGGAAAATACGCCCGTCTGTATAGTTGCCTTCCAAGAATCCTCTAGCCAAACTATCTTGGTCTGAACCGTCATAGAAGGAAAGTTTTACTTTTTCAATCTTCACATTGTCCTTGTCCCAGTAATTAGGATTTTTTTCAAACTCAATTAAAGATTTTGAAGTGAATGATTTGAATAAGTAAGGTCCATTTGACAGGATACTAGATGGAGTTACACTTCCAAATTCGTCCCCCTTAGATTTCAAAAAGGCTTCATTGACTGGACTCAAAATTCCACCTGTTGTCTTAGAATTCCAATAGGACTCCGGCTTGTTTAAGGTATATTGGAGAGTATAGTCATCGACTGCCTTGATACCAACAGTCTCAAAGTCTGATGATTGCCCCTCAACATAGTCCGCCAAACCTTTGATAGAGTCTTGCACCAAGTACAAGTTTTCTGCTTTTTTATCCGCCGCATACCTTAGGCCTGTCACAAAGTCATGAGCTGTTACCTCTGTATATTCTTCCCCTTCAGAGGTATACCACTTGACACCTTGACGGATTTTATAGGTATAGGTCAAGCCATCTTTTGATACTGTCCATGATTCAGCCATGGAAGGAACCAGATTGCCATACTTATCATTTTCCAACAAACCATCAATCAAGTTTGTCGTAATGCTAGACGTCGAGCCACGTGTCGAAGTAATGTAGTCTAATGTATCTGGATTGCTAGCAAATACATAAGAGTAGGTTTTATCAGATGCATTTGACTGTGTCGAGCTACAAGCTACCATCAAGAAGCTAGCACTCAAAACTCCAGCCCCTAGTAAGAGAGCTTTTGATTTTTTCATAAATATTCTCCATTTATATATTATATGAAATATTATACACTATTTCAGAAAAAATAGAAAGTAAATGCAGGCCATCATTTAGGGCAAAACAAAAGCCAGTAGACTCGAGTTCCTACTGACTTCTTTGTTGAATTCGTTTGGATTATGCAGCCAAAACTTTGCGTCCTTTACGACGACGAGCTGCCAATACGCGACGACCGTTTTTAGTTGACATACGGTTACGGAATCCGTGTTTGCGCGCACGACGTAGTTTACTTGGTTGATAAGTACGTTTCACGATGAATACCTCCTCATAGATTTTGTATTCGTTTAGCCGGCTATAAAGTGATCAGTTACTAAACATACTTTACTATTCTATCTGATTCTTTCGCATTTGTCAATAGCTCTGACAAATGTTTCCAGCTTTTTTGCTGGGGGGATAATTTGAAAATCCTTCCAATTTACTTTCGAAATCTATAAAATATCTAATGTACTAGTAATTTACCCAATTGGTACACTCAAAGTTCCAAGTTTTTCCTCTTGAACCCTTCCGCCTGCCTATTAAATGTAAAAGGTGCTTTCTATATTTTCCTTCTGTCACTTCTTGCATTTAAAAAGCAACAACACCGTAGGATGACGATTCTACCGTATTTTAATTGGCAATAAACAAGATATTTAGCAATAATCCTTTCTAGTTATCATCGATTAAATCTCTTTTTTAAAAAAACTAATATGTGTAGTTATCTAAAACCTCTATCTATTTTTCTTAAACAACACAAAAACACTCTAGACGTAAAAATAGTTGTTATCCTAGTTGATTAAAAAAATCTCTGATTTCCTCATCTTTTATAAAATAATATATAATTTTCCCCTCTCTTCTAGTGTCCAAGATGTTTTGATTGGCTAGTTTACGAAGATGGTGGGAGGCAGATGCCATACTGAGATCTAGTAAACAGGCTATATCACAGACACAGAGTTCTTCAACAGCAAGGAGATAAAAGATGATATTTATCTGTTTATTATCGGTAAACTTTGTTAAAATGCGAAGTGATTTTTGGACTTTTTCCTTTTCAAGGTAGTTCATTGCGGTTGTAACATTTTGTTGATTTATAATATTCACTTGGCATATACTATCTTTTTTCATAATTTTTTCTCCTAGCCGAACACAGTCCTTAGCATGTCAAAGCTGTTGTTTTCAATCAGGATATACATCCCCAATCCTAAATAAACAACGGCAATAAACCATCTGCTATATTTTTCCAAAGTTTCTCCAACAGAAGGGACTTGAGCCAATTTTTGGGCAGAAAAAACCAAGAGATAAATCATGACTAGAAAAGTAAGTAAAGCCACTATCAAATTCGCTAAATTTAAGGTAATAAAATATGGGACAAAAACACCAATATTATCAGCACCACAACTTGCAAAAGTAATCATAGCGACTAAAAAAATCAGGTTTTTATCATCTTTGCGCAAACCATCTTTTGCAATAGCTTCTCCATCAGAATCTCCTAAAAGCAAAACTTTGAGTCCTAGGAAAATTGGAATCAAACCGAGCAAACCTAAAATCTCTTTACTAGGAATATAATTTAAGACAAATGCAAAAAGTAAACTTAGCAATATTAGACTAACAGAGCCTAGAAATTGTCCTAAATAGATGTTAATGATGTCTTTTCTGCTTTTTCTTTTGGCAAAAAATAACATTAGGATAATAAGTAAGTCTACGGCTGTCCCAGAATACAGGATTATTGAAGTAACAACATTTTGAATCATAAAACACCTCATTCAAATATATTTTTGAATGTATTTTAACATTAAACTTTGTAGATGTCAACTTCAGCTCCATCAAAATATAGATAAGAAGGTAGTGTACCAAACATTAAAAAGCTCTGCCATCGAAATGATAGCAGGGCTTAATTTCAATATCTAAATGATATATTTATCTAAAAAAGGTAGTGAAAAAGGTAGAGATTGAACTGAAATATAGTAAAATTAACAAAAGAAAAAAACGCTTGGAATGAACTGCACCCCAAAAGTTAGACAGAAAAAATCTAACTTTTGGGGTGTTTTGTTATGAAATTAACTTATGATGATAAAGTTCAAATCTATGAACTTAGAAAACAAGGATATAGCTTAGAGAAGCTTTCAAATATATTTGGGATAAACAATTCTAATATTAGGTACATGATTAAATTGATTGATCGTTACGGAATAGAGTTCGTCAAAAAAGGAAAAAATCGTTACTATTCTCCTGATTTAAAACAAGAAATGATTAATAAAGTCTTACATGAAGGCTGGACTAAAGATAGAGTTTCTCTTGAATACGGCCTCCCAAGTCGTACTATACTTCTTAATTGGCTAGCACAATACAAGAAAAACGGGTATACTA
>NZ_JASHDM010000003.1:0-179119 GCF_047463655.1 Streptococcus infantis
TTGTTTTTTCATTGTTCAGTACTACAACCTTAGTTGTAGTGCCCTGCACATTGGTTCGTCTTGTTCAGTTTTCAAAGGTCTTTGTCACTCACTTCTCTCAAGTGACAACTATATTAGTATATCACAGTCGCTTTCGCTTGTCAACACTTTTTTGAAACTTTTTTAATTTTTTTCATCTAGTGTTTCATCTGTAACATACTATAGTCCGTACGGGATTCGAACCCGTGTTACCGCCGTGAAAAGGCGGTGTCTTAACCCCTTGACCAACGGACCGGAGTTGTTATTTTCAACTCTTACTATTATACCGACTTTTCTTACTTTGTCAACACCTTTTTTAAACTTTTTTTCATTTCTCCTGAATTAATTCCTTCAGCTCTCTGAGAAGGGCTTTGCGACCTTTAAATCGTTCGTCTGCCCATAGACGTTCGTAGGCTTCTTGCTTATCTTGGGGCAACTTTCTTCTATAATTACCTAACAAGTCATGAAAGGCATAATAATCATCCAGCCATAAACCTCCTTCTGGTAGGCGATGGCTAATCTCCCCTACTTCTTCGTAGGACATTCGGTCTAGGCGACGTTTTTGACTCTCTTGTTTTCTGACACTATCAAGGATTCGATTGCGAAATTTTGTTTTGAAGTAGACGTAGAGTTTCTTTTCTTCTTCCACTAGTTCTGGATGGTGTTCTAGAAGTTCATGGAGACAAATCATGCCTTCTTGGTCCCAATCCTCTTTCTCCCACAGGTGGAGATAGTAGTCTTTTCTACATCTATGAACAATTCCCTTTACCTTATCATAATACTTTTCAAACATTTACTTTCCCCCTTTCTCTGCTTGTAGTATAGCAGAGAAAGGGGGAAAGAAGAGCTTTGGTTTCTGTCTTGTGTTTTTTTGAGTCTGTAATGTTATGGATTATAAGTTTGTAATTCACATAAAGGTGACTAGTTTTTCACAGTCTAATTTTCAGGTAAAGCAAAAAACCCACTGTTGTAGGCTTTCTGTAAGATATTTCTTAAAATTAAAGCATTTTGTTGTAGAATTCAACGACAAGTGCTTCGTTGATTTCTGGGTTGATTTCGTCGCGTTCTGGCAAGCGAGTCAATGAACCTTCCAATTTTTCAGCATCGAATGATACGAATGCTGGACGTCCAAGAGTTGCTTCTACTGCTTCAAGGATAGCTGGAACTTTCAATGATTTTTCACGAACTGAGATCACTTGACCTGGAGTTACACGGTATGATGGGATATCAACGCGTTTTCCGTCAACAAGGATGTGACCGTGGTTTACGAATTGACGAGCTTGACGACGAGTAGTCGCAAGACCAAGACGGTAAACAACGTTATCCAAACGGCGTTCCAAAAGAAGCATGAAGTTGAAACCTAGGATTCCGCCTTTGATTTTTGTAGCTTGTACGAACAAGTTACGGAATTGTTTTTCACCTACACCGTAAGTGAAACGAAGTTTTTGTTTTTCAGCCAATTGCAAACCGTATTCTGACAATTTAGAACGGTTGTTTGGTCCGTGTTGTCCTGGTACGTAGTTACGACGTGCCAATTCTTTACCTGTACCTGTAAGTGAAAGGCCAAGGCGACGAGCTTGTTTCCAAGATGGTCCTGTATAACGTGACATGTAAATGTCCTCCTGATATAAATAATATTTCGGTGGAAATAGTCACTTAGAAAGCCCTGATTCGTGCAGATGCCCTTCGCCTAAACAGCCAAGGTTACTTATCATAAGACACCTGTTGACGAGCTTCATGCTTCCCTGCTGATATTTCACACAAAGTCCATTTTACCATGAATGGCTGGATTTGTAAAGGGGTTAAGCTTTATTTTCACTACTAGAAAGTTTGAGAAGGAGGGTAAAGGTGCTTCCTAGGCCGTACTGGCTGGTAACTGTGATTTCTCCACCTAATTGATGGGCTAATTCACCCGCAATCGCAAGGCCTAGGCCATGACCACCCGTTTTCATATTGCGCGAAGTTTCGACACGATAAAGGCGTTTGAAAATATTCTCCAAATCCTCTGGGGCAATTCCCTGCCCCTCATCGGTCACACTGATTGAAAGCTGGTTCTTCTCCAGCTTAGCCACCACTTCCAGCTTGGTTCCTGGAGCTGAGTATTTAAAAGCGTTATTGACCAGATTCACCAAGATGCGAGAAAGTTTGGCATAATCTCCTTCAATCCGGGCAGACTCTGGAATCACCTGTAAGTGGACATCTCGCTCCTCCTGCTCAATCAAGAACTGAAATTCACTCATACACTCAATCAAGAGCTGATCCAGAAAAATGCTGTCTTTACTAGTCGTCTCTGCCTGATTTCTAGCTGTGTTTAAGGTCAAAAAATTCAACTCTTCAACCAGTTTATTAAGCCTTTCGGTCTGGCGTCCAATGGTTGCTAGATAATGGGCTTGTTCTCCTTCCTTGATAACTCCGTCCAAAATTCCTTCTACCGTCGCTTGGATAGAGGTGATGGGAGTCTTGATATCATGCGAAAGCTGGGCAATCATCAAGCCCTTTTCTCGTTCGCTTTCTTCCAAGGAATCAAAGGTCGCTTGCAAATCATGGGACATTTCATTGAAGGCTTGCCCTAACTGCTGAAATTCTACAGGCCCTTGAACCTCCAGATTTGAAGGAAAATCCTTGTCCGCTACTCGCTTGGCATGTTCCTTGAGTTTACCCAATGAAGTAAAGACTGGTGATAGGAGATAGAGACTAATCCCAGCACCAACAAAACTTGCCATGAGAGTCATTCCCACTAGGAAATAAATCTCTCTTTCGTCAATTAACATTCGCTGGACTGCCCAAAAAACTACGATAATCGTTAGGAGTGTTGAAATGATATACCCCACTAGAATATAACTTTTTAATTTCATTAACTACCTCGTGCTTTCTCAATGTTGTAGCCCAAGCCCCAGACAGTTTTGATAGTAGGCGTTTCTGCACTGGCATGTTTAGCCAACTCCTGTCGAAGAGCATGAATATGAACATTCAAGGTATTGGTATCATCCACATAGTCTTCTTGCCAGACCTTTTCATAGAGGTCTGTCTTAGAAAAAACCCGCTCTGGATTACTAGCTAAAAGCCATAGAAGTTCGAAGGATTTGACTGTCAAGTCAAGCGCCACATCTCCAACTTGGACCTCATGGCTACCGTGATTCATCCGTAAATCCCCAAGACTGACTACTTCTGTCTCACCTCCACGATGAAGGCGACGCAAGATATTGTGGACACGCAAAACCAGCTCACGTGGGCTAAAAGGCTTGGCAATAAAGTCATCTGCCCCTAAGCTCAGACCGTAAATCTTGTCCTGCTCACTGGTCTTAGCCGTAATAAAGAGAAAAGGCTGATCCGGATATTGATACTGGACCTCACTAATCAAATCATAACCATCCATCCGAGGCATCATGATATCTGTAATAATCAAATCAATCGGTTTTCGCTTGAAGATTTCTAAGGCCTCTACTCCATCATGAGCCACCAAAACCTGATACCCTGCCTGAACCAGATAGCGTTGATGAATATCTGTGATTTCTACCTCGTCGTCAACGAGTAAAATTGTCTTTCCCATCTGTCTCTCCTTTGAAAAAAACAGTGCTATACCACAATAGTATAACACTATTTTAATCGCTTTACGAACATTCTAATCGCTATCTGGATTTTTCAAATCCTAGATAGAAAGTCTGTAGCTAGACTAGTCATTTTCCTCTTTTTTAGCTTTCAAACCGAGACCACCCAGCAGTCCAGCCAAGGCGAGTCCAAAGAATCCAATAGCAGACATTGATGTTTGGGCTTCACCAGTATATGGAAGCATGTCTTTTCGGCCTTTCATTTTATCAGCCATCATTGGATTTGACGCCTTGTTATTAGCTGCCATCTTGCCTTCATCAGACATTTTTCTTGAGGCTGCTGGAGCTTGATCTTGTTTCATGCTTGGTGTTTCCATAGGCTGGCTAGCATTCATGGTTTTATCCTGCTCTTTGTTAGGCATCATCTTATCCTGACTAGCAGCTGGCATTTGCGAGTTCATCGGAGTAAGAGACTGATGTCCATTCAAGTTTACTGTCAAATCCTTAGTCGCTACCAGATTAGTTAAGTCGGGCTTGCCGTCTTTTGCGCCGTACACCTTGATAGTAGCTTTATAACTTTGAGTGCCGTTTTGTTTCAAGAGGTCAAGAAGCTCTTTATCTGATTTGCCTTGAGTACCGGCCAAATCCACTTCATAGAAGTAGAGACCTTTGCCCAATTTCTCTACTGGTGGGAGAGCAGGATTTTTAGCTGAACCATTGTCTGACCATGGGGCCTTGTCGGATGCTTTCAAGATAAGGCGAGTCAACATACCGTCACCAGCGAAGAA
Organism: Streptococcus infantis; assembly: GCF_047463655.1. GTDB lineage: Bacteria > Bacillota > Bacilli > Lactobacillales > Streptococcaceae > Streptococcus > Streptococcus infantis_Z. Next base: position 4,355 of record NZ_JASHDM010000003.1, read on the forward strand.
TTCATATGGAATGACTTGGTTAACTCCGGCTGTGAATGGGCCTGGGAAGTTGGCTTTGTCCAAATAAGTGGCTGGGACATCTACTGTGTCTTTGGTGTTGTCGGCCACTCCTTTTTGAACTTCAGCAGGCGTAGTCAAGCCATTCAAGTTGACATCCAAATCTTTTGTCGCTACAAGATTGCTCAAATCGGCCTTGCCATCTTTTGTACCGTACACTTTGATAGTTGCTTTATAGCTTTGAGTGCCGTTTTGTTTTAACAAGTCAAGCAGCTCTTTATCTGATTTACCTTGAGTGCCGGCCAAATCCACTTCATAGAAGTAGAGACCTTTACCCAATTTCTCTACTGGTGGAAGGGCAGGATTTTTAGCTGAGCCGTTGTCTGACCATGGAGCCTTGTCAGAAGCTTTCAGGATAAGGCGTGTCAACATACCATCACCTGCGAAGAATTCGTATGGAATGACTTGGTTGACTCCGGCTGTGAATGGGCCAGGGAAGTTGGCCTTGGCCAAGTAAGTAGCTGGGACATCTACTGTGTCTTTGGTGTTTTCAGCCACACCTTTTTGTACTTCAGCTGGAGTGGTCAAGCCGTTCAAGTTGACATCCAAATCCTTAGTCGCTACTAGGTTGCTCAAATCTGCTTTGCCATCTTTTGCACCATACACTTTAATAGTAGCTTTATAGCTTTGCGTACCGTTTTGTTTCAAGAGGTCTAGAAGCTCTTTGTCTGATTTGTCTTGAGTGCCTGCCAAGTCCACTTCGTAGAAGTAGAGACCTTTGCCTAATTTCTCTACTGGTGGGAGAGCTGGATTTTTAGCTGAGCCGTTGTGTGACCATGGAGCCTTAACGGATGCTTTTAAGATGAGGCGGGTCAACATACCATCACCTGCGAAGAATTCGTATGGAATGACTTGATTGACGCCGGCTGTGAATGGGCCTGGGAAGTTAGCCTTGTCCAAGTAAGTAGCTGGGACATCTACTGTGTCTTTGGTATTATCAACCACGCCTTTTTGAACTTCAGCTGGGGTGGTCAAGCCGTTCAAGTTGACATCCAAATTTTTAGTCGCTACTAGGTTGCTCAAATCTGCTTTGCCATCTTTCGCACCATACACTTTAATAGTAGCTTTATAGCTTTGAGTGCCGTTTTGTTTCAAGAGGTCAAGAAGCTCTTTATCTGTTTTACCTTGAGTACCGGCCAAATCCACTTCGTAGAAGTAGAGGCCTTTGCCCAATTTCTCTACTGGTGGAAGAGCTGGATTTTTAGCTGAGCCGTTGTCTGACCATGGAGCCTTGTCTGAGGCTTTCAAGATAAGGCGAGTCAACATCCCATCACCAGCGAAGAATTCGTATGGGATTACTTGGTTAACACCGGCTGTGAATGGACCTGGGAAGTTAGCCTTGTCCAAGTAAGTAGCTGGAACATCTACTGTGTCTTTGGTGTTTTCAGCCACACCTTTTTGAACTTCAGCAGGGGTGGTTGCTTGTTGAGCTTCACTTACTTCACGGTCTTGTCCAATAACTGCAGGAGCAGGATTTGTCGCAGGTTTAACCGCATCTTCTGCTTCTTTCTTAGATTCTGGTTTTACTTGCACTTCTTCTTTGGGTACTACTACTTGGTCTTTATCAGCTACATCCACTTTTTCTGGTGAGCTTGTAGAATCCAAGCTTGCTTTAGGTGCTGAATCTGCCTGTTCTGAAGGAAGAGCTGTATCGACTGCTTCTTTGAGAAGTTCTGCTGGTAAGTCGCTCTTTGCACTCACCGAATCTGCATCTGGCACGACTTGAGCAGGGGTCGGATTGACCACATCGGCACGTGCAGAACTTGGTTGACTGACCAGAACAAAGAAGCCACTGGCCACAACAACTGAGGCAACACCGACACTAAGACGGCGAATAGACCAACGAGTATATCTTTGATTTGGATTGAATTTCATAGGATTCTCCTTAGAGTTTTTCTTTATTTGATGACTCTAGTATAATCTCCTAAAATTAAAAAGGATTAAGAAAAAGTTAAAATTTTTCTTAAATCCCTCTTATAAAATACTTATATTGACTCAATAGTCGTTGAAAAAAGAATAGTCACTCCTCTTCTACTCACTGAGGCTTGCTAGAGTATCCAAATATTGGTTATTAATAACCGCCATGATATAGGTATCCGATCTTAGTAAGTCATTTGGGCCAAACTGAACATCTAAGGGAGCATTTTCGTAGTCACGAAAACCGAGGATATTGAGATTGTACCGTCCTCTAAGATTTAATTGGCTAAGGCTCTTTCCTACCCATGATACAGGAACTTTCATTTCGACAATGGAGACGTTCTTGTCTAACTGAAAGACATCTACACTATTATGGAAGAGAATCGTCTGTGCCAAAGAGCGTCCCATCTCATACTCTGGTGAAATAACTGAGTCTGCACCTATTTTTTCAAGGACTTTTTTTGCTGTATGGCTTTTAACCTTAGCAATAACAGTCGGTACACCCAGACTCTTGCAATGCATGACTGCTAGAACACTAGACTCTAGATTTTCACCAGTTGCGACGACTACTGTATCACAAGTATCAATCCCCGCTGATAGCAAGAGGTCCTCATCTGTGATGTCACCAACAACGCCACGCGCTAAGACCGGTTCAAATTGATTGATTCGTTCCTCATGGTCGTCAATGGCTATGATATTTACATCATGCTTAGCGAGAGCAGCCAGAACACTACTCCCAAAAATACCCAAACCTAAAATTCCGATTGTCCGATCTGACATAGTTTATCCTTTCTTATCCTATGGTTATATCTGCTTTCATATAGTGAATCATATCTTTCTTATCTGGTCGATACTCAGCCAAACTGACTAATAGCGTCAGTGGCCCAATTCGTCCGATAAACATCAGTAGCATGACAATGCTGAGAGCTAATTTGCCTAATTCTGGTGTCAAATTAGCAGTTACTCCAACCGTGGCAAGCGCTGAAATTGTTTCAAACATCAGATAGATAAATTTCGGATTCCCTTCTGCTGTTATTCCTAGTAAAATCAAGCCAACCAGAAAAGTCAATAAAAAAATAATGAAGACACTGAATGATTTTTGGACTGTCCGAGGTTCAATCGTTCTCTGTGCTACATTGGCATGAGGTAACCCTAAAAACTCACTGCGTGCGAATACCAACAAAACAAAGAAGGTCGTGATTTTAAGTCCTCCTGCGGTTCCTCCAGGTGCTCCACCGAGAAACATTTGTAAGATATAAATCAGCAAAGTAACAGGTCTAGCTTGAGTGTAATCAATAGAAGCAAAACCTGCTGTTCTCATGCTAACAGTTTGGAAGAAGCTAACCAGCAATTTATCCGGGAAGCTAAGATTTCCAATCGTTCCCGAATTGTTCCACTCTATCAAGAGGGTTGAAACTGTTCCAGCAAATAAAATCCCCGCTGTTAAGAAGAGGACTAGCTTAGTATGGAAACGAAGACGGCGTTTTTTCTTCTTTCCCAATTGAGTGGCTAGATCAAACCAGACCATAAAACCTAGACCACCTGTAATAATCAAGCCCGCAATCACTAGATTAACCAAAGGATCTGTCTGAAAGGCTAGCAAACTCGTACTTCCAAAATTATCAAATCCAGCATTACAGAAAGCTGAAATCGCCAAGAAGATAGACGTTAAAATCCCTCGCCCCCAGCCAAACTCGGGGATAAAACGAAAACTCAGTAGAAAGGCTCCTAAACCTTCTACTAAAAAAGTTGTAAAAAAGATGGAACGTAGAAAATCCTTCAAAGACTGAGTTTCTTCAAAACTAAAACTCTCCAGAATCGTTTCACGACCTCGAAGACTTAGCTTTTGCTTGCTTTGAATATAGAAGACTCCTATAAAGGTCATGAGCCCCAAACCACCAATCTGAATCAAGACCATACAAATCAGCTGCCCCCAAACATTGTAGGTAGAAGCGACAGGTAAGGTAAACAGTCCTGTCACACAGACCATGGATACAGCTGTAAACAAATGATCAAAATAACCGGCATGAGATGTTGGAGCTTGTACGAGTGGTAGACTCAACAGGAGGGAACCTAGAAAAATAACTAAAGCAAAGCTTAAAAAGATTCGCCGAGCAGGTGATAAACGCCCCAAAGTGGTATTTATTTTTTCAACAATTGATTTTAATAACATAGCTACATTGTACCACAAAAAACTGAGAATACTCACATATGACTAACGATCTCAAGACAGAGTTCTAGCGCCTTTTCGAAAGCCTCCGCACCCCAATCGCGCTGGTCATAGTTATCAAGATCTGCCAAGGAATCTGCTGTAAACAGCAACTCACCCCAGATAACTCCACGAAGTTGAGCCACTGCCGCTAGAGCTGCACACTCCATCTCTACAACTGCACAACCTTCTTCCTTACGATAGGCAACTTTTTCAGCGGTTTCTCGGTAAAATCCGTCTGTCGACCAGGTCATGACTTCTTCGTAAGGGACACCTAGTTGTTCCAAGACTTGCTCGATGGCAGAAACAGCTTCTACATGAACATCCATATAACGAGAGGGTGGCGCATAATGGTAGCTAGCTCCTTCATCACGCAATGCTCTTACTGGAATTAGAAAAGCATTTTCTTCTATATTAGTAAGCACCCCACAAGTACCGGTAGAGATGATTTTCTCCACACCGTAACCAATCAACCAATCCATAAACTGGGCGGCTGGTGCAGAACCAACCGGAGCCTGGGCTAGACAAACTTTTTCACCTTTGTAGTCCATGACATAAACAGGATAGGTTTTAGTGGCAGAAATGAACTCGCCGACACACTCTGCTCCTACTTCCTGAGCATAGCGGTCAATCTCCTCCTCCAAAAATGCATAGATGCACTTCTTTGGCAACTGTAAATCTAAGCCTTCGTGATTGGGCATGATAACTGCTTGAGGATTGTCATCAAACTCTAAAATAGGAATAGCGTGTTTCTGAATCATAGAACACCTCCTCTAAATTTTTACTATTGTATCAAAAGCAGAAAGAAAGTCAAGGTGAAGCCTAAATAAAAAACTTATCTTAAGGCAATGACCCCCTATGCTCAAAAAAGCTGGAATTGGTGTTGCCATGGGCAACACTCCTCAAGAAGTGAAAGATGGAGCAGCCTTTGTGACAAAGACCAACAATGAAAACGGAGCTGGGCAAGCGGTTGAGACTTATGTGCTGATTTAGAAACAATTTAAAATAGAACTATATCATTAAACTGCACACCACAGTTAAATTTTTTCAGTCTAATCCTAGAGTGCAGTTTAATTTTCAAAGTGTTCAAGTCATATTTTAACCGAATACCTTGTAATACTGTTTCAACAAGATTGAACGAACTTAAACTAATTGCCTACTCTCAGCAGTCATACAAAAAATAGAAAATCTTTTTATATTCACCAAAATAAATATGCATTACGATAATTTCTTTACTTTTCGATTATCAACTCTATAAATGGCTAGCATATCTAGTATCAACCATGTATCACGGGGGTATGCAACATAGCGCGATTCCCAGATTGGCTTAAACTTTTGTTTATATTGTCTAAGACCACTAAAGGAATAAAAGCGATTGGTAAAAGCATAGATGAGATAAGCCACTTTTTCCTGTAAGAAACTATGTTTCTCAGTTCCTACATTTGACAAGGGTGCCATACCTAAATCAAAGAAGATAACTCCTTCTTCTTTAAAATAAAGTAATAAGTTTACAAAAAGATAATCCATGATACCATCAGGTGCTGTCCTTAAGTGGTAGCGCATCAAATCAATACTGGCTTCTTCAGGTCCGTTACTTGCTAAAAAAGTAACAAAAGCCTGAACGTTATCATCCTTATCCCTTACAAGTGCGATTGGTGCTAGTTGAATATACTTTTCATCAAAGTAACCAAGTGAAAAACCTTTTTCTTGGCGGCCATCTAACCAGCTATCCGATATTTCTTTAAGTACGTTTAGCAAATCCTCATCAAAGGGAGGTTCTAAAACTTGAAATTGATATCCCTTATTCTCCAACTTATTAACAATCGTTCTAAATTTCTTCCCATGTTTCCCTTCGATTGTAAAACTCTCTAATGGCACCTGAGCATTCTCACCAAATTTCATAAAGTCATACCCATATTCATGAAGTAATAGAGTCGTTTCTTGGTTGACTTCATAGAAAATAATAGCCACATTTGCAGCCTCTGCATCTTCTAAAAACTGTGATAAGCCTTTTTCTAAATAGCCCGACTGCGCTAGTGGATCCGACATGACAACATACTTGTTGTTTTCAATTGCAAATTGGAACACCACTTTGTCTTGGCCATCCTCCTGGTACCAATATAAGTATTTATCACCTAAAAAAGCTAAGGCCGAATCTAAATTGAGATTTGGTATTGTACTAACAAAATCTTGATAACGTTGCTTATCAAAGCTTTCTCCAATTTCCCCTTTGAATTGATTACTTTTACGAAGAAGCAACACATATAGAGACACCAAAACAAGGGACACACTAAGAAGATAAAGCCAATGTGTCATTACGTGAGAGAAATGGTTTAACTGAAACACATGATGAGGATTCAAATGCCCTAGCAAAACTAGTGTCAAAAAGAGCGTTCCACCAATATAAATAATATCTTTGCAACAATCTTCCCAAACATAGATATAATGCCTGCGAACAAATGTATCTTTCTTCCACCAAATGAGAGATAAAAGTTTGATTAAGAAAATACTACTTATTAAAGAAAAAGAACCAATATTCAAATAAACAAGGCTAACCAAACCTAGTCCAGTCGTAAGTGCTAAGGTAAATTTCAATCGTCGTTTGACTATTCTTGCTAGCAGAAAGAATAGAACACCGAGAAGGATACTAGGAAGTTGAAAAACAAACTGACCAGTACTAGTTGCAAGATCTTTAAGCAAAGGAAGATGCTCTAATTCTTGAGGAACTATAGCTGAAACGATAAAAAAGAAGCCAAAAAGTCGTAAACCCCAAACTAATACAATAGTGGATAAAGTCTCAATGACCTTGTGTGGAATTCCTAAATACTTCTCATTAAGTCGTCCACCCATATTTTTCAAGAATAGAACAACTCCTAAACCAAAAGGAAGAATATAATAGAATAACCTAAATAAAAGTAACCAACTTAGTGCCTGAGTCTTATCAATCCCAAGGCCAACTAAACCAGATAACATAATTAAATCAAAACTACCTAGACTACCAGGAATCATTGACATAATTCCGATTGTAATGGCAATCATAAAAAGGGGGATGATGTCATAAATCGGTAAATGAAACCCTAAAACAGATCCAACTAAAAGGAAAAAACCAATGATGCTAGCCCAATCAAGAGCTGAAGCCAATACTAATGATAAAATTGTTCTTCCACTCAGCTGACCAAAATAAGCCCAATTTTTTCTATTTGAAACAAATAGTACAATTGGAAGATAGAGACTAGCTCCTAAAAGAGCTGGCCAATACTGTTTAATCCCAATTGATACAGGGAATAACCCTGTTAAAACTAAGCTGATTAGAGCAAACAGTGAGAATCCACTCATGAAATAAGGAATGACACGAGAAATCCCCTGCATACTTTTTTCAGGTCGTTCTTCATCTCCATAGAAAGAATATCGTAAACCAACATCCACCAAACCGGCAAAACCAATCATATTATTCAAGCTATTAATAGTCCAGCTAGTTTCGAGTAAGTAAGAAATTTTTTGTTTTTGATGAAGCTCTTGATTTAAGATTCTATCATAGATGATCATTGGCGCAACGGCCATAAAACCAAACAATGCTAAACAGATGACATTTAGTGGAGACAGTCCTCCCAGTATTTCTTTAATCTTATCAAACGAAATTGTTTTAAAAAGTCTAGTTATCTCTACAATAACTAGACTAGTAATAGATAGAAATAAAACGAGTTTGATAAGTGTTTGCCATTTTTTAAGCCAATTCAAAAGCATTTGCAAACTCTACTCCTTTTATCCTAATAATGTCTGTAGAATCGGAACCACAATTACAAATAAAACCGTACTGAGAGTGACCACATTCGTTGAAAACTCAACATCGCCTTTTCCTTGATTGGCAAGGATAGGAAGAACCGCTAAAGCAGGTGTTGCTGATTGAATCATAAAGGTTCTAAATTCTGATGCTACCATATTTGGAGAGAAGAACTTCAAAACTAGGAGCATGATGACCGGCGCAAGGATAAAACGACCAACCAGTGTGATAATGGTATCCTTATCAAAGCGAATGGTCTTAAGTCCCGCCTTCGCTAGAACGATACCAATATAGACAAGTGATAATGGCGTTGTTAAACTACCAATATAGGTCAAGGTACTTTCCGCAAAACTTGGAACAGGCAGACGGAGAACTAAAAAGGCGAGGGCTACGAGAAAACCTAATAAAGGAGCAGGGAAGAGCTTCTTCCAATTAAATTTTTGAGTCTGTTTTGAAGCCCCTTCTTTGCTATCAGAAGTCATCAGATAGACACCTAAGGTCCAAGTAGAGATAGTATTTGTAATATAATATACCAAGAAGTAAGGAAGGGCTTGATCCCCAAACAGAGCGATATTTAAAGGCAAACCAATGAAAATAGTATTGGCATTGACAAAGGTATTAATCATGGTTCCTCGGCGTCCTGAGCGCACTTTAAAAACTTTCACCGCAATAAAGGCCGCTAGATAACCAAGAATGAAGGCGATAAACGTATAGAGCAAACCACCAGACAAGCTAATCAGCTTATCTAAGGTTAAATATTTAAGAACAGAGGTAAAAATTGCCACAGGCATAGCCACATTCATAATGAGTTTAGATAAGTCATTTCCAAAACTCTCTTGGAACCAACCACGGACTTGCAAGAAATAACCAAGAATGATGATGACGATAATGGGTACAATACTCTGAATTGACGTTATAAAGATTTCCATAGTCTCCCTTTCTTTATAATAGGACATATAGCAAAAGGGGTACAAGGCATCCAGTCGCACTCGTACACCCCATTTCCATTTACTTATTTATATTCTGGATACCATTTCAAATCACGGACTGCTTTAGCCATATCTGTCTCTTGAGCACGTGCAAGACCTTGTTCTTGTGCTTTTTTAGCAACTGCTTCCGCTACTTTGATGGAAACATCGGCTACATACTTAAACGGAGGTAAGACTGGTGCTCCAGGTTGACCTGGATTGACAATCCCACTCAATGAACGTGCAGCGGCACCAATCATTTCATCTGTCAAAAGACTCGCTTCAGAAGCCAACATACCAAGTCCAAGACCTGGATAAATCAACGCATTGTTCGCTTGACCAATCACGTAGTCTACTCCTTTATAGGAAACTGTACCAGCTGGAATTCCTGTTGCAACAAACGCTTTCCCATCTGACCATTCAATCAAATCTTTGGCACTTGCTTCTGCGAGCTTCGTAGGATTAGACAATGGGAAGATCATTGGACGTTCAGTATTTTCACACATAGCCTCTACGATTTCTTTAGTGAAGGTATTTGGCTGAGTTGAAGTTCCCACAAGAATCGTTGGTTTAACCGTCTTCACCACTTCAAGAAGGTCCGTTAACTTATCCGCATTGGCAAAATCAGAGCGTTTCTTAGCAAATGGTTTTTGTTGAAGAGTTAGGTCATCCATGTCATCAAAGAGGAGACCTTGTTTATCGACCATAAAGAAACGTTTATAGGCTTCTTCTTCAGGCAGACCTTCACTAACCATTTCGCGAAGTACACGAGAGGCAATCCCTGCACCAGCAGTTCCACCACCATAGCAGAGGTAAACTTGATCCGTTAATTTTTCACCTGTAATATCCAGTGAACCAAAGATACCACCCAAGGTCACGATACCAGTTCCTTGGATATCATCGTTAAAGGTTGGAATTTGCTTCCGGTATTTTTCAAGAATATTGGCAGCATTTAAGCGACCGAAATCTTCCCAGTGAAGGTAGAGTTTAGGGAAAAGACGTTCTGCAGTTTGGACAAATTGATCGATAAAATCATAGTAACGATCACCACGCACACGTTCGTGACGATTTCCTAAGTAATTAGGATTGTTACGCAATTCTTCACGGTTGGTACCTGCATCAATGACCAAAGGAAGCACCATTGAAGGATCAATTCCTGCAGCCCCAGTATAGACCATCAATTTCCCAACAGAAATATCGACACCATTTGTACCCCAGTCACCAATACCGAGAATACCTTCTGCATCTGTCACAACAATAAGACGAATTTCACGATCTCCCGCTGCATTTTTCAAAGTAGCTTCGATATTTTCAGGGTGATTAATATCAAGATATGCGGCATACTGAGGATCTACAAAGAGGTCGCTATACCCTTCAATAGTATCAGCAATGGTTGGGTCATAGACAATGGGATTAAATTCTTCCAAATGTTGAGCAAACAAGTAATAGAAAAGGGTACGGTTGGTATTAAAGATTTCCATTAGGAACAAACGTTTTTCCAAATCGTTGACCTTCGTTTGCATTTGCGCATAAGTTTGCGCTGCTTGTTCTTCAATGGTTTGAACGTAAGGTGGTAGGAGGCCAATGAGACCTAGTTTCTGGCGTTCTTCCAAGGTAAAGGCAGTCCCTTTGTTAAGGAAAGGGTTGTTTAAAATATCATGTGCAGTCATCATATGACCTCCTTATTTAGTTTATTCTATTATAACACTTTTTTGGTTTATATGACACTTTGTTCTATATATGATACAATAATAAATAAAAGTACAGACGATGCAAGCTAAAATGATATGATTTCAAGAAATAACAAACTATTGCATTTATCCATCACTTCCTAAATAGTCATGGTCATCTTTTTAAAAAGCGAGATCCTTTCCACGTTTTTAGAAGGTTATTCCCATCAAAAAATTCAAAATACGTTTCTTATAACATACATTGTTTTGTTTAAGGTGTTATTTTTGTCATTTAAAACTTGTATTCTGGTTACATGAAAACAAAACATTATTTGCAACAGTATATAGCGCAAAAGGTCAAATATTTGCGAAAAAAACAAAACATGAGTCAAGAGGAGCTGTCGGAACGGGCAGACCTTGGATTAAAATACATCAATCAATTGGAAAATCAAAACGTGAATCTGACCATTCACAGTCTTGAAAAAGTCATTTCTGCTCTTGAGTTAACTCCTGAAGAATTCTTCAATTTTGATTCACTCGAAGCATCTTCAGATCCTACCGACAGCCTTTCACTTAAGAGAGTAAATATGAAAATTAAACAACTTCCAGTTGGAAAAAGGGAGAAGTTCCTAAAGATTTTCGAAGATCTTTTAGATAGCCTTTAATTGTCCTCTGACTCACCTTAGATTGTAACAAACAAAAAATCATATAGTCAAATTAGCTATCACGGATAATTTTTACTTATCCATGTCTGTCTATTTAGAAGAGGGAGCCCAATGAATCTTAAGGACTTTTATTATTTTCTTGATCTTAGTCAACAGCAATCCTTTACTGGGGTTGCCCAAAAACACGGGATCAGTCAACCATCCGTTTCCTATGCGATTAAACGACTAGAAAAGGAATTTCACTGCCAATTAATTGTGCACGATCCTTCTCACCGTACTTTCAAATTGACGCCCCAAGGAGAAATCTTGCTACGACATATTCAAAAGGTCTTACCTGATATTCAAGGGGCAAAAAAAGAGATTCTACGGAGTCTCTCTCAATTCAACACGATTGGGTTTCCTCCAATCATCATTGACTATCTTGTCCGAAAACAACCTGCTTTTATCAGTAATGTTGCAGCGCTTCAAAGTATCCATCCAGTCCAAGAAGGATCTGTTGAACTTTTGGAATTACTTTCCAAAGGAGAGCTAGATGCTAGTTTTTTGGGGAGTTTGGAACCGATTAAAGACCATCGCTTCCAGGTAAGAGAAATGGCCAAACGAGATCTCTATTATGTACTGCATCACAACCATCCTCTAGCCTCAAAAAAGATATTACAATTTTCAGATGTCATCGATGAAGATTTTATCATTCCAGATGAGCACTTTGTTCATTTAAAAGCCTTTGAACAGTTGAATGAGCGTTATCACCATAAGGCTACTCCCTTCTTTCAGACAGATGATATTCAACTCCTAAAACAACTTCTTCGTAAACAAGTTGGAATTAGCTTACTAGCAGATCTTGCACTAACGGATAATGAAAAGGATTTGATTGCAATTCCGACGGCTGAAGATGAACGGATCAGCTTTTACGTTTCGCTAGTTGAACCGAAGGAAAGTAATCTCAAACCGGAGGTCATCCAATTCTTTGAAAAATTACTAAACTAGTCGCAACCTTTTTTCATAGTGCTAATGCGAAAACATAAATTAAGTAACTAGCTAGTATTTTTTACGTATAAAAATAAAGTAGAAACACTGATAAAATAAGGATTCCTGCAAATTTGTAGGAATCCTATTTTTTTCGTGAGTTTTGTGTATTTAAATTATTTCATGTATATTTTTCTTGTTCGGTTTTTTATTAATAACTAGAGATATGAAAAGCCCAAAAGCCTTGATTAATATATCGTTGATAAGTTTTTAAAAACCGGTATCAGAGAAAATAGTTTATTAAAAAGGGGACATATTTTGAAAAAATATACTTTTTTACGTAAACAAACTCTAACCTTAGCTTCCGTTGTTTTAGGAACTGTCTTCACAGGAACTACTATTGCTTCTGCTGATGACGTCACACCTGCAACAACCCAAGCTGCTCCTGCAGCTCTTCCCAAAAATTGAAAAAAATCTCCCTTCTCTTTCGAGAAAGGAGATTTTCTTTTATGGGTGACCACCAGGTGCACCACCACCAGGGCCATCATTTCCTTGAGGGCCACCGCCAGGTGCTCCTCCGCCTCCAGGCATGGAATTGACGATTTCAGTTTGTTTTTCACCATTGAGGTAGATATCTCCACCTGTGTAGGTCGCTGTTCCGTCAAAGTCAAAACCAGATTGACCAGTCATTTTGATGGTTCCTCCATTAACTGTGATATTCCCATTTGAGTCAATTGGATCTGTGTCCCCTTGGCCAACTTCAACTGTCAAATTCCCACCATTCATGGTGAAGAAGATTTCACTTTGTTGGGCATTTTTGTTGGCTGCATTGACACCATCATCTGTCGCGTAAATAGTAATGTCTCCACCGTTGATAGTGATTGATTTTCCTTCAAGCCCTTCGGTAGAATTCTTAACAGTATAGGTACCACTATCGATGACCAAATCACCTGAAGCGTGGATACCATCATCGCCAGCAGTAACAGTAATAGTATTATCAGAGAGATGCATGGTTCCAACAGATGTATCATCATCATTATCGACCTTGACGCCGTCTTCCTTGGCATCGATAGTCATAGTTGTTCCAGTGATGTTGAGTTCATCATTAACATTAAAGGCATCTCCAACTGCTATGATGTTGTAGGTTCCACCTGTGATGTGAAGTGTATCGTTAGCCTTGATACCGTTATTTTTCTTACCATCTACATTGAGAGTCCCTTTACCGTTGATGGTCAAGTCCACTTTAGAGAAGAGGGCTGCATCTGCCTTGTCATCACTATTTGAAGCAGAATCTGATAGGCTATTGGTTGTGCCATCTGCTAGGGTTAAGTAGACGTGTCCAGCTGATGTTGCTGAGATAGCTGCATTGGTATTAGTCATGGTGACACCGTTTAGTACGATATGCACATCATCTGTTTTTTCAGCTTCAATCTTGATTTGAACACCATCAGATTGTCCAGAAATCACATAGGTTCCTGACTTAGAAATTGTGACGGTAGAACCTGATACGGCTACTCCATCACCTGATACCGTCGCCGTTGATCCTGACAAAGTTACAGTTGCTGCTGTTTTTTCATCATAAGAAGTATCATAGTCCTTATCTGTAAAGTAACTAGATGTTTTCTTATTGGTAGTTACTGTTGTCGTTGCAGTACTATTGCTAGCTGTTGTATTTGAAGTTGACTGAGTACATGCTGTTACCAGTGCTAAAGTTGCTATACTCGTTAATAAGAATGTCCATTTTTTTGCTTTCATGCTCTTTTCCTCGTCTTTCATTTTACATGCTCCTAGTCTACGGGCCTTTCCTAAAAGAAGCCTAAACTTTTTCTGAAAGTTTTCTTAAGTTCAGTTTCAATTAAGTTAAATTTAACAAAAGTTTTAGAAAAGCCCCCTAAAATCAAACACAAGCAAGTTCACCTTGTTTAAAAATAGTATAACTGAAAGCAAGAGGAGAAAGACTTATGAAACCATTAGAAACAACTTTTAAGCGGATTGAAACCAAATATATTGTCTCAAAAGAAATTTTATACAAACTGATTCAAGATTTAAAGGAATATTTAGTAGAAGACGACTATCCAATTTCAACTATTTCAAATATCTACTTTGATACGGAAGACTTTGATGTGCTCCAAGATGATGATTTTGGAAATAAGCGAAAAGAAAAGGTTCGGATGCGGACCTATCTCAGCCAACCCAAAGCAGATAGTCAAGTATTTTTAGAAATCAAAACCAAGGACCAAGAAGGAGTTGGTCGCAAGTTTAGACTACTCTCAACTCCTAGTTCTATCCTTAATTTTATGACCAAAGGGCACTTGGATGCTAGCATTACTGATACAGTCGTCATTGAAAAAGTGAAAAAGCTTCATCAGGATTACAAGCAGGCTATCAAGCCTCGTATGTACATCTACTACGATCGTTATTCATTAAAAGAAAAAAAATACATCGAGGGCTACAACTATAATAAAATTCGTATCACAATTGACCAAAATCTAGTCTATAGAGATGAAAATGTCAGTCTTTTCGCTGGAAACCATGGAGATGCTTTACTAGATGACAATACTGTAATTATGGAGATTAAGGCTCCTGGAAACAAACCCCAGTGGTTACAAGACATCCTAGACAAGTATGGTTTGATGGAGCACAAATTTTCAAAATACAGTTGTGCTTACCACAAATCTCAAGGGCTTCCTTATGCACCACGTCCCAGTATAGAAAGCGAAGGTACCGCTTATGCTTAATCTATTTAACTCAATTTTCAACAATGCCACTGCAAGTGCTGATCCCTTCCAACTACTGCTGGCACTTCTAGTCAGTCTAGTCCTCGGTTTGGCACTTACTTGGACCTACAAATATCGGACCCTCTACACCAGAGAATTTGCTATCAGCTTAACTCTGCTTCCCTGCCTTATGACCTTG
This sequence comes from Streptococcus infantis, assembly GCF_047463655.1. Lineage (GTDB taxonomy): Bacteria > Bacillota > Bacilli > Lactobacillales > Streptococcaceae > Streptococcus > Streptococcus infantis_Z. The sequence goes on from NZ_JASHDM010000003.1 coordinate 19,504, forward strand.
GTTATTTTTCTGGTCAATGGGAGCTTGGGTACTTCAATTGCTGTAGCCGGAACCTTTAGTTTGATTCGTTTCCGTTCTGCAACTAGTGGTTCAAGAGAACTGATTGCAATTTTCCTAGCCATGATTATCGGTTTGGCTTGTGGAACAGGCTATCTCTTCCTAGCAATTCTCTTCACGCTCTTTATCTTGGGCGTTTGGTTCCTTTTGGAGAATCAACAAGTTAAATCTGACAATCAATGCCGTAGACTTTTGACAATCACGGTAGCCAATCAAGAGAAAATTCAAGATGCTATCCAATCTGCTCTTGACCAATTCTGCTCAGAGATTGACATGATTACGATCAATAGCACAAATGCAGGGGATAACCTTAGCATTGTCTATGAAGTCGAGCTAAAAACAGAGGTCGATGATTTCCAAGTGACTAGCTATCTTACACAAAATATTGATCAATGCGATGTGGCATTGACTAAAAAAGCTAAAAAGAGAAAAAATCTCTAAAGACGAAAAACGAGGCTGGGATAAAAATTCCGACCTCGTTTTTTGCTAGCAATAAGTTTTTGATACTATAGCTGATTGGGCTCTTAGACTCCAAAAATACTTTAACAAAACTTCATTTTCTCTTTCTACAACCTTTAATTTCCTTTAACTGGAATCTCTTTGATAACTCATGCTGGATTTCCTGCTAGAACTACGTTGTCACCAAAGGATTTTGTAATGACCGCTCCTGCTCCTGCAACGACATTATCCCCTAAAGTAACACCCGGTAGGACAATGACACCACCACCTGCCCAAAAGTTCTTACCAATCGTGATGGGTTTGCCAAATTCTAGTCCCGAGTTTCGTTCATCGGGATCCAGCGGATGAAGAGGTGTTAAAAACTGACAATTAGGACCAATCATGGCATTATCACCAATAGTAATCGGACATACGTCCAACATGGTCAAATTCCAATTGGAATAAAAATTTTCTCCTAAATGGATATTAACTCCATAATCCACAACCAAGCGAGTATTGATATAGAGATTTTCACCAGTAGAACCAAACCATCCTTTGATGATTTCCATACCTTTTACTGGATCGACTTCTTCATTAAAAGTTGCTTGCTTTTGTCGCGCTTTTTGTGCTAGAGAACGGAGTTCTGGGTCGAATGGGTGATAAGGTTCTCCCGCAATCATTTTTTGATATTCAGTTTTCATATTTTGACATCCTTGTTTATTTTAGATGATTGTAGCATAGTATTGTATCTCGAGCAAGTTATAGTGAAATGAAATAGAATCTGAACAAATTTACCAGAGTAGTTAAGTCAATTTCTAGCATTTTTTAGAATTCACAGTGTACCGTTTTGTATTTGATCTACTATAAATTTAAAATTGAAAAAATGTTTATATAGTGGATTGAAATAAGATGCGAACAGAGAGATTAGGAAAGTCAAACTAATTTCTAGAAATATTTTTAGCAGTTGTAGTGTACTGTTTTAGATTCAATCTACTATAAAACACAAGTCTAACCTTGAAAAAAAAGCGAGCAAAGTCAGTTTTCTGACAATCAGAATTCTGCCTTGTTCGCTTTTTTATCTAGTGGATCCTTCTTAAGAATCTATAGTGAATGATTAATCTTTTCATTTCAGACCTTAAGTTATACCTATTTACTCACTTACTTCAACAGTTTCAACGACTTCTTCTACAGTCGTATCAACTGGAGCTTCTTCTTGTGAAGATGCTAGGTAAGACTCTTCGTTGACTGCTTGTGGTTCAAGGTTACGGTAACGTGCCATACCTGTACCAGCTGGGATAATCTTACCGATGATAACATTTTCCTTAAGACCAAGGAGATGGTCTTTCTTACCACGGATAGCTGCGTCTGTAAGGACACGAGTTGTTTCCTGGAAGGAAGCTGCTGACAAGAAACTATTTGTTTCAAGTGAGGCTTTGGTGATTCCCATAAGGACTGGGCGACCTGTCGCTGGCACTCCACCTGCGATAAGAACATCCTTGTTGGCATCTGTAAAGTCATTGATGTCCATAAGAGTTCCCATGAGAAGATCTGTATCTCCTGGATCCATAACACGAACTTTACGGATCATTTGACGAACCATTACCTCAATGTGTTTGTCACCGATTTCTACCCCTTGGCTACGGTAAACTTTTTGTACTTCACCGAGAAGGTAGGTTTCAACTGACAAGACATCACGTACAGCAAGGAGACGTTTCGGTTGGATAGAACCTTCTGTCAATGCTGCACCGCGAGAGACTTGGTCTCCAACTTCGACACGCATACGTGCTGTGAATGGTACCACGTATTCGCCTTCGCCAGTTTCACCCTTAACAAAGACTTTCTTAGTACGAGTTGAAGCATCTTCTTCAATAGCAGTAACTTGTCCTTTGACCTCTGTGATAACCGCTTCCCCTTTAGGATTGCGGGCTTCAAAGATTTCTTGGACACGAGGAAGACCCTGAGTGATATCGGTATTTGAGGCAACCCCACCCGTGTGGAAGGTACGCATTGTAAGCTGTGTACCAGGTTCCCCGATAGATTGGGCAGCGATTGTACCAACTGCTTCACCAACTTCAACCGCATCACCAGTCGCCAAGTTGATACCGTAACAGTGACGGCAGACACCATGACGAGTGTTACATGTAAATACAGAGCGGATAGTCACTTCTTCCACACCAGCATTGACAATTTCACGCGCCTTGTCTTCTGTGATCAATTCATTTGGACCGATGATAACTGCACCAGTTTCTGGGTGTTTAACAGTTTTCTTAGTGTAACGACCATTGAGACGTTCTTCAAGAGACTCAATCATCTCTTTACCTTCAGTAATAGAACGGATCAAGAGACCACGGTCAGTTCCACAGTCATCCTCACGAATGATAACGTCTTGGGCAACGTCAACCAAACGACGAGTCAAGTAACCTGAGTCGGCTGTCTTGAGGGCCGTATCAGTCATACCTTTACGAGCACCGTGTGTTGAGAAGAACATTTCGAGTACTGACAAACCTTCGCGGAAGTTTGAAAGGATTGGCAATTCCATGATACGTCCGTTCGGAGCAGCCATCAGACCACGCATACCGGCAAGCTGTGAGAAGTTTGAGATGTTACCACGGGCTCCAGAGTCCATCATCATAACGATAGGGTTCTTTGGATCTTGGTTGGCAACCAAACGTTTCTCCAATTTTTCACGGGCAGCACGCCATTCAGCCGTAACGGCATTGTAACGCTCGTCGTCTGTGATCATACCACGACGGAATTGTTTAGTAATTTGTTCTACACGTTTGTGTGATTCTTCGATGATTTCAGCCTTGTCTTCAACGACTGGAATATCAGCAATACCCACTGTCAAACCTGCAAGAGTTGAATGGTGGTAACCGAGGTTCTTCATACGGTCAAGTAGGGCAGAAGTTTCAGTCGTACGGAAACGTTTGAAGATTTCAGCGATGATATTTCCAAGGTTTTTCTTCTTGAATGGAGGGTTGAGTTCAAGATTGCTGATAGCTTCCTTGATATCTCCTCCTAGTGGCAAGAAGTATTTAGCCGGAACGCCTTCTGTCAAGTTGGCATTGTTTGGCTCTTGCAAGTAAGGTAGGCCTTCTGGCATGATATCGTTGAAGAGGATCTTACCAACAGTTGTAAGCAAGATTTTGTGTTTTTGCTCTTCTGTCCATGGTTTGTTGAGGCTGTCTGTTGCAATACCAACACGTGAGTGAAGGTGAACATAACCATTACGGTAAGCCATAACCGCTTCGTCACGGTCTTTGAAGACCATTCCTTCACCTTCACGACCAGCTTCTTCCATAGTCAAGTAGTAGTTACCCAAAACCATGTCCTGAGATGGAGTAACAACTGGTTTACCATCTTTCGGGTTCAAGATGTGCTCAGCAGCGAGCATCAAGATACGAGCTTCTGCTTGAGCTTCTTCTGAAAGCGGTACGTGGATGGCCATTTGGTCCCCGTCAAAGTCGGCATTGTAGGCTTCACAGACAAGCGGGTGCAAGCGAAGGGCCTTACCATCAATCAAGACTGGCTCGAAGGCTTGGATACCCAAACGGTGAAGGGTCGGTGCGCGGTTCAAAAGCACTGGGTGTTCTTTGATCACTTCTTCAAGGATATCCCAGATACGCTCATCTCCGCGTTCCACCAAGCGTTTAGCAGCTTTGACGTTTTGCACGATATCACGGGCAACAATTTCACGCATCACGAATGGTTTAAAGAGCTCGATCGCCATTTCACGTGGCACACCACATTGGTACATCTTAAGAGTTGGACCAACGGCGATAACGGAACGTCCCGAGAAGTCAACACGTTTACCGAGCAAGTTTTGACGGAAGCGTCCTTGTTTACCTTTAAGCATGTGGCTCAATGATTTTAATGGACGGCTACCTGGTCCTGTGATTGGACGACCACGACGACCATTGTCAATCAAAGCGTCGACCGCTTCTTGAAGCATACGCTTCTCATTTTGAACGATGATACCTGGTGCATTCAACTCAAGCAAACGAGCCAAACGGTTGTTACGGTTGATAACACGGCGGTAAAGGTCATTCAAGTCAGATGAGGCAAAACGGCCACCATCCAACTGCAACATTGGACGAAGATCTGGTGGAATAACCGGAAGGATGTTGAGAATCATCCATTCAGGTTTGTTTCCAGACTTGTAAAAGGCATCCAAAACATCCAAACGACGGATGGCTTTGACACGTTTTTGTCCAGTTGCTGTCTTCAATTCTTCTTTAAGCTCAGCAATTTCTTTTTCAAGATCTACTTGTTTCAAGAGGTCTTGGATAGCTTCGGCACCCATTTTAGCAACGAATGATCCGTAGCCATATTCACGCAAGCGCTCACGGTATTCACGCTCTGTCATGATTGATTTGTGCTCAAGTGGTGTATCCTTCGGATCAATCACCACATAAGCGGCAAAGTAGATAACTTCCTCAAGTGCACGAGGACTCATATCAAGGGTCAAGCCCATACGGCTTGGAATCCCCTTGAAATACCAGATATGAGATACAGGAGCTTTCAACTCGATGTGTCCCATACGTTCACGACGAACTTTTGTACGCGTTACTTCAACACCACAACGGTCACAAACAATCCCTCTGTAACGAATGCGTTTGTACTTCCCACAAGCACATTCCCAGTCTTTTGTAGGACCAAAGATGACTTCGTCAAATAGTCCTTCACGTTCTGGTTTCAACGTACGGTAATTGATTGTTTCAGGTTTTTTGACTTCTCCATAAGACCATGAACGGACTTTGCTTGGAGAAGCTAGTGTGATTTGCATACTTTTAAAACGATTTACGTCAACCACTATTTCTTCCCTTTCTATTCTAAGTGAGCTACTTATTCTTGTTCAGTAGCTTCTTCTGTTGCTTCCGCTTTTGCACCTTCTTCAGCTTCAAAAGCAGCTTTTGCTTCTTCAGCAGCTTTTTTACGTGCTTTTTCAAGGTCATCTACGTGGATGACATCTTCGTCCATGCCCTCGTCAAGATCACGAAGTTCAACTTCTTGATCATCTTCGTCAAGAACACGCATGTCAAGACCAAGTGATTGCAATTCTTTAACAAGAACTCGGAAGGATTCTGGAACACCTGGTTTTGGAATTGGTTTTCCTTTTGTAATAGCTTCATAGGCTTTCAAACGTCCATTGATATCATCAGACTTGTAAGTCAAGATTTCTTGAAGGACATTTGAGGCACCATAGGCTTCAAGAGCCCAAACCTCCATCTCACCGAAACGTTGTCCACCAAACTGAGCTTTACCTCCAAGTGGTTGTTGGGTAACGGTTGAGTAAGGTCCGACTGAACGCGCGTGCAATTTATCGTCAACCATGTGGTGGAGTTTGATCATGTACATGACACCAACTGATACACGGTTGTCAAATGGCTCACCAGTACGTCCATCGTAAAGGATAGTCTTAGCATCGCTATCCATACCAGCTTCTTTAACAGTTGACCAAAGATCTTCTGAACTTGCTCCATCAAAGACTGGTGTTGCGATGTGGATACCAAGAGTACGAGCTGCCATACCAAGGTGAAGCTCCATAACCTGACCGATATTCATACGTGATGGCACCCCAAGTGGGTTCAACATGATATCAACTGGAGTTCCATCTGGAAGGTAAGGCATGTCTTCTACAGGAACGATACGAGAAACAACCCCTTTGTTTCCGTGACGTCCGGCCATCTTATCTCCGACCTTAATCTTACGTTTTTGAGCGATGTAGACACGAACTAGCATGTTAACGCCTGATTGCAATTCATCACCGTTTGCACGGGTAAAGATCTTAACATCACGAACGACACCATCGGCACCGTGTGGTACACGAAGGGAAGTATCACGAACTTCACGAGATTTGTCTCCGAAGATAGCGTGCAAGAGACGTTCTTCAGCAGAAAGATCTTTTTCACCCTTAGGTGTTACTTTACCTACAAGGATATCCCCTTCTTTAACCTCAGCACCGATACGGATAATACCCATTTCGTCAAGGTCTTTAAGAGCATCTTCACCAACGTTTGGAATTTCACGAGTAATTTCTTCAGGCCCAAGCTTTGTATCGCGCGTTTCTGATTCGTATTCTTCGAGGTGGACAGATGTGTAGACATCGTCTTTCACCAAGCGTTCGCTCATGATAACGGCGTCCTCGAAGTTGTAACCTTCCCATGTCATGTAGGCAACGATTGGGTTTTGTCCAAGCGCCATTTCTCCATTTTCCATAGAAGGTCCATCTGCAATAAAGTCGCCTTTTTCTACAACGTCACCAACTTTAACAAGCGTACGTTGGTTGTAGGCAGTACCTGAGTTCGAACGACGGAATTTTTGGATATGGTAAACATCCAATGAACCATCTTCACGACGAACTTCTACCTTGTCAGCATCGGCATAAGTAACTTTACCATCATACTGAGCAATAACAGCCGCTCCAGAGTCGTGGGCTGCTTGATATTCCATACCAGTACCAACGTAAGGTGCTTTTGGATCAATCAATGGTACAGCCTGACGTTGCATGTTGGCACCCATGAGGGCACGGTTGGAGTCGTCGTTTTCCAAGAAAGGAATACATGCTGTCGCAACGGCAACTACCTGTTTAGGAGAAACGTCCATGTAATCAACACTTGAAGCTGGGTATTCTTGGTTAACCCCTTGGTGACGTCCCATGACAACTTTTTCCGCAAAAGTGCCATCTGCGTTCAATTTAGAGTTAGCCTGCGCTACTGTGTACTCATCTTCTTCATCGGCTGTCAACCAAACGATTTCGTTAGTTACTTTTCCAGTTTCACGATCAACCTTACGATATGGTGTTTGAATGAAACCATACTTGTTGAGGTGTCCGTATGAAGATAAGTTGTTGATCAAACCGATATTTGGTCCCTCAGGTGTCTCGATTGGACACATACGACCATAGTGAGTGTAGTGAACGTCACGCACTTCATATCCAGCGCGGTCACGTGTCAAACCACCAGGTCCTAAGGCAGACAAACGACGTTTGTGTGACAACTCAGAAAGCGGGTTGTGTTGGTCCATGAACTGTGACAATTGAGAAGAACCAAAGAATTCTTTGATTGCTGCAGTTACTGGACGGATATTGATAATTTGTTGTGGTGTTAGTACTTCGTTATCTTGAACAGACATACGTTCACGAACGTTACGTTCCATACGTGAAAGTCCAAGACGCACTTGGTTGGCAAGCAATTCACCAACAGCACGAATACGACGATTTCCAAGGTGGTCGATATCATCCACACGACCAATACCTTCTGCTAAGTTGAGGAAATAGCTCATCTCAGCCAAGATATCTGCAGGCGTTACGATACGAACTTTGTCATCTGGATTTGCATTACCGATGATAGTTACAACACGGTCTGGATCGGTTGGTGCAACAACCTTGAATTTTTGAAGAACAACTGGCTCTGTTACTACAGCAGCATCATTTGGAATGTAGACAATCTTGTTCAAGTCGCCATCCAAATGACTTTCGATACTTTCAATAACGCTGCGAGTCATAACTGTCCCAGCTTCTACCAAGATTTCACCAGTTTCAGGATCTACCAATGGCTCTGCAATAGTTTGGTTGAGCAAACGTGTTTTAACATTGAGTTTTTTATTGATTTTGTAACGACCAACTGCTGCCAAGTCATAACGACGTGGGTCAAAGAAACGAGCCACTAGCAAGCTACGTGAGCTTTCAGCAGTCTTAGGCTCACCTGGACGAAGACGTTCGTAAATTTCTTTCAAGGCTTCGTCTGTACGAGAGTCCATTGGGTTCTTGTGGATATCTTTTTCAACAGTGTTGCGAACAAGGTCGCTGTCACCAAAGATATCAAAGATTTCGTCATCACCTGAGAAACCAAGCGCACGAACCAAGGTCGTAAATGGAATCTTACGAGTACGGTCGATACGAGTATAGGCGATGTCTTTTGAGTCGCTTTCAAGCTCTAACCAAGCTCCACGGTTAGGGATTACAGTTGAACCGTAGCCCACTTTACCATTTTTGTCTACCTTATCATTAAAGTAAACACCTGGAGAACGAACCAACTGTGATACGATGATACGCTCACCACCATTGATGATGAAGGTACCCATCTCAGTCATGATTGGGAAGTCACCAAAGAAGACTTCCTGTGTCTTGATTTCGCCAGTTTCTTTGTTAATCAAGCGGAAGGTTACAAAGATAGGTGCTGAGTAGCTAGCATCGTGGATACGAGCTTCTTCTAGCGTGTATTTTGGTTCCTTGATTTCATATCCAACAAATTCCAACTCCATTGTGTCTGTGAAGTTTGAAATCGGCAATACATCTTCAAATACTTCCTTCAGACCATGGTCTAGGAAATCTTTGAATGAATCAGTTTGAATTTCAATCAAATTTGGTAAGTCAAGAACTTCTTTGATTCTTGAAAAACTACGACGGGTACGATGTTTCCCGTATTGAACGTCATGTCCTGCCAAGATGATTCTCCTTTAAAATAAAGTTTCAAGCCTAGTCGTCTAGGCCTTTCTAATCGTCATATGGTTGTAAAACCCCTATCACCGTGTCCTCTTGATGAATTTTCAGAATCTTTAAGTCTTTGTTACAAATGTTCGAAATCCTGAAAAAAAGCACAAAAAGAGCAGCTAAATCTGACTTTTTCAGAAGATTTAACTGCTGTGAGCCTTGTCCGGACAATATTTCAGACAAAACCTACGACAAATGATTATTCATATTATACCCTATTTAGCTAGATTTTTCAAGGGTTTTGAGAGATTTTTTTGCTTGTAATCTTGATGAGACTTGTTTTCAGAAAAGGAGATTTTCATTTTTGCTAATTCATTTCCAAATCAGCCTCTTCGTAAAACTGTGTGGCATTCTACAAATAATATCTGAATCAATGATCGAATCATTTTTGACCTCTGCCATTCAATGGTAGGGGGCTTGCAGCCAAAAACTTCTAGAAATTTTAGGAATTCTGTCCTATCTTAAAAGTGGATTCTCAGTCATATTTGGATAGAATCTCATTCGTTTTCCCAACATGATTTCTTTATTGAAATAAACCTGAATAGCCTGGTCAGCAATGTTAAGCGAGCCAATAGGAAAACAAATCCTAGCGGAAGCATTGTTTATTGCTCTCAAAATAAGCTATCTTTTTGACTTTCAAAACGTTTGAATCAAGCTATTCTGTCCTTTTTATATAAAGTAACCCCCCTAGTTTTAAAGATTTCTAGCTCTCCACTCTGACACGAGTCACAATGCCATCCTTGTCAGTCAGGCTAAATTCTGCAGAAGAAAGCCAATGAGTTATCGCCTTATTCCCTTGAGATTGGGCAAAAACCTTCAACAACTCCTCTTTGTTCTCAACTTCAATCACATAGTAGGCTAGACCTGCCATCCCTTGCTCACGAGGAGCTAAGTTTTTACCTCCCCATTCGTTAACTGCTAGATGATGGTGATAATCTCCAGATGCTATCCAACTGGCATGCGGAATCGTGAATTTATCCTCAAGACCGAGAGACTCTTGGTAGAACACACTCGCTTCTCGACTGTTTTAACGGATAGATGAACATGCCCCATTCGAGTGCCATTTGCGATTGCAAAAGGCTCTATTTCTTGTCCTAGTTCGTAGATATCTTGCGCAGACAGCTCTTCTGTCACCCCGATAATTCGCCCGTCCTCACGAATATCCCAGACTGTCACAGGTTTATCTCTGTAGAGTTCAATGCCATTGCCCTCTAAGTCTTCCAAATAGATAGCCTCACTATAACCATGATCAGCCCCACCAACTAGCGGAATCTTTAAATCTAACAAGTGTTTAAAAATATTAGCCAAATTTTCGCGACTCGGTAAAAGCAAGGCCATATGGTAAAGTCCGTAGCTCTGCCTAGGTTTGCCTGTATTTTCTGTTTGGATAAGCTTCACCAGCGGTTTTCCTCCAGCACCTAGAAGAACTTCTTTCTCCAATTGATTCAAAATCTCCAACCCAAGCAACTGATGATAAAATGCTGTCTGACTTTCTAAATCCTTTACATTTAAAACCACTTCAGCCAAATGAATGCGACTATTGTATTCATAAACCATAGAAAACCCCTCTTTGTTGTAACTGTATTTATTACACCTATTATACACCCTTCCCAACCAATGTCAATCCAGATGCTCAACGCTGATAAAACAAGAAAAATCCTCCCATGTAGGAAGGATTGTTTGGATTTAATGAGCCAACATTTCTTGGGCGATTTCTTGACCAGATAAATTCCCTGGATAGTAGGTTGGCCAGTTGTCCATCTCGTCAAAGAGGGCTTCTTGGCTAGTTCCTCCAAAGAAAATATGGAAGTGCCCAGTCTTAACTGGTGCGATATTGTGGTCGCTGAATTGAACATACTTAAATTGTCCAGCGTCCGCATCTGTCGCTTCAAAGAGATAACGAACTCCTCGATTCCCTTTCTTATAGGTCAGGATTTTCTTGCCAACATACTTGTAAGTATATTTCTTACTTTGATCACCTTGGATGAATTCCATAGTGTTATCCGTGATATTAATCTTAGATACATCGGTTTGATAGCCCTTTTGATAGTAGGCTTTGTATTCATCCTTGGTCATTTTACCGGTCAATTTAGCCTTGTAGTCAAAGACTTGGTCTAGAGTACCATTTTCAAGGAAAGGATAAACAGACTGCCAGTTGCCAGCATAGTCACTCAAGGTACGGTCCTTGACATCTGCATCCTCAAAGTAACCATTTTGAACGGTTTTAGTTTCCTCTGCTTTTTCTGGTTCAATTTCTGCTCCTGCCTGGTCAGTTGTTTGCTTGAGAGCTTTGAGATTTTTCTCCATAACAGAGATATAGTTCTCTCCCGCCTTCATATCCTCTTCGGTCAAGCTTTCAAGAGGATTCAGAACGTCTAACTTAACTCCTGTTTCTTTTGAAAGAGTATTGGCTAGAGCTTGAGAGGCGTTTTCTTCAAAGTAAATATAAGAAATCTTGTTTTTCTTGATGTACTCGGTCAATTCTGCCAAGCGACTTGCTGACGGTTCAGCATCTGGTGACAGACCTGAGATAGAGACTTGAGTGAGCCCATAGTCTAAAGCTAAGTAACGAAAGGCAGCGTGTTGAGTCACAAAACTCTTTTGTTTAGCACTAGAAAGTCCTTCAGTATAGGCCTTATCCAAGGCTTGCAATTTTTCGATATAGGCTGCTGCATTTTGCTCAAAGGTTGCTTTTTTACCAGGATAGTCAGCTGATAAACTGTCACGGATGTGCTCTACAAGTTTGATTGCACGCGCAGGAGACAACCATACATGAGGGTCATACTCGTGATGATGGCCTTCTTCACCATGATCATGGTCCTCCTCTTCTTCACTTCCTGAAAGAAGCAACATATCTCCAGTCGCCTTGATTGTTTTTACTTTTTTCGCATCTAGGGAATCTAACAATTTGGGAACCCAAGTTTCCATGTTTTCGTTCTCATACACAAAGGCGTCGGCGTCTTGGATTTTAGCGACTGCCTTAGGAGATGGTTCATAATCATGTGGTTCTGTCCCTGCCCCAATCAAGAGCTCGACATTGGCTGTATCGCCTGCTACTTGCTTGGTAAATTCGTAGACAGGGTAGAATGTTGTGACGATATTTAATTTCCCGTTTGCCTGTTTTTGATTGGAACAAGCCACTAAGAATACCGTCACGAGACTTGCCAAAAGTAGGCCTAGTTTTTTCATTTTTTCTCCTATTTGATAAAACGTTTGAGTAAGCTGACTAACAAGAAGACAACTACAAAGATAAGGGTGATACTTGCACTCGGTGGTGTCTCTGCATAATAGGAAATATAAAGTCCTGCCACCATGCCTAGAAAACCAATAACGCTGGCAAGAATCATCACCGAACTAAAGTTCTTCCCTAAACGCAAAGCGATACTAGCTGGCAAGACCATGATAGTCGATACCAAAAGTGCTCCCGCAGCTGGGATCATGAGAGCGATAGCAACCCCCGTCACCATGTTAAAGAGGATAGACATAGTACGTACTGGAAGACCATCTACAAAAGCTGTATCCTCGTCGAAAGTTAAAATGTACATAGGTCTTAAAAAGAGGAAAGTCAAGATTAAAACTACCGCTGCAATGACAAAGAGCCCAATTACCTGCTCTTGACTAATGGTCACGATAGAACCAAAAAGGTACTGGTCCAGACTCATCGAGCTAGAGCTCTTCCCCTTACTCATGACAATGAGCGATACTGCAAGTCCTGTAGACATGAGTATTGCTGTCCCAATCTCCATAAAGCTCTTATAAACCGTGCGGAGATACTCAAGGAAAACCGCCGCAATCAAAACAATCACAATGGTTGAGATGGTCGGAGAAATTCCTAAAACCAAGCCAAAGGCAACCCCTGAAAGGGAGACGTGACTCAGTGTATCACTCATAAGACTCTGGCGACGCAAGATAAGGAAGGTCCCCAGAACTGGTGAAAAGAGACTCATGGCAATAACCGCTAAAAAGGCTCGCTGCATAAAATCATAAGAAAATAGATTAAGCATGGTCTACCTCCTGATCATTTTCATGGACATTGAAACAACGCCATGGCGAATCTTGGTCACGAACAAGGTGGATATTACGATCTGCGTAATCCTTAACTTCTTCAGGATCGTGAGTAATCATCAAAACAGCCTTGCCATGATGGTGGGCACTATGGTGCATGAGCTCATAAAATTCATTTTTGGTGCCAGCATCCATCCCTGTCGTTGGCTCATCCAAGATAAAGATATCTGGATCTGAAGCAAACATACGTGCAATGACCGCTCTTTGCTTTTGCCCACCAGAAAGAGAACCAATGCGTTTATCCCGATGTTCCCACATGCCAACTGAGTTTAAACTAGCCTTGATGTGTTCTTCATCATGGGCATTCAAACGACGGAACCAGCCCTTTCTTGGGTAGCGACCTGATTTGACAAACTCGTAAACAGTACTTGGAAAGCCTGCATTGAAACTAGCAATTTGCTGAGGAAGATAGGCAATTCTTAATTTTTTCCCATGAATATTTGTCTTTGAGATGGTTACTTTCCCAATTCTCGGTTGTAAAATACCTAGACTAGCCTTGATAAGAGTAGTCTTTGCCGCTCCATTTTCTCCTGTCAGTGTGACAAATTCCCCACTATCAACACTGTAATTGATATGCTCAAGAACAGGCTCCTTGTCATAATAGAAGGACAAATCCTCTACTGTGATGTATCTCATTACTTGATTTCTCCTACTAAAGCAGTTAAAAACCGCTGGATAATTTTTTGTTCGTTTGGTGTGAACTGAGTGGCAACCTGCTCATAAGTCGAGAGGGTATGCTCATGATGATGGTGGTGTTCCTCAGCAATTGGTCGTGCCAAGTCTGTCAATTGATAGAAGATAACGCGAGCATCCTTGGGATCCTTAGATGTCTCCAACATCCCCTCCTTGACCAAGGATTTGATAGCCTTGGTAACGGCAGCTTGACTGACATTGAGACGACGCGCCAACTCAGAGTTGGTTAGCGACTCCTCTGATAAAAGCATGAGAATATGCTCCTGGGTATTGGTCAAGGCTACATCACTGGTACAATGACCAATGAGAATTTCATGCTGATTTTCCGCCTTGAGAATAATCTCATTTAAAAAATGATCGATATCTTTTGCCAACTGTCTCATGATTTGCTCCTTTCTCAGAACAGAATTTCTATAAATACAAGGTTTTCATACTCTTCAAAAATCAAATTCAAACCACGTCAGCTTCGTCTTGGCGTACTCAAGTACAGCCTGCGTCTCGCTTCCTAGTTTGCTCTTTGATTTTTATTGAGTATCACACCATTCCTTTACTAGTTAAGTATATCACATCCAAGTAAGGAGTCAAGAAAAAAGATGAAAACACCCGAGATGTTTTCATCCTTTAGAATTATTTTTCTTGTTTGCGGCTAGTCCAGAGGGCTGTCGCTCCAAGAATCATACCCAATAGCATCATGAAAATAGATTGCTCACTACCTGTATTTGGAAGTAGTTTCTCTGAGACTACTGTTTTCTTAGCAAACTTATCTGCAACCTTATAATCAACTTTTACAGTAGAAGGTTGAGTCGGTTTTGTTGCTTGGTCTTCTACTGGTTTAGCTGGATCTTGCTCTTTACCTTCTTCAGAAAGTTTAAATGTTTTTGAGTCCACAGAAATCGTGCGTGAGTTTGGATTTACCTTTTCATACTGAGTCAAATCAGCTGTTTTAAGGTAATCTTCAAAGGCAGCATCCATTGAAGGGCCTTCTTCTCTGGCACCACCAAGCATGGTATAACCATCACCACCTGCTGCAAGGAAGTCATTGGTTGCTAGGTAGTAAACTTTTTCCAAATCTAGTTTTTCATAAAGACCAGTCGCACGATTCTTAACTTGAATAGCCAAGACACGTTTGCCTGCAGCTAGATTTGTATCGTAGTAGACCTTGGCTCCTGAAATCTGTAAGAATCCGCCACTTGGTTCTAGCAATGGTTGACCATTTTCATCCAAGACAGTTTTCCCTGCCTTATCAACCTGCAAAATAGATCCGAGTGATTTTTCAAACATATCCAGAACTTGCTGACCAGTTACTTGAATTTGTGAGATTGTGTTCCCAAATGGTAGAACCGCAATGACATTTCCTTTTGTAATTGGCTTATCTTTGGCAATCGTTTCACGCAAGCCACCACCGTTTGTCACAGCGATATCCGTCGGATGACTAAAGCCTGTTTGACCATACTGATAGAGAGAATCTGCGACAACATTTCCAAGGTTAGTTTCACGGACACGGACATTTTCACGGTCACCGTTCAATTCAACTGGGCTATTTGAAACAACTTCTACAGCATTTTCAGCGTCATACTTTTGTTTGATATCCTTGACAAGTTTTTCAATTTTTGGATTAGCTTCCAATTTCTTAGCATCAGCAGCTGCAATGAGTGAAGGATTCCCCAATAATTGGCGAGATTTATAAGTGATTTTACCAACGTTATGGAGATAGCTTCCTGTCTGGTTGTATGTCACATTGTCTCCATAAGTAGTCGATTCTACTGTATGAGAGTGACCGTCAATCACTGTAACACGCTTACCTTTCAAAAGAGGATTTTTTGAAAGTGCTTCTGCAAGTGTTGAACCGCGCCATTCTACTGGTGTTGTTGTATCAACTCCCAAGTGAGCGAGAACAACATAGTGTTTGTAGTCCTTGCCTTCTGCCAAGGCTTTAGCTTGAATTTCTTCGATAACCTTGTTAACCTCTGCAATCGGTTCTGTAAAGGTTACGCCTTTAACATTTTTAGGGTGGGTCTTAGTAGCTGTTTCAGGCGTTGTCACACCGATGACGACAAATTCATCACCTTCAACATCCTTATTCTTATCAACAATTGTTGCCGCTTCAAATAAACGAGCTCCATTCACATAAGTATTTGAGCTAAGCAGTGGGAAGTTCAAAATTTCTTTATATTTTTTAGCTTCGTCAAGTCCAAAGTCGAACTCATGATTTCCTACAGCCATAGCATCGTAACCCATCTCATTTAGGATTTTGGCACGAGCTTCACCCTTTGTAGAGTTTGAAATCGGTAAACCTTGGAAAGCATCACCTGCATCCACCACTAGAGTCGTTTGTTTGCCCTTTTCGCGCTCCTTCTCAATAACTGTAGCGAGTTTGGCATCTCCGATTACTCCTTTTTCTTCTACGATACGACCATGAACGTCATTGGTATGCAAGATAACAGTATCTTGTTCTTCTTTTTGAGGTGCAGCTTCTTCAGCTGGCGTTGCCGGACTTGTAACAACCTCAGGAGTCGCTGTCACTACTGGTGCTTCTGTAGTGCTCACAACTTCTGTAGCTTCTGAAGAACTAGTATTTTCTTCAGCATAGACCTGTCCAGCTAAAAAGGCTGGAGCTAATAGGGCTGTCGATAGGACAGGCAACAAAAAACGTTTATTCATATTGAAATCCCTTTCTCTTCTTTCTTCTACCATTATACGCTATTTAGCATCATTTTAAAACTTTTAACCTTTTTTAGGGCAAGCTATCTGACATTTCATAAAAAAGTCTGAACAAAAAGTTCAAACTCCTTTTCTATATTATTGAAAATCTTTAATATTCCCATCGTAATTTGCCCAATCCTGGCTAAAGAAGCGGTCATTCATTTGGTAACTAGGAGCTGTTGTCGGATTGCTCAAAAAGGGATTTACCACCTTATCAAACGCCAACCAGCCCAACCAACCGATATGAATCGTATCCTTAACAAAGTAGGGATCTCCACCATTTTTTGAAAAGTCAGCGATATTGGTGAAACCCTGACTTTCCAACTGGTAACGAATTTTTTCAATAGAGTGTTGATACATTTCTTCGCTCAAACCTGTATAGTTCATCCATTTTTGATTGACAGGTTGAAAGACAAAGAGCACATTAACCTTAGACTTGGCAAATTGATCAAGTACTAGCTGCAAATCATTGTACTCAGTTGATTGGAGAAAGTTATAATTCTTTTGATAGCCTTCTAAATTTTTTAAGTCCTTCTTAAGTTGAGTGGTATAAAAATGGTTATCCATCCCCAAATCATTATTGGTCGTATTTTCTTCTGCATCCTTACGTGCAATATTTTCCAATTCTTCATAAGAAAATTGGTCTGGGAGACCGCTCAAATATTTTTCAATATGATCCTTGTATTTTAATCGACCATGAATGGAGAACTGACCAAAAAGAGCAGCTTGTCTTTCATTGAACTCGGCAGAGAGATTAACCATCGTTTGATCAAAGTCTGACAATTGTTCATTCTTGGCAAGCTTCTCAACAATCCCCTTCATCGGTACTCTTGGATTTTGCTTCAAAAGTCTAGTAGCCGCATATTGAGCAGCCAGATCTCCGGATTGATTTTCCAAAAAGGCAGTCAACTGGTCATTGTTAAAAAAGCTTTGAAAAGTAGGCGCATCGTGCTCCTCTTTTGTAAACCATTGCGGAGAGATTACAAATACCGCTTGTTTGTTTTCAAGCTCAGATGTGATTTGTTGTAGTCCAAAGTACTGACTAAGAGAAGCTGCTCCTGCCTGCCCCATAAAATAAGGACGATAGGAGCGGTTATACTTTTCAGCTAATACTCCTGGATGCATGCTATCAAAACGAATCCATTCACTCGAACCCAAAAAAGGTATAAAACGTATATTAGGATCCGTGAGAGCTCTCACTTTTTGGCTTCTCTCTTTGAAACTTTCTGCACTTATCGAGGCTGCAGAGTATTTTTCCTCCATGAGATTATGACTTGGACTACTTGGATAGAAACAGATAAGAAGGCACACCAGCAAGCCCGCTACAAAGACAGGCCCGAAAATCAGCCACAAGCGTTTAAGCATTCTTTAACTCCGTAATCCCTGCTACGATTTTATTAGCTGTATTCCAGTCATCACGACCAAATTCTGTAACTGGGACACGAATATCAAAGCGGTTTTCGATTTCCACAATTAATTCAACTGTCCCCATACTATCCAAGACACCTGCATCAAAAAGATCCTCATCCATCATGTCAGAAACATCTTCCATAAACAATTCATCAATAATTTCAATAACTTCTGATTTGATATCCATTTTTTAATTCCTTTTATTTTTTAAACCATAAATCATTCAAAAACCCAGAGAAGATTAAGAATGAAATCATCACGACATGGAAGGTTATCACCATGCCAAGCAACTGAACCCAGCGATTCTCAGGCAAGGGAGGTCGCCCTGCTTTCTTACGTTCTTTATTGAGCGTTCTTTTCTTTCGAACCCAGGCATCATTAATGACTAAGCCCACTCCATGAAAGAGTCCGTAGGCGATGTAAAACCAAGTTATCCCATGCCAGAACCCCATAAGGAGCATATTCAGGATATAGGCGACACTTGAGGTCACATTTCGATTCTTAAAGAGCTTCTTTCTCGTCATCACCATGACCATGCGCATAAAGACAAAGTCACGGAACCAGAAGGATAAACTCATGTGCCAACGATTCCAAAACTCCTTCAAATCCCTTGATAAAAAAGGTTTGTTGAAGTTGATCGGACTACGAATCCCCATCAGATTTGAAATAGCTAGAGCAAACATAGAGTAACCTGCAAAGTCAAAGAAGAGCTCCAAACCAAATGTGTACATGATGGCCACTACATAATAGTTAAAGACGCCACCTGTTTGTAAAGCTAAATTCTTTAGCGGTGGCAATAAAATCTCGCCTAAAATATGAGCTAGGATAAATTTATATAGAAAACCCCACATGATATACCGAACGGACTCGGCTAGCATATCTAGCAACTCATCGCGCTCTGGTATCGTCTTATAATTTTCATTAAAACGTTTGAAACGATCAATAGGACCACTTGAAAATGTCGGCATAAAGAGAAGAAAACGCAAATACTCCCACATTTTCAAATCCTTAATGACTCCATCTCTAAGTTCGATGATGATTCCCACCGAACGAAATGTCAAATAAGAAATTCCGATAAAACCCAGCAAGGATTGTGTTCCGTTAATGGCTGTTTGCGCCTTTACAAATATGATTGGAAGTAACGACAACAGACTAACGAGATAGAAAATCCACTTGCCATCCTTACTTTTTCGATACTGCTTGTAAAAAAGAACCAGTACAATTTGCCAGCATAGGTAAATAGCCAAAGCAGCCAACTGATTGGTCTTGCCACCCGTCAACATGGTAACGATAAAGAATAGACTAACCAGCATTTCATACCATGCAAAGCGTTTTTTGAAAAAGAGCCCGATAAAGATGGGCAAGGTAGCAGTAATCACGTACAAAAAGTACTGCGGATTCCCATACGGCTCAATATGAGGCAGCTGTTTCAGGAAATCCATCATCTATTATTCACCTCGTTAATCAATCCTTTGATATCAATCTTGCCATTTGGAGTCAGTGGCAATTCCTCTCTGTAAAGAAACTTAGATGGCATCATGTAAGACATCATAATATCTTCCAAGTCTTCCTTGATAGCTTTCGTGATATCAATTTCGCGCTCAAATTGTTCTTTGACGCCATCTTTTAAGATAACATAGGCCAAGAGGTTTTGAACCTTGTGGTCTTTGTTGTAACGTGGAACTGCAACAGCGGATTCAACATACTGAGATTTATTCAAGTTTTGAGAAACATCTTCTAGCTCAATGCGGTAACCGTTAAACTTGATCTGGAAGTCCATCCGTCCACCATAGAGAAGGAGACCTTCATCTGTCATAGTTCCCACATCTCCCGTATGATAGGCTGGAAGACCTTCAAATTCGAAGAAGGCTTCAGCTGTTTTTTCAGGATTATTCATGTAACCTTTTGAAACAGCTGGACCAGATACGATGATCTCCCCTTGTTCTCCGTTTGGCAGTTTATTGCCCTCTTCATCGATGATGAAGGTAGGTGAATCTTCTTTGGTGTAGCCAATTGGAAGACGTTTCAAGGTTGCTAACATCTCATCTGTAATAGCGACTGCTGATAAAGCAACTGTTGCTTCCGTTGGACCGTAAGCATTGATAATGCGTGCATTTGGGAAACGCTCGCGCAATTTCTGAGCAGTCTTGACTGTCAACTCTTCCCCATCAAAGTAAAAATGGGTAATTCCTGACATCTTTTCAGCATTGAAATCCTCAGACAACATAGCCATATCTGCAAAAGATGGCGTTGAAGTCCAGATAGCAATCGGAAGTGAAAAGATGGTCGCAAAGAGTTGCTTAAAGTCTTGAGTGATGGCTGATGGAAGAGCAAAAAGGGTTCCTCCAAGAGCCAAGGTCGGTGCCCAGTACATGACAGACAGGTCAAAAGAATAAGGTGGCTGAGCCAGCATTTGTGGACGACTTGGCGTCGCAAATTCCTTATCCGTAATCATCCAGTTGGTAAAGCTGAGAAGGTTATCATGCGAAATCTGCACCCCTTTTGGTTTCCCAGTTGTCCCTGAGGTAAAGATGATGTAGTAGTTATCATTCCCTTTGACCGGATGCGTCATCTCATAGCTTGCCCCTTGAGCAAAGGCTTCTTGAACCTGAGCTAGATTCATCATCGGTGTAGAAACCTGCTTCAATGGAAAGTCTGAGATAGCAATAATCAAACTTGGCTCTGCCACTTCTAAAATAGCCGAAACTCGCTCCAAAGCCGAATGACTGTCAATTGGAATGTAGGCATGACCTGACTTGGTCAAGGCTACAAAGGTAGCCA
Source organism: Streptococcus infantis (assembly GCF_047463655.1). Classification (GTDB taxonomy): domain Bacteria; phylum Bacillota; class Bacilli; order Lactobacillales; family Streptococcaceae; genus Streptococcus; species Streptococcus infantis_Z. The sequence goes on from NZ_JASHDM010000003.1 coordinate 40,145, forward strand.
ACATCTCATACTCCTGACCACCAAAAACGACTACTGGAGATTTTTCAGGTAATCCTAGCTGATCAATGGTTGCAGCCAAACTATCTGAATCAGCCTTTAAATCACCATAAGTGTGCTCTTGCCCTAAGACATTGTATACTGGAAAGGTAGGTTGAGTTTGGGCGAAATATTCAATCGCTTCAATCATATCTTTTATCGGCTTATTAGACACGATGATTTTTCTCCTTTAAACTAAAATTCATTGTAAATAAAGCTTCCCTGACTTTGTCCTAGGTAACTAAAAAAGTAAAGCAAACCAAGTAGAACAATAAAATACAGGACCGTTTGTCCTAAAAAAACATAGATTGGTTTCTTTTTATCCATAATTAACTTCTTTTTGTAAATTTTCAATAATTTTATGCAAATATACAATTACTATTTTTTCTTGTTCCCATTTTACCACTTTATTCCCTCTATTTTCAACTGTTTACCATTTTTAGAAAGCACATTTTAGCTTATTTTAAGACAAGTTAAAATATTAATGTTTTGCCCTCAAAAAACAACAAAGTTTGAGAAGCCAATCCCAAACTTTGTTACAAATAGCTCTTTTATCTTAGAAAAGTGAGAATACAAGCACGGCCAAGGCTGCACCGATAACAGGGCCTACAACTGGAATCCAAGCGTAAGACCAGTCTCCGTCTCCCTTGTTTGAAATTGGCAAGATACTGTGCATGATACGAGGTCCAAGGTCACGAGCAGGGTTCAAGGCATAGCCTGTTGTCCCACCAAGTGATAGACCGATACCGACAATCAAGGTACCCACTGCGAAGGTTCCGATACCTGCCTGAAAATCGTACAGCCCCAAAGCAAAGATTGTCAACACCAAAACAAAGGTTCCAAGGATTTCGCTAATTAAGTTAGAAACTGTATCCTTGATGGCTGGCCCAGTACTGAAGGTTGCTAGGATATTGCCTGCATTTTCTTCTGCCTCATAATGTGGTTTAAATTGCAACCAAACCAAAATCTGACCGAGCATAGCCCCTGCGAACTGAGCTAGGATGTATGGGAAAACGGAAGCCCAAGGCAAACCACCTTTTAAGGCTACACCAATGGTCACAGCTGGGTTTAAATGAGCTGGACTGAGTTTTCCAGATACAAAAACTGCAACTGCAACCGCAATCCCCCAACCCATAGTAATCACAATCCAACCTGAGCTGTTGCTCTTAGTTTTTGGAAGAACCACGCCTGCAACAACACCATTTCCTAGAAGAATCAGGATTAAAGTCCCCAAAAATTCTCCAAATAATTCATTCATCATCTTTCTGTCTCCATTAAAAAGAAGGGGCGGGCGACAAGGAATGCTGCCCTCCACCTCTTTTCCTTTTTCTTAATTTTTTAATTCTGCTAAGTCATTCTGAGCAAGAGCTGCTTCGACATCCGCACGGTAGCCTGCTTTTTCTTCTTCTGTCCAGTCATAGAATCGTCCCATTTCATCCAAAACTGGCTCAACGATACTATCCAAACTATCACGCATAAAGAGCATGTGGTTGGTACGACGAAGGAGGAAGTCAACTGGGCTAAGAGCCAACTCATTGCGCATTGCATAGTGAAGGGACAAGGTGTCCGCCAAGCTGAGTCCTGGCGCTTGTTCTAAACTATGAGCAAGGGCAAAGACCTTCGGTGCATTTGAACCGTAAAAATTTGCTAGATATTGAGCTTCCTTGCTATCCAAACCACGTGATACTCCAAGTTGCGCAAAGGCTTCGATTTCTGAGTCCACATTTGCTGGGTTCAATTCTCCACCTGAAACAGGGTAAGTCTTAGAGTTAATCAGTTTAAAGCTACGGTCAAATTCTGCTTTAAGAATATCAACCACGCGCTCCATAGCCCCTTCTGCCATCTTACGGTAGTCTGTGATTTTACCACCAGCAAGGGTCAAAAGGCCATTATCATCACGGTCCAAGCTCGAACCACGAGAAACTGCAGATGGATCCAAATGTTTCTCAGATGTACTGCTTTCAAGCTTGCTAACAGCAGATTCAACATCTTCACGCGTTTTTTCTTTCGATAGATAAGCTTCGACAGTCGCAATCAAGCTATTGAAGCTTTCGTCGCTAATTGTTCCGTTATTTCCGCCATTGTAGTCAGAAGCGCTATTGCCTGCGATCAATGGACGAAGACCTGCCCAGCTGCTTTCGATATCGTCAATGGTGATGTTGGCCTCTGGGAAGCGGTTGTTGACAATGCCAAGTAGATAATCTACATCTTCCTGAGTCACTTTTGGATGTTCCAAATCACCTGTGTAGTCTGTATCCGTGGTACCAAAGTAAGTCTTGTTTTCACGTGGGAGAACAAAGACCATACGGCCATCACCCAAACCTGTGTCAAAGTAAACTGGCTGTGAAACCTTGATCTTGCTTGAATCCACTACCAAGTGAACTCCCTTAGTTGGACGCATTTGCGAGAATTGGGTTCCCTTATTAGACAAATTACGTACCTTGTCGCTCCAAGGACCTGTTGTGTTGATCACCAGACGAGCCTTGATTTCAAAGACTTGGTCTGTCAACAAATCACGGGCTACGACACCAGTAATCTTGCCACTTTCGTCAAAGAGGAAGCCTTCTGCCTTCACGTGGTTGGCAATGAGGGCACCGTCTTGGTTAGCACGTTTGATGTTTTCAATCACGAGACGGGCATCGTTGTTACGGAAGTCAAGGTAAACCCCACCTCCTACCAAACCTTCTTTCTTCAAGTTTGGCTGGCGTTCCAAAACTTCTTCCTTGCTCAAAACTTTGTTAGCAGCTGGCGTGTTATTAACTCCTGCTAAAAGGTCATACAAGTCCATGGCTACTTTGAGACGGAAGAGGCTAAAGGTCGCTCCATCCTCATCGTAAACTGGCAAGAGCATTGGATCTGGTTTTGGAATGTGTGGAGCAATTTGTTGAACCACTGCACGTTCTGAAACCGTATCTGATACTACTTCTACGTCAAATTGCTTAAGGTAACGAAGACCTCCGTGAACCAATTTTGTTGAACGGCTAGATGTTCCTTCTGCGAAGTCCTGCATTTCGATCAAACCAGTTTCAAGACCACTAGCTGCCGCCTGCAAGGCTACACCAGCCCCTGTGATTCCTCCACCGATAATCAAGAGATCCAAGGTACGTTCCTGCATTTTTTGAATTGATAATTCACGTGTTTTCTTTGAAAATTCCATATTTACACACTTTCTAACTGAGTCGCTTTATTCTCCTAGTATTAGTTGTTATTAGTCGTCGATTTCCGCAAAGACTTGAGTTGCTTTCACAGCTTTCTTCCAGCCCTTGTAGAGTTGTTCCTTGCGCGATTCGTTCATGGATGGCTCAAAAAGTTCTCCTGTCTCATTCAAGAGTTTCAACTCATCCAAGTCCTTCCAGTAGCCTACTGACAAACCTGCTAGGAAGGCTGCTCCTAGAGCAGTTGTTTCCAAGTTTTTGGCGCGGGCAATATCGATTCCTAAGATGTCAGCCTGGAACTGCATGAGGAAGTTGTTCATAGCTGCACCGCCATCCACCTTCAAGACTTGGATAGCTGTCTGAGCATCCACTTGCATGGTATCGATGATATCACGCACTTGATAAGCGATAGACTGCAAGGTTGCTTTGATAAAGTCTTCTTTGCTTGTTCCACGAGTCAAGCCAAAGACAGAACCACGAGCGTTTTGGTTCCAGTATGGAGCACCTAGACCTGTAAAGGCTGGAACGACATAAACTTCGTCATTATTGTGAGAGTCACGAGCATATTTTTCAGACTCTGGTGAGTTTTCAACCATGCGAAGTCCGTCACGAAGCCATTGAATGGCACTTCCTGCGATGAAGATAGAACCTTCCAAGGCATAGTAAACCTTGCCGTTAATACCATAACCAATGGTTGTCAAGAGGTTGTTTTCAGACAACTGCATTTCTTCACCAGTATTCATGATGATGAAAGAACCTGTTCCGTAAGTATTTTTGACCATACCAGGCTCAAAAGCCAACTGTCCAAAGAGGGCTGCCTGTTGGTCCCCAGCCATACCTGAGATTGGCACTTCACCGCCGTAGAAATGGAAAGGAGCTGTCTTACCGTAGATTTCAGAGTTAGAACGAACTTCTGGAAGCATAGCCTTGGGAATGTTGAGGATTTCCAAAATCTCATCATCCCATTTGAGTTCTTTAATGTTATAGAGCATGGTACGAGCCGCATTTGAGTAGTCGGTCACGTGAGCCGCACCATCAGTCAATTTCCAAACCAACCAAGTATCGATAGTACCAAAGAGCAATTCTCCTTTTTCAGCTCGCTCTTGAGCGCCTTCTACATGGTCCAAGATCCAACGAACCTTGGTCGCAGAGAAGTAAGCATCGATGATCAGACCTGTCTTCTCATGGAATTTCTCTACATAACCTTGTTTTTTTAGTTGTTCAGCCAAAGGCGCTGTCTGGCGAGACTGCCAAACGATGGCATTATAGATAGGAAGACCTGTCTTTTTATCCCAAACAACTGTCGTTTCACGCTGGTTGGTAATCCCGATAGCTTGGATTTGATTTGGCTTGATACCACTTTCGATAAAAGCCCCAGCGATTACTGACTGGACTGAGTTCCAAATTTCATTGGCATTGTGCTCAACCCAACCTGCTTGTGGAAAGATTTGTGTGAATTCTTTTTGACTTGAGCTGACCTTTTCCCCTTTTTTGTTAAAAATAATGGCACGAGAACTGGTAGTCCCTTGGTCAATGGCCATAATGTATTTTTCTTGTGACATGTGCTGTCCTCCTGATAAAGATCTTGAGGTTATTTCCTCTTTACAGTAACTAGTATACAAAATAAAGCGCTTTCTTGTTTATCAAGTTTTTTAAAATTTTAAAAAAAATTGATAAGATTGTGAGAATTTCACAAAAAAGACCTGGATTCCCAAGCCTTTTAAGCAAATAATATCTGACGAATCGCTGCCAAATCTTCCATATCTAAGTCGTTTTTTAAATAATATACTGGAGTCTGGTCTTTTTTATGAATAGGATTATTGGTAACCAGCAAATCATAGTGCCGACTAGGGTCATAGGCTTCAATAGTAATAAAACGATTGTATTCCAAATAGCGTTTCAAGATAGCAGTCATTCTTGAAAATACAAGAAAACCCGCTGTTACATCTAGACCAATCCGCATATGATGACCGTCATTTTCTGCCATGTATTCCATCAATTGAAGCAATTCCCAAAGTATTTTTTTATCCAAGTCCGTCTCCTGCTGAAAGGCAGGTAAAGCATGAAAAATCTCCTCTGCTGTCTCTTTAAAATCATGTTCCATCAGCAAATAAGGATGACGATTCTCTAACTGGTACTTATAGCGGTCTTGTAAAATATAGCCCTTGAATAGATAGACTTGACCACAAAATTGACTCAGTTCATAGGTGACATGGTCTTCCGTATAACCGCCTAGCAAGCCCTCTTTCTTCATTTTTTGAATCAGTTGCGTCAACAAATCTGCCAGCCGCCCTCCAAACCCAAGGATATACTCCATGGTATGTAGGGGCAAAATGCGATGAGAAAGAAGAAAAGAGAAGAAAATCATCATCTCACCATCCTCAGTTCCCAAAGGAATGTGTTGCCCAGCAAAAAAGGACGGTGTCTTTCTCAACAAGCGAAGGTAGAAAATATTGTCAAAATAGCCTCGCATTTTATCTTCTATGACTTGAAATTGACAGGCATTGACACGTAGACGTTGTTGGCTGATATGATTCCATAAAATCAAGTCTAACTTCTGCCCCGAAGACAATTGAGCACCACAGATTTCTTCTAAACTAGCAATCTCCCGCTTTCTCTCAGGCTTTTGCATTTCATTTCCCCAGTCCTTACTCGACCAAACCTTACGTAAAAGACAGAAATAAAAGTAACGAATCTGGTGCTCTGGACCTCGCAAACGTCCGTTTTGGATAGATAAATCAAATTCGGATAAAATCTGATTTAAACCAGATAAGTGGCGCCCAAGCGTGGCCTCACTGACCATCAATTCTTGAACCAGCTGATGGGCTTGAAACTGCTGGTGATAGAGCAGATATAGTAAAATCTGGTATTTCACCGCATTGTCTAAAAATAGGCGACGAATATCACGCCCCTTAGTAGTCGCACCGACTGACAAGTTGACCTGCTCTTCCTGTAAATGAATCTGTACATCTAGACCAACTGTTTGCGCTCTTTCATTTGTGAATAAGATGTACTTGGTCACAGTCGCTTTAGAGAATCCCGTCTCCTCCATCAGTGCTTTTAAGGTCGTTTGTGACTCCTGCAATAAAAAAGAAAGGACTAAAAATTGGCCAGCTTCAGCTTTTTCCATCAAGTCTCCTAAATACATTTGTTACCCCTTTCATTTTCTTCTTCAAGCATAGCATAAATTAAAAAAATGCTAAAATAATCTGTTTATCTTTTCGGTTTTTCCCTAGTTTCAAACTCAAATAATCCTCAGAATCAGCAAACACCCCACTCCCCCTTTGGGCATTTTTATGCTAAAATAGTAGCTATGGATAAAATTATTAAAACTATATCAGAAAGCGGAGCCTTTCGTGCTTTTGTCCTTGACAGCACTGAAACCGTCCGCACTGCTCAAGAAAAACACCAAACCCAAGCTAGCTCAACAGTGGCGCTTGGTCGAACTCTTATCGCTAGCCAGATTCTCGCAGCTAATGAAAAAGGAAATACCAAACTAACAGTTAAGGTGTTGGGATCTAGCTCTCTAGGTGCTATCATCACCGTCGCTGATACCAAGGGGAATGTCAAAGGTTACGTTCAAAATCCCGGTGTAGACATCAAAAAGACTGCAACTGGTGAAGTTCTAGTCGGACCTTTTGTCGGTAATGGTCAATTCCTCGTTATCACAGACTACGGTACTGGAAATCCTTATAACTCCATGACTCCCCTCATCTCTGGAGAAATCGGAGAAGACCTTGCCTTTTACCTGACTGAAAGCCAACAAACGCCGTCAGCAGTTGGTCTAAATGTCCTTTTGGACAAAGATGACAAGGTCAAAGTCGCAGGCGGTTTCCTTGTTCAAGTTTTGCCAGGAGCCAAGGAAGAAGAGATTGCTCGTTTTGAAAAACGCATCCAAGAAATGCCTGCCATTTCAACCCTTCTGGAAAGCGACGACCATATCGAAGCTCTTCTTAAAGCCATCTATGGTGACGAGCCATACAAACGCTTGTCTGAAGAAGAGATTCGTTTCCAATGCGACTGTAGCAAAGAACGCTTTATGAAGGCTCTTTCTAGTCTCCCAAGCTCAGACTTACAGGAAATGAAAGAGGAAGACCATGGGGCAGAAATCACTTGTCAATTCTGCCAAACTACTTACAATTTTGATGAAAACGACCTGGAGGAACTCATTCGTGACAAATCTTAATACACCTTTTATGGTTGGCAATGTTGAGATTCCCAATCGTACCGTTTTAGCGCCCATGGCCGGTGTCACCAACTCAGCCTTTCGTACTATTGCAAAAGAGCTCGGAGCTGGACTCGTTGTCATGGAAATGGTCTCTGACAAGGGCATCCAATACAACAACGAAAAAACCCTGCACATGCTTCATATCGATGAAGGCGAAAACCCAGTCTCTATCCAACTCTTTGGTAGCGATGAAGATAGCCTAGCACGCGCAGCAGAATTCATCCAAGAAAATACCAAGACCGATATCGTCGATATCAACATGGGCTGCCCAGTTAACAAAATCGTGAAGAACGAAGCTGGCGCTATGTGGCTCAAGGATCCAGACAAGATCTACTCTATCATTAACAAGGTCCAATCAGTTCTTGATATCCCTCTCACTGTCAAAATGCGTACAGGCTGGTCTGATCCATCTCTAGCTGTGGAAAATGCCCTCGCTGCGGAAGCTGCAGGTGTCTCTGCTCTTGCTATGCACGGTCGTACTCGTGAACAAATGTACACTGGACATGCAGATTTGGAGACTCTCCACAAGGTTGCACAAGCTCTTACTAAGATTCCATTTATCGCTAACGGTGACATTCGCACTGTCCAAGAAGCCAAACAACGCATCGAAGAAGTCGGTGCTGATGCCGTTATGATTGGTCGTGCGGCAATGGGAAATCCTTACCTCTTCAACCAAATCAATCACTACTTTGAAACTGGAGAAATCCTTCCTGATTTAACCTTTGAAGATAAGATGAACATCGCCTACGAGCATTTGAAACGCTTGATTGCTCTCAAGGGAGAAAAGATTGCGGTCCGTGAATTCCGTGGACTCGCTCCTCACTACCTCCGTGGAACATCAGGTGCAGCTAAACTTCGTGGAGCTATCTCACAAGCAAGCACATTAGCCGAGATTGAAGCTCTATTGCAATTAGATAAGGCCTAAACTTCTATACTACCTATAGAGTATTAGTTTGACTTTCCTAATCGATTTGTTCATACCTTATTTTAATCTACTATAATAGTCACATAACACAAAAAATCTCTTAGATTCATTTCTAAGAGATTTTTTTCTTTCTTCTCCCCTCACAACCAGCCTTCTTCTTCGGCTGTTTTGGCTGCTTCGGTTCGGTTGCTGGCGCCTAGTTTGGAGAGGATATTAGTCATGTAATTACGGACGGTGCCGTTTGAGAGGTAGAGCTTATCCGCAATTTCTTGGTTGGACAAGCCTTGGGCAACTCCATGTAAAACAGCGACTTCTTGTTCGGTCAAGGGATTGGGATGGGTCATCATGACTTCCATCAGCTCTGGAGAATACTCCTTGCGTCCCTCTAACACCGTATGCAGGGTTTGCATGAGCTCTGCGATGCTCCGCTCTTTCAAGACATAGGCATCGACTCCTGCTTTGACAGCTCGTTCAAAATAGCCTGGGCGTTTAAAGGTCGTAACGATAACCACCTTGGTTTCAGGCACTTCTTGTTTGATCCACTCGAGCGCTTCTAATCCCGTCTTGACTGGCATTTCGACATCAAGGATGGCAATATCTACTGCTTCTTTCCCCAAAACCTCGATAGCTTCGGCTCCATTTTTCGCCTGCAAGACAGTCTCTACATCTGGTTGAAAGCTTAAGAGCTGGCACATGGCGTCTCTGAGCATACTTTGATCTTCTGCGACTAATACTTTCATCTACTTTCTCTCCTTATAAGGCAGATGCACGCGCACCTCTGTGGGATCTTTCAAACTGACCAGCTCTACTTGCCCTGAGAAGGCTGCTGCACGGTCACGGACTGTATGAAGTTCATTTCCTTTTACAGTTGCAAATCCTTTCCCGTCATCTCTAACTGTCAGGAGCAATTCCTGATCTGTACGTTCCAGCTTTAGATAGGCTTTTTCAGCTCTGGCATGCTTGATGATATTGGTCGCCAGTTCTAACAAAATCATAGCAGCCGTCGACTCTACATCCTGGGTCAAACTAGCCTTGTCTAACTGATTGTCAACCTCAACCTCAATTCCAGCAATCTCCAGCATCTTTTTGACAGTTTCAAGCTCTGAAGCTAGGGTCCGTGATTTCAGATTTTCCACAATAGTTCGCACTTCATTCATGGAATCTTTGCTGATCTGGTGAATTTCTTTTAATTCCTTCTCCACCTGTGGATAGGCCTGCATTTGAAATAACTGCAGGGCCAGATCTGTCTTGATACTCAGCATAGCAAAGGTATGCCCCAGGCTATCATGCAAATCCTGACCGATACGACTGCGTTCATTTTCAGCAAGCAATAGATTTATCTGGGCATTTTGCTTGGCCTGAGCTTCTTTCAAATCCTCGACAATGCGAATCCGAACCAAGCCCAATGTCATCAAATCGACAAAAGTAAGAATCCCAAGCTCAAAGGCTACAGTCTCAGTTTCGACTGACTGAAACATCATGAGTTGTCCAACAACAAGAACTTGAGCAAGGAGAAAAGTCCAGACATGAAGAGAACGTAGGCTACGCACTCTAAAATGATAAATCAAGAGATTGGCAAGAAAAAAGAAGAACCAGACATAGTTGCCATAAATAAAGACGGTATTCCCAGCTACATAGGCTAGCATGATAATCCAAAAGAGCCAGGATAAGCGCTGGCTCTTGGTTGTCAAAACGCCTAAGTAAGCCACTACAAATAGAATATCAACTAGTATATGCCAACTAGGAATTTCCCCAACTACTGCAGAGAGGATAGGGAAAACCATAAAAATCAAACTGGCCCAAAACATATAGTGTATGCTTTTCAGTCTTTCAAGCATTAAGCATTCTCCTTATGACCTTGAAGGTAAATGGTCAAACCAAATAAAACTGCTGAAAAAACAAGTAGATAAATTGTGGCTGATAGATTGATGCCACCCTCATTTAAGAAGGTCTTGATCAATTCCATCAACTGATAGCTTGGTAGACGCTTCCCGATTGCTTGCATCCAGTCTGGAAATAAAGAGACAGGCATCCAGAGTCCGCCTAACACAGCCAAGCCAAAGTAAAGAAGATTGCCTACGACAGACATCAACTGACTAGAAGGTAAGAGAGTCAAGGTCAAGCCAAGAGCTACAAAAGCTACACTTCCTACTATCAGCAAGAGCGCAGCCCCAATCCAGTTTCCAAGAGACATGTCCACCCCTCTTACAAAATGCCCAACTGAGAAAACAACCAGAATTGAGACCAGATAATCAACCATCATACTTGTTATCTTTGATAGATAATATTCTACCATATTTACAGGGCTATGACGTATTATTTTCTGCCAGTTGTTGATCTTGTCGGTATGTAAAACAACTGGGAATGAAAAAATAGCTGTCGACATCATGGAAAAAGCCGTCATGGAGATGAGGTAGTCGCGCATAAAATTAGCCGGCCCACCTGGTGTATCCTGGTACATGCCTGAAAAGAATAAATAGAAGGCCGTCGGCATTCCTACGGATAATAGATAATAAACTAGTTGCCGTTTGGTCAATAGAAATTCTATCTTATTTAATGCGATCAATCGTTTCATCTTAGTCATCTCCCTTTTGTGTTTCTTCAAAGATTGTATCTAGCAAGCTACGGTTATTAACTTCGATTTCTTGAATCCTACAGCCTGCCTGGACTAACAGTTCCCAGAAAGCATCTGCTTCGCGTGTGACTACTTGCAGGGCATCTTGTTTTTGTGACCAGTTTTCAACCAAGTTAGACTGTTCAACGACTTCCTTGTAAGCTAGAGGAAGGATAAAGTGCTTTTCAATCTCCTCACTGCGCATGGCTAGTGGTGTCGTATCACGGATCAATTCTCCCTTATTTAAGACCAAAATCCGGTCCGCTGTGTGCTCTACTTCCTCAATATAATGAGACGAATAGAGAATGGTTACCCCCTGCGCTTTTAAGTCTTGGACAATTTCCCAAAAACGTTGACGGGTTGAAGTATCCATGGCCGCAGTTGGCTCATCTAAAAAGACAAGCTTTGGTCGGCCAATCAAGGTCAAGACAAATGAAAAGAGACGCTTTTGCCCACCTGACAATTTTTCTGCTAATTGTTCTTTTTGCTGCTTGTCAAACTGCAATAGTTGATCGATTTCCTGGTTGTTCAAGGGATTTGGATAAATGCTTTGAAAGAAAGCAATCAACTCTTTAACCTTTAATTTCTGAACGATGACATTTTCTTGAGGGAGGTAGCCTCTAATATAGTCTAACTGAGAATTCGTCACTGGCAAACCTTGGATGGATACTTGACCGCTGGTGACTAGTTTGTCTCCAAGCAAACAGTCCAAGAGTGTTGTCTTACCAGCACCATTTGGACCAATCAAGGCGACACATTCGCCTTCTGCTACCTCAAAGGAAATATCCTTCAATATAGCCTTGCCCTTGATGCTTTTATTTAGGTTTTCTACCTTAATCATGTTCATGATATTCTCCTTTCAACCACTCCTCCCCCATCGGAAAAGCGATAAAAATCATAAATCCTAGACCCCAAGCACCGCGAATGACTTGGTGAAGGAGGGCTTGGTCAAACCACCCTGTAAACATTTCGACCAACCATACCACTAGTGATAGTCCAATAAAAAGATAGAGGATCGCTTTTTTCATTTTTCAAACTCCTTTTTTACATCTGAGACCAATTTCAATCCTTCTCGCATCAACCAAGACATCATGCCAAATCCTGCAAACAACTCCCAAGGAAAATGATAGAAGCCTTCATCCAATCTTGAAAACATTAGATAAGTCATGACTCCTGCTGCTACTAAACTCATTGCGACAATTACTTTATGTTTCATTTTTTCTTCCTCCATTTGATACATCTAGTATAATTCTTTGAAGGTTGTGTCACTAGAAGCTTCTGTCATGAGGAGATATGACAAATGTCACAAAAAGTCCAATCAGCTATGAAAATAGAATTCTCTGAAAATCAAAAAGAGGTCGGGAAAATCCCAACCTTTCTTTTTATTCTTCTTTAAATCCCTGTAATTTTAATGCAGCGAATAGTGCATTAGGCTTTTTAAAGTCTTCTATACCATCCGCTAGTGATTTAAAGAAATATGTGTTTTTTACTTTATCCAAATCTGCTTTTTCAAGATCGAGTTCCATAACGACTCTCATCTTTTTGTCCTCGGTGATAAAATATTCTACATTAACACCAGGCTCGTCCTTGATTTCAAGATACTCTGGACTATCTTCCATAGCTTCACGGAAGATTGCTTGGAATTCTTCAGGAGTAACTCCAGCAGGAATCTCCATGTTCATTTTTCCGAGCATCTCCATCTTGAAGTGTTTAACAACATCCGTATAAACAAAGGTCATAGTGACATCAAATTCATCCATTTTCCCTTTAAGGATTTTTGTTTTTTCTTCTTTTACCTGACTCGACTGACTAGATGAATCAACCGAACTTGCTGTACTACTTGACTCTGTTGTTGCGGTGTTGGTTTGACCACAGCCAGCAAGAGCAAGTAACGCTGCAAAAATCAATCCTAAAACTTTCTTCATTCAAAGTCTCCTATTCCACACTGAAAAGATATGGGTAAACTGGTTGTTGACCTTGGTGGATTTCTACTTCTACATCTTCGAATTCTTCTGTGATTTCTTGGGCGATTTGGTTAGCCAATTCTTCACTTCCATCTTCACCAATATAGAAGGTTACGATTTCACTGCCTTCATCCAACATATGTTTCAAAGTTTCAGTCAGAGTTTGGTGCATATCAGGGTTTGATACGAGGATCTTACCATCTACCATACCAAGATTGTCATTTTCATGAATTTCCAAACCATCGATAGTCGTATCACGAACGGCTGTTGTTACACTACCGCTGACTACATCACCAAGAGCTGCAGTCATGCGTTCTTTGTTTTCTTCGATTGATTTGCTTGGGTCAAAGGCAAGAAGACTAGTCAATCCTTGAGGAAGGGTACGAGCTTCTACCACTACTGCTGGTTGTTCCAATACTTCAGCTGCAGATTGAGCTGCCATGAAGATATTTTTATTGTTTGGCAAGAAGATGATGTTGCGAGCATTGACTTGCTCAACGGCCTTGATAAAGTCTTCTGTTGAAGGGTTCATAGTTTGTCCACCTTCGATGACATAGTCCACACCTTGAGCACGGAAGATGTCTGCCAAGCCTTGTCCAGCTACTACTGCGATAAGAGCATATTCTTTTTCTTCAGCTGGTTTGCTAACTTTAGCTTCTTTTTCCACTTGTGCTTCGTGTTGGTTACGCATGTTATCGACTTTAACCTTAACCAAGCTACCATACTTGAGACCTTCTTGCATAACAAGACCTGGATCTTCTGTATGGACGTGAACTTTAACGATTTCATCGTCATTGACAACAAGAAGTGAATCCCCAAGTTCGTTCAAGTAGTTACGGAATTCTTCGTAGTCAAACTCTTTAGCATAAGTTGGGCCTTGTTTAAGGGCAACCATGATCTCCGTACAGTAACCAAAGGTGATGTCTTCTGTTGCCACATGTCCGGCTACAGATTTGTGGTGTTCTGCATTGATCATTTCACTCATGTTGGCTGGAGTCGCTACAAAGTCTTCAGAAGCGCTATATTCACCAGTAAGAGCTGAAAGGAAGCCTTCATAGATGAAGACCAAACCTTGACCACCTGAGTCTACAACTCCAACTTCCTTCAAGACTGGAAGCATATCTGGAGTCTTCGCAAGGGCTGTTTTAGCTCCTTCCAAGGCTGCACGCATAACCTCAATGGCATCGTCTGTCTGCTCGGCTTTCTTCTTAGCACCGATGGCAGCACCACGTGATACGGTCAAGATTGTTCCTTCAACTGGCTTCATAACAGCCTTGTAGGCTACTTCAACACCAGATTGGAAGGCAAGAGCTAGGTCTTTCCCTGTTAATTCATCTTTTTCCTTGATAGCTTGCGAAAATCCTCGGAAAAGTTGAGAAGTGATAACTCCTGAGTTTCCACGCGCACCCATCAAAAGACCTTTAGCCAAGATACTTGCAGCCTCACCAACTGTTGAAGCTGGTTTGTCTGCTACTTCTTTGGCACCATTTTCGATAGTCATTCCCATGTTTGTTCCTGTATCTCCATCTGGAACTGGGAAGACGTTCAATGAGTTGACATATTCGGCTTGCTTGTTCAAACGAGTAGATGCAGCCTGTACCATTTCTTGAAATAAGCTTGTAGTAATATTTGACACGATTATTCTCCTACAACTTTGATATTTTGAATGTAGACATTCACAGTTTGAGCAGTGATGCCAAGTTGGTTTTCCAAACTAAAGCGTACACGCTCTTGGATGTTTTTTGAGACTTCACTGATTTTTGTTCCGTAGCTCAACACGGTATATACATCAACTGCAATGCTACCATCTTCGGCCGCTTTTACAACGACACCTTTAGAATAATTTTCCTTCCCAAGGAGGGCTTGGAAATTATCTTTGAGGGCTTTCTTACTTGCCATACCGACCACACCAAAAATCTCAGTTGCTGCACCGCCTACAACGGTAGCAATCACTTCATCTGTTAGTTCGATTTGACCATCTTTTGTATTAATTTTTACAGTCATTTTTTCTACCTCAACTAGTTGATACTCTATTTTATCATATTTCAAGCCAAGTGTAAAAGCAGAATACTGTATCGGCGGATATTTGCGCCTTTTACAAGTGATTTTGAGCTTAGAGCAAAAGAAAAAGACCTGATGGCCTTTTACTCTTTATTAAACGCGTTCTACTTTACCTGATTTCAAAGCACGAGCTGAAGCCCAAACTTTTTTAGGTTTACCATCGATAAGTACAGTAACTTTTTGAAGGTTTGGTTTTACGGCACGTTTTGTTTGGTTCATCGCGTGTGAACGGTTGTTTCCTGATACAGTCTTACGACCTGTAAAGTAACATACTTTAGCCATTTGTGTTTTCCTCCTATTAGATCTAATATAGCGGATGTGCTAGCACCACATACTGTACTATGTTATCACACTTTCTCTTTTTTGGCAAGGGGATTGGAAGATTTTTTTATTTAACATAAACAACTCCTAATTTCCCAAAAGCTACGTCTCCACGGATAATCAAAGTTTTGCTGGTTGGTCCTAGAGGGGCATCTGCCTTGGCCGCACCACAAAAAGTCTCTACCTTTAGATCTACTCTCCAGTGTTGAGGCACGTAGATAACTGCATTCCCAAAACCGACTTCGATATTCAGAGTAGCAAAATCACCTAACATCTCTGCATTGTCATAATAGATTTTGGCATTCCCAAATCCGACCTCAAACTCATCTTCTACCAATTCTTGGTCTTGCTTGTAAAATGTACCCGCCCCAAAAGCGACTTCCTTGTCTGTCAGAATGGTCTTTTCACCGTCATACCACCATTTTTTTCCATTCCAAGTTCTGTTAGAATGAGTGAGTGCGCTGACACCCATTACGATTAAAATACTTGCCCAGAACAATGATTGATTGGGAATCGGTAAAATGTCATAAAAATGATTAGCAATCATGAGGGCTACTAGGGCTGTAAAAGAGGCTGATGTCAGATGACGACGAAGGATTGCCTCAACTGATTGATAGGCAAAAAATCCAATACCAATCAAAGGCCAAATGTGCCCACCCAGAGAAGGGATTCCAAAATTCCCCTGCAATAATACTAAAGCTGCCAATACTAGCAATACAATACCAAATGCTTTCTTTTTCATGTTCTTACCTCATGTTTCTTAGATTTTCTTTTAGGAGGGATTGATAGTGCCGTGACACGTGAACCTCCTTGTGGGTCTGATAAAAGGAAATAGTTCCTGTCCCTGAGAAAGACTTGTCCACCGAGTAGACCTGACGAAGATTGGCAATGGTCGACTTGGATACCCGACTGAAATAGCGGGGCAGGATGGACTCTAGTTCATAGAGCTTGAGTCTCACCTCGTAGGCCTCTTTCTGGGTATGGGCGTAAATCTTGCTACCTTCCGTCTCAAAGAAGAGAATTTCTGCCAAGTCTAAGTAGTACTCACCAGTCCCCTTGTAAAAGATCAACCTAGGAGCCTTGGTTTCTTGCAAGAGTCGTTGCAAGTCAGCTATTTCATCTGTCAGTGCTGCAGCCTTGATGACAATCTCTGTCTCAGTTAATCCACTATCAATCTCGATTCGTAACTTCATCCTATCTCCTTTCTGCATCTACTATACCAAAGGCCAGAAGACTTTACAAGAGCAAAAAAGCAAGTGGTCACTTTTGACCCGTAAGTGGTTACGAGGCCAAGCCCACTTGCTTTGAATTTCAAAAAATAAAGAAAAGAATTCCCAAGAGGAGACCACAGGTATAGCCGACTAAAACATCCTTGGGATAATGAACACCCCCTAAAACTCGAACAAGACCGAGAAGAGCTGATAAGACCAACAAAACCAACCCCACAGGAAGATTTGCATGCAGGCAAGCCATGGAAATAATGGTTGCCGAAAAGACATGGCGGCTAGGCATTGAATTTCCAGAGCTGTCTTTATCTAGTAGCGGGATAATTTCCCAAGTTTCATAGGGACGCGGTTGATTGATCCACTTACGAACAAGCGTCAATAGGACAAATCCTAAAGCTGGAACTAAAATATAGGCAGAAAGTTCTTTACCAACCCCTTTACTTACAAAGCTTGTTCCCAACAGTGTCAAGTATGCCAAGGGCATCAGGACTGTCATCATGCGATTAAAAACTCGCATCAATTGCAAAAGTTGTGGATGTCGAATAAGACCTGATTTCCTCTTCTCGTACCATTCTTGATAGTTTTTCATTTCTATTTCTCATACTTTTCTAGGACCTGCTGGGCTGTTTTCCCCTTGGCAAGCCAGTCTACTAATTTGTCCAGACGACGGATTTCCTGCATCAGAGGATCCTCAATTTCCTCAATACGAACCCCACAAATCTTTCCTGTAATCGCTATCCGTTCAGGAGCATAAGACGGCGCCTGTCGAAAAAAATCTCCATAAGTAAGGTCTTTATTCAGACAAGTGAGGATGTCACTCACTTCATAACCTGTCAGCCAACTGGTCACTTGGTGAACGGATTCTGCCCTTCCACCCTTTCGCTCAACCTTTGCAATCAAGGCTTGATAGACCTCAGAAAATTTCATATTGTATAATTTCTGACTCATACTCTCCTCTTTCTATTATACCAGTATAAAGAAGAAAAAGAAGGCCGTCAAGCCTTCTTTTGAATTACTATTCTTCTACTTGGTCTTCTATAAATTGACTATTGTAGAGGTCTGCATAGAAACCACCTTGAGCCATAAGCTCTTCATGATTGCCTTGCTCGATGATGTTTCCTTCTTTCATGACCAGAATCAAGTCAGCATTGCGGATCGTTGACAAGCGGTGGGCGATGACAAAGGATGTACGTCCCTCCATCAAACGGTCCATAGCCTTTTGAATCAACTCCTCCGTACGAGTATCGACTGAGGATGTTGCTTCGTCCAGAATCAAGAGCGGAGCATCTTTGATCAGAGCACGAGCAATGGTCAAGAGTTGTTTCTGCCCGACTGACAAGGTCACTGTATCATCCAAAACAGTATCGTATCCATCAGGTAAGGTTGTGATAAAGTGGTGGATTCCGACTGCTTTGGCAGCTTCAATCACACCTTCATCACTGATACCTGTTTGATTGTAGATGAGATTGTCACGAATGGTTCCTTCAAAGAGCCAGGTATCCTGCAAGACCATTGAAAAGGCATCGTGTACTTCTGAGCGCCTCATAGCCTTGGTATCCACACCATCAATGCGAATACTTCCCTTATCAATCTCATAGAACTTCATCAAGAGGTTAACAATGGTCGTCTTCCCAGCACCAGTTGGTCCAACAATGGCAACCTTTTGACCTGCATGAGCTGTCGCAGAAAAGTCATGAATGATGGTTTTATCAGGAGTATAACCAAAGGCAACTCTGTCGAAGACTACTTCACCCTTCATGTTGGTCAATTGTCTTTCCTTATGAGATTCGTCTTCCATCTCAGTTTCACCTAGAAATTCAAAGACACGTGTCATGGCTGCACTGGCTTGTTGCAAACTTGTAATCCCTTGGGCAATCTGTGATAAGGGTTGAGAGAAGGTACGAACGTAGACCATGAAGGCTACGATGATACCAATACTGATATGGCCTTCAAGAGCTAGGACTGCACCGACGATGATTACCAAAACATAGCTAAAGTTCCCAACAAAGATCATTGCTGGCATCATAATTCCAGAAATAAATTGAGATTTCCAGATACTATCATGTAGGTCTTGATTCAATCCTGCGAATGTTTCTTTAGTTGGTTCTACAGCGTTATAGCTGGTCACAACATTGTGGCCAGAGTACATTTCTTCCACATAACCATTGACAGCTGCTAGATTGTTTTGTTGAGCTTTAAAGTAGCCTTGTGACTTAGCCATAATGACTGAAACAGCCGCAAAACCTACAAGTGTTGAAACAACTGTTACCAATGCTAAAATCCAGTTCATGCCAAACATGGTAATCAAAACAGCAATCAGTAGAAAGCTAGCTGAGAGCACTGTTCCCAGACTTTGGTTGAGGGACTGAGCCGCCGTATCGACGTCATTGGTTACACGAGATAGAGTATCTCCTTGAGAATGACGGTCAAAATAAGCAAGTGGCAGACGGTTAATTTTTTCAGCAATGGCCGTCCGCATTCGTTTTGAAAAATGTTGGATACTCGTTGAAAAAATATAGGCTTGCGTATAGTTGAGAATGGCACCAAGTACATACAAAATTGCTAAAAAGCTGGCGATACTTGTTACAGCCCCTAAGTCGATTTCTGTAGTTAAACCATCTGAAATCAAGTTGGTGATTTCCTTAATCTTAGTTGGTCCATAAACCGTGATGATGCTTGAACATACAGCCGCCACAACTGCAACTAGTAGAGGAAGTTGGAGACCTGCTAGAAAAGGTTTGCACTGTTTCCATAAGGACATTTTCTTATTTTCCATGTTCCAATTCCTCCTTCGATAGTTGTGAATAGGCAATTTCTTGATAAACTTCGTTGGTCGCAAGAAGTTCCTTGTGGGTGCCTTGTCCCACGACTTTACCCTGATCTAAGACTAAGATCAAGTCAGCGTCCATAATGGTTGAGATACGTTGGGCAACGATCAACTTGGTCATAGACTGGGTTTTTTCAGCTAGTTCTTGGCGCAAGATACGGTCTGTCTTGTAGTCCAAGGCTGAGAATGAATCATCAAAAATGAGAATTTCTGGCTTACGAGCCAAGGCACGCGCAATGGCCAAACGTTGTCTTTGTCCTCCTGAAAAGTTGGTCCCACCTTGGGCCACTTCTGAGTTTAGACCTGCTTCCTTATCCTCGATGAAGCTTTTAGACTGGGCCAACTCAAGAGCTTGCCACATAGCAGTCTCACTTAGTGGGCTTTCTTGACTTTTACCGAAGTCTAGATTGCCTTTGACATTTCCTGAGAAAAGGACGGCTTTTTGTGGGATATAGCCGACTTTATTCCGCAAGTCTTCCAAATCATAATCCTGCACATTGACGCCGTCTACTAGGATTTCTCCATCTGATACATCATAAAAACGAGGCAAGAGGTTCACAAGCGTAGATTTACCAGAACCAGTTGAACCGATAAAAGCGACCGTTTGACCAGCTTCTGCCTTGAAGCTAACATGTTCCACAACTGCTTCTGAGTTTTTAGAATAGCGGAAGGTTACATCACGGAATTCCACTTGACCTTGAATAGATGAATCTGCCGTCTGTGGTTGACTAGGATTTTCAATAGAAGAATGCAAGTCTAGTACTTGATTGATACGTCCTGCAGAAACCAAGGTACGAGGAAGGACGATAAAGAGAGCTCCCATGAGCAAGAATCCCATCACGACCTGCATGGCATAAGACATGAAGACCACCATATCACTAAAGAGTGGTAGACGGTCTGTCAGGCTAGCATCATTAATGATATAGGCTCCAATCCAGTAGATAGCTAAACTCAAGCCACTCGAAATCGCCATCATAATAGGATTCATAATCGCAATCAAGCGGTTGACAAAGAGATTGAGACGGGTGACTTCATCATTAGCTTCCTCAAATTTCTGATCTTGGTAGTCCTCAGCATTATAAGCACGCACCACTCGAATCCCTGTCAAACTTTCACGAGTAATACTATTGAGTTTATCTGTCAATTTTTGGATGACAGATTGTTTTGGAAAGGCCAGAGTCAGGAGAACAGTTGTCATCAAAACATTGACGATAACAGCGATTACTACTGCCCAGAGCCAGTACTCAGACTTCCCAAGGATTTTTCCAATGGCCCAGATAGCCATGATTGGTCCACGAGTGACCACCTGGAGTCCCATGGTAAAGAGCATCTGAACCTGCGTGATATCATTGGTCGTCCGAGTCAAAAGACTAGGAATAGAGAAACGTTTGATCTCTGTCTGAGAGTAATCCAAGACACGATTAAAAATATCACTACGCAGATGAGCCGTGTAGGATGCTGCAACGCGAGCTGCAAAAAATCCAACAGTAACGGATGACAGAAAAGCAAGTAGAGACAAGCCTATCATCTTAATGGCTGGTGACCAAAGATCTCCTAGCTCCGTACCTGGAGTTCCAAGTAGTTCTGTAATTTCTGAAATGTAAGTCGGTACTTCTAACTCTAGATAGACCGAGAAACAGGTAAAGAGGACAGTCAAGAGAATCATTCCCCACTCTTTTCCCGTGATACGTTTAGCGAGTTTCTTCATTCTTACCTCCCATTTTATCTACATTAGCCTGTAGTCGACCCATGACTTCTTCAAAAACAGCTAGTTTTTCCTCAGAAATTCCATCAAGTAGACTACGGTCAATTCGATCAAAGAAAGACTTGATTGGCTTCATCTGAGAGCGTGATTTATCCGTCAATCGAACGTACTTAGCTCTCTTGTCATTTGGATTCACTTCCAATTCCACCAAACCATTTTGCACCATACGCTTCACTAGATTACTGGCGACTGACTTGGTGATATTGAGTTCCTGCTCAATATCCTTGATTAACACCGCCTGTTCAGACTCCTCACGATAGTCTAAAAATCGTATGACTTGGCCCTGCGGTCCGCCCATAAATTCAATACCACAACGTTTAGCTTCCTGTTGCACCATAAGGTGAACCTGATGACCAAAACGTTTAAAAGCTAACATCGGCTTATCCATGATTGCTCCTTTTTACACATAAATAGTTCTCATGAAAACCAATTGGTTCTCATGAGAACTATTTTATCATTTTCAAATAGGATGTCAAGAAAAAAGTTTCCTTGAGAACTATCTAAGCAGAAATTGACATAAGCTCTTATTTTATCTATAATAAACACTATCTCACAAAGATACGAATCCAGTTTACTAGAAATGAGAAATTCACACATGAAACAAAAAGAACAGAAAATCTTAGGAATTCTTGCCATCATCTTTGGAGCCCTGGCGCTTCTTGGTTCTTGGATACCAATTATCAATGGTCTATCCTTTCTCTTTGGATTTGTTGCCTTGATCTTAGGAGTCATCGGCATTGGCCTCAATCTCCAAAATCAAAAAACATTAGCTATGATTGGTTCAAGCTTTGGCCTCATTTCCATTATCATTGTACTGATAAGCCAACTGCTGTTCACTCCTATCTTCGCTGATTTTATAAGAGGCTATCGTGGCTCTTCTAATTATCTCATGGAAGAACCAACCAATGAAGATTGGCCAAATAGTACCATTGATGAATATGAAGAGGAAGAAGAGATCTTTACCTGGACTCAAGAACAGTTTGATGCCTTAATAGAGGGCGACCCTTCCAACCAAGGGCAAGGGGGTACCAACTACAATGACATTATCAGGGAACATGGGAGTCCAGATTCTGAAGTAGATTCAAGTGACAGTGATTATGAAACCAAAAGAATCACCTATCTCTCCCTAGGTTCACCTAGTAAGGCAGTTGTTTTAAACTTTGTAAAGCAGAAAAATGGTCAGTTTCTTCTGATTCATAAATTTGCTGTCGGACTGGACCGAAAAGAACAATCTGATTCTGGAGTGAAAGTTTAACATAACTAAAAAGGTACTGGGAATAGCAATCGGTAGACCAAGTCTCGATTTCTAAACCCCAGCACCACGATATTTCCACAATCCATTGGATTATGGATCAAAAATGAATTTTTTGTAAAAAGAGATTTTTGCCTCTTTCCTGCACCTTTTGTTATCACAGGATAAACAAACCCCTTGAAAATACTGAATTTTCAAAGGGGTTATTTTTATTCTTAGAATCCATCTACGTTTGTGTAGATTTTTTGTACGTCTTCGTCGTCTTCAAGGACTCCGTAGAGTTTTTCAAATGTTTCCAAATCTTCACCTGACAACTCAACTTCTGATTGAGGAATCATTTCTAATTCAGTTACTTGGAATTCTTCAATACCAGATTCACGCAAGGCAACGATAGCCTTGTGAAGATCAGTTGGTGCAGTGTAGACAGTGATTGTTCCTTCTTCTGCTTCTACATCGTCTACATCGACATCTGCTTCAAGCAAGAGTTCAAAGATAGCATCAGCATCTTCACCTGCAAAGACGATAACACCTTTGTTGTCAAAGAGGTAAGAGACAGAACCTGAAGCTCCCATGTTTCCACCGTTTTTACCAAAAGCAGCACGAACATTCGCAGCTGTACGGTTGACGTTTGAAGTCAAGGTATCAACGATCAACATTGAACCATTTGGTCCAAATCCTTCGTAACGTCCTTCTGTAAAGGTTTCGTCTGTGTTTCCTTTTGCCTTATCGATAGCCTTATCAATAACGTGTTTTGGTACTTGCGCTTGTTTGGCACGATCGATAACGAATTTCAAAGCAGTGTTTAGTTCTGGATCTGGTTCACCTTTTTTAGCTGCTACATAGATTTCTACACCAAATTTTGCATATACTTTAGAGTTAGCTCCATCTTTAGCCGTTTTCTTAGCTACGATATTGGCCCATTTACGTCCCATTAGGAATCTCCTTTTTTCACATTTTAATCTTTCTTATTATAACACAAGTCTATCCGATTTTCACTAGAGGAAATGGATTTTCTTTTGTAAATTAAGCTAGGATTTCCCGCCAGTAGCCAAGAGTTTTTTGCCTTCTTTGATCCATGGATGTTTGGAAAGTGAGAAGTAAAGTTGGGCAGTCATAACTAGCCAGAGAAGGGGCTCACATAGAATCACACCTGTATAACCTGTCCAAGGAATAATCCAAGCCACGAAAATAATTTTACCAAAAAACTCGATAAAGCTAGATACGAGGGGTAAGAGTTTTTGACCTAGCCCCTGTAAGCTATTTCTATAGATCAATAAAAGACTCAAAAATGGATAGAATACCGAACTGATGCGTAGGTATAAAGTCCCGTTTTCAATCAGATAACCATCTGTCGAACTTGCTAGGAAAGAAACCAGACTAGGACTTGCAAAAAATAGAAATACACAAGCAAAGCTTGCCCAAGCCATACTGATATAACTCCCTAGTCGAAGACCTTGAACGATACGTTCGGGACGTTTCGCTCCAAAGTTTTGAGAGATAAAAGTCGTCATGGAAGCTGAAATAGCTGTCATCGGCAATAAGGCAAAGGCCATGATTCTGCGTGCTGCTGTCTGAGCACTGATAATGACTGCTCCAAAACTATTGACAGAGGATTGCAAGATGACGCTTCCGACAGAAACGATTGATCCCATCAGCCCCATAGCTAGCCCCTGCTCTAAGAGATCGACATAGAGGGCCTTATTCCATTTAAAATCCTTCAACCTAGGAAGGAGCTCTGGAACACTCTTTCGGATATAGAGATAACAAAGGATAGCTGACAAACCCTGGGAGATAATGGTTGCAAGACCAGCAGATTGAACACCTAACTGCAATTGTGTAATAAAATACAAATCCAGAATCACATTAACGATGGCTGAGAAAATAAGAAAACCAAGCGCAGCAAGACTATCGCCAACAGAGCGTAGCAAACCTGCAAAAAGATTATAAGCAAAGCTCACTCCCACACAGCTAACAATCATGGAGATATATTCATAGGACTGAGGGAGAATTTCTGCAGGTGTTTCTAGGTACTGTAAGAGTGGATAAAGACCAAAAAAGCCCATCATCATGACAAGCACACTCAATATAATCCCTAAAATCCAAGTTGCTGCGACAGCTTCCTTAATCTTCTCAAAATTACGAGCGCCGTAGAGACGTGCAATAACAACACCCATCCCATTTCCAACACCGAGGGCAAAGCCGATAATCAAATCAAAAATGGCTGTCGTTGCTCCGACTGCCGCCAAGGAATCTTGCCCTAAAAAACGCCCAACAATCAAAATATCAGCCGTATTATAAAGTTGCTGAAAGATATTGGACAGTAGAATCGGTAATGCAAAACTAATTAGCGCGGGAAGGATGGGACCATGAATCAGGTCCACCGTTGATTTTTTATTCATAAGGCTATTATATCAGCTTTCTAGTAGGGGAACAAGGGAGTTTGGATAAGAAAGCGTTGCCTAGTTACAAACAATCTGGTATAATCGTGACAGAAAAGGAGAGTATGTATGAGCTTAACCAGCCAGTTAATTACAGATGCATTCCCAGACCTTGAAAAAGTCGACCAATTAAACAAGGAAGCCTTTCCTGAAGAAGAACGCGTCTCTTTGGAAGAATTTTTAAGTTACCAGGATAGAGATGATGCCCACTTTTTCGCTTTCTATAACGAGGAAGAATTTGTCGGCTTCGCTTTTGCCATTTCCAACCAAAAAGCATTCTACATTAGCTTCTTTGCTATTATGCCTCATCTCCGTAGTCATGGCTACGGGAGAGAAATCATTGAAAAACTCATTGATTTTTACCAACGTACCATGATTCTTGAAGTGGAGCGGTTGGACGAAGATTGTGATAACCTCGAACAACGAAAAGCCCGCATGGACTTCTACCTACAAAATGGTTTTAAAACTGCCAATGCTTTTTTGGAGTACGAAGGTCTTAGTTTTGAGATTCTATATCGTGGCGACCACTTTGATGAAGAAGCCTATCGGAATATCTTCCAAAAATTGCAAGAAGAGAATTACTTCGACTTTCGCATCGAGTACCGTCGCTTTAGCGAACACTAATCTAGATTGAAACCTTGAATCTCCATTAAAGATTTGTAATTTTCTCTGTAACCAATATACAATCACCTGTCGTAGGTGATTTTTTATTTTTCCTAAATAAGATGAAAATTGGGAAAAAACTATTCTCGCATATCACAAATAAGAGGCTGGGACAAAAATCCTAGCCTCTCAATTGTCTTTGGATTATCGAGCAAGACGCAGTGGTTGAGTGGGCTCTACTACGCTGATTTCATCAGCTTTTACAGCCCTACTCAACTTTGCGGAGGTGGGACGACGAAATCGAATTCTAACGAATTACCGATTTCTGTCCCACTCTCTTATCATGATTTGTCTTATAAAGATGCACTAAGTTTATGCTTCTGTTCCAGCTTCAGGCATGATGAGCCAAAGAATGAGGTAAGCAAGAATTCCTGATCCACCTAGTAATGTGAAGAGAATTCAAAGCCCACGAATAAGTGTTGCATCAATATCTAAATAGTCAGCAAGCCCTGCACAAACACCAGCAATTTTTTTATCTTGAACATTACGAACTAGACGTTTTTCCATACCAACAATCTCCTTGGCATTACTTTTGTTTTCAATTTGTTTTATCATCAAATCAAATCTTTTGCAATAGTCTTCCTCATTTTTACTGTGAAAATCTGTCATTCCTGCTCTCATAACCTTGTTTCTTTATTCTCATATAGCAGAAAAAGTGGGGATTTCTCCACCACTTTTACTTTTTAATCTTCAATTTCGATTTCAAGATCATCGCCAAGGTCAAGAGTCACTTCTTGATTAGCTACTTCTGATTCTACTGGTGCAATTTTTTCATCGGCTACTGCATCATCTTCAATCAAGCCAAACTTGACACGAACTTGGTGGTCAATTTCATCAAAGATTTCTGGGTGATCCGCCAAGTATTTCTTAGCATTTTCAGAACCTTGACCGATTTTTTCGTCTTTATAAGAGTACCATGCTCCTGCTTTCTTGATGATGTCAAGATCACTTGCAATCTTCAAAAGCTCACCAGTTCTTGAAATTCCTTCACCATACATGATTTCAACAAAGGCTTCTTTAAATGGTGGAGCCACCTTGTTTTTAACAACCTTAATCTTGGTTTCCTTACCTACGCTCGTATCTTTTTGGTCACCAGTTCCCTTGATTTGTGTGCTTCCACGAACATCCAAACGGACAGAAGCGTAGAATTTAAGGGCACGTCCACCAGGAGTTGTCTCTGGATTACCAAACATAACCCCTACTTTTTCACGCAATTGGTTGATGAAGATAGCGATTGTCTTAGTCTTATTAATAGAAGCTCCAAGTTTACGCATAGCCTGGCTCATCATACGAGCTTGAAGACCAACGTGGCTATCTCCGATATCTCCATCGATTTCTGCACGAGGTACAAGGGCAGCAACTGAGTCGATAACAACAAGATCAACTGCACCTGAGTCAATCAATTTCCCCGCAATTTCAAGGCCTTGCTCACCTGAGTCTGGTTGTGACAAGAGCAATTCATCGATATTAACACCAAGCGCTGCTGCATAGGCTGGATCAAGCGCGTGCTCCGCATCGATAAAGGCAGCAATTCCGCCTTCTTTTTGGGCTTGCGCTACCGCATGAAGGGCTACTGTTGTCTTACCTGATGATTCTGGCCCGTAGATTTCAATGATACGTCCCTTTGGATAACCACCTGAACCAAGTGCAATATCAAGAGCCAAAGAACCTGAGCTCATCACTTGGACCTTTTGCTCTGCACGTTCCCCCAGACGCATGATTGAACCCTTACCAAAGTCTTTTTCAATCAATTTAAGGGCATCGTTTAAGGCTTTTTCACGATCAGCACCAAATTTTTTGCCAATTTCGTCTAATTTTTTTGTTGGTTTTTTCGCCATTATATTCTCCTGTATTCTAATAGTCCTTAGACCTTCTTCTATTATAACAAATCTCCAGCACTTAATAAAGCTTTGCGAACTAGGTTAAAGGCATGTAAGACTGCAATTTCTCGGACATCAGCTCGACTTCTGCCTGCTATATTGGCCTGGATAACTTCTGTCCCCGAAGCTTGCGCCAAAGCGATAAAGACTGTACCTGCTGGATGTCCTTCTAGGCTATCTGGTCCAGCCACTCCTGTCAAACTAATTCCAAAATCTGACTGAGTCTTGATTCGCGCCTGTTCAGCCATTTTTTCAGCAGTAAAGGCTGAGACGACTCCGTGTTTTTCCAATTCCGCTTGTGGAATATTAAGCATCTTAGCTTTTTCCTCAAGACTATAGGTCACAAAGCCACCTTTAAAGATAGAAGATACACCTGAAAAATCTGCCAAAGTAGCTTGAAAAAGACCTGCAGTCAAGCTTTCTGCTGCAGTGATAGTTTTCTTTTGCTTTTTCAACTCTTCTACTACCAGGCTAGCCAAGCTGGTTTCTTCCCCATAGCCATAGCAAATTTCTCGAAGTGAAAGCCCCTCAAAGGTTTCTCTTTCAAGGATTTTTTGTTCTAAAGCATCTAGAACACGATCCGCCTCTTCCTGACTCTTAGCCTTGGTCGACAAGCGAAGGGTCACTTCTCCAGTTTTGGCGTAAGGCGCTATGGTTGGATCCGTTTGCTGGTCAATCAGATCTGATAGAATGGTCACTAGCTGACTTTCACCAATCCCAAAGAAACGCATGACATGCGAATAAAGCTTAGAGCCCGTTGTCAATCTCGGCAGCAACTCATTTAAGACCATGGGTTTCAATTCACTTGGAGGTCCTGGTAGGACAACATAGGTGACACCCGCCACCTCAATCATGCCACCGACTGCCAGCCCTGTTTCGTTTGGTAATGGAGTTGAACCTTGAACGATTTGAGCCTGGCGTTCATTATTTGGTGTTCTAGCATAGTCTGGTCGGTGAGCAAAAAAGTCATCCAGCTTAGCCTGAGCCTGAGGATCAAAAGTCAAGTCACGTCCTAAAAATTGGGCCAAAGTTTGCTTGGTCAAATCATCTTCCGTTGGCCCCAAGCCACCTGTTAAAATAACTAGACTACTGCGATTCTGAGCAATTTCTAACAAGGATAAGAGACGAGCCTCGTTATCTCCTACGGCCGTCTGAAAATAGACATCTACACCAATTTCAGCCAACTTTTCAGACAAGAATTGCGCATTGGTATTGACAATCTGACCTGTCAAAATCTCTGTCCCGACAGCTATAATTTCTGCTTTCATTTTTTCCTCCTACTTACCTATTCGGATTTCTTTGAAAAAATCGCAGGATAATTCCTACGATTTGATGGATAGTTTCTTGTTATTCTGACTCCTCAGAAGATGGTGGCAAGTGGCCAAAAAGATTCTCGTACAAGACTATATTGGTCTCCAAATTCGTAACCTCTGGTTGTCCGAGCGAACGGCGTAAAAGATTTTGCATCTCTAGTATATGCTCAGCGGAAACGATCTGGTAAGAAATCCCGTCAATCATTTCACCTTCACCACGTAATTGTTGGGTTTCGATATTTTTAAAGGAATCTTGATAACCCATCAACTGAGGAATCGTTGTTGTTGTAATCTCGATATTTGTCTGCATGTTGTCACTAAGAGCCTTTAGAATCTCTTGGTAGTGACTCACACTGTTCAAACTAAGAATTTTCTCGACAACCTTTTGAATCACTTCACGCTGGCGTTTTTGACGACCATAGTCCCCTTCAGGATCCTGATAACGCATGCGTGAATAAACAAGAGCTTCTTCACCATTGAGGGTTTGCTCACCGACTCCAATCGAAATCGTATTAAAAGGTTCCTGATCTTGAATAGAAATTGGGAAGCCGAGAGTGTTGTTGACTGTAATTCCACCCACAGCATCAACCATTCTTTGAAGTCCATGCATATTGACCATCACATAACGGTCAATATGGATGTTCATCATCTTTTGAATCGTTGAAATAGACAACTCTGCTCCGCCATCAGCATAGGCAGCATTGAGTTTCGCTTCTCTAACACTACCATCTGGTTGCTGGATTTGTGTGAGAATATCACGCTCCAAACTCATCATGACTGTCTTCTTAGTTTTAGGATTCACTGTCACTAAGATCATTGAATCACTGTTACCAGCCCATGGATCTGTACGCTCAACATTTCCTGTATCCACGCCCATAAGCAAAATCGTCAGAGGTTCGGTCGCTTCAATGACCTTGGTTTCTTCACCGATTTTTTTATAGGTTTTAGCTAAAGTTTGCGTACTTTGCTGATAAATTGTATAAGCATAGGCACCTACACCTAGCACCGTCACAAGGACCAAACCCAAAAACATTCCAATTATTTTTTTTACCATACTCTTATTCGTCTATCAGTTGACCCATTAGGTAAACATCTAGAAACTCTCCTCCTTCTATACAAGCACCACGTTCCTGTAATCCTTCTATGATAAAACCCATTTTTTCATACAGATGCACCGCAGCAAGATTTCTTTTTTGAACTGTCAATTGTAACCGTCGAATACTACCACTTGATTTGGCCCATTCAATAGTTTCTTCCATCAAGATACTACCGAGATCATTTCCCCAGTAAGCTTTTTTTATTCCTAAAAAAACATCTCCAATATGACGGACTCGCGGACGTTGATCAGCTGTTGTATTGATGATTCCTACTAACTCATCATTCAAAAAAGCGAGTAGGGTAATTTGATTATCCGACTGGGCCTGCTTATCCAAAAAATGTTGCATCTCAGACTCACTCATTGCAATCCCATTTTCATCCAGACTGGTAAAATTAGACTCTTGACCAATTTGATCTAAGAGAGCAATGACCGCTGAAGCATCCTGGATTTCCGCTTCACGGATTAAAAGATCATACTCCATCCGTCAATCCTTTCAAAAGTTCTGTAGCTCTTTGGCCATGAGCATGAAAGACGATTTCTCGGCCCTCATCTTTTTTAAGGATTTCTAACTCCAGATAATCCGATGGAAGATTGCCCCCCAATAGATGTCCCCACTCAATAACCGTTACACCTGAACCAAAAAGAAATTCATCCAAGTCGATAGAATCTGCATCACCTTCGATACGATAAACATCTAAGTGATACAAGGGTAGACGTCCTTCATATTCTCGAACAATGGTATAAGTAGGACTCTTAATCATTTGATGAATGCCTAATCCCTTAGCCAGACCCTTTGTTAGCGTTGTTTTCCCAGCACCTAATTCACCAGTCAAAATCAACACATCATTTTTTTCTAACAAGTGCCCTAGCTTTTCCCCAAGTGCAACCAACTCATCTTCATTTTTTGTGTACATGTATTTATTATACCAAAAAGTTTTATTTTGTGATATTTCCATCAACAAAAAAAGAGGAGACTCCCCTCTTTTTTTGTTTTTGTCATTAGTTAAGAGCCATACTGATATAGTTCAAGATAAACAAGGCATCCAAAATCCAAATCATGACATGCACATCTTTCACTTGACCTTTGACAACTTTCGTTAAAGTATAAGTTAAGAAACCAACGGCAATCCCTTGTGTAATTGAGTAGCTGAATCCCATAAAGATAGATGTGAAGAAAGCTGGAACAGCTTCAGCCATATCATCCCAAGGAATATTTTTCAAGTTAGAGAGCATCATAATTCCGACAATAATCAAAATTGGTGCAGTTGCAGCTGTTGGAACGATTGCTAGAAGTGGGCTAAAGAAGCTTGATAGGGCAAAACAGATGGCAACAACCAAAGCTGTCAAACCAGTACGTCCACCAGCACCGATACCAGCTGCAGACTCAACATAAGTTGTAACGTTTGAAGTACCTGCAATAGCACCTACTGAAGTTGCCACCAAGTCAGAGTAAAGAGCCTTATCCAATTTAGCTGACTCATGGTTTTCACCACTTGTTGCAATGATACCAACTTTTTCACCAGTACCGATAAGAGTACCGATAGTATCAAAAATATCTGTCAATGAGAAAGCAAGAATGGCCATCAAGGTTTCTGGCAAACGAGAAGTGTTTGAAATCAGAGATCCCAATCCTTCTGAACCAAGAGCAGCACCAAACAAGGTTCCTAGGTCATTAACGGCTGATGAAAGATTATTGCTTGCAAAGTCAATGCTAGACAAATCAACAAGACCAACAGCAATGGCAAGAACTGTCGTTGTCAAAATAGAAAGGATGATACCACCTTTGATCCCCTTAACAACGAAGAAGATAGTAATGGCAATACCTGCAAGAGCTACCAAGACAGCTGGAGTGTTGAAGTCTACCAATCCTGGAACAGCTGCTGAGTTTGCAGTAAGTGCTGCTTGAGCCTTATCTGCTCCTTCACCTGCTACTGTATAGGTACCTGGGTCAATCGAGAATTTCAAGAGACCAGCATTCTTAATCCCAACATAAGCAAGGAAAACCCCAATACCAGCTGAAATCGCTGAACGAAGAGTTGTAGGAATAGATTCGATGATCATTTTACGAACATTGGTCAATGTAATAATCAATGAAATAATCCCACAGATGAAGACCATTCCAAGAGCTTCTTGCCATTTATAACCCATCCCAAATACGACGGTAAATGTGAAGAAGGCATTTAGTCCCATACCTGGAGCTTGCGCATATGGCAAGTTAGCATAGAAGGCCATCATCAAAGTTCCCACAACAGAACCGATGATTGTTGCCAAGAATACACCTTGAACAGGCATTCCTGTTTGTGAAAGCATTTGAGGGTTTACAAAGAGAATATAACTCATTGCAAAGAAAGTTGTTAAACCAGCAAGAACCTCTGTACGGACGTCTGTCCCGTGCTCTTTTAGTTTAAATAGTTTGTCCATTTTTAATCTCCTTTGTCATTTTACGAACAATATGACTATTATACCATCAATCATTCATATTTTCAAGATGTTTTTACTGAATCATAAAAATCTTATCCGATACTTTTCTCCTTCTTTTTACTTATTATCAGCTTTTCTAGTCACTTTCTGATATAATAGAAAACATCTTATCTGAAACTAGATTCGGGAGGATTTTATGACTAAAAAAATGATTGCCGTCGATTTGGACGGTACCCTACTCAACTCTGAAAGCAAACTTTCTGACTTTACTATTGAAACGATTAAGAAAATCTCAAAAAAAGGCCACCAAATCGTTATCGCAACTGGTCGCCCTTACCGTATGGCCAAAGATTTTTATGATCAACTTGAACTTGAAACCCCTATGATCAACTTCAACGGTTCACTTACTCATCTGCCAGGTAAGACTTGGAAACATGAAAAGTGTCTGACTGTGGACAAAAAATACCTCTTGGATATCGTGAAACGAAAAGAGGATATTGAAGCAGACTTTATCGCAGGCGAATACCGTAAAAAGTTTTACATTACAGCCCCGAACAAAGAAATTGCCGACCCTAAATTATTTGGTGTTGAAAACTTTCGCCCAGAAAATCAATTCCAGTCTAATTTAGTGACCAAGGGGCCTAACTGTATTCTATTACAAACTAGGGCAGACGATAAATATGCACTGGCTGAAGAGATGAACAACTTCTACAAGCACCAACTCAATATTAATACTTGGGGTGGCCCCTTAAATATCCTTGAATGCACTCCAAAAGGTGTCCACAAGGCTTTTGCCCTCGAATACCTTCTCAATGTCATGAACATAGACAAACAGAATTTGATTGCCTTTGGTGACGAACACAATGACCAAGAAATGCTTTCTTTTGCAGGTAAAGGCTATGCCATGAAAAACGCAAATCCTGCTCTGTTACCTTTCGCAGACGAACAATTACCATTAACCAATGAAGAAGATGGCGTTGCTCAGTTTTTACAAGAACGATTTCTTTAATTTCACTCATTCTATACTTTTGTGGTAGACATTAGCGACCTTAAAAGTATGGAATTTTTTTGAGCTCAAAGTCAATAAAAAAAGAATTTGCACCTGTTTTAGCCAGATTCAAATCCTTACAAAATATCTATTTCTTTAAAACGATACGATCAGAAACGTCGCGGTCCATGTCATCGATAATAATCTGGTTCTCTTCTGCCACATAAATCTTGATATCGTCTCCAATAAAGACTCTCTGATTTTCTGATTCGAAGGTCACCTTCTTAACCTCTTGATCTCCGTCCGCTTCAACTTCTGTCCACGTTCCGGTATTTCCAGTGACTACAAGAGTAATGCTATCACCCTCGTCTTGGCCCTTGTAGGTCCCATCTATATTAGTAGTTGTGTCAGTCTTTGCACTAGTAGTAGAACTAGAAGCACTGATTTCTGATACTTGACTAGTGCTCGCTTCAGAGCTAGTGCTTGCTTGGGATAAAGGTGTCGACTTAGTTATTGGCAAACACGCAACTAAGAGACTAAGACTTACCACAGTAGCAAGAGAAAGTGTGAATTTTTTTTAGTGACATAATGTCTCCTTTCTTTTAACAACTATGAAGTATCATAATACTGCTGAGCCATTTCACCTCTACTATATCAAGCGGGTTCAAACATTCACAAGATAGGCACGAACCTCAGATATAAAATAGAGAGAACCTGTCACAAATAGCAAGTCTTTCTCGCCTGCAGAACTATCAAAATTATCTATAAAATCTCGATAGGAAGCAACTCTATGATAGCCACTCAAATCCTGCTCCTCCAAAGAGCCTTGATAGTCGAAGCTCGTCACATAGAGAGCTGTATCAGGTAAATGATCTGTCAAATAAGTTAACATTCCGCTATAATCCTTACGCTTTAAAGCACCAAAAAGGATTTGGGGATGATAACCTTGCTGAATTTTTTCCTGGATAAATTCAACCAACCGCTCTAGAGCTGGTAAATTGTGAGCCCCATCCAAATAAATGTGCTCCGTAACAGCTTCTAGACGCCCAGCCCAGCTGGTTGTTTTCAGAGCATACCGGATAGCTTCCTCATTGATCTTTTCACCTCTCTCTGTCATAAACAACAGAAATGCCTGCAAAGCCAAAGCAGCATTCTCCTCTTGATAAGATCCTTCCAATCCTAGTTTTAGTTGGTTCAAATCCGCAAGAGAAGAAGAAAAATGTCCTGATTTGAAAGAAAAATCTCGGTCAGCTTGGTAGAGAGTTACATCTAAATCTTCTGCTATCTTTTGACAAACGAGCTGGGCTTCAGGAGCTAAGTTTGCAATCACTGCTGCTCTTTCTAGCTTAAAAATTCCTGCTTTCTGTTCAGCGATTTCTTCTAGACTATTACCCAAGGTCTCTTGGTGATCTAGGCCGATTGATGTAATAACTGCGATCTCTCCAGTCACCACATTGGTCGTGTCAAGCAAGCCACCAATTCCAACTTCTAATAGAACTAGATCCACCCCTTGTTCTTTAAAATAAAGCAAAGCAATCACGGTTAACAACTCAAAAAAAGATAGCTGATCGTGTGTTTCTAGAAGTCTTTGCTCCATTTCCTTAACTTGATTTGCTAAACGGATAAAGTCTGCGTCCGATATGGGTTGACCATTGATGCAAATCCGATCATGGATGCTAACAATATGGGGCGAAGTAAAGGTCCCCACCTTCTTGCCGTGCGAAACAAAGAGCTCTCTCATAAAGGCGATGGTTGAACCCTTTCCATTTGTCCCTGTCACATGGATAATAGGATAGGCTTGCTCAGGATTTCCCAGCAAGTTTACCGCACTCTGCATCCTCCCTAAACCTGATCTAAAATTCAAACCGATTCGACTATGAAGCCATTTTTCTACTTCAAACACGCTTAATCTCCTTAATCCTTAACAAAAAAGCGAAGATTCTCTTCGCTTTTTACTCATTTTGCTAGATACTAGCTAAATTTTATTTTTAGCGTCAGGCTAAAAACATCCACCGAACTTACTGACGGTTTTTATTTTTAGCATCAGGCTAAAACGTCCACTGGACTGACTTGCGGTCTTCATTTCTATCGCAAGGGTAAAAACGTTCCCCGAACGTTTTTACTCCTCCATAAAGCTGTTGAAGACTTCTTCAATCATGTTCCATTCATCTTCTGAATCTTCAGGGATTGGTTGCAATTCACCTTCTGTTCCATCTTCATTTTCGATGAACGAATAAGCTTGAATTTCAACTTCGCCGTTTTCATCTTCTTCTGCATTAACTGGTACAAGAAGGACATAGTTTTTACCAAATTCTTCTTTTCCGTCAATAGTCAAAAGGATTTCAAACAAAGTTTCGTTTCCTTGCTCATCTACAAGTGTAATAAGTTCACGTTCTTCGTGATCGTGGTTGTGATCGTGTGACATAGTTTCTCCTCTGTCTTAAAATTTTCTATCTAAATAATTTTGCAAAATCAATTGAGCGGCTAATTTATCAATAACTTTTTTACGCTTATTGCGACTAATATCCGCTTGCTCAATCAACATACGCTCTGCAGCGACCGTAGTTAGGCGTTCATCTTGATACTCTACCGGTAGACCAAAGAGTTCTTCTAGTTTGGCTCCATAGGCTTGACTGGCTTCTACCCGCGGTCCGCTGGTATTGTTCATGTTTTTAGGCAAACCAACAACAAAACGGTCTACCTTATAGGTTTCAACGAGTTCCTTGAGGCGGTCAAAACCGAACTCTCCTTGTTCTTCATTGATTTGGATGATTTCAAGTCCTTGTGCCGTAAAGCCTAACGGATCGCTAATCGCCACTCCTACCGTTTTGGAACCAACGTCCAATCCCATAATTCTCATAGATTATAGATCGACTCCTTGTCCTTTAAGGTAGTAGCGAACCAATTCTTCAACGATTTCATCTCGCTCATACTTACGGATTTGATTTCGTGCATTGTTATAACGAGGAACGTAAGCTGGGTCTCCACTGAGAACATAGCCCACGATCTGGTTAATAGGGTTATAGCCCTTTTCATTCAAAGAAGCATAGACATCTGTCAATGTTTCACTGATTTCTTTTTTATTGGAATCGTCCAATTTAAAACGTACGGTTTCTTCAGTAAATCCCATTCTAACACCCTCTTTCCTTAGAATAGTACTATTATAGCACATTCGCGGTCGTTCTACAAATCACACAGTCTGATTCTGCTGATTTTCTCTGACTTTTTACTGGACTGTTGCCCCATTTGCAACACGATTAGCAATATAGTCCTCTGGTTCGTTTTTCAATAGATTTTCCAGTCCAACATTCTTCAAGTATTCGTTTTCACTTGCTTTTTTGAGATCCAGTGTTTGGAAATCATAGCTAGTCTTGGTTTCCATTTCTTTCTCATTTAAAAGAGTCGTTTCAATGGTAAAGCCTGAAATTTTTCGAGCCACTTGAACAGACTCATCCTTATCCTCAGCTTCTTTTAGAGCTTTTTTAGCTTCATCTAATCCTCGCTCAGAAATATAAGTTTTTAAGTCTTCTGATACAGGACGCTTCTGCTGAATGGTCAAGCTTAAAAATTGATTGCCTTTGTAGGTAATGATTTGAGTTTGCTGTGCTCCACTCTCATCAGCTGGCAAAACTAAGGTCTTGGTAACAACTGTATTCTTGCTTGCATTTTCTAATACGGGCAAGGTTGACTGCAGGGCTTCTTGAGAACTCTCAGTAGTTGAAGAGGCCGTATCTTTTTTCTGACCACAGCCAACAAGTAAAAATAGCGCTGCGAATGTTCCAATGACTAACTTTTTCATAAATCCTCACATGTTATCCAATTTAAAAATTTAAATATTAGAGAAGGCCAGGAGTCACTCCCAGCCTTGATGTTTTATAGAGCCGCACGTAAACGCGCTTCTGCATTTTCCACATTACGGACAGAGCGTGGTAAAAAGGCACGGATATCGTCTTCTTTATAGCCGACTTGTAGGCGTTTCTCATCCACAAGAATTGGACTTTTCAAGATACGTGGTGTTTCCATGATTAGGTTGAGCACTTCATTGACACTCAAATCTTCGATATCAACACCAAGGGCCTTTGCATAACGATTTTTCGATGATACGATACTTGCAATTCCATTGTCTGTTTTTGTCAAAATATCAAGTAGTTCTTCTCTCGTGATTCCTTCCTTACCGAGGTTTTGTTCTTTATAACTTAACTGGTGGGCATTGAGCCAGGTCTTCGCTTTTTTACAGCTAGTACAACTTGAGACTGTATAAATTTTGATCATGTACCTACCCCTTTCGCTACATGTTACTATCAGTTTAGACTATTATACCATAAAAAACATCGGACTTGCGACCTATTTTTAAAAAATTTTAACTTTTTTGGCAATTTTTGAACTTTTTTCTTGACAAAATACGAACTATAACCATTCTTTATACTTTTTAATGTAAAATTTCTTAATAACTGTAACGCTAAACATATACAAGAAAATAATACAGATTAAGAACAAGAAGTAAGGAAATCCTAAGGGTGCTAGACGAAGGATATTTACCAGTGGTCCATATGGTAGACTGGTTACGAAGAAGGCTGCAACCAGTGTCATCAAAATCACAAGCCAAGCTGGTCTGCTTTGTACAAAAGGAACTTTTGCTGTACGAAGCATATGGATGACCATGGTTTGAGACCACATAGATTCGATGAACCATCCTGTTTGGAACAAGATAATAAACTGAAGGGCAGATTCAGAGCCGTGAACATAATGATGACCTGTCACCAATGGAACAATGATAAAGTAGAGGAAGATAAAGGTCAAAATATCAAAGACAGATGAGATTGGTCCCATCCAAACCATAAATCGCGTAATGGATTTTGCTTCCCATGTATGGGGTTGTTTAAGGAAGTCTTGATCCACATTATCAAATGGCAATGCCACACAAGACAAATCATAGACTAGGTTTAGGACAATGAGATGAACAGGGGCCATTGGTAAAAATGGCAAGAAGATACTCGCAACAAGGAGTGAGAAGATATTCCCAAAGTTTGAACTAACTGTCATCTTGATGTACTTGGTCATGTTGGCGTAGACCTTACGGCCCTCAACAATACCAGTCTCAAGAACCATGAGATCCTTGTCTAGCAAAATAACATCCGCTGTTTCTTTGGCGATGTCTACTGCTGTATCTACAGAAATTCCAACATCAGCCACCTTCATGGATGGAGCGTCGTTAATCCCATCTCCCATATAACCAACGGCATGACCATTTTTCTTTAACTGTAAAATGATACGAGCTTTTTGATCCGGAGACAATTTAGCAAATACTGTTACACTTTCAACCGCTTCTGCCAATTCTTGATCTGTCATTTGGTCAATGTCAGCCCCTAAGAGCATATGCTCAACGTCCAAACCAACCTTTTGACAAATGGCTTGGGTTACTTTTTCGTTATCCCCAGTTAAAATTTTTGTTTTGACACCATGCTCAAGCAGAGCTTGAATAGCGGGTGCTGCAGATGGTTTTGGCGGATCCAAGAAGGCAAGGTACCCCGTAAGGATCATGTCACTTTCATCAGTCACAGCATAGGCATAATCTTCACGTAGACCTGACTTGTAACCAACACCTAAGACACGCAAACCTTGACGGTTTAATTGACCAACTTCTGCTAATACTTCTTGGCGAATGTCTTCGGTTAGGGGAATGATTTCTCCGCGATATTCCACATGAGTCGAAATGTTCAACATTTCTTCTAAAGCGCCTTTGGTAACCATACTAACGACATTGCTGTCGTCTTTTACAATGACGCTCATCCGTCTACGTTCAAAGTCGAATGGAAGTTCGTCAATCTTTTGGAAGATTTTATCCAAATCTTGTAGAATAACGTGTTCTTTAGCTTCTTTTTCAGTTCTACTGATAATGGCACGGTCCATCAAGTTTTTCAAACCTGTTTGGAAATGTGAATTTAGATAAGCTCTTCTTAAGACTGCCATATCCAAATCACCATGGATATCCAAAGGGTATTCTAAGACAATCTCATCTTGCGTTAGAGTTCCAGTTTTATCCGTACATAGGATATCAATTGCTCCTAGGTCTTGAATAGCATTAAGTTTTTTGATAACCACCTTTTCCTTGGCCATGATAATGGAACCTTTGGCCAAGCTGGCTGTGATAATCATTGGAAGCATTTCTGGTGTAAGTCCGACACCAACGCTCAAGGCAAAGACTCCAGCCTCTAGCCAGTCTCCATCAGTCAACCCATTTGCGAAAAACACGATTGGAACCATGACAAGCATCAAGCGGATCAAGAGCCAAGAAATGCTGTTCATTTCACGTTCAAAAGAAGTTGGTTCATCGTAGGTGTTGAGAGTCTGCTCAATGGCTCCCATCATGGTGTCATCACCAACTGCCAGAACCATCGCTGTAGCACTTCCCGAAATAACGTTTGTCCCCATGAATGCCAAAGATTCTGCTTCTAAAAGACTCTCTACATTTTGATTAGTAGCTTTATTTAAGGCAAGTTTTTCAACTGCATCACTTTCTCCAGTCAAGCCTGACTGTTGAACGAAAAAGTCGCGTGATTCAAATAAGATAACATCTGCTGGAATCATATCTCCCGCACTCAATTTCACGAGATCTCCTACAACCAACTCATCGATGGGTAACTCTTGTTCAAGACCATCACGAATAACAGTTGCAGTGTTGACAATCATTTTTGAAAGGTTGGTTGTTGCCTTGTCGCTCCGCAATTCTTGGACAAAACGGATACCTCCTGAAATCAAAACCAAGACAACGATAATGATAGAAGTCGTTGGATCCTCTTGACCAGGTTTGGCAAGCCAGACGTTTGTAACGAGAGAGATAAAGGCAATCACAAGCAAAATGATTGTGAAAGGATTGATAATGGACTCATAAATCTTTTTAAAGATGGAATCCTCTTGACCCTTAGTGATGGTGTTTTCACCATATAAGTCACGGTTTTCTTCGACTTGTTCTGAATCTAAACCTTTTTGACTTGTATGGTAAAAAGCTAGACTATCTTTTAATGAATTTTGAATAGCTGCTGCTAGTCTTTCTTTTGTAGTTTTCATTGGTTTCTCCTATCTGTATGAATGGTGATTTCATACACGGGGACCAATCACTTTATAAGGACAGAACGACACAAATCAGCGATTGGCTGTGTATGTGCGGTTCTGGATGATCGTCAATTTGCATCGTTTGTCTCCCTTCTTTGTTCTAAAACAGCAGAAAGTCCTGCCATAAAATGGCAGGACTAAAAAACTGATTATCTGTTTTCGTTCAAGCTTTAACTCCATAGGGCGATGTAATGAGCTTAGTCTTGACCTTCGCGACCAGAACTGTTGACCAACGAGTAGTGTCTCCACTGCTTTGCGGTAGTCATCCGTATCCCTATGGTAGCCTCACCTACCGTTTTCGCCTTTCAGTATAAACCTTTAACTAGTAAAAGTCAACGATTTATCTCATTTTTCTTAGATTACGATTAATTCTTTTGGAGCAAGGGTTAATAACTCGCAACCAGTATCTGTAATCAGGATGTCGTCCTCAATACGAACCCCGTATTTACCTTCAATATAAATACCCGGTTCATCAGTCAAGACCATACCCGATTTAATAACTTCTGTAGAGGTTTGGCTAAAGTAAGGTTCTTCGTGGATATCGAGTCCGATACCATGCCCGATACCGTGTGTAAAGTATTGTCCATAACCTGCTTCCACAATAATGTCACGAGGAATCTTATCAAAGTCTCGGAAACCTAAACCAGCCTTAGCTTGGTCAATCAATGCTTGGTTGGCTTTTAGAACTGTATTGTAAATCTCTGCCTGCTCGTCACTGACATGACCGAGGTAGATGGTCCGAGTCATATCACTGACATAATGCTCGTAAAGGCATCCAAAGTCCATAGTGATAGCTTCGCCTAGTTCTACTGGCTTGTGCATTGGGTGGGCATGGGGTTTAGAAGAGTTGATGCCACTCGCTAGAATCGTATCAAAAGACAAACCGGCAGCTCCAAGCTCTCGCATACGGAAGTCGAGGAAGTTGGCAATTTCAATTTCTGTCTTACCTGGTTTGATAAAATCAAGAGCATCACGGAAAGCTTGGTCTGAGATAGAACAAGCCTTGCGAATGGTCGCAATCTCTGTCTCATCCTTAATCATACGAAGCGCCTCAACAAACTGTTTCTGTGGAACTAGTTCCAAACCTTCAAAAGCGGATTGCATGCGATGGTAATAAGAAACTGAAATCTCATCTTCAAACCCGATACGAGAAAGACCCAGGTCTTTTACAATTTTTGCGATAGTAGCCAACTCGTCACGCTCCGCAAAAATCTCAAAACCAGTTACTTCTTGCTTGGCAGCAATGATATAGCGGGCATCTGTCACCAAGACCTGACGGTCACGACTGATGAAGACTGTTCCATTTGAACCCCAAAATCCTGTCAAATAGTAGACATTTTTGAGGTTGTTGATAATGATTCCATCTAATTCTTTTTCTTGCATTTTATCGAGAAATGCTTGCACACGTTTATTCATGATGTAACTTTCCTTTCAAATACTGTCCTGTATAGCTGGCTTCATTAGCAGCTACTTCTTCTGGTGTTCCTGTTGCGATAATGGTTCCGCCACCCACACCACCTTCTGGTCCTAAGTCGATAACATGGTCTGCTGTTTTGATGACATCCAGATTGTGCTCGATCACGAGAACTGTATTTCCATCATCGACAAAGCGAGACAAAACGGTGAGTAATCGAGCGATGTCCTCAGTATGCAAACCAGTTGTCGGCTCATCTAAAATGTAGAAAGACTTACCTGTCGAGCGCTTGTGGAGTTCGCTAG
Source organism: Streptococcus infantis (assembly GCF_047463655.1). Taxonomy (GTDB): domain Bacteria; phylum Bacillota; class Bacilli; order Lactobacillales; family Streptococcaceae; genus Streptococcus; species Streptococcus infantis_Z. The sequence continues at coordinate 82,153 of NZ_JASHDM010000003.1, forward strand.
CCAGCTTCATACGCTGCGCTTCTCCACCAGAAAGGGTGGTAGCAGGTTGTCCTAAGGTCACATAACCTAGACCAACATCTTTGATTGTCTGGAGTTTGCGTTGAATTTTCGGAATATGTTGGAAAAATTCTACTGCGTCGTTGACGGTCATATCCAAGACTTGCGAGATATTCTTTTCCTTGTAGTGAACTTCTAGCGTTTCACTGTTGTAGCGGGTTCCGTGGCAGACTTCACAAGCCACATAAACATCTGGCAAGAAGTGCATCTCAATCTTGATAATCCCATCACCCGAGCAGGCTTCACAGCGACCACCCTTAACATTGAAACTGAAACGACCCTTCTTGTAGCCTCGAATCTTGGCTTCATTTGTCTGAGCAAAGAGGTCTCGGATGTCATCGAAAACACCTGTATAAGTAGCGGGATTAGACCTCGGTGTTCGTCCTATTGGACTTTGGTCAATATCTATCAGACGGTCGATATGCTCGATTCCTGTAATAGTCTTAAACTTCCCAGGTTTGTCTGAATTGCGATTTAGTTTTTGAGCAATAGCTTTTTTGAGGATGCTGTTGATTAGGGTCGATTTCCCTGAACCCGACACCCCTGTCACCGCAATGAATTTTCCGAGAGGGAAGCGAGCAGTGATATTTTGTAGGTTGTTTTCACGCGCTCCCGTCACTTCGATAAAACGACCATTACCGACACGACGCTCTTCTGGCACTGGAATGGCACGTTTGCCTGACAAGTACTGACCTGTGATAGACTTGCTGTTGCGCGCTACTTGCTTAGGTGTTCCCGCTGCAACAATTTCTCCACCAAAGACGCCCGCTCCAGGACCAACGTCGATCAGATAATCAGCTTCTCGCATGGTATCTTCATCGTGTTCTACCACGATGAGAGTATTTCCTAAATCCCGCATCTTTTTCAGACTGGCGATCAGGCGATCATTGTCCCTCTGGTGAAGACCAATCGACGGCTCATCAAGAATATAGAGAACTCCTGAGAGGTTGGAACCAATCTGAGTTGCCAAGCGAATACGTTGGCTCTCCCCACCTGATAATGTTCCTGCAGAACGGGATAACGTTAAATAGTTAAGACCCACGTTATTGAGGAAGGTCAAGCGATCCTTGATTTCCTTAAGAATCGGACGAGCGATAATAGCTTCATTTTCAGATAAGGTTAGCTGGTCAATAACTTCCAAATGGTCTGCGATGGATAGGTCTGAAATTTCTCCGATATGGAGTCCTTTTTCTCCCCCTACACGAACCGATAAGGCCTGGTCATTGAGACGATAACCATGACAGGTACCACAAGTTAGCTCATTCATATAAAGGCGCATCTGAGTGCGAGTGTAGTCGCTATTGGTTTCATGATAGCGACGCTTGATATTATTGACAACTCCTTCAAAAGGGATGTCGATGTCGCGAACTCCGCCGAATTCATTCTCATAGTGGAAATGGAATTCCTTACCATTTGAGCCATAGAAGATGAGATACTTCTCCTCCTCTGACAAGTCCTCAAAAGGCCTATCCATATCCACTCCAAAGGCTGTCATGGCTTGTTCTAGCATATTTGGATAATAGTTAGAAGAGATAGGATTCCAAGGTGCTAATGCTCCCTCACGAAGGGTCTTGCTAGCATCTGGCACTACTAAGTCCGTATCAACCTCTAGCTTGATTCCCAAACCATCACACTCGCTACAAGAACCAAATGGTGCATTGAAGGAGAAGAGACGAGGTTCTAGCTCTGGAACTGTAAATCCACATACTGGACAAGCATAGTGTTCTGAAAAGAGCAACTCTGAATCATCCATAGTATCAATAACGACATAACCTTCAGCGATACGAAGGGCTGCTTCAATTGAGTCAAAGAGACGACTACGGATACCATCTTTGATGATAATACGGTCTACCACCACATCGATGTTGTGTTGTTTATTCTTTTCAAGTTCAGGAACTTCGGTCACATCATAGACAACCCCATCGACACGGACACGAACATAGCCATCCTTTTGAATCTTTTCAATCAGCGTCTTATGCTGACCCTTTTTCTTACGAATGACAGGAGCCAAAATCTGCAAGCGTTGGCGTTCTGGCAATTCCAAAACCTTGTCCACAATCTGCTCTACAGACGAAGCCTTGATAGCCCCATGTCCATTGATACAGTAGGGGGTCCCTACACGTGCATAGAGAAGACGTAGATAATCGTTGATTTCCGTCGTTGTTCCAACCGTCGAACGAGGATTTTTACTGGTCGTTTTCTGGTCAATGGAAATGGCAGGGCTGAGACCATCGATAGAATCCACATCTGGCTTTTCCATATTGCCTAAGAACTGACGAGCATAGGCTGACAGACTCTCAACGTAGCGACGTTGCCCTTCTGCATAAAGGGTATCAAAGGCTAAACTAGACTTTCCTGATCCAGATAGTCCCGTCACCACAACTAACTTGTCACGCGGAATTTCCACATCTATATTTTTTAAATTATGGGCGCGAGCCCCATGGATGACAATCTTATCTTGCATGTTACTTCTTTCTAGTCCATTGTTGCTTTCCATTATACCAAAAAAAGTGAAATTCTATTACCAAAAAAGCCGATTTTGTAGTATAATAGTACGGTGTCAAAAATCACTGAAACACGGATTAGATTAGGAAAGGATAGGAGATATGAAACAAGTCTTTCTCTCAACAACAACTGAATTTAAAGAGATCGATACGCTCCAGCCGGGCACTTGGATCAATCTCGTCAATCCTACTCAAAGCGAATCGATGGAAATCGCCTCTGCCTTTGATATTGATATCGCAGACCTCCGTGCACCACTCGATGCGGAAGAAATGTCTCGTATCACCATCGAAGATGAGTACACCTTGATTATCGTAGACGTCCCAATCACAGAGGAAAGAAATAACCAGACCTACTACGTGACCATTCCCTTGGGGATTATCATAACAGAAGAGGCTATCATCACTACCTGCTTGGAGCCACTACCACTTCTTGATGTCTTTATCAATCGTAGGCTTCGGAATTTCTATACCTTCATGCGTTCGCGCTTCATCTTCCAAATCCTCTACCGCAATGCGGAGATTTACTTGACAGCCCTCCGTTCAATCGAACGTAAGAGTGAGCAGATCGAGAGTCAACTTCACAAATCTACTCGAAACGAAGAATTGATCGAACTCATGGAGTTGGAAAAGACCATCGTCTACTTCAAAGCTTCTCTGAAGACAAATGAGCGCGTGATTAAAAAATTGACCAGCGCAACTAGCAATATCAAGAAATACCTTGAAGACGAAGACTTACTGGAAGATACCTTGATTGAAACGCAACAGGCCATCGAGATGGCGGACATCTATGGAAACGTCCTTCACTCTATGACAGAAACCTTCGCTTCTATCATTTCAAACAACCAGAACAATATCATGAAAACCTTGGCACTTGTGACTATCGTTATGTCCATCCCGACCATGATTTTCTCAGCCTACGGAATGAACTTTAAGGATAATGAAATTCCTTTAAACGGAGAACCGCATGCTTTCTGGCTCATCGTCTTTATCGCCTTTGCTATGAGTGTTTCTCTCACTCTTTACCTCATCCATAAAAAATGGTTCTAACAGGAGTTATTATGTCACAGATTGATTTAAAAGAATTAACCAAGAAAAACCAAGAATTTATCCACATTGCAACCCAGCAATTTCTAAAGGATGGAAAAACTGACGCCGAAATCAAGGCTATCCTTGAAGAAGTCATTCCTCATATCCTTGAAGAACAACCAAAAGGTGTGACCGCTCGTTCTATCTACGGAGCACCAACTCACTGGGCTCACAGCTTTAGCGAAAAAGAGCAATACGAAAAAGAACATCCAAAGGAAAATGACGATCCAAAATTGATGATGTTGGATTCAGCCCTTTTCATTACAGGACTGTTTGCAGTAGTTAGTGCCTTGATGAGCTTCTTCTCAAACCAACCAGTGGCTTACGGTTTGGTAACACTCATCAGTGTAGGGGCCTTCGGAGGAGTTGCCTTCTACCTTCTCTACCACTTCATCTACCGCTACTACGGACCAGATACTGACCGTAGCCAACGTCCTCCATTCTGGAAATCACTTTTGGTTATGTTAGCAACCATGTTTGCCTGGGTCTTCATCCTCTTCTTGAGTAACTTCCTTCCACAAGCCATCAACATTAGTCTCCCACCTCTTGTTTTGTTGGTGATTGGAGGAGCTCTCCTTGCCCTACGTTTCTACCTCAAAAAACGTTTCAACATCAAGAGCGCAAGTGCAGGACCTGCTAGATATTAAGATAAACAATGAAAGTAGTGTGTTTTGTAGACAGACTACTTTTTTTGTAGTTCCAAATCATTTATTGATTCGTCAAAATCATAAATAGACATTTTGTCTAAATTTACTTCAATGTAAAGTCTTTCCTTAGAATCCCGAGGTTTTGTCCTTGAATCCAAGTTGTTTTTCTGTTATACTAATAAAGTAATAAGGAGAAGTATATATGACTAAACAGAGAATTAATCAAATTGTTGGTTCAATTGGTGCCTTTATCGGAATTATTGTATTTATAGCCTACATCCCCCAAATTTTTGCCAATTTACAAGGAAATAAAGCTCAACCATTCCAACCTTTATCAGCAGCTGTTTCTTGCTTAATCTGGGTCATTTATGGATGGACAAAAGAGCCTAAGAAAGACTGGATTCTAATCATTCCAAACTCGGCTGGGGTTATCCTTGGCGGACTGACCTTCCTTACTGCTCTATAAGAATGCAACTACTATAAAAAGCAACCACATCGAGCGGTTGCTTTTTTGCTTACTTTCGTGATCTAAAAGCCTTTTTCTGATTCTAATTCTTGTTGTTTCCCCTCTTCTTTTGTGATACAATAGCATCAATCTATTTCTAGGAGGATGAGATATGGTTTCTACTATTGGTATTGTTAGTTTGTCTAGTGGCATTATCGGAGAAGACTTTGTCAAACACGAAGTGGACTTGGGTGTCCAACGTCTCAAGGATCTGGGACTTAATCCTATCTTTTTGCCCCATTCGTTAAAAGGCTTAGACTTTATCAAGGACCATCCTGAAGCGCGTGCGGAGGATTTGATGCAAGCCTTTTCTGATGATAGTATCGACATGATCCTATGCGCCATCGGTGGAGATGATACCTATCGTTTGTTGCCCTACCTTTTTGAAAATGACCAACTAGAAAAAGTTATCAAACAAAAGATTTTTCTTGGTTTCTCGGATACAACCATGAACCATCTCATGTTGCATAAACTAGGTGTTAAAACTTTTTATGGTCAATCCTTTTTAGCAGACATTTGTGAATTAGACAAAGAAATGTTGCCATATAGCCGCCACTACTTTAAAGAATTGATTGAGACTGGAAAAATCTCAGAAATCCGCCCTAGCGACGTTTGGTATGAGGAACGGATTGACTTTAGTCCAAAGGCCCTGGGAACAGCTCGTATCAGTCATGTAAATACAGGTTTTGACTTATTGCAAGGAAATGCTCAGTTTGAGGGAGAAATTCTCGGTGGTTGCCTTGAATCTCTCTATGATATCTTTGACAATTCTCGATACGCAGACAGTACGGAGCTCTGCCAAAAATACAAACTTTTCCCTGACTTGTCAGACTGGGAAGGAAAAATCCTCTTGCTAGAAACCAGCGAAGAAAAGCCTAAGCCAGAAGACTTCAAAAAGATGTTGCGGACTTTGAAGGAAAATGGGATATTCGAGGTTATCAGTGGACTCTTGGTCGGAAAGCCAATGGATGAAACCTTTTATGACGACTATAAAGAGGCACTATTGGATATCATTGATAGCAATATCCCGATTGTCTATAATCTAAATGTTGGTCATGCAACTCCAAGAGCTATTGTCCCCTTTGGGGTCCACGCCCATGTAGATGCAACGGAGCAAGTCATCCACTTTGACTATAACAAATAAAGCTGGGAAGAATTTCTCAGCTTTTTCTATATTCTCAGATATGCTAGCTACCTATACACACTAATGACCGCTTTTCCATTCACAATCATTCTCATGGTCATCAACCAAACCTGCAGCCTGTAGAAAAGACAAAACTGCAATAGGACCCGTAAACTTAAAGCCTCGTTTTTTGAGATCCTTGGATAATGTCTCAGACAAGGCTGTTTTGGCTGGTGCTTGACTGTAGTCCGGGATATCATTAACGATGATTTTCCCATCTACAACAGACCAGAGATAAGCATCAAAAGAGCCATACTCTTTCTGAACTTGTAGAAAGGCCTGGGCATTAGCTCGCGTCGCAAAAATCTTGGCGCGATGACGAATGATAGCTGGATTTTCTAACAAAGATTCCAGTTCTTCATCCGTCATGTCTGCAACAGCTTGAATTTGGTAACCATGAAAAACTTGACGGAAAGCTTGGCGTTTGTTGAGCACCGTTTCCCAAGACAGGCCTGCCTGATAGGTTTCCATGCACAATAACTCAAACAATGCTTGGTCATCATGGAGGGGCTGGCCCCACTCCTCATCATGATAGGCGATATAGAGAGGATTAGTCATCTTGACCCACGAACAACGTTTTGTCATGCTCTGCTCCTATTTTACCAACATCTTAAGGGCAGACTTGATATAATTCTCTGCTGTATCAGTCGTTCCTTCAAAGAATTTCTTGATCTTCTTCAGCTCGGTCGCCTTGTAGCCCAATGCCAACATGGCTTCCATGGCTTCTTCCAATTCTTTGTTGTCGTTGCTAGATGGAACTGCAGTCTTAGCAGGGAGGTCGTCACAGGCCACAACCACCTTACCTTCTAGATCCAACACCATCTGTTGAGCTGTTTTTTTACCGATTTTAGGGAATTTAGTCAAGTAGGTGATATTCTTAGTCTCGATGGCTTGGACGAGGCCAGCATTGTCATCTGCTGCAATGATAGCCAGAGCTGATACAGGACCAATCCCAGAAACCGAAATCAGACTGAGAAAGAGCTTTTTCTCGTCTTCTGATCGAAATCCATAAAGCAGATGGGCGTCCTCACGCACCACTTGATGCACATAGACTTGTGCTTCTTGGTTGACTTGTCCTGAGTAAGCATAGGGGTTGGCTACATGCAGGATGTAGCCGATACCGTTAGCTTCTAGAACAATGTATTTAGCAGTAATTTTGGTAATAATACCCTTTAAATATTCGTACATAATTTTCCCTTCAATTTATACTCAATGAAAATCAAAGAGTAAACTAGGAAGCTAACCGTAGGCATAACTTAAGTTAGACAAGGTAAGGCTGACGCAGTTTAAAGAGATTTTCGAAGAGTATTAGTATTTGCCTAGTTCTCGTAGGCTAGTGTGATTTTCCTGAATGCGACGGAACATCTTTTCCATATCTGACTTGGTAAAGTGGACCAAAACAGGGCGTCCGTGTGGACAGTTGTAGGGGTTGTCACATTGGGAAAGTTGGTATAGAAGCTGTCTAGCTGAGTGGTCATCGATACGATGGTTAGCCTTGATAGATCGCTTGCAGGACATCATGATCGCTAACTCTGCTCGGTATTTCTTGATTGAAACTTCCTTGGTCAAAAGGAGCATATCACACATCTCATAGATACCAGACTCGATTTCCTCCTCTGCCATCCAAATTGGATGTTCCCGTAGGATAAATTGATTTTCCCCATACTCTGATAGAAAGACACCAACTTCCTCCAAGAGAGGCATTCTTTCCTTGAGACGAAGGGCATCATCTGCAGGGAATTCAAAGATGTAGGGCACTAGGAGCTGCTGCTGGCTCTGGTCAACATTGCCAATACTTTCGCGATACTCCTCATACTTAACCCGCTCCTGGGCTGCGTGTTGGTCTATGATGTAAAGCCCATCTCGCCCTTGAGCAAAGAGATAGGTTCCGTGCATTTGCCCGAAAAATTCCAACTCTGGGAAACTCGAAGACTCTTCTCGCTCCAGCTTATCATAAGCCTTATCCAAACTAGCCATATCTAACTCTGGATGATCCAGTTGGTCGTAGCTGACCGATTTTCTCTCTGCAAAATGCAGTTTAGCTGGCTTGGTCAACTGATCCAATGTTTCCTTAGCGAAGAGGCTCAAATCCTGTTTCTCTTCAGTCAAGTCTACTTGACTGTCTGAAACCTCAGCTGGAATAGAGATTGTTGCTTCCGTTTGCTCGTAGTAGAGATTGTTTTCTTTAAGTGGGAGAATGGTTTGCTCTACTTTTTCACGGTTGCGAACGGTAGATTTGGCAAGATTTTCCAAGGCATCCGGAATCAAGGTCTGCTCCTTGAGGCTCTTTGCGATAGCTTCTGAAACCAGCGCCATCAGTTCTCTTTCTTTAGAAATTCGTACCTCTTGCTTGGTTGGATGCACATTGACATCCGCCAGATAAGGATCGATCTGGATGTGAATAACGGCTAGTGGAAAACGCCCTACCATGAGCTTGCTCCCGTAGCCATCTAAAATAGCTCGATTGAGCAGGAAGTTTTTGATATAACGGCCATTGATAAAGAGACTGATGTAGTTACGATTAGCCCGTGTCAATTCCGGCAATGAGACAAAGCCTGAAATTTCAAAGTCTAGGTCAGAATTCTCAATCTCAACCATCTTTTTGGCACTAGCTAAACCATAAATTCCAGCAATGGCTTGGCGCAGTTGACCCGTACCAGCTGTTCGTGTCATTTCCTTGCCATCGCTAATCAGGCTAAAGGAAATCTCAGGATGGGCTAGCCCCAAACGGTTGACAATATCAATGATGTGAGACAACTCCGCCTGCTGACTCTTCATATACTTGAGACGAGCTGGTGTGTTGAAAAAGAGGTCCTCCACACAAACCTTAGTCCCCACAGGACTGGTCGCTGGGCTAATCTCTTCAACTTCTCCCCCACGAGCCACTAACTTGGTCCCGTGACTTGCTCCATCCACCGCAGTCAACAAAGTTAAAACACTAACAGAAGCGATTGAAGGCAGGGCTTCACCACGAAAACCCAGCGTGCGAATCCTAAAGAGATCTGCCTGATTTTTTATCTTACTAGTGGCATGACGACGGAGAGCCAACTCTACTTCGTCGTGGGCAATCCCATGTCCATTATCTGTGATTTGGATTTTCTTAAGCCCAGCTTCTTCAATTTCAACGATAACCTGGCTTGAGCCAGCATCGATAGCATTTTCAACTAATTCTTTGACAACGCTAGCAGGACGCTCGATAACTTCTCCTGCTGCAATCTGGTTGGCCAATACTTCTGGCAATTCAATAATATGAGACATTTTCCAGCCCCTTTCTCAACTATTTTTATCTATTTCTCTGAAAATAAGCTAGTGCTATTATACCATATTTCACTCGTTTCCAAAAAAGTCCAAGCAGCAACTTTCTTCCCGATTTTACTAGGTTATTTACCAAGTTTGTGGTACAATAGGTAGAAACAATATTTTAAAAAGGAGAAAAGACACATGCACATTTTTGATGAGCTAAAAGAGCGTGGTTTGATTTTTCAAACGACTGATGAAGAAGCTTTGCGTAAAGCCCTAGAAGAAGGTCAAGTTTCTTATTATACTGGCTACGATCCAACTGCTGACAGCCTTCACCTAGGCCACCTTGTCGCTATCTTGACAAGTCGTCGTTTGCAGTTAGCAGGTCACAAACCTTATGCGCTCGTTGGCGGTGCTACTGGTCTCATCGGAGATCCGTCCTTCAAAGATGCTGAACGTAGTCTCCAAACAAAAGACACAGTAGATGGCTGGGTCAAGTCTATCCAAGGACAACTTTCTCGTTTTCTTGACTTTGAAAATGGTGAAAATAAAGCTATCATGGTCAACAACTACGACTGGTTTGGCAGCATCAGCTTCATTGACTTCCTCCGTGATATCGGAAAATACTTCACTGTCAACTACATGATGAGCAAGGAGTCTGTTAAAAAACGGATTGAAACAGGGATTTCTTACACAGAATTTGCCTACCAAATCATGCAAGGTTACGACTTCTTTGTCCTTAACCAAGAGCACAATGTAACTCTCCAAATTGGTGGTTCTGACCAATGGGGAAATATGACAGCTGGTACTGAGTTGATGCGCCGTAAGGCAGATAAAACTGGCCACGTAATCACTGTTCCACTCATTACAGACGCAACTGGTAAGAAATTTGGTAAATCTGAAGGGAATGCTGTTTGGCTCAATCCTGAAAAGACTTCTCCATACGAAATGTACCAATTCTGGATGAATGTTATGGATGCAGACGCCGTTCGCTTCTTGAAGATCTTTACCTTCTTGTCACTGGATGAGATTGAAGAGATTCGTAAACAGTTTGAAGCAGCTCCACACGAACGCTTGGCTCAAAAAGTCCTCGCTCGTGAAGTCGTAACACTTGTACACGGAGAAGAAGCTTACAAAGAAGCCCTTAACATCACTGAGCAACTCTTTGCTGGAAATATCAAAAACCTTTCTGTCAAAGAACTCAAACAAGGACTTCGTGGCGTACCAAACTACCAAGTACAAGCAGATGAAAATCACAACATCGTTGAACTTCTCGTATCTTCTGGCGTGGTTAACTCAAAACGCCAAGCCCGTGAAGATGTTCAAAACGGTGCCATCTACGTAAACGGCGACCGCATCCAAGACCTTGACTATGTCTTAGGGGATAACGATAAATTAGAGAACGAACTGACTGTTATCCGTCGTGGGAAGAAAAAATACTTTGTATTGACTTACTAAATTGTTCAACATTTACCTATAAAAAAGGAGTTAACCTCGAGAAAGGTAACTCCTTTTCTACCATTTGTCAAGTATATCAAGGTATTTGATGAAAAATAGTTTGATTTCCATAGTCAAACTAAGGAAATTGTCTTTTTCTGAACTAAAGTTTAGTGAAAAAAGTGTACACTAAACCAACACCTTATCTGGTGATTTTTTTGATAAGGCGTTACAATAATATGGCATAAACAATTTTACCGATTTTGGGTAGAAGTATAATCGTAAAGTTTGTTATGCGTTATAAGGTAATACATTGTTCTAATGAGACGATGTATAGAGGCAATCGTGTGTGGTTTGGTTGAAGTCACTTGCGATTGTCTTTTCCTTTTCTCATAGAAGTCTGCGATATGACAAGGATTGGTGTGGCTAGCTGAAGCTATGTTATGAATGCACTTAAAGAGAATCTTTCTGGCATAAGGATTCCCACGTTTGGAGATATGTTCCTTGGCTAGAAAGTTCCCAGATTCATAGTGTCTGAGGTCAATGCCGATAAAAGCATTGATTTGATTGGCAGAGTGAAATCGACGAATGTCACCAAGTTCACCAATAATGCTTGTCGCTGTAGTTTCAGCTATTCCAGGAATAGAGAGAAGAATCTCGTATTCTGGCAAAGGTTGAGCCAATGTTACCATCTCCTCTAAAACACTTTGTCTATATTCAGAAAGCCTAAGTAACTCCTCTGCATAGTATTTGACCTCTTCCATCATTGGAGAGTTTTTTTTGACCGCACAATAAGACTGATTAGCTAGTTTTGTAAGCTTATCTACTAAGTAAGTCACACGTTTTTCAGAGATGCGTTTTGATGTAGACTGACGGATGATAGCTCTTAATGCGGCGTCATCTGACTCCAGTACAAAACTATTACATGGAAAAGTCATGACCAAGTTCCAATATTGTTCCCCGGTTGGTGCCGACAAGATGTTTTCCAATTCAGGAAAAGTGACCTGTAAAACCTTGTGCAGACGGTTTTTAGCGCAGACGATATCCGGCTGAGATCGCGTAATTCTTGATAAAGCGCTTCTTGGACATAGCTTGGTTTACGATTGAGAATGAACTGAGACGCAGCTAGTTTTTCAGCGTCAATCCTATCGGTTTTACGTACTCTCAAGCTATCTAGTTGTTTTTTGGATTCTAAGGGATTGAGCCGTGTATAAGCGTAACTATTATCCTCAAAGAAGGCCTGAAGACGACGAGAATAGACACCAGTCGCCTCGAAGACAATCTCTGGCTCGTGAACAGTCTTCAAGTCCCCAAGTAGTCGATTAAATCCGATGGCATCATTGGGTATGGTATAGCCATGTACTTTTTCTCCATTGACCAAGATGGCTACTTCTGAACTTGCTTTACTCACGTCAATCCCAAAAACTACTCGCATGATATTACCTCTTTGTCTTGAATGATTCCTTGTTTTAGTGATGTCATTTTCAATACTCGACGTTTTTCGTCCCACATACTTTGATAACATTCTTCCTAAAACAGGTGTCTTGTCAGTTTTAGTTACGACGTCTAGCGCCAAAGGACTTATCGACTTAACAAGACACCACTACTTTAACATAACGAAAAAGTAGTGAGTACTTTCTCCCGTCGGAGATTTCCTCACTACTAATCTTAGTATGTTTTAGTTTGATTTTATACTCTTCGAAAATCAAATTCAAACTACGTCAGCGTCGCCTTACCGTACTCAAGTACAGCTTGCGGCTAGCTTCCTAGTTTGCTTTTTGATTTTCATTGAGTATTAATAGACAGGCTACGCAGGACTATGCGTAAGGTTGTTAGATTATGTAAGATAGAGAGATTTGAAGGACTGAGCCAATTAAACAAGCCAAAGCCAATCAAACTACTATTTACGACAACAGTATCTTGAATATTTTTCTTGATGAGTGTTTGCAAAGATGATGATAGCGAATCCAACTCTTGGAAGAAATCCAAGCGATTATCTAACAATAAGATATCACTCATCTGCTTAGAAATATCTGCACTCTCATTCATCACCACACCGATATCTGATAGGGTTAGAGCCGCTGAGTCATTCAATCCATCTCCAACCATCAAAATAGTGTGACCTGCTTTCTGCAGTTCCTCTACTAACTCAAATTTCCCATCAGGTTTCAAGTCTGTATAGACCTGATCAAAGGACAAATCTTTGACTAATTCCTCTGTCCTAACCAAGGTGTCCCCTGTTGCCAGAATCAATTTTTTCCCTTGTGCCTTAAGTTTCTCCAAGGCTGCTTTTGCTTCTTTTCTCAAAGGAGTATGGATGCAGAACATTCCAATCAATTCATTCTGATAAGCCAAGAATAAGAGATTGTAGTGACTCTTGTACTCTTCAATTAAAGCATTTTGTTCTGAACTGATATGAATCTGCTCATCCTGCATCAAGACATAATTTCCAATAAGAACTGGTTGACCATCGATATGGGACTTAATTCCCTTGCTTGCGATATATTGGAGTTTCCCATGCATTTCCTCATGTTCAATCCCCTCTATCTCAGCTTGCTTGACGATGGCATTAGCAATAGGATGATAGATGTGCTCCTCAAGACAGGCACTGATTCTGAGAATATCTTCCTCACTATTGTCTCCAAAAGGTAACACCTTTTCAACTATCGGATAGCTAGTTGTGATTGTTCCCGTCTTATCAAATAAGAAAGTATCAACTTCCAGATATTTCTCCAGAACAGCCCCATCCTTAATCACCATTTCACGGTTCAACCCCTCCTTGATAGCTGTCAAATAAGCTACAGGAGTAGAGATTTTCAAAGCGCAGGAGAAATCGACCAATAGGAAAGAAATAGCCTTAGAAAAAGAACCTGTTAATAGGTAAGTCAGACCAGCCCCCAAGAAATTATATTTGACGACCTTATCCGCCATTTTGATGAAATAGCGTTGTTTCGTTTTCTTGTTTTCTTCAGATTTCTTCATCAACTCAATCAGTTGTAAAATCCGGCTGTTCATCTGATTATCGGTTACACGAATGCGTAACTCTCCAGTTTCTAATACTGTATTTGCACAAACCAAATCAGACTCTCTTTTTTCAACTGGAAAACTCTCTCCCGTCAAGGAACTTTCGTTGACCATACCTAAACCTGAAACTACTTGTCCATCAAACAGAATTTCATTTCCTTGAGATAATACCAAGACATCTCCTATTTGAACATTGGAACTCTTGATACTAACGACCGTATCACCCTGTACTAGGAATACATCGCTCTCTTTTGCAAGAAGACTCTGTTCTAAATCTGTTGCAGTTTTTTTCAAGGACCACTGATCTAAATGATTCCCCAAATCAAGCATAAACATGATATTGCTAGCTGTCTTGGATTGGTTCATAAACAAGGACAATAAAATCGCCGAACAGTCCAAGACCTCCATCGTTAGTTCCTTACGCGCTAGTGTTTGATAGGCTTCTCTAATATAACCCAAAGCCTGATAACAAGTCCATATATAGCGAATAGGATACGGCACAAAACTACGAAAAAGTACACGCTTAATCGCTGCACCTGAAACAATAGAATAAGCACTCTCTTCTCTACGAATGGGAAGAGTCATCAACTCAGAAACTTTCCCTTTATCAATTCTTTTTAAAAAGGCTTCTGCATTATCTAATACAGAAAAGCCTTCTTTTATGCGTAGAGTAAAGTGCTGTTGATCCATGTAAAACTGGATAGACTCAATCCCCTTTTCATCTCTCGCCAAGGAACGAAGATAGTCTTGAATATCCAAGGTGAGTGAAAAAGAAGATGATAGTCGGATATGTTGGTATCCTCTATGTAGCACTTTAAAAGACATATTATTCTCCTATAAGGCTATCTAATTGCTCTTCTTTTTTCTCTTGCTCGTACAAATATTTGGCATCTTGCAAGACATCGTCTCCATGTTGTTTCACAACAGAAACAGATGCATCTAGCCCGTCTTTCAACTTGTAAGCCTTAGCCAAAGCTTTAGAATAACCTTTTTTAGCTTCCTTACTTGCTAAGATTTTCAAACCAAGGGTACCAAATGCGACACCACCCAAAAAGAGTGATGATTTTTTCGCAACTTTTGCAACGGTTAGTACTTCTTTTAACATACTTATTTCCTCCTTATCATTATTATATAGCAATTTAGATATAAAAGCAATTTCATTCTATAAATTGGAGAATTAGTTTTATTTCTACTGAATCTCCCATTTACTTATTCCTAAAGTTGCTTTCATTTGCCTCTTTTGATACACTTAAACTATGAATACAAACCTCAAACCCAAACTCCAGCGCTTTGCTTCTGCTAGTGCCTTTGCCTGCCCTATCTGCCAAGAAAATCTGACCTTGGTAGAGTCTAGTCTTAAATGTGAGAATCGGCATTCTTTTGACCTAGCAAAATTCGGCTATGTCAATCTTGCCCCTCAAATCAAACAATCCGCCAACTACGATAAAGAAAACTTTCAAAATCGCCAGCAAATCCTAGAAGCTGGCTTTTACCAAACTATTCTAGATGCCATCTCTGATTTAATTGCAAGTTCAAAAACTGCCAAAACAATTTTAGATATCGGCTGTGGCGAAGGCTTCTACTCTCGCAAACTTCAGGAAGTGCACCCTGACAAGATCTTCTATGCCTTTGATATTTCAAAAGATTCGGTCCAAATCGCTGCCAAGAGCGAACCCAACTGGGCAGTCAATTGGTTTGTCGGTGACCTGACTCAACTTCCTATAAAAGACGCTAGCATGAATATCCTTCTTGATATCTTCTCTCCTGCAAATTATGGAGAATTTCAACGAGTTTTATCAAAAGATGGTATCTTAATCAAGGTCATCCCTACCGAAAACCACCTCAAGGAAATCCGCCAAATAGTACAGGACCAGCTGACAAAGAAGGACTATTCCAACCAAGATATCAAGGTACACTTCCAAGAATATTTCAGCATCCAATCTATCCAGGCTGCTTCCCTGACCAAATCCATCACCGCAGAGCAAAGACAAGCTTTACTCAGCATGACACCCCTCCTCTTTCACGTTGACCAAAGCAAGATTGATTGGAGCCAACTGACAGAGATTACCATTGAAGCAGAGA
This sequence comes from Streptococcus infantis, assembly GCF_047463655.1. Classification (GTDB taxonomy): domain Bacteria; phylum Bacillota; class Bacilli; order Lactobacillales; family Streptococcaceae; genus Streptococcus; species Streptococcus infantis_Z. The sequence goes on from NZ_JASHDM010000003.1 coordinate 97,918, forward strand.
TTTTGGTTGGGAAAGCATTCTAAACTAGACTTCCCAAAGGTATAAAACTTACCGAAAATCTTCAATATTACAAAAACGCATAAGAACAGGTACTCAAAAACCTTAATCTTATGCGTTTTGTTATGCAAAAATCACTGAAGTTTCTATACACATTAAGTGGAAATCTTTGAAACCAGTTCTTTTAATAACCATTGAATACCATATATTACATTTACCCCAAATATGATATAGGCCGTATAAATCAAGTATTTCGATTTCTCCCGCCTCAAAGAATAGATCTTGTACAAGATAAACAAATTTAAAATAATAAATAATAGAGACAAAATCTTCCCTCCAAAATAAATCTTAAAAGTACACCGCCAAGCATAGCCCTAAACTTTATTTTCGATTCGAGATAACAAACTTATCAATAAACAGTAAGTGATATAAGGCCAGTACCGAACCCCAAAAGCTACCACGAAAAGAGATTTCTTGATGAGTAAGCGGAAACGAAGAACTATTACCCGTATAAAGGCATGACCAAATTACAAAAAGAATCCAAAATAAATCAGTCCATTTATATTTTGAAAAATATTTTTTCCACATAAGAACATCCTCCTTCTTTACTACAATACTATTATAATACTGTATGTAAACGAATACAAGAAATTTGAGGTAACAGCTAAGAAGAACCTTAGGCTTAAAGGTAGTACAACCAACCTTCTTAGTGTTCTCTAGGTCTGATTTTTAAGTCTAGAAATTATTGACAAATTATTTTTTCTTTTGAGACCAGTCAACCTCAAGTCCATAACATTCAAAAAAAGCGAATTTCATTTGAAACTCGCTTTTTTGCTAGATAGTGTAATAACTATTAAATTGTATATCTTAGTTCAAGTGCCAGATATCTTCGTTGTACTGAGCGATTGTACGGTCAGATGAGAAGAATCCTGCTTTAGCAATGTTGACGATGACTTTATCCAACCATGCGTCACGGTCTTCGTAGTCAGCAAGCATTTGCTCTTTCACTTTGATGTAGTCTTCCAAGTCAAGAAGAGTCATGAACCAGTCTTTGTTGATCAATTCATTGTAAAGACGTTCCAAGCGCTCTTTGTTTCCAGCTGCAAGAACTGCATCGCTAACGATGAAGTCAACCAATGGTTTGATCGCTTCACGAGCGTAGAACTCGCTTGATTTGTATGCTGATTTAGCGTAAAGGTCGATAACAGTTTCTGAATCTTCACCGAAGATGTAGATGTTTTCGTCTCCAACCAACTCAGCGATTTCCACGTTAGCACCGTCCATAGTACCAAGAGTCAAAGCTCCGTTCAACATGAATTTCATGTTACCAGTACCTGAAGCTTCTTTAGAAGCAAGTGAGATTTGTTCTGAGATATCACATGCTGGGATAAGGAAGCTTGCTGCAGTAACGTTGTAGTTTTCAACCATAACTACTTGCAAGTGTGGAGCTACTGCTGGATCATTAGCAATAACTTCTGACATGCAAAGGATTAAGTGAATGATGTCTTGAGCGATTGTGTAGGCTGGAGCTGCTTTACCACCAAAGAAGATTGTGATTGGGCGAGCAGGGATGTTACCAGCTTTGATGTCAAGGTATTTGTGGATTACGTACAAAGCGTTCATTTGTTGGCGTTTGTACTCGTGAAGACGTTTGATTTGGATATCAAAGATAGAGTTTGGATTGATTTCCACACCTTGGTGTTCTTTCAAGTGACGAGCCAATTTACGTTTGTTGTGAGCCTTGATGCTTTCCAATTTTTCTTTGACAGCTGCTTTGTCTTCATAAGACAAAAGTTTTTCAAGCTCATCTGCTTCATGGTGCCAACCTTCTCCAAGAATCTCATCCAAGTAGTGAGACAATCTTGGGTTAGCATGCATGAGCCAACGACGGAAAGTAATACCGTTTGTTTTGTTGTTGAATTTTTCTGGGTAAAGGTCGTAGAAGGCTTTCAACTCAGAATTTTTCAAGATTTCAGTATGAAGTGCCGCTACTCCGTTAACACTGTATCCGTAGTGGATATCCATGTGAGCCATGTGAACACGTCCGCTCTCATCGATAATTTGAACAGCTGGATCTTTGTATTCTGCTTTCACACGACGGTCCAATTCTTTGATGATTGGTACCAAGTGAGGAACCACTTCTTCCAAGAATTCAAGAGGCCATTTTTCAAGGGCTTCAGCAAGGATTGTGTGGTTAGTGTAGGCAGTCATGCTACGAACGATAGAGATTGCTTCATCAAGCTCGATACCACGTGCTGTCAAAAGACGGATCAATTCAGGGATAACCATTGATGGGTGAGTATCGTTGATTTGGACAACTGCATAGTCAGCAAGGTCATGCAAGTTGCTTCCTTTTTCGATTGCTTCGTCGATGATCAATTGCGCACCGTTTGAAACCATGAAGTATTGTTGGAAGATACGGAGCAATTCACCTTGACGGTCACTATCATCTGGGTAAAGGAAGAGAGTCAAGTTGCGAGCGATATCTGTCTTGTCAAAGTTGATACCATCTTTAATGATAGAAGAATCAACTGAATCCAAGTCAAACAAACGCAAGCGGTTTTTAGTTGCTGTCTCATAACCAGTAACATCAATATCATAAAGAGTTGATGTCAAAGTAAAGTCTGCAAATGGTACTTGGTAGCTACGGCTTGAGCGAACCAACCAGTTTTGCTCTGTCAACCATGCATTTGGAATTGTTTCTTGTTGGTTGTTTTTAAGAACTTGTTGGAAAAGACCAAAGTGGTAGTTAAGACCAACACCGTCACCGTTCAAACCAAGAGTAGCAATTGAGTCGATAAAGCAGGCAGCCAAACGTCCCAAACCACCATTACCAAGAGATGGTTCCAATTCTACTTCTTCGACTTCGATCAAGTCTTTACCTGCAGCTGCAAGTTCTTTTTTAACATCGTCGTAAAGACCAAGGTTGATCAAGTTGTTTGACAAGAGTTTACCAATCAAGAACTCAGCTGAGATGTAGTAAACTTTTTTCTTACCAGTGTTCACTGGTTTTTGGCTGCTTGCAAGTTTGCTGTAGTTAAGAAGAGCAAGGTAAAGCTCTTCATTGCTACATTCTGCAATGGTTTTATTGTAACGATTTTGTACAAATTCTTGTAGTGATAACATGTTTAGTTGTCTCCTGATTATTGTCTTATTTCTTTAATTTTACCAAATTTTCATTGATTCGGCGATAGATTGTTGTCAAGTCAAGCAAACTTTCCTCGACAGCTGGTGTCAATTGATCTTCAGTCATACGCCAAGACCAGTTTCCACCAAGGGTAGATGGGAAGTTCATACGAGCTGTCTCATCCAATTCTAGCAAATCTTGCATAGTTGCAATTGCCATGAAGCTAACTGATGAAAAGACTGTACGAAGCATAGCATGTGGCACTGTTTCGTATTCTTTACGGTTAGTATAGCGTGCCATGTACTCACGAGTCGCATCATCGATCTCGTTACGGTACCAACCAAGGACCGTATTATTATCGTGTGTCCCTGTGTACATAACTGAGTTAGCAGGTGCCAAGTGTGGGCTATCGATACTTTCGTCTTCTGGGTTGAAGGCAAATTGAAGGATCTTCATTCCTGGGAAGCCAGTACGTTCACGCAATTCAATAACTTCATCTGTCATGAAGCCAAGGTCTTCAGCAATGATGTTTAACTCACCAAGTTCTTCCTTAACAGCTGCAAAAAGCTTGTAACCAGGACCTTTCACCCACTCACCAGGTGCTGCTGTATCGGAACCAGCAGGGATTTCCCAGTAAGATTCGAAACCACGGAAGTGGTCGATACGAACGATGTCGTAGATTTTGAAGCTTTCACGCAAGCGTTCAATCCACCATTTGTAGCCGTCTTTGTCCATTGCTTCCCAGTCATAGATTGGGTTACCCCAAAGCTGACCAGTTGCAGAAAATTCATCTGGTGGGCATCCTGCGATGCAAGTCGCCTTACCGTTGACATCTGTTTTGAAGAGATGTGGATTTGCCCACATATCGCTTGAATCTTCCGCTACATAGATTGGCATGTCCCCAACGATTTCGATGTGGTTGCCGTTAGCGTAAGCTTTCAATTTCAACCATTGTTGGAAGAAGAAGTATTGAGTCACACGGTGGTAAACCAACTTGTCTGCTAATTGCTCACGGTAGCTTTCAAGTGCTGAAGCTTTACGAGCACGAGCATCTGCATCTGGCCATTCAGTCCAAGCAAGATTATCAAAATGCTCTTTGATAGCCATATACTCTGCAAAGAGTTCAAGCCATGATTGGTTGTCTTGAGCAAATTTCTCAAAATCTTTAACATCTCCTACCTCAAAGAAACGTTTCACCGCTTTTTCTAAAAGAGGACGACGTGCATAGTAGATTTTAGCATAGTCAACTTCAGACGCATCGCTACCAAAGTCAACTCCTTCAAGGTCACTTGCTTCCAACAAACCTTGCTCTACCAAAATATCAAGATCGATAAAATGAGTATTTCCAGCAAAGGCTGAGAAAGATTGATAAGGAGAATCTCCGTAGCTGGTTGTGCCTAAAGGAAGGATTTGCCAGTAACGTTGCTTTGTACGAACCAAGAAGTCAACGAAATCATAGGCGCTTTGACCAAATGATCCGATTCCGTAAACTCCTGGAAGCGATGAGATGTGCATCAACACACCACTTTGACGTTTTTTCATAATAGCACCTCAAGTGTTTGTAGTTAAATATTTCATTTTTACTTGGCGCAAACGTTTGCGCCAAGTAAAGTATAACCCATTTCAAAAAGAAATGCAAGCGTTTCAACAAAAAACTTTTCAATTTATTTACTTTATAGCTTTTTTAAAAAACTATATTCTTATTTTTTCACCTCTACAAAAACATCTACAAACTATGCAAACGTTTCCCTTAAATTATTCTTGAATTGAAATTTATATGATTTCATCCTTTCCTTCCTATTATATAACCAATTTTAGAGATTAACCAGTTACAAGCTTTTTAAATTTTTTTCAAAAAACGCTTGCAACCGTTTTCTGTTTGTGCTATACTAAGTTCATAAGAGAAAACGTTTGCGTTTCCTTGAAATCAAAATTTGTTATTCTTTAGGAGGAATACACTATGTCAACTAAATTCATGAAGAGCGCAGCTGTACTTGGTACTGCTACTCTTGCTAGCTTACTTTTAGTAGCTTGTGGAAGCAAAACTGCTGATAAAACTGCTGACTCTGGTTCATCAGAAGCGAAAGAAATCACTTTCTACGTTGAAGATCAATATAAAGCTTTTGCAGAATCAGCTGCCAAAGCTTACGAAAAAGAAGCTGGTGTAAAAGTTACTATTAAAACAGGGGACCAATTAGGTGGACTTGACAATCTTTCACTTGATAACCAATCAGGTAAAGCTGCTGACGTCATGATGGCACCATACGACCGCGTAGGTAGCCTTGGTACTGACGGACAACTTTCAGAAGTAACTTTGAGTGACGGTGCTAAAACAGACGATACTACTAAGTCTCTTGTAACTGTTGGTGGTAAAGTTTATGGGGCTCCAGCCGTTATCGAGTCACTTGTTATGTACTATAACAAAGACTTAGTGAAAGAAGCTCCTAAGACATTTGCTGACTTGGAAGAACTTGCTAAAGATAGCAAATATGCCTTCGCTGGTGAAGACGGAAAAACTACTGCTTTCCTAGCTGACTGGACTAACTTCTACTACGCATATGGACTTCTTGCTGGTAATGGTGCCTACGTGTTTGGACAAAACGGTAAAGACCCTAAAGATATTGGTCTTGCTAACGATGGTGCTATTGCAGGTATCAACTACGCTAAAACTTGGTATGACAAATGGCCTAAAGGTATGCAAGATACTGAAGGTGCTGGAAACTTGATCCAAACTCAATTCCAAGAAGGTAAAACAGCTGCTATCATTGATGGACCTTGGAAAGCTCAAGCATTCAAAGATGCTAAAGTAAACTACGGTGTTGCAACTATCCCAACTCTTCCAAACGGTAAAAACTACGCAGCCTTTGGTGGTGGTAAAGCTTGGATCATCCCATCAAGCACTAAGAACCTTGAAGGAGCTCAAAAATTCGTAGACTTCCTTGTTTCAACTGACCAACAAAAAGCATTCTACGATGCAACAAACGAAATCCCAGCTAACACTGAAGCTCGTACTTACGCTGAAGGTAAAAATGATGAGTTGACTACTGCTGTTATCAAACAGTTCAAGAACGCTCAACCAATGCCAAACATCTCTCAAATGTCAACAGTTTGGGACCCAGCTAAAACAATGCTCTTTGACGCTGTAAGCGGTAAGAAAGATGCTAAAACAGCTGCAAATGATGCTGTAACATTGATCAAAGAAACAATCCAACAAAAATTTGGTAACTAATTGATTGATTCAAGGGGGATTTAAAACTTATCCCCCTTGATTTTTAGATATTAACAGAACTCAGCTTGACGTTCACATCTTATGAAAGGAGCACTCATGGAACAACAACCAAGAAAAGCAGCCTTGCTTTCATTGATTCCTGGGTTGGGGCAAATCTATAACAAACAAAAAGCCAAAGGTTTTATCTTCCTTGCTGTAACATTAGCTTTTGTCCTCTATTTTATAGTACTTGCAGCACCTGAATTGAGCAACTTGATCACACTTGGGGAGAAACCTGGCCGTGACAACTCTCTCTTTATGTTGATTCGTGGTGCATTTCACTCTATTTTTGTAATTGTTTATCTAGCCTTTTATATTCTCAATATTAAAGACGCCCACACTATTGCAAAACGTATCAATAATGGCATCCCTGTCCCATTGACACTTAAGGATATGATTAAAGGTATCTATGAAAATGGATTCCCATACTTGCTCATTATCCCATCTTACGTTGCCATGACATTTGCGATTATCTTCCCGGTTATTGTAACCTTGATGATTGCCTTTACTAACTACGATTTCCAACATTTACCACCAAATAAATTGTTGGATTGGGTTGGATTGACTAACTTCACAAATATCTGGAGTTTGAGTACCTTCCGTTCAGCCTTCGGTTCTGTTCTTTCTTGGACTATTATCTGGGCTTTATCTGCATCGACTTTGCAAATCGTACTCGGTATCTTTACAGCTATTATTGCTAACCAACCATTCATCAAAGGGAAACGTATCTTTGGTGTTATCTTTCTTCTACCTTGGGCTGTTCCAGCTTTCATCACTATCTTGACATTCTCAAACATGTTCAACGATAGTGTTGGTGCTATCAACACTCAAGTTTTGCCACTTTTTGCTAAGGTTCTTCCATTCCTTGACGGGGCACTCATCCCTTGGAAAACAGACCCTACTTGGACTAAGGTTGCCTTGATTATGATGCAAGGTTGGCTTGGATTCCCTTATATCTATGTCCTTACTCTCGGTATCCTACAGTCTATTCCAAACGACTTGTATGAAGCAGCTTATATCGACGGTGCAAACGCTTGGCAAAAATTCCGCAACATCACTTTCCCAATGATCTTGGCTGTTGCGGCGCCTACTTTGATCAGCCAATACACCTTCAACTTCAACAACTTCTCTATCATGTACCTCTTCAATGGCGGTGGTCCTGGTAGTGTCGGTGGTGGAGCTGGTTCAACCGATATCTTGATCTCATGGATTTACCGTTTAACAACAGGTACAGCTCCTCAATACTCTATGGCAGCTGCTGTTACCTTGATTATTTCAATCATTGTCATCTCTATTTCTATGATTGCCTTCAAGAAACTACACGCATTTGATATGGAGGACGTCTAAGATGAATAACTCAATCAAACTAAAACGTAGACTGACTCAAACCCTCACTTACCTCTACTTGATCGGACTTTCAATCGTCATTATCTATCCTCTTTTAATCACGATTATGTCTGCCTTCAAGGCTGGTAACGTTGTGGCCTTTAAACTCGACAGCAATGTCAACTTTAGTCTTGATAACTTCAAAGGGCTCTTTACAGAAACCTTGTACGGTACATGGTACCTCAACACTTTGATCATCGCTTTGATCACTATGGTTGTACAAACAAGTATTATCGTACTTGCTGGTTATGCCTACAGCCGTTACAACTTCTTGGCTCGTAAGCAAAGTTTGGTCTTCTTCTTGATTATCCAAATGGTGCCTACAATGGCTGCTTTGACTGCCTTCTTCGTTATGGCCCTCATGTTGAACGCCCTTAACCATAGCTGGTTCCTCATCTTCCTCTACGTCGGTGGTGGTATCCCTATGAATGCATGGTTGATGAAAGGTTACTTTGACACCGTGCCAATGTCTCTTGATGAGTCTGCAAAACTTGATGGTGCAGGACACTTCCGCCGCTTCTGGCAAATCGTTCTCCCTCTTGTTCGCCCAATGGTGGCGGTACAAGCACTCTGGGCCTTCATGGGACCTTTCGGGGACTACATCCTCTCTAGTTTCTTGCTTCGTGAGAAAGAATACTTTACAGTTGCCGTTGGTCTGCAAACCTTCGTTAGCAATGCGAAGAACTTGAAAATTGCCTACTTCTCAGCAGGTGCTATCCTCATCGCTCTTCCAATCTGTACACTTTTCTTCTTCTTGCAAAAGAACTTCGTTTCAGGACTTACAAGCGGTGGCGACAAGGGGTAATATACCCCCGCCACCCTTTTTCATTTTGAAACTTGTCCTTACTTAGATAATCTGATGAGAAATAAAAGCTTACTGAGGTTATGCTTCTTGTTTGTGAACAATTTAAAGCAAAAGCCTACTTTCAACCAGCATTGTACCTGACCCACTTGAAATTAAACACATTTCTCTATATAATACTCATATAGAAAAATGCCTTAGAAAGAGAATTATGTTGCCATATCCATTTTCTTATTTTAATAGTATCTGGGGATTCCGTAAGCCCCTATCTCAACGTTTTGGTCTCAACTGGTTTCAACTGATTTTTACCAGTATTTTCTTGATTAGCTTGTCTATGGTGCCTATTGCCATCCAGAACAGCTCTCAGGACACCTATCCTTTAGAAACCTTCATCGATGATGTCTACGCTCCTCTGACGGATAGTGTAGTTCAGGATTTGGCTGCCAATGCTAAGATTGTAGATGGTAAGTTGAGCTATACGGGTTCAACCCCTCATCAAGCTTCTGTTCAAATCGGAGACGCTTCTAGTTCAGACTTTCCTGAGGAATTACTTCTTAACTTTGAACCTGAGCAACTCGTCATCAGTAAGCAAGGAAAAGAATTGACTAGCATTCGCTATCATGCGATCACGACTGAGAGCTTCCAAAGCAAGGAAAGCTTAACACAAGCCATTTCTAAAGACTGGTATCAACAGAATCGCGTCTATATTAGTCTCTTTCTTGTGCTAGGTTCTAGCTTCCTCTTTGGACTTAATTTTTTTATTGTTGCTTTAGGTGCTAGCCTCTTGCTCTACTTCACGAAAAAATCACGTCTCTTTTCATTTAAAACTTATAAAGAGTGCTATCATTTCATTTTGAACTGTTTAGGATTACCAACCTTACTTGCCATGATTCTCGGTCTCCTAGGCCAAAATATGGCAACTTTAATTACTGTTCAAAACATTTTATTTGTTCTATACCTGGTCACTATCTTTTACAAAACGCATTTCCGTGATCCAGACTACCATAAGTAGGAGATTATTATGCCTGTTACGATTAAAGACGTGGCCAAGGCTGCAGGGGTTTCACCCTCAACCGTAACCCGTGTTATTCAAAATAAATCAACCATTAGCGATGAGACTAAAAAACGAGTTCGAAAGACAATGAAAGAGCTCAATTATCATCCTAACCTCAATGCCCGAAGCTTGGTTAGTAGTTATACTCAGGTCATTGGTTTAGTTCTTCCAGACGACTCCGATGCCTTCTATCAAAATCCTTTCTTTCCTTCTGTTCTACGTGGTATTGCACAAGTTGCTTCAGAAAATCACTATGCCATCCAAATTGCAACTGGAAAAGATGAAAAAGAACGCTTAAATGCAATTTCACAGATGGTCTATGGAAAGCGTGTAGACGGTCTTATCTTCTTGTATGCCCAAGAAAATGATCCCTTGGTAAAATTAGTTTCAGAAGAGCAATTTCCTTTCCTCATCCTTGGAAAATCCTTGTCCCCTTTTATTCCGCTTGTTGACAACGATAATATTCAAGCTGGTTTTGATGCGACAGAGTATTTCATCAAAAAAGGATGCAAGCGAATTGCCTTTATCGGAGGTACTAAGCGACTCTTCGTAACACTAGACCGTCTGACAGGTTACGAGCTAGCTCTAAAACAACACCAACTTCCTCTCGATACTAATCTGACTTACTTTGCTACTGAATTTCTTGAAGATAATGGTTATCGCTTTAGTAGACTTCTCTTCAAACACAATCCAAATATTGACGCTATTATTACCATTGATAGTCTCCTTGCTGCAGGGGTCTGTGATTACATCGCAAAACACCAACTGGATGTCCCTGTCCTCAGCTTCGACTCAGTCAATCCCAAGCTCAACTTGGCGGCCTATGTCGATATCAATAGTTTGGAGCTTGGTCGTGTCTCCTTTGAAACTATTCTCCAGATCATCAATGATGCTAAAAACAACAAACAAATTTGTTACCGCCAGTTGATTGCCCACAAAATCGTTGAAAAATAAAAAAGCCCAACTCTGACAATGTGTTCAAGAGTTGGGTTTTTCGTTCTATTCATTGTTATAAATAACTATTAGTAAACTAGAGCAAGGTATCACTAATGGAATTTGAAGATGTCCTGAAATCTTTAGTTTTCGACCTCGACAAATCGGCCTAGGATATGAACATTTTCTGAAACAGAAACAAAGGCTGTTGGATCAACTTGCTTCATGATTAATTTAAAATCATTGAACTCTGCACGAGTGATAACCGTAATCAAAACAGCCTTACGCTGGTGATTATAAGTTCCTTCAGCATCATGTATCATGGTTGCTCCACGGTGCAATTTATTATGGATCTTCTCAATGACGGCATCTGGATTGCTAGTAACAATCATGGCCTGCATGCGTTTTTGCTTGGTGAAAACTGCATCTGTCACACGACTTGAGACAAAGATGGTAATCATAGAATAAAGGGCATATTTCCAACCAAAGGTCACTCCTGCAATCAACATGATTGTACCATTGACCAAGAAAGAGATACTTCCGACGTTACGACCAGTCTTCTTACGAATGGTTAAGCTGACAATGTCTGTTCCACCACTGGAGATGTTATGACGTAAAGCAAAGCCGATCCCCAGTCCCATGACAACACCCCCAAAAAGGGCATTGATGATGGGATCCTCTGTTAAGACCACCACAGGCACAAACTGGATAAAGAGCGAGCTCATGGATACCGTGATAAAGGTAAAAATCGTGAACTTATGCCCAATTTGATACCAAGCCAAAATCATGAGAGGAATATTGATGGCATAAAATGCTACTGAAATCGGGAAATGAAAACCAAACCAGTGGTTACTAAGGGCAGAAATAATCTGGGCCAAACCTGTCGCACCACTTGAATAAACGTGCCCTGGTTGGAAAAAGAAATTTACGGCTACTGCTGATAGAAAACCATATACCAGAGAAGCTGAGATTTTTTCATCGTATTTTTCTCGAGAAATACTTTGTAAAACACGCAAAATCTTTACTCGATAAGCAAAGCGGCGAAGATAATGGTACCACTTTTTAGTTAGTTTCGTTTGTTTCATCTTGTTCTACTTGTAGATTAAGTTCCTCTAGTTGTTTAAGAGCTACTATTGATGGTGCTTGCGTCATTGGGTCGCTAGCCTTGTTATTCTTAGGAAAGGCAATGACTTCACGGATATTATCTTCGCCTGCTAAGAGCATTACAAAGCGGTCAAGTCCAATAGCCAAGCCACCGTGTGGTGGGAATCCATAATCCATGGCTTCCAAAAGGAATCCAAACTGGTCATTTGCTTCTTCTGCTGAGAATCCAAGGGCCTTGAACATACGTTCTTGGAGTTCTTTTTGGTTGATACGAAGGCTACCACCACCAAGTTCATAACCGTTCAAGACGATGTCGTAGGCAATGGCACGAACCTTAGCCAAATCACCTTCAAGCTCATGAGCAGTTTCTGCTTGAGGAAGGGTAAATGGATGGTGGGCACTCATATAACGGCCTTCTTCTTCTGACCATTCAAACATTGGCCAGTCAACAACCCAAAGGAAGTTGAACTTGTCAGTATCAATCAAGCTAAGTTCTTTAGCAATACGTCCACGAAGGGCACCAAGTGTTGCATTGGCTACTTCAAGCGTATCTGCTACAAAGAGAACCAAGTCCTTATCTTCAAGACCAAGTGCTGTTGTCAAATCTGCCTGAACGCCAGTCAAGAATTTCGCAACTGGTCCATTTAATTCTCCATCAACTACCTTGACCCAAGCAAGACCTTTAGCACCATACTGTTTAGCTACTTCAGTCATCTTGTCAATATCTTTACGTGAATAGTTGTCCGCAGCTCCTTTGACCACAATGGCTTTTACAGCAGGTGCTTCTGAAAAGACTTTAAAGTCCACACCTTTGACCACTTCTGTCAAGTCCTGAAGCAACATGTCAAAACGCGTATCAGGTTTGTCAGAACCATAAAGAGCCATAGCGTCATCGTATTTCATACGAGGGAATGGCAGCGTTACTTCAATCCCTTTTGTTTCCTTCATCACGCGCGCAATCAAGCCTTCTGTGATATCTTGGATTTCTTGCTCAGTAAGGAATGAAGTTTCCAAGTCGACCTGTGTAAACTCAGGTTGACGGTCTCCACGTAAATCTTCATCGCGGAAACATTTGACGATTTGGTAGTAACGGTCAAATCCCGCATTCATTAACAACTGTTTGATAATCTGCGGACTTTGAGGAAGGGCGTAAAAATGCCCTTTATTGACACGAGAAGGCACCAAATAGTCACGCGCCCCTTCTGGTGTTGACTTAGAAAGGAATGGCGTTTCCACATCGATAAATTCCAACTCATCCAAGTAGTTACGGATAGAATGTGTCACCTTAGCACGCAGTTTAAGATTTTCCAACATTTCTGGACGACGAAGGTCAAGGTAGCGGTAACGTAGACGCGTATCGTCGTTTGCCTCAATGCCATCCTTAATCTCAAATGGTGTTGTTTTGGCTGTGTTAAGCACTGTAAGAGCTGTTACATTCAGCTCAACCGTTCCAGTCGCCAACTTGTCATTGGCCTGCTCACGTGCAGCAACCTGACCAGTCACCTCGATGACAAATTCACTACGAAGGCTTTCAGCTGTTGCCATCACCTCTGCAGATACTTTTTCTGGGTTGATAACCAACTGCATGATTCCTTCACGGTCACGAAGATCGATAAAAATCAAACCACCAAGGTCACGACGACGGCCAACCCAGCCTTTCAAGGTAATTTCTTGTCCGATGTGCTCCTCACGAACACGACCAGCATACATACTACGTTTCATTGTTTCTCTCCTCTTTTATTCTGTTACTATTTTACCATAAAAGCGCAGGCTCTTCATGAAAATCATCAGAAAAGTTGAGAAGAATCCTGCTATAAATGAAAAAATCCAGCAAAGTCATTCGCTGGATCTTATTTTACTTGGTATTTCTTTATTTTTTTCGCTTTGCAGCAATCTCTGCAGCCTTTTTAGGGAGAACAATCTCCGTTGCATAGGCTGTTGCAAATCTCATAATACCTGCAATTGGTGCAAAGATAACTGCTAGATAGTTATAAAAGAAATCCCCTTTAAAAGCATAGGCAAGCGCTCCAATAATGAAGAAGAGAACAACTGCCTGAATCACTGCTAATAATATCACTCGTTTCATGACTTCCTCCTGAGTCTATTATAGCATCATTATCATGACAAATGAAATTAAATTGTTCAAGGCATGCAATCCCATACTATAAGCCAGACCACCTTTGCTGATATAAGCCAATCCCAAACTAAAACCAAGTGAAGCATAAACTAGAAATTGTTGAGGAGTGCCAGGGAAATGAACAAGAGCAAAAATGATACTACTTACAAGTAGGAAGAGAGCTGTCTGCTTGACATTATCCTGTTGAGGGAAGACATAACGAGCTAGCATACCTCTAAAGGTTAACTCTTCTGTCAGGGGCGCAAAGACAACTATCATGAAGAAAGCGAAGAGAGGTTGATTATGAGTCAATTGTTCTGCCGTCTGTTGATTGACTGATGGATCATTTGGCAAAAAGAATTGGGCAACAATGACAAGGGCCCATACCAAGGCAGGCAACCAGATGTATTTGTTGAGGGCTGTTTTTTCAATCGTAACGGTTCCTGTCTTATACCACTTGTATGTTAAGAATGTAAATGCTCCTGCCAAGAGAATATAAAGCGGAAGAACACCGATTATAGGTGCACCTAAGCTAAGAGTAATCAGAGGTAATGCCTGAATAAAACCGTAGATAAACAAAAATGATAAGAAAGCAAGAACAAACCAGCCAATGTTTTTAAGTAATTTCATAAAAGACTCCTATTTTCCTTTATAACTATTTTTTAATACAAAGAGACTCGCTAGGCCTAGAACAAGGACCCATGCTAATAAAAGACCAAGATTTCCCAGAGACAATTCTCCTCCACCTTCTTTTAATAGACCTACAAAAGGACCGATAAAAGAATAGTCCAACAGTTTTTGAACCGTATCATTTTGAGAAGCAATCGTGGGTAAAAAAGAGACAATTAACATAGGAAATATACTATAGACTTGCGCTTTAGATTGAGTATCTGATACTGCACCGATTAGAAGGTTGAGAAAAATAATACATATAGTTGCTAGGAGCAAATAGATAGCATAGGCAAATAAATAACCAGATACATCTACTTTAAGATAGATGGGGAGTACAATCATAGCAAGCAACATTATCAAAATCGGGAGAACGAGCATACTGAAAGTATATTCTGTTGCTGTCACACCACTTAGAATGAGTGATTTGAGATTTCGTTTTTCCTTATCTTCTGCCATCATAATTGATACCATGTAACCACTTCCCATGCTCAAAACCATCGTCAAGCTAGCAGATAGTAAAAATAGACTCACTTCTCCATTCTTATTTAAAAATTCATTTAATAAAACAGCAATACCAAAAGGCATCAATAAAGTTGCTAACAAAGTTGAATTGCTAATAAGAACTTGTAATCTTAACCATAGTAGGGCATTTAATTTTCTAAACATCTAACTTTTCTCCTGTTAATCTGATAAAGATCTCTTCTAAAGTTGGCTCACAAGAGTGAACGACCATCAAATCTGTCGTGTCTAAATGCGGTAATTCTTCAAACGGAACTATTTGTTCTCTTCCATCTTTATAACCTACACGTACTTTCTTATCCACATGGTATTTTTGAATAATCTCTTGTGGGCTTCCATACTCTATTAAATTTCCCTTATTTAAAAGAGATAAGCGATCACAAAGCAAAGTTGCTTCATTCATATCATGCGTGGTCAGAAAGATAGTTGTCCCAGCTTGCTTTAATTCTTGAAGTAGGGTATGAATCATCTTAGATGTTGTAGGGTCTAAGCCACTGGTTGGCTCATCTAGAAAGAGAATCTTAGGAGCATTCAGAAGGGCACGAGCCAAGAACATTCGTTGTTTCATTCCTGTAGATAGTTTTTCTGCGATAATATCTTTAGCATCTGCCAATCCAACCTGTTGGAGCACCTGATTTACTCTATCTGACTTGAGACCATATAACTTAGCATAGATGAGAAGATTTTTATAAAGACTCATCTTTTCATAAAAACCACTGCCATCACTAACTATACCGATTTGTTCCAAATCATTTGAGGTTAAATCTTGAGAATTCTTGCCTAACAAAATTGTGTTACCTTGATCTGCAGTTAACTGGCCTGTTAAGACATTGATCATAGTTGTTTTACCTGAGCCAGAAGGCCCAAGAAAACCAAAGATTTCACCCTCCTTAATCTCAAAAAAAATCTGATGAAGAGCTTTTTTGCTCCCAAAACTTTTGCTTACATTTTCAACACGAATCATAGAAACTCCTTTTATTTAAAATAACGTTTTGTTTTTCTTAATTGTGCGATAGTTATATAAAGATGGATGATAATCAAAAGAACTAAGGCAACTACTTGTATTTCTCGTAAAATAACTGATAATACTATCAGTAAAATATAGAGCAATGGCAGTATAATTTGATCCAGCCTAAACAGAGTTAAAAAGGCACTCTCCATCTCTGCCTGCTTTTCTCCCTCATCATAACTGTTAAGATAGGTTAAAATATCTTTTGGAGTGTAATAAGCAGACAGTTTATAGTGTCGAACGATAAAAATAGTTCGCAACAAGTAATTGGCAACAATAATGTATAAGCATAATAGAATAAGAGTAGGAAGAATTAGCAAGGTATTTTTAAATATCGGAGAAATTAGTATGATCCCACTGGTCATCATTGCTATCATCAAAATATTTGAAGAAACTGAACCATAATCTAAGTAACGATAAGCTCTTACATAGGTTTGGTTACTATCTTCTTCCTCTGTCGCCCTTTGATAAAGAGTATAAACTTCGCGACTTTTACCAAGATAATACATGGCTAAAACGAAGGAAAGTCCTCCAATAACAAGAGCGATTCCATAAATAGTAGGTAAGACTTGTTCCATTTGAATCTGTTCAACTATCCCTCTAAGAGTGTAGGCAAAGGCTACTACAAAAGCACTTAACATACACATTACTACTCTCAACCATCTACGATTATTATTCATTTTCTGACCTCTATCTAAACTAGCCAATAACCTTAAGTAGTTTCAGTGATCTTTCCTATTTGAAATAGCGTTTTACCATAGGTAACTGCATCACATTGATATAAATATGGATTGTTCCTACGAGCAAGAAGGCTAGTAACTGAATCTCTCCTGTCAGTAAGGAAAAGAGAGCAATCAGAAAGTACAAAGCTGGCAAGACATACTGATGTAATTGGAATAAAATCCGAAAACTCTGTTCCAAATTAGCCTGGCGCTCCCCTTCATCGTAAGAATTGACATAACCTAAGATATCCTTTGGCATAGAGAAAAATACCATATCAAACTGGCGAACAATCGCAATGGTTTTATAAAAATATTTTTGAACATTAAAAATCAATACTAATCCCAAAAAAGAAAGAGATAAGGTTAGATTGCTTCTATTTAGTATAACCACTTCACTTGCTGAAATGAAGAGAGCCAATAAAATCGCTACGCTTGTAATATTAAAAGCAATGTTACCAAACTCAAGATTGCGATACATTTGCACATAATAGGTTTCATTCAGATTATCATCCATTTCCTCTTGATACAAGGAGTGAAATTTTCTGCTTTTCTTTAAGAAATTGAAAGTTAAAAGAATGCTAATGAAACCTATCAGTAAACAAATAGCTGATATCCAGGGTATCAAGACTTTTACATCTAAAATAACTTCGTAGGATTCGGCACCGGCCTTAAACATCCCTACAAAACCGCCCAAGAAACCTCCAAAGACAACAGACATTAAAAATAACAAGCCACCTTTCTTATTCTTTTTCATATTCATTCTCCTTTTTCACTTGCTAAATTGTTTACTTTCTTTTCAATCCAGTCAACGACTGGGATAAGAGCAAAGTAGGCCCAAATAAATTGGTTGCTTTGATATGGATTAAACCAGCCTAGGTCCATCCCAATCAGTAGAAATACGCTGACTAATAAAGCTAGGGCAACTACATAATAAATCACTTTATACTTGTTCATCATTTTTCTCCTTTTTCTTCAACCGATTGAAAATGGACAAGAGGGCTAAATTAAGCCAAAACAAATACTTACTTTCAACAAAATAGAACCACCCCAGTAATGTTCCAACCATAGCGAAAGCATTCACAATGAGGGCAAGAACACTCATGTAATAAATCACTTTAAACTTGTTCATCACTCATCCTCCTCCAAGCGAAAGACTGACTCGACAGACTCATGGAATATCTGAGCAATCTTCAGGGCAATGACGATGGATGGCGTGTACTCATCTCGCTCCAGTAGACTAATGGTCTGCCTAGACACGCCAGCTAGTTTGGCCAGCTCTGTTTGATTCAGACCATCGCGAGCCCGAAGCTCTTTTAGACGATTTTTTAGTTGCATGTCACACACCTACTTTCCGTCAAATTCAACGGTTTGGATATCCTCAATGCGTTGTAGTTTGAATTTTTCTTTTCCTTTTTTATTTACACGGCGTAGCTTGACCCACTCCTCATCAACATCTACAACTTCCCAATTGTCTGTCCCAAAAACTTGTCCAAAGATTGTTGGTTTTTTCCCAATCAATTCTTTTAATAATCTTGACATTTCTTTATTTCCTTTCTGTTTTTGCTCAATTCTTTTGATTTTATTCTCTAGTTTCTTGACCCTTTGGGTATGATAGAGATAAAACATAAACACAAGAGGTACAAATCCTAATGCCCACATAATTGTTCCTTTCTCCTTTTCTCTTAACTTGATTATATTGTAACACATCTTTTTCTTTTTGACAAGCATATTTGTCAAAAAGTTTATGATTTTTGTCATTTTGCAAAAGAAAACGGTCAGGAGTAAAATCCTGACCAGTTTATGTGTTATTAAAATCCTAGTTTTTCAAAGGTTTCTGAGAAATTTTGACTGATAGCACCAAGCGAAACTTGAACTTCTTCTCGAGTTTGGTTATTCTTAACTGTCACTTGTCCGCTTTCGACCTCGCTCTCTCCAAGAGTGATGAGGGTCTTAGCTGCAAAGACATCGGCTGACTTAAACTGAGCTTTAAGCTTGCGGTTGAGGTAATCACGCTCTGCTTTGAAACCTTGTTGGCGAAGAGCTTGCACCAACTCCAAAGCTTTAAGATTTGCTCCTTCACCGAGAACAGCGATATAGACATCTAGGGCGTTTTCGATAGGGAGAGCTACACCTTGCTTTTCAAGAACTAAAAGGAGACGTTCTACACCAAGTCCAAACCCAAAACCAGCAGTCTCAGGACCACCAAAGTAGGCAACCAAGCCATCGTAGCGACCACCTGCACAGACTGTCAAGGCATTGCCCTCAATCTCAGTGATGAATTCAAAAATCGTGTGGTTGTAGTAGTCCAAACCACGAACCATATTGGTATCGATGATGTAGTCTACTCCGAGGTTTTCCAGCATCTGACGGACGGCATCAAAATGAGCTTGGCTTTCTTCATCAAGGTAATCCAAGATAGACGGCGCATTCTCTACTGCCACCTTGTCTTCTTTTTCCTTAGAGTCCAAAACACGGAGAGGATTTTCCTCCAAGCGACGTTGGCTATCCTTAGACAAGGTCTCCTTAAGTGGTGTCAAATAGTCAATCAAGGCTTGACGGTAGGCCGCACGGCTCTCTGGATTTCCAAGAGTGTTGAGGTGGAGTTTGACCCCTTGAATACCAATTTCTTTCAGGAAGTGAGCTGCCATGGCGATTGTTTCCACATCTGTCGCTGGATTGCTAGAACCAAAGCACTCCACACCGATCTGGTGGAATTGACGCAAGCGACCTGCTTGTGGGCGCTCATAGCGGAACATTGGCCCCATGTAGTAGAACTTGCTTGGTTTTTGAACTTCTGGTGCGAAGAGTTTATTTTCCACATAAGAACGAACAACTGGTGCTGTTCCCTCTGGACGGAGAGTGATATGGCGGTCACCCTTGTCGTAAAAGTCATACATTTCCTTGGTTACGATATCAGTTGTGTCTCCAACCGAACGACTGATGACTTCGTAGTGCTCAAAAATAGGCGTGCGTACTTCTGCATAGTTGTAGCGTTTGAAGATTTCACGCGCAAATCCTTCAACGTACTGCCATTTGGCAGACTCAGCAGGTAAAATATCCTGCGTTCCTTTTGGTTTTTGTAATTTCATAGGGAATCCTCTTTATAACTTAATAGTCCTATTTTACCATAAATGAAGGGATTGGGACAGTCTGAAAAGAAGACGAACACCTAAATTTCATTTTTGAGATTGAGACTTGTCAGAAGAATAGCTATCAGAGAAAGATCTACGAAAAGTATCCAAGTCAACTGTATATCCCATACCGCCACCAGTGAAAAACAGGCCGTCCCCACTGGTATAGATAGAGTAAACAACAAACCTAAAAAATTACTGGTACGAGAGAGAACTTCTGGAGCAAGATTTTTCATGAGCAGAGCACTAATTTTAGGGGAAATTTTACCAGAGATATACATGGTAAAAAAGACGAAAAGCATCCCGAACAAGACTTGGTTTAACAAATTAGATAGACCAACTAGACTGGCTCCTAATGTGACCCACATCATCAATCTAGGCAATGATTGCTTCCCAAAATAGTCATTTCCCGTAAGGCTACTGATGATGACTGCTAATAAGGTAATCAATTGTAAGATAAACAAGGCATCCTTGTAGGAAAAATTCAGTAAGGAATGTTTTAAAAGGAAGATGTTATAGATACCACCTAAGGCACCACCCAAAGCATTGATAAGCAAGATAGCAAAGAGCATAAAACCAAAGTTTTTCTGTCCACTTTTAAGAAAAACAAGACGTAAGTTTCCGTAAATCGTTAAAAACTGATCTTTGATAGAAAGCTTCTCATTTTTCAGTGATTTACTATCAACAAGTGGAATTGATAAGCTTAATTCAGCCCTTCCTAAAAAGAGAATGAGAGCTGACACTAGGAAAAATATGGCATTGATTCCCGCTACGAGCGAAAAGTTCTGTGTCGACACCCCTAATAGCCATACTCCGAAAGCCTGCCCGCCAATCGCAGAGATGTAGGTAATAAACTGTGAAAAGGAATAGGCCTCCATCAAATCTGGCTCTGCTACTTTTTCTTTAACGAGAGGCATTCGCAAGCCACCCGCAAAATCACTGGCTACATCACTAATGACATTGATGATGCAAAGGGTCGAAAAGGCAAAGAAACTAGCTTGCTGAACAACTAGGGCTGCTAGAAAAAATAAAACCGCCTGAAATAAACCGACATAGGTCATCCATTTGACCTTGTCCCTCGTGTAATCTGCCCGAATTCCCACAAAAACTGTAAAAAGAGTTGGAAGCATCATCACAACATTCGCCATAGCAACGGCAACAGAAGCCTCTGGCAAAGTTGAGGCATAGACCACAAAGACTAAATTAAAAATGGAAGCTCCAAAAGCATTGAAAAATCGTGATAAGCTCAAAACTCTGTATGCTTGATTTCTTAGTAATAGTTTCATATAGATTCCTCTCTTTCTCACATACTACTTTTATGGTAGCTCTAGTATAGCATCAAGAATCTTACGAGAAGATGTTTTTGAATATATGCAACAGATTAAACGAATAACAAAAACGCTAGAATTTTCTACTACTAATGAGTATCTTCACAGTCCTATCGTTTCAAGTTATTTTATCTAGTTGCAGATATTCAACACTTCATGGCGCTTCTATAATAGTCAGCAGATTTGCTACAACCAATCATCTCGAAAATACGAATAGCGTCCTCCATCTTTCTCTGTCCTTCCTCCGCTCTTCCTTGCTTACTATCAAGCAAACCTTCTGCCCATAGGTAGACTATTCGAAAATAGGTTTCATTTTCTTCAAAGAAGTTCTTTTCAATTTGTTTTTTGAAATAGAGGGCATTGGTAACATCATCAACTTCAATACAGGCCATAAAACCATTGAGGAGCAAGGTGTGCATTATATTTCGATTTTTCCCAACTCCTTGCAAGAAATCTGACTTCCGCAACATTTCTCGAGTGTACTTTGTAAAAAGCTGGACCGATAAAAGAGGAGAACAGGAAGAAAAGAACAACAATTCATAGTGTCCCCAAATTTCGACAGAAAATAGATAATCATGTAGGACTCTTTCTTCCTCAGCGGTCAATGTAACCGTCTCATCAATGGCTTTCATATAGGATTTTATTAAAATAGCATTGAGAATGTGTTGCTGTCTATCTTTTGAAAAAGGAAGTTGTTGATATTCTCTCTGGTAGAGAGTGCGCAAGGATGTCAAATCTTGAGGGTCAATAGCCTCAACTATTCTGTTTCTAAATTCAGAATAGGCATCCTGATGAAAACCTCTCGCCAAAAATAACAATTCTTCCATACTCGCATGAATATTCTCCAAAGCTGTGATTAACTTTGGAGCAGATATTTCACTCTGACCATTTTCAAAACGCGACAATAAGGATGCTGAAAAGCGTCCACCTGTTGCTTTTCTCAAGGAAATTTTTCTTGATTCTCGTAACTCTTTAAAAACTTTTCCTAAATTCTTCATCCTCTTACCACTCGTCTTTTATTTTTTCCTATTTTACCACATTTCCTAATAAATACTAGTTCCAAACCAGCATTTACAATCTGCCACAGGCATGATACAATGAATAACATCAGATATACGAAGGAGAATTTATGAAAAAGAATATCTTGACGACCCTTGTAGCTGCCCTTGTCTACTTTCTCTGTATCGGAGTGGGTGTTCTACTAGGAAACCTTGTCGACCACACTGGAAATATGTTTTACGCCCCTGCTTTTTCTGCTCTTGTGGGTGGTAGCGTCTATATGATCCTTTTAGCAAAGGTTCCTCGTTTTGGAGCGATTACTACGATTGGACTTGTAATTGCTCTCTTTTTCCTCGGGAGCAAGCATGGTGCTGGAGCCTTTCTGCCAGGTATTATCTGCGGTCTTGTAGCAGATGCCATCGCTCACCTAGGACATTACAAGGATAAGGTTAAAAACCTTCTTTCCTTCCTAGTTTTTGCTTTTGGTACTACAGGTCCCATCCTACTCATGTGGTTGACACCTCAAGCTTACATAGCAACCCTAGTTGCTCGTGGAAAATCTCAGGACTATATTGATCGCATCATGGTCGCGCCTAACCCTGGTACTATCCTTCTCTTTGTAGCAAGCGTCCTTATCGGCGCTCTACTCGGTGCCCTTATTGGACAAGCGCTGAGTAAGAAATTCGCAGATAAAATGTGATAGAAAAAGAGCCACACGGCTCTCAGTAGGTAGACAAACCCTTTCGGTAATTAAAGTAACTTAGTTACTATATCTTGAAAACTCTTAGAAATGCTAATACATGCTATTTTTAAGAGTTTTTTTATTTTCTCTAATAAAAGAAAAAGATTGAAGAAAATTGTCCAAAATTGACTTTTTCTTCAATCTGAGAGCTAGCTGGCTCTTTTTTTTATTTATGACTTAATTTCTTGGTCAAAAAGTCTCCCAAGAACTGAATTGTAAAGATAATCAGGATAATGATGAGTGTCGCAAGGACTGTTACATCATGATTGAAACGGTTAAATCCATAGGCGATAGCTACGTTACCGATACCACCTGCTCCGACCGCTCCCGCCATAGCTGTTTCACCAACTAGTGAAATCAAGGTCACAGTTGTCACACGGATCAAGTCTGGTAGACCTTCCGATAGGTAAACACCTACGATGTCCCAGAAAGTAGCTCCGCTAGCTTGAGCTGCCTCGATGACACCGCCATCTAGCTCTGCCAATACCACCTGTACCTGACGAGCAAAGAAGGCAAAGACTGCAAAAGATAGGGGGACAATAGCCGCATTTGGTCCGATACTTGTCCCTACGATTAGATGAGAGAAGGGTGACAAGACAGCCAAGAGAATGATGAATGGCACCGCACGGAAGATAGAGGTAATCTTGTCTAAAATCCAGAAAACAACTTTATTTTCCAAGACACCACCTGGAGCTGTCAAGACAAGGAAAAGCCCTGCAACCAGTCCTAAGAAACCTCCGATGATAAAGGAAAGAACCGTCATATAAAGAGTCAAGTAGATAGCTGTTCCCCAGCCTGCCTGACCTGACCAGCCCATCTTATAGACATTTGGTAAGTATGATTTAATCAATTCTGCCATCTTACTGCCCTCCCTTCAGTACTTTTAGTTGCACACCAGCCTCACGGATAGCTGCCTGGGCACCTTCCAAAGCTTCTTTTTCTCCTGACAAGACAACTACTAGCTCACCAACAGGAGTCCCATCAAGAATTTCAATATTTCCGTAGAGGATATTGGCCGTTACTTGGTAGTGCTTGTACAATTCATTTAAAAGTGGCTCATCTGTAGAAGCTCCTGCGTACTTGAGTTGCACCAAGAGACTGTTTTCAGATAGGTGTTCCACGATTTCTTGCTTCTCGATTTTGACCATGGCTTCGTCAATACCTGTAGCTGTTGAAATAAAGTCTTGAGTCAAAGGTTGTTTAGGGTCTGAGAAGATTTCAAGAACACTACCCTCCTCAATTAAATGACCATCCTGCATGACTGCCACACGATTGGCAATATCTTTGACAATCTGCATTTCATGCGTAATCAAGACAACAGTCAAGCCTAATTTTTGGTTCAAATCTTGCAACAAGGCCAAAATCTGCTTGGTTGTCTTAGGATCAAGGGCAGAAGTTGATTCGTCTGAAATCAAGATTTTTGGATCATTTGCCAAAGCACGCGCAATGGCCACACGCTGTTTTTGCCCTCCAGATAATTGTGAAGGGTAGTTTTCAGCACGGTCTGCCAAGCCAACCAAGTCAAGCAATTTAGCCACTTTAGCCTTCTTTTCTTCCTTGCTGAGTCCAGAGTGTTTGAGGGCAAAGGCTACATTCTCCTCTGCTGTTTTCTGGCTCATGAGGTTAAAGTGTTGGAAAATCATTCCGATATCTTGACGTTTACGACGCAACTGCTCGGCCGTCAAGGTCACTTTGCCATCAAAAATCACATCGTCATCAATGGTGATTTTCCCTGCAGATGGCTTTTGCAAGAGGTTAATAACACGAACTAGGGTTGATTTCCCTGCTCCAGAATATCCAACGATTCCGTAGATATCCCCTTCTTGGATGTGAATGGTCACATCCTTGACCGCTGTGATAGTTCTCTTCTTTTGGTGAAAAGTCACATCGATCTGATCTAACTTGATAATATCTCTACTCATAGCTTCTAATCAGCTCCTCTACTAATTCAATATGGGTGTAATAATCGGCGATTCGCACGTTTTCATCTCCACCGTGATCTCGGCTATTGGCATTTCCTAGACCAAAGGCAACCATGGGTACTTCTAAAGCATCAAATACCGTATGCATAGGTCCTGTCCCAGCTGTAGTCGGCAAGACTGAAACGCCCTGTGGATAAAATTTCTTGGCCAACTCGATCACATTGAGAATGGCTGGTGCGCTCATATCGCTTCGATAACTCATCTCTCCCAAGGTATAGTATAATTCTACCTTATCAAAGCCATTTTTGTCTAGCTGTTTCCGAATTTTTTCCAGAACATCATGCGGTTCTAGACCAGGAACCAAACGAACTTCTAGCTTAGCGCTGGCTTCTGCAGGCAAAATCGTTTTAACTCCTTGTCCTTGATAACCTGACTGGATCCCTTCGATATTAAGGGCTGGCTCAAAAAAGAATCGTTTTAGAAAGGCTGCTCGATCCTCTTGTAAAAGAGGCAATTTCAAACCATAAATATGGCTAATTTCCCCTGGATTTCGTTGGGCGTAAGTGTCCACCAAGTCCAATTCTCGTTCATTGGGCTCTTGTACATCATCGTACAAACCTTCTACCAAAATACGGCCATCAGCAGCGCGAAGACTGGTCAAGGCTTGGATCAGGTACCAGGGAGCAGATTCTATGACTCCTCCATAGCTAGAATGAATATCCACATCAGCACTCTTAACCTTGGCATCAAAGGTCACAATTCCCTTATTACCACCTGAGATTTCTAATTGCTCCAAGGCATTTTTGGTTCCCTGTTCCCAGACTAACAAGTCAGCACCTCGTAGCTTATCTGCATGCTTTTCTAGGTATTTGTCCAAGTCAACAGAGGCTGACTCCTCTGCTCCTTCCATGATAAAGCTGATATTGACTGGAAGATCATCATGATGCTGCATGTATTTTCTCAGCGCACTAAGTCGTGCAGTGATATGCCCCTTGTCATCATCGACTCCTCGTCCGTACATAATACCATCGCGAACAGAAAGAGTAAAAGGATCCTCAGTCCACACTTGGTCACCATCAGCTGGTACCGTATCATAGTGGTTGTAGAAAATGATGGTCTTAGCATCTGGTCGTGAACTTTTGAAATGTGCCATGACAAAAGGCGCTGTATAGCTCTCGTCAATCTCAACTTCTGCACCAACACGCTTGAAGATCTCGCCTAGATAACGAGCCACCTCTTTAAGGCCGACTTGTTGGGCAAAAACAGATTTTTTAGAAATCAAGGTACGCAAAACTTCAAAATAATGTTGCGCTACATGATCCTTTTCAAACTTTTCAATTTGTTCTTCTTGGCTAGGGAAAACCATTTTCTCTCTACCTTTCTACTAGGACTTGTACCTTTGGAATCAATACAAGTGGATATTCTTTTTCTTTAGTCTCTATATAAAAGCAAGAGGTGGAAAAATCTCTCCCACCTCCCTGTGTTTATTACCAAACTGGTTGATCCAAGCCGTCTGAAGTTTCTTCGATAACTTTTTTCACTTCATCAGTGTGGTAAGCTGCGATAATTTTCTTGATTGCATCAGCTTTAGGTGATGATTCCCAATCTTTTTTCGCAACGATGATGTTGTACCATTGTTTTGAGTTTTCATCAGCTTGCTCTTTAAAGAGTGCTTTCTTGTAGTCCAATTTTGCTTCTGTAACGAAAGTATTGTTTACAACAGCTGCATCTACTGATGACAATGAACGAGCTGTTTGGCTTGCGTCCAATTCAGTGATTTTCAAGTTCTTTGGATTTTCTGTGATGTTTGCGATTGTCGCAAGTGCAGTTCCTGAAACATCCAACTTGATTAAACCAGCTGATTGAAGCAAGTAAAGAGCACGACTTTCGTTTGTAGCGTCGTTAGGTACTGCGATTTCACCGTTTGCTGGGATGTCTTCGACTTTAGTGTACTTGTTTTCACTTCCGTTCAAACCTGAGTAAAGACGGATTGGTGAAATGTAAGTATCTGCAATCGCAACAAGGTCTTTACCGTTTTCTTTGTTCCAGTTGTTTAAGAAGTTGTAGTGTTGGAAAGCGTTCAAGTCTACTTCACCATCAGCAGTTGCTTTGTTTGGTTGTGAGTAGTCTGTAAACTCTGTGAATTCCAATTTAATTCCGTCTTTTTCAACTAATTCTTGGACTTTATCCCAACGTGCTTCCTCAGAACCGCTACGGTTCACTGTTGCAATTTTAACAACTGTTCCGTTGTCTGCTTTCTTTTCTGAATTTCCGCAAGCTGCAAGTGCAAGGCCTGCTACTGTAGCAAGGGCTGCTACGCCTAACCATTTTTTGATTTTCATGATTGTTTCTCCTTTAAAAATAATACCGTAATAGTATCTCATACTTTATTTGATTTAGCAAATTGTTTTAAGATAGGCAGACATATAGTTTAAAACTATATGTCTACAGAATGGAAAACCATCCATCTACCAGAGAATGGATGATTTAAAAACTTATTTAATATCAGCTTCTGCTGGCAGGTAAGAATCACCAAAGAACTGTTGAGATAGTTTTTCAAGGGTTCCGTCTTTATATAGTTCTTGGATGCGTTTGTCAACAAATGCCTTCAACTCATCTTGACCTTGAGCAAGAAGTGGGTATACGTATGGTTGTTGGTCGCTTGGAAGTTCGATGACTTTCAAGTTATCCAAACCTTGGTTTTTGATAACTGTCTCTACACCGATCTTGTCAAAAATCTTATAGTCAAATTGTCCATCGCTCAAACGAGACATGATTTGTTGGAAATCTGCCTTAGTATAATTAAGGATAGTTGGATTGTCCGCATGTTCTGTGTTGTATGCTTCCAATTGTTTAGCTGAGGTTGTTCCTTGAACGACTTCAGTAGATTTCCCACCTATATCATCAAGAGACTTGATGATAGTGTCGTCCTTCTTCACAACAAGAACGTTAGGGTTTTTAGCAGTTGGCGCTGCATAGAGGTATTTCTCTGCACGTTCTTTGGTATAACTAAGGTTGTTAACGGCCATTTGGTAACGATCGCTATCAAGTCCTGGGAAAATCCCTGACCACTCTGTCTTTTCAAACTTAACAGTATACTTGTCTGAGTCTTTAAAGATAGCACGAATAAGCTCAATCTCGTAACCTGTCAATTCACCATTTTCTTCATAGATAAATGGTTTTGGGGATCCGTTAGTTGCAACGATGATTTCTTTCTTAGCAGTTGTTGCTTCACCCGACGCCGCATCTTTCTTTTCGCCACCTGAACAAGCTGCCAGTACACCTGCAGCAACAAGCCCTAGGGCAGCAAGTGATGAATATTTAACGATTTTTTTCATGATATTTCCTCCAAAATAGAATACAATCTTATCTTAACAGAAAAAAAGGAATTACGCTATTATATGATTTCTATATTTGTGATAGATTTTCTTTATGGCTGATTAAAAGACCAAACGTAGGACTGCTATCAAGACCACCCCAAAGAGAACAGTCCCTACCAGATTGCGATAGCGAAAGGCTACAAAAGCCGTTGGAAAGACTGCTAAAAAGTCTAACCACTTTATCTGCGGAAGGCTTCCAACTTTTCCTGTCACAACACTTGAAAGAATCAAGGCAAAGATAATAGAGACTGGTAGAAATTTCAAAAAGCGCTCTACGATAGGCGGCAAACCCTTGTACTTGGCTAGGATAAAAGGAATCATTCTTGGAATCCAAGTCACCAAACCAGAAAAGACGATTGCCATTAAAATATACTTACTGACCATCCAAGACCACCCCCATGGTACAACCTAGCAAGGTCGCAAACAAGACAGCTAATGACTGAGACACCACCGTCAAGAGCAAAAAGAAAGATACAGCTACAACTGCTAAAATTATGAAGAGATTGCGCAAAGGAATCCGTTTTTGCATAATCTGAAACTGGGAAGTAAAAATCCCAATAAACATCCCCACTAGAGCAAAATCTAAGCCAAAAATTTCTGGATTTGGTAGAAGTCCACCTAGAGCAGTTCCGACAACAGTTCCGACAAACCAAGCCACATAGCTGTTAAGGTTGTTCCCGTGCATCCACATAGGATTGACCTTATCCGTATGCACCAACTCGCCCATCAAAACGCCATAGGTCTCATCGGTCAAGAGGCTGGACATGCCGATATTGTGCCAAAGACTGGTATGACGAAAATAGGTCGATGCATGCAAACTGAGCAAGAAGAGACGCAGATTAATCAAAAAGACCGTCATCGCAATAGCAGCTACTGGAGCTTGAACTGCAATCAAAGCTATCATGGCAAACTGAGCGCTCCCAGCATAAACAAAGAGACTCATCAGACCCATTTCTAGTGGTGTCACATAGGGCGAACCGATAATCCCACAGGCAAGACCGATGCTAACATAGCCCAGAGCCGTCGGCACCGCAGCCTGCACACCCTCCCAAAATCCTTTTTCTTTCATAGACTTCCTCACTAATCATTCCTTCAGCAACTGCTTTTCAAACAGTCACAGCAAACATTATTATAACATATTCGTAAAATAGAAAAAAGTCTGCTGACTGACAAGAACAGAAAAAGACTGGGAGGCCAGTCTCATGATGCAACTTATAAACTATTTTAGATTTAATACCCAAATACCAATAAACTAACAACGATTAAAAATGTATTCCACAAGATATGAAGAGCCATTGGCCAATAAACTGAACGAGTATAACGAAATAGCATACCGAACAAGAGACCTGCTCCTGCATAAACGATGAAATCTGTTAACACCCAGCCATACTGTAAAACATGGATAAGACTAAAGAGTGTGGAGGAAACGACGACATCAACATAATACTTTTTAAATTTGGACAATGCCGTCATCAGAAGCCCACGAAAAACTAACTCTTCAACGATAGGAGCTATGAGACTGCCATAGAGAATGCGCATAATAAAGTAACTAATTCCTGTCAAATTAGCAGCTTCTTTCATCATTTCGCTCCCATTTTGCGTGCTAGGAAAAATCAGAGTCGTTATATTTACCCACACAAACATCAGTATAAAGAAAAGAAAGAAGACACCCAGATAAGCCCAACGGAACTGGAAGCGACCGCATTCTTTCCAACCTTGACTCTTTACAAGAACCACTGTAGCAGCAATCCCCTCAAGAGCTATCAATAAAATTTGTAAGCCATAAAATCCAAAATCTGATAATTGGTTAACAAATTCTAACCTTGCTACACAATTAAAAATTAAGTAATAGGTGACTATTATCAAAACAGTTGACAAGTAGAATTTCTTATCTTTCTTTTTCATCGTTGATCCTTTTAAGTTTTAGTTACACCATCTTCCAGCTAAACTTCCCCAAATCCCTTTTATCCAATCAAAAGCACCGCAATTAGGACTTTTCCCTTGATTTAAGATTCTTAAAATCCACTAAAATAACAAAGGTAGAATTTGAGCAATGGCATTATTAACTATATGCAGTCCAATAGGCCAATAAATAGACTTTGTCACTCTAAAAAAGACTGCCATTATTAGACCACCACCCATATATACGAAAAAGTCTGTCAAGACCCAACCATGACTACTGATATGCAGAATTCCAAATAAAGTAGCCGAACCGAGCACATCCAGTCCCCATTTTTTCCCTTTTTCCAAAGCGGTCATCACCAATCCACGATAAATCATCTCTTCAAAAATGGGACCTGCAATCACAGGATAGAAAAAATACATCAAAAATGCAGTAGGACCTGTAAAAGTAGGAAGATCCAGTTGATAAGAAATTTCATTTTGGGTGGACGGGAAAATAAAAAATGTAACGAAATTCCAAACAAAAAAAGCTAGAAGAGCTAAAAAGGAATAGAAAAGATAGGACCCTTTAAATTTTCTGCTATTAATTTGTTGCCATTTTCCTGACCAAATCATGGCAACAAGAGCAAGTAAAACCACAAGAAAATTCAACATCATATCCGAAAAATAATAGCCAAAATCAGATAGACCAGCAGCCAAGTCGCTGTGTAAAACCAGACGGATGAAGAACTGGTCCGCAATGATAAGTAGAATAGCTACAAACAAGTAGTAACGTGAGATTATCTTTTTCATATATCACCCTTCTAAAATCCAAACACCAATAAACTAACAATAAGCAAGAAGGTATTCCATGAAGCATGTAAAGCTATGGTCCAATAAATAGAGCGTGTACAGCGAAACATCATGCAAAATATCAAGCCCATTACAAAGTAGAGTATGAAATCTGTCGTTATCCAACCATGCTGTAAAACATGCATAGCGCCAAATATGGCAGCAGAAACAAGAACATCAATATAGTAGTTTTTAAATTTAGACAAGCTTGTCATCAAAAAACCACGACACACGATTTCTTCTGCTATAGGTGCAATAAAGCTACCGTAAAGTACACGCGTGATAAAATAGCTAATTCCTGTCAAACTGGTGGCTACTTCCACTACCGTACTTCCATTTTGCGTACGAGGAAAGATACGTGTTGCTAGATTTGCCCACACAAATAATAAGAAAAAAGAAAGAAAGAAAACACCTAGGTAAGACCAACGAAACTGGAAGTGACCGCACTCTTTCCAATGTTCACTTTTGACAAAAATAATTGTAGATACAGTTCCCAGAATAAGTACCAATAAAACCTGGAACACATAGTAGATCTCATCAGACAAAGCTACAGTAAAATCTAAGTCTGGTATGACATTAAAAATGAGGTAATAGGTCAAAAGCAACAAGCCAGTTGCTAGATGAAATTTCATTTCTTTCATTTTCTGCATTGAATTACTTCCTATACTATTTTATCGACGACGTCTTAACCACTCACCTGTTGGCTCTACAGCCCAATCAAAAGCACCACGATGAGGACTCTTCACTTGATTTATGATTCTCAAAATCCTCTAAAATAACAAAGGAAGTATATGCCCGATACCGTTATAGACTATATGCAGTCCAATAGGCCAATAAATAGACTTTGTCACTCTAAACAAGAGTGCAAATATGATACCACCGCCCATATATACGAAAAAGTCTGTCAAGACCCAACCATAATCACTGATATGCAAGATTCCAAATAAAGCAGCCGAACCAAGCACGTCCAGTCCCCATTTTTTCCCTTTTTCCAAAGCGGTCATCACCAATCCACGATAAATCATCTCTTCAAAAATGGGACCTGCAATCACAGGATAAAAAAATACATCAAAAATGCCGTAGCGCCTGTAAAACTAGGAGCAGCGAGTTGGTAAGCAAGTCCATTTTGGGTAGGTGGGAATAGGAAAAATTTGATAAAATTCCAAATAAATAAAGCGAGAAAAGCTAAAAAAGAATAGAAAAGATAGGATCCTTTAAATTTTCTACTGTTGATTTTTTGCCATTTTCCTGCTCCTACCATAAAAATAAAAACAAGCAAAACCACAAGAAAGTTCAACATCATATCCGAAAAATAATAGCCAAATTTAGATAGACCAGCAGTAAAATCATTGTTTAAAACCAGACCACTGAAGTACTGGTAAACAATAACAAGTAGAATGGCTATAAAAAAGTAGTAGCGTGAGATTATCTTTTTCATTCTTTTTTCTCCTATACTATGAAATAAAGAAAGCCCCTACCCAAGAAAAAGGCAAGGGCATTATATATTAATAATAACGACGGCGGTCAGGATCAGAATCTTTTTTAAAGTTAAAAAAGTGGTCAGCAAAGTTAGAATTTCTCCAAAACGATCCTATGCCTCCCCAATTTCCACCACCTGGGATATTGGCATTGTACACAAGATCTCCTCCGCTAACCGCTTGCAATTCTGCTTCTGTCAATTCCATTGTTTCTGCAAATTGTAAATTCAACATCATTTACACTCCTTTAATTATTTTTTATTCGTAAACCACTTCTGCGACCTAGGATTTACTTCAAGTGCTTTACAAGAATAGTATAGCACGGAAATCAGTTTATTTTAGAAAATCGCATATTTGATATTTTTTCTCATAGAAATTTCACATTTGCGATTTTTGTAGATTTGATTATTTCACTGATATAATATAGTTACCATTATGTAGGAGGATATGAAATGAAGAAACAAATCATAACATTATTGACAATCGTTGCTGAGATTATTATCTTTTTGCATCTTTAACTAATCGATAAGGTCTTTGTATTGCTGTAAGCGTAGTTCAAAAAGGGCTGTTAATTGTGGATTTTCTAATATTTGCAGAGATTGGATAAAGTGTTCAATCTCTTTTTGATTGCTTCCCTTGGTCTGAAGGAAAACACTCATTTTCTTTAAAAACTGCCACAGTAATTTCTCAAAAACATCGTACGGGCGAAGTATGCTCTCCAACTCGGCTTCAAAGATTGGGATGTAAGAGAAAAGTTTGCGCTCCATGAGCTCTGAGATGATATTTAGAAAGCAACTTTTCATATACAGTCTATTGTGTGCCAATTCTTTAAATTCCTTGGATTTTTCGAGTAAAGAGGTTGATAAAAAGATCAGATCTTGATTGCTTAAAAAAGCATAGTATTGCAAAAGATATAGAGTTCAAACCAGGTCCAAGACTCGATAGCATAGAGATAGGTGGTTAAAAACTCACTATCCTCCTCTGCTAGTGGGTAGCTTTTATCTAGTGAATGGATAGCATCTTTAATCACGATGGCATTCAAGCGACGATAGGTCTGCGCCATCTGTTCTTGCTCGACTTCCTCCAAGAGTTGCTCTAAACCAGCTATATCTTGATGGGCAAAGCGATCCACAAGCCTTCTACCAAATTTCATATGTGGAGATTCTTGGTAGTTGTTGAGCTTGTGACCAAACTCATCAAAGGTCACATTTATCCCTTGGATCGCTAGGATCAACTTATCCGCAGACAACATAGACTGCCCTAGTTCAAACTTGGACAGCTGAGATGCAGTTAGTCCATCACAAGCCACATCTGACTGCTTGAGCTTTCGCGCTAAGCGTAATTCCTTGTAAAATTCTCCCAATTCCATTCTCTCAATCATCTGACCACCTCTTAATTTTTACATATTATATCATCATTTTTACGGTTGTGTCAAAATATTCTGACATTTAAGCAAGCGAAAAAGCCAGCTCAAAGCTGACTTTTTATTCTATAGTATCAAAAGCGAGACTTGGTTTGGCGTTTAACTCCAAGCCTGCAAAGTTTTCTTTGTTCCACTCGCTGACGCTGGCATAGGCAATCATAGCCGCATTGTCTCCGCAAAGTCGCAGAGGTGGAATGATGACCTTGACGTCAGTGATTTCAGCTGCCAAGCGTTCTCTTAATCCTTTGTTAGCTGCTACACCACCAGCCACAACTAGGGTTTTAACAGGGTATTTTTCTAAGGCTTTCTTGGTTTTAGCCATGAGAATATCCATGACTGCAGCTTGGAAAGAAGCCGACAGGTCTTCCTTGGACAAGCTTTCTCCCTTTTGCTCGGCATTGTGGTGAAGATTGATAAAGGCAGATTTCAAACCTGAGAATGAAAACTCCAGATTGTCTTCCTTAATCATGGCACGAGGGAAATCATAAATATCCTGACCTTGGTGGGCTAGCTCGTCAATCTCCCGACCTGCTGGATAAGTCAAGCCCATGACACGACCGACCTTATCATAGGCTTCACCAACCGCATCATCACGAGTTTCACCAACAATCTTATAATCACCAGCCTCAGAAACATAGACCAACTCTGTGTGTCCACCACTGACTAATAGAGCTAGTAAGGGGAATTCCAAAGGCTCCACACTTTGAGCCGCCATAAGGTGGCCAGCCATGTGGTTCACGGGAATCAGCGGAAGTCCATGTGCCCAAGCAAAGGCCTTGGCAGCTGACAAACCAACTAGCAAGGCTCCGACCAAGCCTGGTCCATAAGTAACCGCAACAGCTGTCACGTCCTCTTCGGTTATCCCTGCTTCTGCCAGCGCTTCCTCGATACAGGCTGTAATGACTTCGACATGGTGACGACTGGCTACTTCTGGCACTACACCACCAAAGCGCTTGTGACTTTCAATTTGACTGGCAATGACATTGGATAAGAGCTCGTCGTCGTTTTTCAGTACGGCAACACTGGTCTCATCACAGGATGTCTCAAATGCTAAAATATATCTATCCTTCATCTATTTCTCTCTTCATGATAATGGCGTCCTCGACTGGATTATGGTAGTAGGCCTTTCGCTCAGCGATGACTGCCATCTTTTCTTTCTTGTAAAATGCTTGCGCTCGTTGATTTGACTTTCTGACTTCGAGGAAAATCTCCTTATCTGTTGGTAATTGAGCAAATAAGGCTGATGCAATCCCCCGACCCTGATAGGTTTGTTTGACAGCAATTTGCAGGACTTCTGCTTCAAAAAGATTCTCCTGAATTGCTAGAAAACCTATCACTTCTGCCTCATCATAAGCTAGAACATACCAAGTCTGGTCTTGGGACAGGTCTGCTTGGATTTGTTCCAGAGTCCAAGGACTGACTGTATACACATCTACCATAACAGCGTAGATGGCTTGATCCAAGTCAGGCTGCTGTTGGATTCGTTTAATCTCTATCATAGGCGTTTAATGTAAGACTCGCCAGACTCGGTGTGATTCTTGAGCCAGTTTTCCTCAGCTTCGACACGCTTAAGGTAATTCGGCACAAAATCGTGCAAGGAGTCTGCTTCCTTGTCCCAGGCCCAAAGAGCTAGATTAGCTGCATTTGGTAAGGTTTCTAGATAGTTGGCTTGTGGCAATTGTTCTTGAATTTGATCCACAAAGGCTCCAACTTCTCCAACAAAGGTTACCTGATCAGTATCCTTGACTTTTTCTAACACCTCTTCAAAAGATAGGTGCGCTTCTGGAAAGACTGGCTGGGCATTTTCATAAAATCCTGCATACACATTGTTGCGACGTGCATCCATCAAAGGGACAACCAAACCTTCCTGCTGGCTCGGTACCAGGGCTAAAAAGCTAGACATGCCAACTAACTCGATGTTCAGAGTATGAGCCAAAGTCTTGGCAGTCGCTACTGCGATTCGCAAACCTGTGTAGCTACCTGGCCCCTCTGCTACGACGATTCGATCCAAATCCTTAGGTGTCCAATCTAGACTGGCCATCAAAAAATCGATAGCAGGCATCAGAGTGATACTGTGATTTTTCTTGATATTAATAGTCGTCTCGGCAAGAAGCTGCTTGTCCTCTAAAATAGCTAGAGAAAGAGCCTTGCTGGACGTATCAAAAGCTAATACTTTCATAACACATTCCTATCTTTTTGTCTGCTTACTATTATACTACAAAAGCTGACGCATGGGAATTTTCTTTGTTTTGAAACAAGAATGTCCTGCCAAATAGACAGGACAAGCACTTAAGTATTCAAGCCAAAGTAAAATACAAACCAGACCACATAAGTCACAAGAAGAAGGAAAAACGAATACAGAGTCACGAAGCCAATCTTCCAAAGGAATTTGGTTTTTCGATGCTCTAGCCGAGTATACAAAACATTTCCTCCGTAAACACAGGCAACAAAAATCATAAAAGCTACCAAACGAATACCGATAGCAAAAGTAAATAGGCCATTCATCTTTCAACCTCCTTGATATAGAAATGTCTCTTATAACTTTATTATAGCACTTGCATCTGATGTCTTCAAATACTTATACAAGGTAAAATGGAACCCATTTCAAGCTCCTTACTTTCATGTTTCCTGCTTTTACTAATTCCCCTTTTTATGTTATAATTGAGATAATTGTAACGAATCAAGGTCAATCGAGACAAAAAATGAACTGGAATCAAACCAGCTTCAAACTGAGCATTTTTGAATATAGCTGACCTGAAAGCAGAAAGGAAACATATGATTTACAAAGTTTTTTATCAAGAAACAAAAGAACGCAGCCCACGTCGTGAAACAACACGCTCACTATACTTAGACATCGATGCTAGTTCAGAACTTGAAGGACGTATCGCTGCTCGCCAACTTGTCGAAGAAAATCGTCCAGAATATAATATCGAGTATATCGAACTCTTGTCTGACAAATTACTAGACTACGAAAAAGAAACTGGCGCATTCGAAATTACGGAGTTCTAATATGGCCTACACTCTTAAACCAGAAGAAGTCGGCGTTTTTGCCATTGGTGGTCTAGGAGAAATCGGAAAAAACACATATGGTATCGAATACCAAGACGAAATTATCATCGTTGATGCAGGGATTAAATTCCCTGAGGATGACCTACTTGGTATCGACTACGTTATCCCTGATTACTCCTACATTGTAGAAAATATCGACCGCGTCAAGGCTCTCTTGATTACACACGGACACGAGGACCATATCGGAGGGATTCCTTTCTTGCTCAAGCAAGCCAATATCCCTATCTATGCTGGTCCACTGGCCCTTGCCTTGATCCGTGGAAAACTCGAAGAGCATGGACTTTTGCGCAACGCTACACTTCACGAAATCAACCACAACACTGAGTTGACTTTTAAAAACCTTAAAGCAACTTTCTTTAGAACAACCCACTCGATTCCAGAGCCATTGGGAATCGTCATCCATACACCTCAAGGGAAAATCGTTTGTACGGGAGACTTCAAGTTCGACTTTACACCAGTTGGTGAACCTGCAGACTTGCACCGTATGGCAGCCCTAGGGGAAGATGGAGTACTTTGCTTACTCTCTGACTCGACCAATGCTGAAGTGCCAACCTTTACAAATTCTGAAAAGGTTGTCGGCCAGTCGATCATGAAGATTATCCAAGGTATCGAAGGACGTATCATCTTTGCCTCCTTTGCCTCAAATATCTTCCGTCTCCAGCAAGCAACGGAAGCTGCTGTTAAGACCGGGCGTAAGATTGCTGTCTTTGGGCGCTCTATGGAAAAGGCTATTATTAACGGGATTGAACTTGGTTACATCAAGGCTCCTAAGGGAACCTTCATCGAGCCAAATGAAATCAAAGACTATCCTGCGGGTGAGATTCTTATCCTCTGTACAGGAAGTCAGGGCGAACCTATGGCAGCCCTCTCTCGTATCGCTAACGGAACCCACCGTCAGGTGCAACTCCAACCCGGTGATACTGTCATCTTCTCATCTAGCCCAATTCCAGGAAACACCACTAGCGTCAACAAATTGATTAACATCATTTCTGAAGCTGGTGTTGAAGTTATCCACGGTAAAGTGAACAATATCCATACATCTGGACACGGTGGTCAGCAAGAGCAAAAACTCATGCTCCGACTCATCAAACCAAAGTACTTCATGCCTGTTCATGGTGAATACCGCATGCAAAAAGTCCACGCTGGACTTGCCGTAGATACTGGAGTTGAGAAGGACAATATCTTTATCATGAGCAATGGTGATGTGCTTGCCCTTACTGCAAATTCTGCCCGTATCGCAGGTCATTTTAATGCTCAAGATATCTACGTCGATGGTAATCGTATCGGTGAAATCGGCGCTGCTGTCCTCAAAGACCGTCGCGATCTATCTGAAGACGGTGTCGTTCTAGCAGTCGCAACTGTTGACTTCAAGTCTCAGATGATCCTATCTGGACCAGATATTCTCAGCCGTGGATTTGTCTACATGAGAGAGTCTGGCGACTTGATCCGTCAAAGCCAACGCATCCTTTTCAATGCTATTCGTATCGCATTGAAAAACAAAGATGCCAGCGTCCAATCTGTCAATGGCGCTATCGTAAATGCCATTCGACCATTCCTTTACGAAAATACTGAACGTGAACCAATCATCATTCCGATGATTCTCACACCAGATGAAGAATAAGAAAAAATTCTCTGAAGTCCTATGTCTTCAGAGAATTTTTGTTATTTCACAACAAGTTGTGCCAAGTATTTTTCTTTAATCAACTAGTCTATAAATCCTATCGCTCTCACCGACGCTTGGTCTCAATAGCTTTTTTCACCAAAATCTGTTGATAAGCTTCCATATCTCCACGTTTCAATGATTCTTCTTCATGAATGGATAATCGCCATTTATAAGCCTGAATTTCCTTATCCAACAACTGCTGAGGTGCCCCAATCAGATTCAAAATAGTCAGACGCTCTTCAATACTCTTTAAAGGATAAACATCTGCAAGATTAACTGTTCTAGTGACACTTGTGGAGCGTTTTCTATGAATATAAATGGCTTTATTCATATAGGCAATCTTATCTGCTTGAAGGTAAACCTTATAGGTCGTATAATCGTCTTCTACCTTCTGATCCGTTGGATAGACAATATCCTTGAAAAGCTCCGCTTTATAGAGTTTTGCCCACGGAACAGTAAAACATTGACTAAGATTATACTTTTCGTCATATTGATGATAGAACCAATCAAAAGGGTTGTACACTTGTTCAAAATAGTTGTCTGCACCTACATGAATTAAAAAACTTCCCTGATCTTCAATAAACTGAGTAAAATTACCAATTGCAATATCTGCATCCGTTTTTCTCAATAAATCATAAAGACTTTGGATATGGTCTAACTCTAGCCAATCATCATTATCCACAAAGACAATGTAATCACCTGTCACAGCTTCCAAGGCACGATTGCGACTGGAAGCAACTCCTCCATTTGGCTTATGATATACTTTAACACGCGCATCTTGATTTTTATATCGTTGACAAATAGCTGCTGAACCGTCAGTTGAACCATCATTGATTAAAATAACTTCAAGATTTTGATAAGTTTGTTGAAGAATGCTATCTAAAAATTTTTCAAGATAGGCCTCTGACATATAAACAGGGACGATAACACTTATTTTTTCTATTTTTATTTCTTTCTTTACTCAATTTTTAGTCTAGTTTCTTCAAATATTTCTGAATCGATACAATCATATCCTCTTAGCCACAAACTCTTGATTACATTTCTCCATACTAAGTTGATGATTGAAATACAAATTGTCAGCAAGTGAAATACTAAGCTAAACGCTATATAGTTATTGATATCTTTATCTAGGAAGATCTACTCTAAAGCTTTCACGATACTTCCCTTATTTATCCGTTATTTAAAAAAGTAACTTCAACTCTGCCCTGGTCACTAAGTACGGATTC
The DNA here is from genome assembly GCF_047463655.1 of Streptococcus infantis. Taxonomy (GTDB): domain Bacteria; phylum Bacillota; class Bacilli; order Lactobacillales; family Streptococcaceae; genus Streptococcus; species Streptococcus infantis_Z. The sequence goes on from NZ_JASHDM010000003.1 coordinate 137,721, forward strand.
ATCTTTTGTTTATCATAAGCAGATTGATATTTTTCTGGATTTACAAGTTGAGATAATTCGTCAATCATCTCTGCTACACCATCCCTTGGAAACACATGGTCAGTAGCATAAAACTCTGGTTGGTGACACGTGTCCTTAAAAGCATAAAGGACCATGCCGTTTTCAAGAGCTGTACGGCTACCATCAAGTATTTCCTGCGCATGAGAAATATCCAGATAAATGCTACACGTTTGTAAAAGTTTCTCATATATCTCTCTAGACAGGCCTGGGTAGAGATGAACATTTGCATGACAATCCAGATCTAATAAACGCCCTCCCATTACTGTTAGCGCAGCAATATGAAATTCAAAATTCGGTAGGGCAGATACAAGGACTTCAATTTGCTCTAGTTCTTGCGTGTCTGTCAAAATTAAAATATGCGGACGAAACTCCCTAAAGGCGCCAAGAAAGGTTGGTAGATAAATCAGGGGAAGATTCATATTGTCTGTCTTTAATTTCAAATCTCGAGTCAGTAGTTTCCCACAACGATCTTTTAGATACCAAATATCTTTCGCGGATAACTCTTCTCTCATATAAAATACTAACTGATTAGATGAGAGGTTAGGCATATCCCTAAGTAAGCTTATATCTGATAATACTAAACAATCACCTGTAGATAATTGTTTATCTAAAATCAGTTTTCTTGCTTCATCAATTGAAGAAAGCCCCTGTTCCTGACCGTTCGCTTCTCGATAAAGTGCACGATCATGAGATGAAAAAAGATAGAGTTGCTCTTGATTTTCCTGACCATAAACGTCTATCTCTTTTTTCCCACCACTCCAAATTTCTCTATGAAAACAAGTTCCCGATAAATCATAATGATCTCTTGCACAACAAACACCTTTGTTATCATACCATTCGACTATCTTCACCATTTGTGGCCACTGAGGATAACAGAAAATCTTTCCTTTTTTATTTCCTTCCGCAACGATATCACCTGTAGAAAGAACCTCCCAAAATCGAGGTAAGGGAAGTTGAGTCATGTGTAAGGGACTTGAATTTTCATGATTAGAAAAAAAACTAGTAAAAATATTGTTAATCGTTAATGGTTTCAGATCCATCCCCATAAGTTCTAAATCTTTTTTTAGGCGATCGTCATCTGAAGACCATTCCCTTGCCAGATAATAATATATCATTTCTTTTTTATTCCCATTCTCTAGTCAAAAATTCATACCATTGTTTTGTTATGTGGTCTGATAAATATTCTTCAGCCAAGCGGTAAGAGCCTTCCCTCAGCTGTTTGATCTGTTTGAAGGCTTTCTCTAAAGCTTTTGTTAAATTAACCACAATTTCCTCATCCGAACGAGCATCAAAAGGAACTAAATAACCATTTTTACCCTCTTGAATAAAGGTCTGATTTCCATAAGGTACATCTAAACCAACAAGAGCTTGTCCAGAACCAATTGCTTCTAACAAAGTTATACCAAAAGTTTCCCATTCCGAGGTAGCCAGGTAAAGTTCATACTCTTTGAAACGGTTTGAAATTGTCTGATGCCCCTTAAGATGGATATAATTTTGTGCTCCTAGATTGGCAATCTCTGCTTCAATATCCTGCCATAGCATCCCTTGCCCATAGATATCTAAGTTGACGTCTGGAAAAATTTCATGAAAAGCAACGATGGCTTTGATTGCTAAGTCTAACCGTTTTCGGCGTTCAAACCGCGCGGCAATCATCACAGAATAAGGTTTTCGTTCATCAGCTAATTGCAACTGTTCTAGGGCAGCTACTGGAAGAACGCGAACTTGACCAGTTTTCCCTAGTAATGCTAAATGTTTTTCCAATTCATCCTTCTGTGATTGCGTTGATACTAAAATATCATCAAATTCCTCGGCATATTGAAAAAGGTGATAGTATTCAGAATTGATCTGATCTCCCCAATAATGAATAGAGTGCACAACACAGGATAATCTTGCTTCTCCTTTTAAACGTAAAATAGGTGATGTGAAGGGAACATTCTCTAGACGATCAATAAATACATGATCCTCTTTACTAAACTGCAACTCTGATAAGGCTCGCTCTAAAAATTCAGACTCACTATAGAACCACTCCGATCCACACCGATAAACTGCTTCAGTATCCTCACCTGGTTCTTTCTTAATCTCTTCAAAGGCTATGGAACCATCTCTATTATGAAACAGTCGGCGAACAACTCTAGCTTCTAGACCAAATCCAGCATCCACTGCTGTAAAAAATTCTGTGAACAACTTTTTCTTACCATAATGTTCTCTACGAAGTAAACGACCAAATACATAATAATCTACATAATCCACATAATCCGGTTTTAGACTGTTTTTATGTAGAATGGTAGTCACACCATCTTGTTCTTGAAAAATCAATTCACAATTATTTTCCTTATATTCAGTAGTCAGGTGTAAGAGCTGCTTCATATCATCTATACGGATCCCCAAGCTCATATCACGCTGATCTGTCAACAACATATGTGCTAATAGGATTTCTTCCTCAAGATGACCCAAAGAAAGGTAATAGTCCCATTTAAAGCGAGGAGGGACCTGTGTAAAAACAAAACTGGCAGGAAGGTCCAAGTCGCGAAAAACCTTCCCACGATATGCTTGAGCAACATCTACACCATTTGGTTCTAAACCCACCATAAGATTAAAAGTGTAAAGCATTCTTTAACTCCAAACTAAACTCTAATCACAAGCATCAAAGCATAGACTCCATAAAAGAAGTGAACTAGCGAATGATTAGATTATCTACTAAAACTTTCTCATTTATCTAACGAATTGAGGTAAGCTTTAATCGCCACTACCATCGCTTCAGGAGTTTGTGAAGAAAAAATCTGACTTCCTCCTATTTGGTCCTTACTAGTATTATCAAAAGCAAAGATCGGTTTCCCTAATTTATGAATCTCCTGAGTGATATTCATAATTTCGTTAAAATGATTGATATCCAAATAAAAATCGATTTTGCTAAGAACATTTTCAAAATTATAAGGATTGAACTGTGGATAAATGGACACATTTAAATATCGTTGTAAATCGACCACTTGGGAGGCAAAAGTTGTATGAGCCAAAATATGAAAATGAACCTCAGGTAGTGCTTTTATCAAAAACTCCAAGTGCTCCATCTCGCAAGCATTTGTAAAGATTGCAGTATGATATTTTTCTTTTTCTGTAAGCTCATCTAAACCATGTTTGATAATCTCTTTCCGTAAGATAATATCTGACCAATCTAAAGCATAGAAGAACCACCACTTATCTCCCAAGCGATTATTATATACAGCTGACCATGGTTTTTCGTCTGTATAATGAATAACAGAAACCTCTGATTCATATTGATTCGCTTTTACATACCATTCATCTTTTTGAAAACGTGTCGCAATAGTATCCATTCCAACCATAAAATTGTAATTGACGTCTAGCTCTTTCCATTGCCCTACAAAAAATCGGTTTAAAATTCCTTGATCACCAAACTCAACTTCATGGTACTGATCTGCTAATTCAAACAATTTTGTTGAAATCGCATGCTCTCTCCAATGGGCATTATTTATCAATAAAACGCCTGAATTAAAATTTGTTTGCTGCAATTCATCTCTAACTGCTGCGACTGGGCCATCACCTAGATCTATTGCAAAAAGGGGTGTTAAATCTCCATTGACAATAATATCCGAATCAAGATATAAAACCTTATCTTCCTTCAGTATGTCTGGAATAAAAAAGCGAAAATAAGCTGCGTATGATAAATGCGCCGTTGGTAAACGATATTTTCGGAGATGATTATTAGAAATCTTTACATTTACAATTTCTGAATGAATAGCTTTCAATCGCTGATTCATAATACGAAACCATTCCGAAGGTAGATCGTCATTAAAAACATAAAATTTTATATTATCGTTATAAGCACAAACAGACTTGATAGTAGTTTCCACCTTATCCATATATCCATTATCTGCTCCAAGTACGATTGCTTTCTTCATTTTTCAATCCCTTTTATCTAACGTTTATTATCTTCTCTATTGACTAATAAAATCTGTCGAATTTCATCTACCATTTTTGAAGTTCTTCATGGGCGATTACTTTATCAAAGAGTTCTGCTTGATGGGCTACAATATCTAAGGGCAGCACAGTTTTTCCCTAGATCTTGATAGGTTTGATTGAGAATACTATCTAGACATTGTCGTAAGTAGTTTTCAACGTTGTAAACTGATACAATTATACTAATTTTTCTGTCATTTTTATATTTCTCTTTATACTTTTCCAAAGTTAGGAAAAACGGTTCTTCAGTAGGATTCCCAATTCACTACTAGCTTTCTCTAGTTTGCGGAAAAATTCTTTGATGAAAGCTGAAATATCTTTACTCATGATTTTATCCAGCCTCTCAGTAGTCAACTCCTCTGACCGGTTCCACCAATATCCTTGATTTGACCATCGGGTAACAGTTGAAAAAAGCGCTGATGTTGCTTATTTTTATGTGAAAATATACAGAATTTTCCAGATACTGATACCATTGCTAATCTTCCCCTTATAACTTCGACCAAGAACACGAGTCTTCTATAGAGAATTTTTTTCCAAAAATCTTTATAAAAATCTAGTATTTTTTAGTCAAAAGCCTAGATTTATTCCATTTTAATTATACCTTATTTTTAGCAAAAGAGCTATCATATAAATATATCTATTAGATATTATTGTAGCATTCAACTATCAATATAAGTCAATCATCTTTATTCAGTAAGAATATTTGATATATAGAATTATCTTCTAAACTTTAGATTATTTCCTTATTTTTCAAAAATCAAAAAACCTAGATTCTAACAGCTAGTAAATAACTAACGGTTAAAGTCTAGGTTTACTCAGAAAACAATCATTATTTCACAACAAGCTCATAACGAGTTTTGCTGGTGAAAGTTTCACCTGATTTAAGAATGACTTGATCTTTAAGATCACTATGAATAGCATCTGGTAAAGCTTGCGCCTCAAGAGCAATTCCATTGTGCTGAATCATTGGCTGACCTGCGATGATGACACTCTCATCCACAAAGTTTGCTGTGTAGACCACAAAGCAAGGAGCCTCAGTCTTGAAGAGCAAGAAGCGACCTGAACCTTGGTCATAGAGGAATCCAGCATTGTCATGTCCTGCAGGAAGAGCAAATGGATGGTCCAAACCAGATACGAGTTGGATTTGCTCATCTTCTTCTGCAAAGATATCTTTCAACAAAGCACCATTGTAGATATGCTTGACCACATCACGATTAGCATCTGGGGTTTTATCTGGAACACCATCAGGAGCAATTGGATAAATACCCTCTGTATTCAGTTGGAAGACATGGCGGTCAACTGTCTGAGTGAAATCACCTGACAAGTTAAAGTAGCTATGGTTGGTTGGATTGACCAAGGTATCCTGGTCTGTCGTTACCTTGTAACTAACCTCGTAGGCACCACTTTCTTCCAAGTTGTAGCTAATCCAGATCTTGAGATTTCCAGGGAAACCTCCAGTCGCGTCTGCTCTTTCTGTGTAAAGAGTCAAGCCATGGTCACTCACCTCAACTAGCTCAAACAAGCTAGAATCCCAACCAGTTGAGCCACTGTGGTTACAGTTGCTAGCATTGTTGACTTCTAGTTCATAGGTCTTCCCATTGAGTTCAAATGTCGCACCTGCGATACGACCTGCTACCGGACCTACACTTGCTCCATGTTTAGGGCTATTTCCCACATAGCTTTCGAAATCGTCAAAACCTAGGATAACATTGGCAAAATTGCCAGCCTTATCTGGAGTTACATAGCGTAGAATTGTGGCTCCATAGGTCATAATTTCCAGTTGGTAGCCTGCCTCCGTTTCAAAACGGTAAGCGAGGATATCCTTGCCATCAACTTTCCCAAATACACGTTCTGTGTATGCTTTCATCCTTCTCTCCTTTTTCTATTTCAATTAAGTAAACAAACCATAGAAAGCGCATTCACGTTCTATGGTTTTATTGTATGATTTACAGACACCTTTGTCAAGAAACCATAAATATTTTCTTAACAAAAGTAGTTCCTTCTATTCCTGTTCTATGCTTCTACACGTTCAGTCCATGAAGTAGCTGTTGTTTGAAGAACCTTATTAAGTTCATCAATGTTTTCAAATCCAGTTGTACGAAGCCATTCGCGGGCTGCTGCTTCACCATCTTTGATGTAAGCTTCAACTGATCCAGCCCATGTTGCACGTCCACAAAGAACTCCGTTGAAATTTGCACCTGATTCGTGGGCAAATACAAGAGTTTCTTGGAAGAGCTTAGCGGATACACCTGCACTCAAGTAAATGTAAGGAAGGTTAGTTGCTTCGTCTTGTGCTTTGAAGAATGCTGCTGCCTCTTCACGTGTATGAACGATTTCTCCATCACCAAAACCTTCAACGTATTTCACATTGACTGGAACTTCCACTTTCAAAACATCGATGTTGAAACGTGGGTCGGAGAAGACCTTCATCGCACCAATAACCTTGTGTGGTTTCACTTTAGCGTATTCTGCAGAACCTGCATCAGCAATTTTTTCATCGTAAGCCAAGATTTCGAGGAAGAATGGAATATCTTCTGCCACACACTCAGAACCAATACGTTCAATGTAGGCTTGTTTTTGTTGGTTAAGTTCGTCAGAGCTATCTACGTCGTAGTAAAGCAAGAACTTAACAGCATCTGCACCTTGTTCTTTAATGCGTTTTGCAGACCAAACATCCAAGCAGTCTGGCAAACGTTTTGTGCTTGTTGTATCGTAGCCTGTTTTTTCATAAGCAAGGAGAAGACCTGCATTTGGAGCAAGTGCTTTTGTAGCAGGAAGTCCATACTCAGGGTCAAGAAGCATTGATGAAGCGTATTTAGTCAATTCATCCGCTACCAAGACTTTAAGTTCTTCCATTTGAGCTACTGTAGGCTCTTCTGTCTGGTATTGAGCCATAAGGCGTTTCAAAGCACCACGTTGGTCAAAAGCAAGAGCTGAGATGATACCATTCTCATCAGAGAGTTTTTCCAAACATGCACGTTTATTTGGGCTTAATGTTAATTTACTCATAGATTCTTCCTTATTTTTCAAATTCGTGAATAATGACACCTTGAACAACACGGTTAACTGTACCTGTAGGTGATGGTGTATCTGGTCTGTTACCAACTTTAAGTGAAGTCAAGAGAGCAAATAACTGACCATAAACGATGTAAGGGAAGACACGGTAAACATCATTCAGAACCCCACCGCATCCAAGTGCTACTTCCTTAACATTTTCAAGTCCAAAGGCTTGGTCACTCAAGAGAACAACGCGTCGAGCAATTTGGTCGCCTGCAACTTCACGAACCAAGTCCAAGTCGTACTTACGAGTATAGTCTGTTGTCGTACCAAATACCAAAACGACAGTATCTTCGTTGATAAGAGATTTTGGACCGTGACGGAAACCAACTGGGCTTTCATACATAGTCGCGACTTGACCAGCAGTCAATTCCAAAATTTTAAGCTGTGCTTCATGAGACAGACCAAAGAATGGACCTGCACCTAAGTAGATAACACGATTAAACTCTAAGTCTACCAATTCTTTGACATCAGCCGCATTATCTAAAACTTTACGTGCTAGGCTTGCCAATACTTCAAAACGCTCAGATTTAACTGCAAAGTCTGTCGGATCAAAAACCAAAAGTGCGGTCAACATCATTGAAGTGAAGCTTGAAGTCATCGCAAATCCAGCATCGTTAGAAGCAGCTGGTTGTAGCAACAAGAGGTTGCGGTCATCACCATGCGCTTGGAGAGCCAATTTCCCTTCAGCCGCACATGTGATAGTCACTTGATAAAGTTCATCAACCAAGGCCTTGGCCAAGTCAACTGTTGCCACACTCTCAGGTGAGTTCCCGCTGCGTGCGAATGATACCAAAACAGTCGCCACATCTTTTTTCAAATAAGTTTGTGGGTTTGCTACGATATCAGTTGTCGCGATAGCATTAAAGTTCCATTTACGTTCATCATAAACTTCCTTGAAGTAAGGAACGAGAGTATCACCTACATAAGCAGAAGTTCCAGCACCAGTCAGGATAACCTTGATGTAGTCATGTTTGTCAGCAATTCCTTGTAAAAAGGCTGCAATTTCATCACGTCGTGCTTGATAAGCTTCAAAAGCTTCTTTCCAAACGTCTGGTTGTTGGTAAATTTCGCGAGTTGTGATTTCTGCCCCCAACTCAAGCAATTCTTCTTTTGTATAATCTAGCATTGAGTTCCTCTAATCTATTATTATATTGTTTTTTATTTAAAATATGGGAATGGGAGTAAGCCCCATTCCCATTTATATTCTATGAAATATGTTCTAACAGTATTTCTGTTATTACACCTTATTCATCTTCATCGTCATCGAAGCTTGCCAATAAATCATTAACTTTGACAATGCTTTCTGAAGCACGACTCTTATAATCTGCATCAGCGCCGGTTAGGCTCGCATTGATAAACTCAATAACCATTGGAAGATTCATTCCTGCATAAAGTTCAATGTCACGACCTTCCATAATCAGACGGCTCACCACATTACATGGTGTTCCACCAAGGAGGTCAGCAAAGACTAGGAAATCATCCAAACCTTCGACAGCAGCTTCAAATTTCGCAGTGAAATCTTCTGGTCCATCTTCTGGAAGAAGAGCAACTGCATGAATATTTTCTTGTGGACCCATAATCATTTCTGTGCTACCTTTAAGTTCTTCACAAAAACGTCCATGGCTCACTAAAATCAATGATTTACTCATAAATTATGCGCCCATTCCAAGTAAGAATTTACCGATGAATGAAAGTCCAACAGCAAGAGCAATGATGATACCGATTGCTTTAGTTGAGTTCATACCTTTCTTACCAAGCAACCAGAAGATGAATGCTGTGAAGATTGCTGGAAGCAAGCGTGGGAAGATTGAGTTCAAGATATCTTGGAAGTCAATCATTTTCTCACCGATTGGCAATTTGTATGAAATTTCAAAGTTGATCATTGTTGCTACAAGAGCACCCATCATGAACACACCAAGTACAGATGCAGCTTCAATCAAAGCTGTCAAAGTGCTTTGCATGTTGTTGATAAGGTTAACCCCTTCTTTGTATGCAAATTCCAATTGTTTCCAACGGAAGATGTCATACGCTACTGCAACTGCGATCCAAAGGAAGATACCCCAAGGTTGACCAGCGATAGCCATTGTTGCAGCGATAGATCCCATGATAGCAGGTACAAGTGAACCAAAGATAGTATCTCCAAGAGGAGCGAATGGTCCCATCAAACCTGTCTTGATACCGTTAACCGCATCTTTTGAGTCAACGCCATCTTTTTCTTCCATAGCAAGGTCAAAACCAGCGATGATTGTATGGAAGAATGGTGAAGTGTTGAAGAATTGAGTATGAACTTTCATCATTTCTTTCAACTCAGGAGTTCCATCTCCATACATTTTACGCAATTGTGGCAAGATCATGTAAAGGTAACCTGATGCTTGCATACGCTCGTAGTTCCATCCCAATTGGAAAGTGAACAAGCTACGTTTGTTAATTTGATTAAAATCTTCTTTTGTTAATTTGTAATTAGAATTCGTCATCTTCAATTTCCCCACTTTCTGATGGTGTAGAAGGTGCTGCTACAGCAACTTTTTGGCTGTTCTTGAAGTGAACAACCGCAAGGAAGATACCTACGATAGAGATACCGATCATAGACAATCCTTTGAAGTTGTTGGCAAAGCCAATTTTTTCAGCAACGTCAGCAGGAAGAGTGCCAATGATACCAGCAACTGCTCCACCAAGACCTGTTACGTATGAGTAAAGAACAGTCAACATAGCTGTCAAACCGAATCCCATAGCAAGGTAGTGAAGGTTACGTTTAACTGGAAGGTAACGAAGCAAGATAGCGAATCCAAGACCTGGAAGCATACGACCTGCAAGAGTCAAACCGTCTGCAACCCATTGGAATTCTTTAACAAGGTTTACAACTGCTTGTACGAATTCTCCACCAAAAGCAAGGGCGAAGAATACTGGAAGGGCACGAGAAGCAGCCCATGGAAGCGCACCAAGAAGGTAGTTACGTTCGATTGCTTTATAGTCAAAGCGTTCAATCGCAGCATCAATACGGTGTGCGAAGAATGTAGTAGTCATACGACCAAGTACGTCGAAGTAAGTCAAAAGTGCCGCTACTGGTACAGCGATTGTAGTGATCGCAAGATCTGTTTCGATACCTTGTGAAACTGAGAAAGCTGTCGCAAGAACCGCACCAGAAGTTGCGTCGATACGAGAAGCACCACCGAAGGTACCTACCCCAAGGACAAACAACTGCAAGCTACCACCGATAAACAAACCAGTTGTCAAATCTCCCATGATCAAACCAGTAATGAAACCAGCGAATACAGGGGAACCTGCAGAAGAAACGATCGTCAACTCATCACAGATTTGATAAGCTGAGTACAGAGTGAGAAGTAAAATTTGCCACCATTGTATCATAACAATGACCTCCTAAAAATTTTTTCCTATTTTAATAAGCTCAAAAAGTCTGAAACTGGATCATTTGGAACCATTTGAGCAGTAAGTTTAACACCTTTTTCCGCCAATTTGTGGAAATCTTCTACGTCTTTATCTACAACGTTGATTGAACGTGTGATAGAACGAGTTTCTGGTGTTTGAGACATATTACCGACATTGACTGCTTCAAGCGGTACCCCTGCTTCCACTAATCCAAGGAAGCGGTCTGGTTTACGAGCAACGATAAACAAACGTTGGCTATCATATTTTCCAGCAAGGATATTGGCTGCAGCTTTTTCAACTGGCAAAATACTAAGTTTTACACCTGGTGGTGTTGCAAGTTTCAATCCGCTCTTTTCAACGTCGTTATTAACAACTTCATTGTCAACGACCATGATACGTGAAACATTCAGTTTAGCAGACCAAAGGTTTGCTACTTGTCCGTGGATCAAACGTCCATCAATACGGCATCCTACAATTGTCATAAATTTTCCCCCTTTATATGTTTTAGTGTAGGTTTACGAGTTAAATGTATGTGATCTTTATAATCCCCTTCAGTTTCAAAGATAATGATGCGGTTAGCACCTTCCTTGAGATAGCTGTGCGGAATATAAAGCGATAAGGTTGGACCAACATTCCAGAAACGACCTAGATGATGGCCATTGACATAGGCAATCCCTTTACCAAACTCAGATAAGTCTAAGTAGGTGTCCTTTGGAGCCTCAACTTCAAAGTCATAGGCGTAAAAGACAGGTTGTCCTTCTGTCCATCCTTTTGAGAAATCAATCTTTTCAGGATTATCTAGTGGAAGCGGATAGTGTTCCCAGTTCAGCATGAAGTGTAGGTCTTTGCAGACACCTGTACGAATCCCTTTTCGTTGTGTATCTGCTAGGAACTTATGCCCGTAATTGACACGCCCCATATTTTCTACCAAGATATCAAATCGAGAGAGCGCTTTCTTTTCTCCTTGATAGAAGATGTCCTCACCAATTTCTGTCTGGTACTGAGTTGCAACCCATTTACCATCTACAAATAGCTGAGCTCTGTCTCGACCGTCAATGATACGGATACGTTCTTCTTCTGCATCCCAACTAGATTCTGTACGATAGAGTAGATAACCGTAACTTTGTCCCAACTCTTCCATTTTCTTAGGATAGAGACTTTTAGTTGGACTTGTTAGGCTATCCAAGGTTTCGAACAGAGAAACTTTCTCAACCAGTGGAATGTTTTCAACTTCCATACTCTCTTTGTAAAGCGGTTCTAATTGTGGATACTCAGGATAGTAAGTTGCCATCATTTCCTTAACTGCCATGTATTTAGCAGTTGGATTCCCAGCTTCATTAAGGAGAGCGTCATAATCATAAGATGTTACTTGTGGTAAATCAATGGTTCCTCGAGCTGAACAACCATTCATAAAACCAAAGTTGGTTCCACCGTGGAACATGTAAAGGTTGATAGAGCCTTGCTCTAGTACCTCATGTACGGCTTCTGCTAACTCCTCTGGCTCACGCGTAATGACTGGTTCTTTCCATCGGTTAAACCATCCATCCCAGAATTCCATACACATGAGTGGCCATTTCTTTCCATACTCATCAAAGAACTCTTGCATTTGCGAGAAGTTAAAGTTTGCTTTTGAACCAAAGTTCCCTGTCACAAAGAGATCATCTTCAATCAAGGTACCAGCTTTCAAAGTTGCTCGCCATGGACCATCAGATGTAAAGAGCGGACAAGTCACTGAACGTTCTTCCATCAATCGGCGAATCTCACGCAAGTAGGTTTTGTCCTCACCGTATGAACCGTACTCATTTTCAACCTGCATCATGAGGATGTTACCACCATTATCCAACAATCTTGGAACAAGACGTGGAAGTAAATGATCATAGTAGCGTCCTACCATTTCTATAAAGGCTGGATCAGAGGAACGGATTCGCATGTCTTTATTTAAAAGCCATGCTGGTAAACCACCGAATTCCCACTCTGCACAGATAAAGGGAGATGGTCGAACAATAGCATACAAGCCTAAATCCTGAGCTGTCTGAAGAAATTTGTCAATATTAAGATTGCCTTCAAAATTGAAGTTTCCTTCAGTTGGCTCATGCAAATTCCAAGCGACGTAGGTTTCAACAGTGTTAAAACCTAAAGCCTTGAGATTGTACAATGAATGATACCAGTCTTCTTCAGGAATTCTAAAATAATGAATGGCACCAGATAAAATTTTGAATGGTTTCCCATCTAGGTAAAAATCATCCTCAATTTTAAACCTTGTCATTTTACCACCCCATACTTTTCCGTTTGCGCTTTCATTTGTTGTTATATTAAATGATAAACTAATGAATCCATCTTGTCAATAGATTTTTCGAAAATTATTTAAAATTTTTCTTTTTTTTACTGAATTGTTTTCTAAAATTCTTGTAAAAAAATTTTTTTCTTAAATATTCTCGATCCAGATAGCATAAATATATAAGTTTATAACCTCAAATAATATGTAAGTCAATCACTTAGAATATTATTTTATTTTTTTACATTATTTACTATCATTTTCAAACCATTTATGATAAAATCAAAGATGGAGAAGGAAAAAATGAGGTGAAAATATGGCAATTCCAAAGTATCAATATATCAAAGATGAATTGAAAAACAAAATCATTTCAGGTCAATTTGCAAGTGGCGACAAGTTCTACACTGAAGCAGAATTGATTGCAATGTATGACGTAAGTTCAATCACTGTTGTTCGCGCCTTAAACGACCTTGCTAAAGACGGTTATATTGTCCGCCAACAAGGAAAGGGAACCTTTGTGGCTCGCGCTCGCAAGCACAAACTCGTAGAATTTTCTGATGTAGAAATTTTTGAAACCAAGGACGATAAAGTCACTGTTCTTTCCATTGAACGCGGTAACGATCTTAACTACTTAGAAAAATTAGGATTGCGTGGCGATCAATTTTATTACAAAATCGAACGTATCCGTGAATCTAACGGTGTTACTTATATCTACCACACATCTTATATCCCTGAACAATACATCAATGCAAACTATCCAAATCTTGAATACTATAGTTCTATCTATAATCGTTTCAAATTGGACTACCACATTCACATGAATGACGAGCATTTTGAAGAAATCAATGAAATTGTATTTCCAACTCCAGAACATGCTGCTTCTATCCTAGGAGTCGACTCTCAGTTCCCAACTGTTCTCCAAACCAAGACAACTAAACTTGAGTCAACTGGCCAAGTGTTGGAATACATTGAAACTTACAAACGTTCTGATTTCTATAAGATTAAATTTATCTCATGTGATCGTGATCACTAAACATTAAAAAGTAAGTCTGAGACATTTGGTCTCGGACTTTTCTATTTTTATGCTAGCTGAGATTTCTCACGAAAAATTACCTAACAAGTTTAAACTATAATTTGGAGTAATTTTACTAAAAAGAGTTAAAAACTAAAATGACTCTAATTTAAGTACTTCTTATATTTTTTATAGTTATTTTCCTAAAAAGCTTGACTTTACTAGATTCAGATAATACAATGGATTTAGTTTTGTGAAAACGCTACCAAAAATAACAGGGAGGTTACTTAATGAAACCAGAAAACAAACAGCGTTTCTCTATTCGTAAATACGCAATCGGAGCAGCTTCTGTATTGATCGGCTTTGCCTTTCATGCTCAGGCAGTTGCTGCTGATGGAGTCGTTCCAGCAACAGAGAATCAACCTACTCTTCAAGCCGCAGGAGAGACGTCTCCACAGGCTAGTGAGGAAAAGCTTGCGGAAGATCCTGCAACAGAAACAGCAACTCCTGTAACTAACACAGAAGCTCCAAAAATCGAAAGCGCTCCATCTGTAGAAGGACACGTTTCAACTGAGGAAGCTCCAGCTAAGCCAGAAGTTGCTGAAGAAGCTAAGGAAGAAGACAAAAAAGTTTCTAAGGCTGAAGCTCCTGTAGTCGCTACAGAGCGAGCAGCTCAAGTCAATGAAAAACTGGCTAAAAAGAAAATCGTTTCTATTGATGCCGGGCGTAAATATTTCTCTCCAGACCAACTAAAAGAAATTATCGACAAGGCAAAACACTATGGCTATACTGATCTTCACCTTTTAGTGGGAAATGATGGCTTGCGCTTTATGCTTGACGATATGTCTCTAACTGTTGGTGACAAGACTTATGCCAGTGACGATGTCAAACGTGCTGTCGAAAACGGAACTAATGCCTACTACAACGATCCAAATGGTAATCACCTAACTGAAAGCCAAATGACCGACTTGATTAACTATGCTAAAGATAAAGGTATCGGCCTTATCCCAACAGTTAACAGTCCTGGTCACATGGATGCTATCCTCAATGCCATGAAAGAATTGGGTATTGAAAAGCCTAACTTTAACTATTTTGGTAAAGAATCAGCGCGTACTGTTGACCTTGACAATGAAAAAGCTGTTGCCTTCACAAAAGCTTTAATTGATAAGTATGCAGGCTACTTTGCTGGTAAGTCTGAAATCTTCAACATCGGTTTGGATGAGTACGCTAATGATGCTACTGATGCCAAAGGATGGAGCGTTCTTCAAGCCTATAAATGGTATCCAGAAGATGGATTCCCAGACAAGGGCTATGACAAATTCATCGCCTATGCTAATGACCTAGCTCGTATCGTTAAATCTCACGGTCTTAAACCAATGGCCTTCAACGACGGTATCTACTATAATAGTGATACAAGTTTTGGTACCTTTGATAAAGATATCATCGTGTCTATGTGGACTGGTGGCTGGGGTGGTTACGATGTCGCTTCTTCTAAACTACTAGTTGAAAAAGGGCACGAAATCCTCAACACTAACGATGCTTGGTACTACGTTCTCGGCCGTAATGCTGATGGACAAGGTTGGTACAACCTTGATCAAGGTTTGAATGGTATTAAGAGCACACCAATTACTTCAGTTCCAAAAACTGAAGGAGCTGATATTCCTATCATCGGTGGTATGGTAGCTGCTTGGGCTGATACTCCATCTGCCCGCTACTCTCCATCTCGTCTATTCAAGCTCATGCGCCAATTCGCAAATTCAAATGCTGAATATTTCGCTGCTGACTACGAGTCTGCTGAACAAGCTCTGAAAGAAGTTCCAACAGACCTTACTCGCTACACAGCAGAAAGTATTGCAGCCGTTAAAGAAGCTGAAAAAGCCATCCGTTCTCTTGATGGCAACCTCAGCCGTGCTCAACAAGATACTATTGATCAAGCGATCGCAAAACTCCAGGAAGCTGTTAGCAACTTGACCTTCACTCCAGAAGCTCAAAAAGAAGAGGACGCTAAACGCGAAGTTGAAAAACTAGCTAAGAACAAGGTTATCTCTATCGATGCTGGACGTAAATACTTCACACTAGACCAGCTGAAACGTATCGTTGACAAGGCTAGCGAACTTGGTTACTCTGACATCCATCTCCTCCTTGGAAATGATGGACTTCGCTTCCTACTGGATGACATGACTATCACTGCAAATGGCAAGACCTATGCTAGTGACGATGTGAAAAATGCCATCATTGAAGGAACAAAATCTTACTACGACGATCCTAATGGAACTACTTTGAACCAAGCTGAAATTACTGAACTTATCCAGTATGCTAAAGATAGAGGCATTGGAATTATCCCTGCCATCAACAGTCCTGGACACATGGATGCTATGCTTGTCGCTATGGAAAAATTAGGCATCGCAAACCCTCAAGCTAATTTTGACAAGGTTTCAAAAACAACTATGGACCTTGAAAACGAAGAAGCAATGAACTTTACAAAAGCTCTTATCGGCAAGTACATGGATTTCTTTGCAGGTAAAACTAAGATCTTCAACTATGGTACAGATGAGTATGCCAATGATGCTACCAACGCTCAAGGTTGGTACTACCTCAAGTGGTATGGCCTCTATGGTAAGTTTGCGGATTATGCTAATAGCCTAGCTGCCATGGCTAAAGAAAAAGGTCTTCAACCAATGGCCTTTAACGACGGCTTCTACTACGAAGACAAGGATGATGTTGAGTTTGATAAAGACGTTATCATCTCTTACTGGTCTAAAGGATGGTGGGGTTACAACCTTGCATCTCCTCAATACCTAGCAAGTAAGGGGTACAAATTCCTTAACACGAATGGAGATTGGTACTACATTCTCGGTCAAAAACCAGAAGATGGTGGTGGCTTCCTCAAAAAAGCTATTGAAAATACTGAAAAAACTCCATTTAACCAGCTAGCTTCAACTAAATACCCTGAAGTTGACCTACCTACTATTGGTAGTATGCTAGCTATCTGGGCTGATAGACCAAGCGCTGAATACAAGGAAGAAGAAATCTTTGAACTCATGACTGCCTTTGCAGACCACAACAAAGACTACTTCCGTGCTGACTACAAAGCACTACGCGAAGAACTTGCTCAAATCCCTGAAAACTTAGAAGGATATAGCACAGAAAGTCTCGATGCTCTCAAAGCTGCTAAAGAAGCTCTTAACTACAATCTTAACCGTAATAAACAAGCTGAGTTGGATGCACTTGTAGCTAATCTTAAAGTAGCTAGACTAGGTCTTAAACCAGCCGCAACTCACTCAGGAAGTCTTGATGAAAGCGAAACTCCTGCTGCTGTTGAAAACCGACCAGAGCTTCTCGTTAAGACAGAAGAAATTCCTTTTGAAATCGTTAAGAAAGACAATCCTAACCTCCCAGCAGGACAAGAAAAAGTCATCACTGTCGGTGTCAAAGGAGAACGTACAAATTACCTTTCTGTCGTGACTGAAAATGGTATGGAAACCGAAACAGTTCTTGAAGACAAAGTCACAAAAGAACCTATCACTCAAGTGGTAGAAGTTGGAACTCCAGTCACTCACGTAGGAGACGAAGAAGGAGTTGCTCCTGTTGCAGATGCAAAACCACGTGTTGTCATCGAGGACGAAGAAATTCCATTTACAACCATCACTCGCGAGACTCCTTCGCTACCTAAGGGACAAACTCGTCTAGTAACTGCAGGTGTGAACGGTCGTCGCAGCTACTTCTATTCTGTAACTACGGCTACTGATGGAACTGAAGTTAAAACTCTAATAAGCAGTGAAGTAAACCTAGAACCTATCACCCAAGTGGTAGAGGTGGGGAAACCTGTCACTCACCTTGGTGATGAAAAAGGACAAGCTACTATTGCTGAAAACAAACCAAGAGTTGACATCCAAAATGAAGAAATTCCATTTACAACCATCACTCGTGAAACTAATCAATTACCTAAAGGACAATCTCGTATCGTGACTGAAGGTGTAAACGGCCGTCGTAGCCATTTCTACTCTGTGACTACTGCTGCTGACGGAACTGAAGTTAAAACATTGGTTACAACTGTCGTAGCGCAAGAACCTGTCGCTCAAGTGATTGAAGTGGGGAACCCTGTCACTCATGTTGGTGATGAACATGGGCAAGCTGCTATTGCTGAAAACAAACCAAGAGTTGACATCCAAAATGAAGAAATTCCATTTACAACCATCACTCATGAAACTAATCAATTACCTAAAGGACAATCTCGTATCGTGACTGAAGGTGTAAACGGTCGTCGTAGTCATTTCTATTCTGTAACTACGGCTGCAGACGGAACTGAAGTTAGAACATTGGTTACAAGTGTCGTAGCGCAAGAACCTGTTGCTCAAGTGATTGAAGTGGGGAACCCTGTCACTCATGTTGGTGATGAACATGGACAAGCTGCTATCGCCGAAGAAAAACCAACACTAGAAATCCCAAGCGAGCCAGCTCCAGCAACTGTTCCTGCTGAGGAAAACAAAGCACTTCCTCAGGGTCCAGCTCCTGTTGCAAAAGAAAATAAACTTCCTGAGACAGGAAGCCAAGGTTCAGAATGGTTGATTGCTACTGGTCTTATGTCAGCTCTCACAGCTTATGGACTTAGCAAGAAAAAAGATTAAAGATGAATCTTTTGATATAAGATAAAAAGCGGGACTTAAGTCTCGCTTTTTTGTGTTGAATATAAGTACTGTTTTACTTGTGAACCTATCACAGCATATTAGTCACCGAGTCCGAGGCGGTCAAAGATATCATCCACTCGTTTGGTGTAGTATACAGGGTTGAAGATTTCGTCGATTTCTTCTTGAGTGAGGCGAGAAGTTACCTCTGGATCTGCTTCTAGAAGTGGTTTGAAGTCAACTTGGTTATCCCAAGAGTAGGCTGTTTTTGGTTGTACCAAGTCATAGGCTTGCTCACGGGTCATACCTTTCTCAATCAAGGTCAACATGGCACGTTGGCTAAAGATAAGACCAAAAGTCGAGTTCATGTTGCGAATCATGTTTTCTGGGAAGACTGTCAAGTTCTTGACGATATTTCCAAAACGGTTGAGCATGTAGTCAATCAAGATGGTCGTATCTGGCGTGATGATACGCTCAGCTGATGAGTGAGAGATATCACGTTCATGCCAAAGGGCTACGTTTTCATAAGCTGTTACCATGTGACCACGAATGACACGCGCAAGACCTGTCATGTTTTCAGAACCGATAGGGTTGCGTTTGTGAGGCATAGCTGAAGACCCTTTTTGCCCTTTAGCAAAGAACTCTTCTACTTCGCGTTGCTCAGATTTTTGAAGACCACGGATTTCCGTTGCCATACGCTCGATAGAAGTTGCGATGCTAGCAAGAACTGCAAAGTACTCAGCGTGAAGGTCACGAGGAAGCACCTGTGTAGAGATTTCTTGAGCACGGATACCAAGCTTGTCGCAGACGTATTTTTCAACAAATGGTGGAATGTTGGCAAAGTTACCAACCGCACCAGAGATTTTACCAGCTTCCACACCAGCAGCCGCATGCTCGAAACGCTCGATGTTGCGTTTCATTTCGCTATACCAAGTTGCCAATTTAAGACCAAAAGTTGTCGGCTCAGCGTGCACACCGTGGGTACGACCCATCATAATGGTGAACTTGTGCTCCTTAGCCTTGTCAGCGATGATGTTGGTGAAGTTTTCTAGGTCACGACGGATGATGTCGTTGGCCTGCTTGTAAAGGTAACCGTAGGCAGTATCCACCACGTCAGTAGAAGTCAAACCATAGTGGACCCACTTGCGCTCTTCACCAAGAGTCTCAGAAACCGCACGTGTGAAGGCCACCACATCGTGACGAGTCTCCTGCTCGATTTCCAAAATACGGTCGATGTCAAAGTCCGCTTTCTCACGAATCAAAGCCACATCTTCCTTAGGGATTTCCCCTAACTCAGCCCATGCCTCGTCAGCCAAGATTTCCACCTCAAGCCAAGCACGGTATTTATTTTCTTCAGTCCAAATGTTCGCCATTTCGGGGCGAGAGTAACGTTCGATCATGTTGTTTCTCCTTAATCTTTTGGTGTATATAAATCTTTATAGAATTTGTCATTAAAAGATTTAAATTTATTGTCTTGACTATCTAGTTTTCCCCTAAAATAAATATACTTAGGTTCTTTATCTATTAAATCAGCAATATTTCTTGTATTAGAACGTTTTTGTATCTGCTCTAAACTTGAATATATATTCGGATAGTTAGAGCTTATAAATTGTATCTGTAGTATTTTTTTATTAAAACTTGCAATAGAAACTTGAGCTAGACCGTAAAATATCTTTTGTTTATCCTTCACAAGAGGTTTTTTAATATCAACAAAATATTCATCCAGAGAAAGTAATTCATTTTCTATTCTGATATTTTTTAAACTTTTATCAATTTGCGGATCTTTATAAAGCTCTACAAACGTTGCCACAGCAGAAAGTTGTCTATCATGAACTTGTTTTCTATAAATATTTGTTCTAGAGAAAGTTATCGAATGCTCTGTAGTATCAAGTGAAGCAACACTTTTTTTACCATTTACCTTCGCTTTACTCAATGACTTCTTAACAGATATTATTCCACTATCTGAAATTGTTCCTTTAGCCCCTAAAACTTCCTTATTCACCTGTTCCTTAAATTCTTGTGGGGATATGCAAGTACAACCTTCAACATGTAGTTCGTCATTATGAGATGGTTTAAAATAAAACCTTTTCCCACCTCTTCTTTTCCAGTTTGTACATGTTAAAGGAATTTCACAATTATTATCAATACACCTAAATTGTTTTTCAGAATTCAATCTTCCTTCAAGGGAATATTTTTGCGCCTCAAGTGCACTAATGGTCTCACTCAATTCTAAACTATACGCTCGTTCAACCACAACCTACCCCATCCTTTCAATTCTTTTACTGATAATACTTTCCATCTATCTTCAACCTATTTTTTATTTGCTCAATAAAAGGCTTAAGACGTCTATACGCTAATTTGCCAAGCTCTAACTCATATTTAATTTCTTTCCTTTGTTCAGCAATCAAGTGGATTCCATTTCTATAACTATAAATCTCAATTATTTCTGCTGGCAAATCTATTACACTATCTTCCCTATGAATTTTACCAATTAAGTTCAATTTCTCAGCTGTTCGACATTTATCATCAAATCGAATCGAAGTCTTTTGTTTTTTCTTTCTCTTATAATATATAGTGTGTATTTCTTTACCATCATGAGATAATTCAGCTTGTAATTTCTCCTTCTTATCTTGTGGAATACATATACTGGTAGGTACATTATCTTGATGAGTTAAATCTTCATACTCAGGAGTATCTGAATAATAGGTATTTAAAACATACTCTAACACCGCTTCATAGATAGATGCATAAGAGAGAATTTGACTCCTAATTTGAAATCTTAAATGTATATCAGTTGCTTCTAGTCCCTCATATAATTTATAAGCGTATCTAACAGATTGAAATTCCTCTATAATCCGTTTTTTTAAATCAGAATCTTGTATAAAATCAAATTCTTCTTCATACCAATCTTCTTTAGGTAGGTGACTTTCACAATATTTTTGAATTTCTTCTTGACTACTTTTTGGTAATGGCATAATAACTCTTTAAAACTCCTCTACTTCATCCGGCGCATCACTAAACAAAGTCACATGTCCCATTTTGCGGTTGTGCTTTGCTTCTATTTTACCATACATGTGGAGGTGGGCGCTTGGATTTTCTGTCACATATTTTTCAGCAACCTCGACGTGTTGGCCGAGGACATTGAGCATAACAGCTGGAGCATGGAGGTGGATGGCTGGCAATGGTGCTCCGAGAACACCAAGAATATGGGTGTCAAACTGGGAGAAGTCGCAGGCTTCGATTGAATAGTGGCCAGAGTTATGTGGGCGTGGGGCAATCTCATTGACAATGATGTCATCAGCTGTCGCAAACATTTCCACGCAAAGGGTCCCAGAGAGGTTCAGTTGTTCTGCGATTCGCACTGCCATAGCCTTGGTTTTCTCTGCCAAACGATCCGAAATGCGGGCTGGCACGATGGTCTTAGACAGGATATTGTTGCGGTGGATATTTTCCTGAACCGGGAAAACTGTCACGTCCTTGCCATTCCCAGAAACGATAACAGAAATTTCAAGATCAAAGTTGACAAATTCTTCCAAAACGCAGTCTGCTGAGTCAGCTAGCGCATAGGCTTCTGCCAAATCTGCTGCTGAGCGAATGACCTTTTGTCCATGGCCATCATAGCCACCAGTCGCAGTCTTGAGGACATAGTTTTTCGATAGGTCCATATTTGCTAAATCTTGGCTTGAGGTCACAACCTTGTAAGGTGCTACAGTGACTTGAGCCTTGTTTGAGAGAAAGTCCTTTTCAAAAATCCGATTTTGGGAAATGCGAAGCAGGTCTGTCCCTTGAGGGAGTTGTCCATCCTTGATGACAGCATCCAAACCGTCGGCATCGACATTTTCAAACTCATAGGTGAGGACATCGCAACGCTCAGCCAACTGATGGAGAGCGTCTACATCGTTATAAGGCGCCACGATGATTTCCGCCACGCGAGAGGCTGGGCAATCCGCAGCAGGATCCAGCGCAATGACCTTGTGCCCCATATAGATAGCAGAAATGGCCATCATCTGACCCAGCTGGCCGCCACCTATAATTCCGATTGTTTTAGATGAGCTCATTTGTCGACTCCTCTGCGATTTTTCCTTGCTCTTCTGCAAAATCTGCCAATGCTGTCGCGATAGCCTGATCTTCTACTGAAAGGAGACGGAGGGCAAAGAGGGCAGCGTTTGTCGCTCCTGCTTCACCGATAGCCATGGTCGCAACAGGTACTCCACCCGGCATCTGCACGATAGAGTAAAGTGAATCCATGCCACTAAGGGCACGAGATTTGACTGGCACGCCGATGACTGGAAGAGTTGTTTTGGCAGCTACCATTCCTGGCAAGTGGGCTGCGCCTCCAGCACCTGCGATGATGACCTTGATACCACGACTACGCGCTTCTTCGGCATGCTTGAACATGAGGTCTGGTGTGCGGTGGGCAGATACAACCTTCTTCTCGTAGGCTACACCGAAGCGGTCTAGGACTTCTGCTGTTTTTTTCATGGTTGCCCAGTCGGATTTTGAGCCCATGATGATGGAAATAATTGGTTTAGTCATAATTTTTCCTTTTTTCTTCTTTTTTGATAATGGTCTTAGGTGGTAGGGACGGAAGCAAACCTTCGGTTTCATTCCTAAACTTTGAGCCTAAGGTCTCAAAGTTTCCCTAGACCAGAACAGAAATTGTTCTGGTCTTTTCACCACGGCGACCATTATCGTACTTTGGCTCGCTTTCGCTCGCCATGACAAATTTAGTAGCTGTTAATCTTTTATGGCCTTGCTTCCGATATCGGTTCGGTAAAAAAGGCCTTCTGTTTTTTGTTGAGCGAGTTCTTGATAGATAGTGTTTTGGGTTTCTTTAACGGTGTCTGCTGTGGTGACGAGCATGTAGACACGTCCACCGTTTGATAGCAGTGCTCTGCTATTTTCCGCAAACTTAGCCCCTGCATAATAGGTGATAATGTCGCCTTCTGTCTTGGATGGCAACTTGACACCTTTTTCATAGTCTAACGGATAACCGTTGGATGCGACAACCACACCCAGAGTCACACCCTTGTCCGTCCAGGTGATGTTTGGCTCCTTGCCATCGATGATATCCGTAATATTTTGTGCAAAGTCAGATGTTAAACGAAGCAAGATGATTTGCGTTTCAGGATCTCCAAAACGAGCGTTGAACTCGATGACCTTAGGTCCATCAGCTGTCAGAATAAGCCCTGCGTAAAGGACACCAAGATACGGACGACCTTCTTTGATCATCCCTTCAAGAACTGGCTTGACAATAGTCTCCACTGCTGTGTCCACCACGCTCTGTGGCAAGTGAGGAACTGGTGCATAGGCACCCATCCCACCAGTGTTAGGCCCCTTATCGCTATCGTAGGCACGTTTATGGTCCTGAGCCGTTGGCATGATGTAGAATTTGTCCCCATTGACAAAGGCAAAGAGTGAAAATTCCTCTCCTTCAAGGAATTCCTCAATAACCACACGCGCACCTGAGTCACCAAATTTATTGTCCAAAAGCATCTCGTGAGCTGCTTCGACTGCTTGCTCAACCGTCTCCGCAACGACGACACCCTTCCCAAGCGCCAAGCCATCCGCCTTGACTACGATAGGCGCACCCTGCTTTTCGATATAGGCCTTGGCTTCCTCAAAGTCCGAGAATGTGCCATAGGCTGCTGTCGGAACGCCGTATTTGACCATGATTTCCTTGGCAAAATCCTTAGACCACTCCAACTCAGCCGCCAATCTTGTCGGACCAAAGGCCTTAAGCCCAGCTTGGTTAAAATCATCCACGATTCCAGCAGCAAGGGCATCATCTGGACCGATAAAGGACCAAGCTATATCGTTGGCTTTTGCAAAGTCAATCAACTTAAAATGTTCGGAAATAGAGATATTTACCAATTCCAGACCATCCAAAGTCATTCCGTCATTTCCAGGAGCTACAAAAACTTTTTCAACGTCTTTTGACTCAAGCAACTTCTTAGCAATGGCATGTTCACGACCACCCGAGCCGACAACTAACAGCTTCATCTTTCAACCTCTTTTGCGAATTATTTACTAATATTATACCATAAACGTTCGTTTTAATCTTGTTTCGTTTCGCTTTTAAAGCGAAAAAAGGAAAGAAACTGTTTTCTTCCCTTTTATTTTCTTAATGTCTAAAATGTCTCACGCCTGTGAAGACCATAGTCAAGCCGTATTTATCAGCAGCTTCGATAGACTCTTGGTCACGGACTGAGCCCCCTGGCTGGATGATGGCCTTGATGCCTGCTTTGGCGATTTCTTCCACGTTATCCGCAAATGGGAAGAAGGCATCTGAAGCAAGAACAGCACCGTCAAGACGGTCTTTAGCTTGGTCAATAGCAATACGAACTGAAGCCACACGATTGGTTTGACCAGGACCAACACCCAATGTCATGTGGTCGTTAGTTACGATGATACCGTTTGATTTGACGTATTTAATAGCTTTCCATGCGAACTCAAGGGCTGTCGCTTCTGTCTCAGTTGGTTGGCGTTTGGTAACAACTTGCCAGTCAGCCTGACTTTCTTTCACAACGTCTTGGTTTTGAACGAGGAGACCACCAACAACACCAGTGTATTCTGCTTCTGCTTCACTGGCATCTTGTGCGTCAAATGGCAAGGCAAGAATGCGCAAGTTTTTCTTTTTGTTGGTCAAAATGGCTAGCGCTTCATCCGTATAGCTTGGTGCGATGATGATTTCAAGGAAAACGCCGTGCATCTTCTCAGCTGTCGCAGCATCTACCTCACGGTTAAGAACGACGATTCCACCAAAGATAGACACTGGGTCAGACTCATAAGCGTAGTCCCAAGCTGTTTCGATATCGTCAGCTTGACCGATTCCACATGGGTTCATGTGTTTCAAAGCCACAACGGTTGGACGTTCTTTGAAGTCACGGATGATACGGATAGCAGCATCAGCATCACGGATATTGTTGAAGGATAATTCCTTACCGTTAAGCTGTTTAGCAGATGCAATAGAGTAGTCTGTTGGCAAGGCTTTTTGGTAGAAGTCTGCGTCTTGTTGAGGGTTCTCACCGTAACGCATTGGTTGCTTGAGGTCATAAGTCAAAGTGAGTTTTTCAGGCTTGCTTTCACCCACTTGAGCTGTGAAGTATTCTGCAATCAAGGCGTCATAAGCCGCTGTGTGGCGGAATACTTTGGCTGCCAAACGTTGGCGAGTTTCATAAGAGGTTTCGCCGTTTGCTGCCAATTCGTCAAGAACAACAGCATAGTCAACAGGGTCTACAACAACGGTCACGCTAGCGTGGTTTTTAGCTGCCGAACGAAGCATGGATGGACCGCCGATATCGATGTTCTCCACAGCATCAGCGTAAGTTACGTCTGGTTTGAGAATGGTTTCCTTAAAGGGGTAGAGATTGACCACAACAAGGTCGATCAATTCGATCTGATTGTCCTTAGCTGCTTCTAGGTGACTATCCAAATCACGACGAGCGAGAAGCCCACCGTGAATATTTGGATGGAGAGTCTTGACACGACCGTCCATCATTTCTGGGAAACCAGTCACATCATCGATAGCAATGGTGTCAACACCAGCATTGTCAAGGGCAACCTTGGTCCCACCTGTTGAGATGATATCCCAACCAAGTTTCTTGAGTTCTTGGGCAAATTCAACAATGCCCGCTTTATCTGAGACACTGATTAAGGCTTTTTTCGTCATTCTATTCCTCTTTCTTTAAGTCCAAGCGCATAGCGACTTCGTTATTTTCTTCTATAAATCCTGCTTCCTGAAAACCCAAACTAGTCAACAGGTGCTTCATTTTTTCATTTCCAACCACATAATCTGCAACAATATGACTGCAGACTCTATCCATCTGGGCCTCTTTGATTAGAACTTCCAAGGCTTTACGACCATAACCTCTTCCTTGGTACTGCCGACCAATCATTATCCTCCAGATAAAGTATTCCGCTTCATCCTTATCTATTTCCAACAGGAGAAAACCAACTACAAGCTTATTCCAATAGATTGCCATTGGAAACACATCCCCATTCTCTCGGTAGAGCCATGCGTCAGCTAAAGAGCGTACATTTGGAGACACGAAACGTGCTCGTTCATCAGCTTCAGATATTTTCAAATCCAGCACTGCCTGATAACTGCTCTCATCTACTAATTTTATCTCAATCATTTTTTCTCCCAGCAATATTGCAAAATCAAAACTTGATTTACTTCTTATATTCTCCCCACCCCTAAACTATCCAAGACTTCTGGATAGAGTTTGTACTCTGTTTCGTGGATGCGAGTCTCGAAAGTATCAAGGGTATCCCCTTCAAGGAATGGCACACGGACTTGTTTGATGACCTTTCCTGTATCCACACCCGAATCCACCCAGTGAATAGTCACGCCAGACTGGTCCACACCTGCATTCCAAGCATCCTCAATACCATGAGCGCCTGGAAATTCAGGGAGAAAAGCTGGGTGAATATTGATGATACGACCTTCATAAGCTGCTAGTAAAGTTGGGCCAACGATTTTCATATAGCCTGCGAGACAAACTAAGTCAATCTTGTGTTCATCCAAAAGTTCGACGATGGCTTCTTCATAGTCTGCCTTATTCTCAAACTCTTTAAGTTCAAAGGCATAAGATAAAACCCCTAGTTTTTCGGCGCGTTCTAAAACGTAGGCATCCCGGTGATCTGAAAAGACAAATTCTACTGGAAATTGTTCCGCAATCACCTGAAAGTTTGAGCCGTTGCCAGAGGCAAATACCGCAATCCTTTTAACCATTATTTAATCACCACACTTGCGCCATCTTTCTTCACAATACGACCGATTTCATAAACAGGTTCGTCGAGAAGTTCTTTGACACGTTCAACATGTTCTGGTTTAACTGCAAGCATGAGACCAATACCCATGTTGAAGATTTCAAACATTTCTTCGTGTTTGATTTGGCCATATTTTTCAAGAGCTTTGAAAATGGGAAGGACTGGCACTTTGCTTTCGTCAATTTCAGCAGCCAAGTCATCTGAGAACATACGTGGCACATTTTCAATGAATCCACCACCTGTGATGTGGGCAATACCGTTAACCAACTCTTCTTTGATGAGTGGTAAAGCTGCTTTGACGTAGATACGTGTTGGTTCCAAAAGAACGTCTTTAAGTTTCTTCCCTTCCAATTCTGGGAGAACTTCTTCACCTGTGTAATCAGCAAAGACACGACGAACAAGTGAGTAACCATTTGAGTGGATACCGCTTGAGGCAAGTCCAAGAATCACATCGCCTTCAGCTACTTTTGAACCGTCGATGATTTGAGATTTTTCTGCAACACCAACAGCAAAACCAGCCAAGTCATAGTCATCTTCACCGTACATACCAGGCATTTCAGCCGTTTCACCACCGATAAGGGCTGCACCAGCTTGCACACAACCTTCAGCCACACCAGCAACAACTTGTTCTAGTTTAGCTGGTTCATTTTTACCAGTTGCGATATAGTCCAAGAAGTAGAGAGGCTCTGCACCTGTAGCGATGATATCGTTGACACACATGGCCACACAGTCTTGTCCAATGGTATCGTGCTTGTCGTACTTGATAGCAAGCATGAGTTTAGTTCCGACACCATCTGTACCTGAGATCAAAACTGGCTCTTTGACACCTGTTTTTGAAAGGTCAAACATCCCACCGAAACCACCAAGAGCTCCCATAATACCTGCACGTTCCGTACGAGCAACGTGCTTTTTAATCCGTTCAACAACTTCATAACCCGCTTCAACATCCACACCAGATTGAGCGTATGCATTCTTATTTGTCATTTGTTTTTTCCTTTTCTTTAATGGAGAATCTGCCGCCTACTTGTAAAAACTAGTCTTTTCTTCCAAACTTCTACGATAGTCTTCTTCATAGTCGTAGAGAGGTGTTGGGTAGTCACCGTCAAAGTAAGCGACACAGAGACCACCGTTCGGCGCATCTGTTTCGATACCAATCGAATCAATCAATCCCTCAACAGAGAGATAAGTCAGACTGTCCGCCCCAATGATTTGGCGAGTTTCTTCGACCGTATGATTAGCTGCAATCAACTCCTGACGGGTTTGGATATCAATTCCATAGAAGCATGGATAAGCTAGCGCTGGACTTCCAATGGCAACGTGGACCTCAGTCGCACCTGCTTCTTTCAAAAGCTGAACGATACGGCGAGAGGTTGTCCCACGAACAATGGAATCATCCACCATGACCACACGTTTGCCTCTTACAACACCAGAAACAGCAGACAGTTTCATCCGCACCCCTTGCTCCCGCAATTCTTGAGTTGGTTGGATGAAGGTCCGTTGTGTATATTGGTTCTTGATAAGACCCATTTCATTTGGTAGCCCAGACTCTTCCGCAAAGCCCATAGCTGCACTGAGTGAGGAGTTTGGCACACCGACCACAATGTCAGCTTCATGCTTGAACTCACGTGCTAATTGAGCTCCCATTCGCTTACGAGCCGTGTGGACATTGACACCATGGATATTGGAGTCAGGACGGGCAAAGTAAATGTACTCCATGGAACAGATTGCCAGCTGAGTATCGTTTGTATAGCTGTCATACTGGATGCCATTGTCATCAATAATGACAATCTCGCCTGGTTTCACGTCGCGAATCCACTCAGCACCGATTACTTCAAAGGCACAGGTTTCAGATGAAACCACTACTGCTCCATTAGCCATTTTCCCGATTGACAGAGGACGGAAGCCATTTGAGTCAAGCGCTGCAATTAACTTATCTTCAAACATCAAGAGATAAGCAAAACCACCTTTAACAAGACTGAGCGCTTCCTTGATTTTACCCATCAAATTTGGATTGTGGCTACGGCGAATCAAGTGAGCCAAGATTTCAGAGTCAGAAGTTGAGCTGAAAATCGCTCCTCTTTGTTCCAATTCTTGCTTGAGCGATTCTGCATTGGTCAGATTCCCATTATGAGCTAAACCAAACTGCATATCGTGAAAGCGGAAGAGGAAAGGTTGGATATTGTCTACAGAAGCTTCTCCCGCAGTCGCATAACGCACGTGTCCAATCGCTCCAGTTCCTGTCAATTTATCCAAATTAGCAGGATTTTTGAAGACTTCTGATAAAAGCCCCATATCACGATGACGCTTCAATTGTCCATGGTCATTGGAGAGGATTCCTGCCCCCTCCTGACCACGGTGCTGAAGACTATGGAGTCCAAAATAGGTCATTTTGGCAGCGTCTGGGTGGCCCCAGATACCGAAAACACCACATTCTTCATTAAGAGATTTTACTTCGTATGTCATTTTCTATACCTAATTTTTATTTGTGTATCATTCCTTGAGTAGTAGGTACGCTCTCAACTCTCTTTAATGATTTTCTAATTTTTTCATTGTCGTCATAAATGCCGACGAAAAAACAGAAAGTCTATCAGGAAATTTTCGAGCTAGTATTTGAGCCAAAGTCTCAAATACTCCCTTAACAATACTACAGCGGAATGATACGGTAGAAGCTCGTTTCACTCACAACAACAAATCATTTACAATTATCGCAAGTTACATCTACTTGATTTTACATTTACTGATAGTTATCTATTAGAAAATCTGCAAATCTTATTTCCCAGTAAAGTATTTCACCGCTGATGCAAAGAGGTGTTGGTCTTTATTTCCTGGAATATTTTGGAAGAGACCGTCTTCGAAACGTTCTGAGTGACCCATCTTACCAATAATTTGACCGTTCTTACTTATAATACCTTCGATAGCATTGACAGATCCGTTAGGATTGTATTTAGAATCCATGCTTGGTTTACCATCAAAGTCAACGTATTGGGTAAAGATTTGACCATTGTCACGAAGCTCTGCAAATTCCTCAGCAGTCACAACAAATTTACCTTCACCGTGCGATACTGGGATGGCATGAATGTCACCAACTTCTACTCCAGCAAGCCATGGTGAGTTGGTATTGGCAATCCGTGTTTCCACCATCTTAGCCACGTGTTGGTTGGCATCATTATAGAAGAGGGTTGGACTAGTGCTGCTTGCATCTTCAAAGTTACCGTATGGAAGAAGACCTGATTTGACAAGAGCTTGGAATCCATTACAGATACCAATAATCAAACCACCACGTTCAATGAAGCTATCAATAGCTGCACGTACTTTTTCATTGAGCAAGATGTTCACGATAAATTTAGCTGATCCATCTGGTTCATCGGCTGCTGAGAAGCCACCTGCAAAGAAGATAATGTTAGCTTTTTCGATATTGTCAACCATTGTGTCAACAGACTTGACAATCGCCTCTTCGTTCAATGTTACAAATGGTACTAAGTTGACTTTTGCACCTTCTTTTTCAAAGGCCTTAGCTGAATCGTACTCAGAGTTCGTACCTGGGAATACTGGGATGTAAACCACTGGTGTCTCAACTGTTTCTTTAGCTTTGATAACAGCATCTGATGCCACTGCAGGAACTTCTTCCAACTCAGTTGCTTGTGCAAATTCTGTTGGATAAACTTCTTCCAATTTACCTTGGAAGGCACTGTCAAGTTTGTGTCCATCAACCCTTACACCATTGACAGTAAGTGTAAAGTCAACTACTGTTTGTCCGATCTTGGCAACACCTGCAATTTCTTCAGGCGATGTGAATACGAATCCACCCAATTGAGCTGTCAAGCTAGTGTCAAGGTCTGCTAATTCGACGTTTGCACCAATACGGTTACCAAATGTTGCAAGGGCAAGTGCTTCAAGGACACCACCATATTTGACAGCTGATGCAGATGTGACTTTATGGTCAGCTTGGATGGCTTCAAATTGAGCAAAGTTAGACTTGATAAGATCGAAGTCAATTTCTTGTGCCAAAGCTTGACCAGGGATGTAGTAAATATTTTCACCAGCAGCTTTGAATTCTGGAGAAAGAACCTTACGGCTATCTGCAGTTGTTACCCCAAAAGCAACCAAGGTTGGTGGTACGGTCAATTCTTCAAAGGTACCAGACATAGAGTCTTTACCACCGATAGATGGCAAACCAAGTTGAATCTGAGCTTCAATGGATCCAAGAAGAGCAGCTACTGGTTGGCCAAAACGCTCTGCTTGTTTATCCATCCGCTCGAAATATTCTTGATAAGAGAAGCGAGCCTTAGACCAGTTTGCACCAGCAGCAACCAAACGAGCAGTTGCTTCGATGACTGCATAAGCCGCACCATGATAAGGAGACCATTCTGCGATATATGGGTTGAACCCTTGTGCCATAACAGAGGCAGTTGTTGTCACGCCATGTTGGACTGGCAATTTCTGTACAGAAGCTTCAGTTGGTGTAATTTGGTAGCGACCACCAAGTGGGTGATTGACTGTTGAACGACCAACTGAGCTATCAAAGATGGTTTGCAAGCCTTTTTGACTGGCATGGTTAAGGTCAGCCAAGACTGCAAGCGTATCTACTTCAAGGGTTTCGGCAGATGTTTGGCGTTCTTCTGGAAGCTTGACATCCTTGTCAACCACCTTAGCATCCACAACTACACGTACACCGTTTGTATCAAGGAAACGACGTTCCAAATCAACAATCGTTTCACCATTCCAGTGCATAACAAGATTTGGTTTTTCAGTCACTGTCGCAACGACAACAGCGTCAATATTTTCTTTGTTACATGCTGCAATGAAGGAGTCTACATCTTCTGGACGAACCACTACAGCCATACGCTCTTGAGATTCAGAGATGGCAATTTCTGTACCGTTCAAACCTTGGTATTTCAATGGCACTTTGTCTAGATCAATTTCAAGACCATCTGCCAATTCACCGATAGCCACACAGACACCACCAGCACCAAAGTCATTGGACTTCTTGATGAGACGAGTGACCTCACCATTACGGAAGAGACGCTGAATCTTGCGTTCTTCTATAGCATTCCCTTTTTGAACTTCAGCTCCAGCAGTTTCCACGGACTCAACTGTTTGAACCTTAGAAGAGCCTGTCGCACCACCGACACCATCACGTCCAGTCTTACCTCCAAGGAGAATAATCACATCTCCCGCTTCCGGTTTTTCACGGACAACATTGCCCTTAGGAGCTGCACCGACAACAGCACCTAGCTCCATACGCTTAGCAACGAAACCTGGGTGGAAATACTCACGAACGTAGGTCGTCGCAAGCCCAATCTGGTTACCATATGAAGAATAACCATGAGCCGCTGTCTTAGAAATGACCTGTTGTGGCAATTTACCAGCACGAGTTTCCGAAATCGGTGCTGTAATATCACCCGCACCTGAGATACGCATAGCTTGGTAAACATATGAGCGACCTGATAATGGGTCACGAATAGCACCACCGATACAAGTAGCCGCCCCACCAAATGGCTCAATCTCAGTTGGGTGATTGTGGGTTTCGTTTTTAAACATGAGGAGCCATGGTTCTTTCACACCATCAACGTCCACTTCGATTTCTACTGAGCAAGCATTGATTTCGTCTGACACTTCCATATCATCCAAACGTCCATTGGCACGCTCATAACGACCGAAAATAGTCGCCATATCCATCAAGGTTTGCGGTTTTTCAGAACGCCCCAACTCATCACGCATGGCAATATACTTGTCATAGGTTGACTGCAATTGCTTTTGGAATTTAGAAGCTGAAAAATCGATGTGCTTCAACTCAGTCTCGAAAGTCGTGTGACGGCAGTGGTCAGACCAGTAAGTATCCAAAACCTTGAGTTCCGTCTCAGTCGGCACGCGCTCGATTGACTTGAAATAGTCTTGGATAAAGAGCAAATCATCCACTTCCATGGCCATCCCTTGCTCGGCCTTGTAGCGCGTAAAATCTTCCGCTGTATAGCTTTCAAAGAAAGTCAATTTGGGAATGGTCTTGTCTGACTCTGAAAATTCTTGCTTGGCAATCCCTGTCGTGATGTCCTTAAAACGAGAATCAACTGGATTGAGAAGGTAGTTCTTGACAGCTTCTAGTTCAGTCGCATCGATATCTTTATTCACTAAGTAAAGTTGGGCAGTATTGACTGTCACTTCACTAGAACTTCCTAGCAACAGCAAAGCTTCTTGTGAAGATGCTGCACGTTGGTCAAATTGACCAGGCAAACTTTCGATAGCAAAGAAAGCATACTTCTCAAGATCAGCCTTAACCGCGGCTTCATCCAAAACAGTATCGGTCACTTGCTCAGAGAAGATATGTTTTTCCGCACGCGCAAACAAATCCTCTGCTAAATTAAAAACATCGTAAACCTGAACAATACGAAGATCATTTAAAGTTTTCAACTGAAGATTATGCTGTAACTCTTTTACTAAAGAGTCAGATTTGACACGAAAATCAGCTTTTTTCTCAACGAAAATACGTTTATCCATTTTAGTTCCTTTATTTCTATTCAAACAGGCTATTGAAGACGAAGGGGTTCCGTTCCAAAATGATTACTTCAAGCCCTGCAATTTCTCCAACACAACCTTATAAACATCCGTTAAACTGCCTAAGTCCCTACGAAGTGAGTCTGGGACAAAAGTCCTAGCCCTCTTTTTGATGTTGGATTTTAAAGCAAGACGCAGTGGTTGAGTGGGCTCTACTACGCTGATTTCATCAGCTTTTACAGCCCTACTCAACTGTGCGGAGGTGGGACGACGAAATCGAATTCTAACAAATTACCGATTTCTGTCCCACTCTCAGCCTGAGTCCTTTTACTTGAAAGACGAAGGTTTTCCGTTTCAAACAACTTATTTCAAGTCTTTCAACTTCTCTAACACAATCTTATAAACATCCGTTAGACTGCCCAAATCCCTACGGAAAACATCCTTATCCATATGGTGCCCTTCAGCATCCCAAAGGCGGCAGTTATCTGGTGAAAATTCATCTGCCAAGATGATCTTACCATCCTTATCAAAACCAAATTCCAATTTGAAGTCAATCAAACGCAGACCAATTTGTTCAAACCAATTTTTCAGCAATCCATTGATGCGACGTGTTTCTTCCTTGATATAAGCAATTTGCTCATCGTTGGCAATATCCAAGAACTTCACATGCTCATCATTGATAAATGGATCGTCCAACTCATCGTTCTTGTAGTAAAATTCAACGATAGGAGTTTCTAAATCCAAACCTTCTTCAACACCGAAACGTTTTGAGAAAGAACCCGCAGTCACGTTACGAAGCACAACCTCCAAAGGGATGATTGAAACCTTCTTGTTGAGTTGTTCTGTGTCAGAAATACGTTCGATAAAGTGAGTAGCTACACCCGCAGCATTCAATTTTTCAAAAATAAGAGACGAAATCTGATTATTGAGCACACCTTTACCTTCGATAGTCTCTTTACGAGCACCATTCAGCATGGTAGCCTGGTCCTTATAAACGGACCTAATCACATGTTCGTCTTCTGTAGTATAGATATCTTTAGCTTTTCCCGTATAAATAAGTTTACTGGACATTTTATTATTCGCCTTTCGTATTACTTGGCCTCATTCTAACACAAAAATAAGCAGAAATCAAATGTTTTACGAACTATAATTGATATCACATCTGAAAAAGTACAGAAAAATCGCAAACGAATTTTCATTTGCGATTTTCTAAGATTGATTTGAGTTAAAAATAGAAACTTTATTCTTGTTTCAAAAAACGGTCCAGATAGTAGCGTAAGAAACTCTTCCTACCTGTAATCATGGTTAAACGACCTTCAAGTCCATAACGAATCTTTTCTGCCTGTTCAGCACTCAAGTCCGTCTCTGCCTCTAATTTAAAGAAATTGCCCTTTTCTGTCTGAGTCGCACTGGTATCGATATTCGTAATCTTGGATGTCAACACTAGCTGCTTATTGGCATCTGTTACTGTTGTAAATCGTACCTCATTTCCATGCTTGAGATCAGCCACTTCCTTAGAACCGATATAAGCTGTCAGTTTTGCCTTCCTCTCTCTAGCCAACTGCGGAAATAGGTGAGCAAGGATCGTTCCTTCTGGAATGATGGTAGATCGACTATGCTCAGGATTCAAATGTAGAACACCATCTTCTGTTGCTGTAATTTTCCCCTTCTCTAAAAGATTTCCTTGAATCTTTTTACCTGACTCCACTTCAAGAATTTTCTGATCCAAGAGCGTTAATTCCTGACCTACCTTAGCTAGTTGCTGAGATTTTAATGACTCCAACTGACTTCCTAATCCATATGCATAAGCTTGCTGGGCTCCTGAACCTGCATACTGGACTCGATAAGTAGCGAGACTGGATTCTAACTGAGAAAGCTGTGCTTCAACTTGCGCAACTGCTTGTGCCTTAGATTGCGGATTTTCCTCGCCCTGAGACTTGTAGGACTGATAGAGAGAGTAGGCTAGATTCTGACTGGCCAAGGAAGCACCTGTTTCAATAGCTGACTTAGCTGTCTGGTAATCGCGAATTTTAGCCTCTGTTTGACTGATGAGGTTCCCGATTTCGACTTGGGTTTGGCTAGCTGCTGCATTTTGAGATGATATACTAGCATTTTGCTGCTCAACCTGACTTCGCAGACTAGCAGCTTGATTTAGATAATCTAAAAAACTATGCTGATAGCCAAATTTATCTGCTTCAGGAAATTGATCACTTCCTGCTTGAAGGCTTGCTTTTAAATACTCCAGTTGAAGCTTCTGATCCTTGAGCATTTCCAACTGACTAGCATAATTTTCTGCCTGAATCGCTTCTGCTCCCTCTTGGTATTGAACGAGAAGATCTCCTTGTTTGACAAACTTATTTTCAGCCAAATGATTCGCAACAATCTTACTATTACTACTAGACTGAATGGTAGCAATGATACGAGCAGGTTCTACCGTAGCTCCAGCTGTCAAGCTTATCTCCTTTTGTGCAAAGATTGAAAAAACGATCAGGGACAAAAATAAGATAAAACTTGGAAAAATCACATAACTAGAAAAATTATGGTAACGACGATTGTAAAACTCCGCACTTTCTAAAAATTCTGATTGCATCTTTTCTCCTCTCTAACTATTCACTAGATGGGCGTAAAATCCACCCTGAGCCAGTAAATCCATATGTGTACCCTCTTCGACAATCTTGCCCTGATCCAAAACAACCACCTTCTCTGTCCGCTCAGCAATGGTCAAGCGATGGGCGATGAAAATCAAGGTCTTGTCTAAAGCCATAAGATTATCGACAATTCGCTTCTCTGTCAAAATATCCAAACTACTAGTTGCCTCATCCAAAATCAAGACCGGCGCATCTGTCAAGAGAGCACGCGCCAAAGCAATTCTCTGACGTTGACCACCTGAGATTCCTGCCCCATCCGAAGTCAATTCCGTCTGGTAATTTAGTGGCATGCGCTCAATGTCCTCCCGAATCTCTGCCAATTCGACCGCCCGTAAGATATCCTCTTGAGTCGTCCCTTCCTTGGCTCCAAGGAGAAGATTCTCCAAAATCGTTCCGTTAAAAACATAAGGCTGCTGAGGCAGATAGTTGATGTACTGACGCAGAGCCTTTTTATCAATCTGATTGAGATTGACACCACCCAGACTAATCTCTCCCTGACTTGGGTCGTAAAAATCAACCATCATCTTGGCCAAGGTCGTCTTACCTGACCCTGAAATCCCCACAAAAGCCACTTTAGAGCCTTGCGCAATGGTTAGATTAATGTCCGACAAGACATCTCGACCATAGCCATATTTGTAGTGAACCTGCTTGAAAGTCATATCTCCTTCTAGCAAGCTCAAATCTGAGACTGTTTTCTTTTCCTCAAACTCAGATGCAACCAGATAAACTTCATTCAGACGGTTATTGGCAACCTGCGCTGTCTGAAGCTTGGTTTGCAGGTTGATGATATTTTCCAAAGGATTTGTAAAATAAACAAGCAAGGTATTATAGGTAATCAACTGCCCCAAACTCATCTTGCCATCCATGACCAGAACAGCCCCCATCCAGAGAATACCGACATTGAGCAAGAGATGGGCAACCTTTTTCAGAGCCTTTTGCTGACTCTCTGCCCGACTATAGGTAAAGGATTTTTTCAGATAATCCACAAATTCCTTGTCAATCTTTTGGTAGCGTGAACTTTCACTAGTTAAGGACTTGATGGTCTCAATGCCATTGATGTCCTCAATGATAGAAGAAGACAGAACCGCATTGGCTTCCATAGTTTCCCGATTCATCTTTTCAAAGGGCTTCATAAAAGCAAAGATAATCACTGTGTAGATAGGAAGGGCTAGTAAACTCATGAAAAAGAGATTGCTATTCTGCGAAAATAGAACTACTGAAATAATCAAGACAGTAGATACGTCCAAAAAGATTGACAGAATAGTCGAAGCCAGAGCATCGATGATACTATTCGCATCCGTGAAACGAGATACGATTTCCCCTGTACGACGTGTCGCAAAGAAGGACATAGGCAGGTGAAAAACATGCTTGATATAGGACAAAATCACATCAATGGACAAGCGTTGCCCCAAAATAAGCAAGAGATACTCCTGAGCGTAGGACAAGATTTGCTGGAGAATATAAACAATAACCAGCCCAATAGAAATAATCCCCAGTGTCGAGCGCATCTGATCTGGTACATAAGTATCAATGATAGACTGCAGATAATAAGAACCCACAATGTTAATCAAGGTCACCAAGAGGGTCGCCAAAACGATATTAACAATCAAACCTCGCTGTTTCACTAATATAGGGATAAAGGAAAGCAGACCATTTTTTTGTTCCTTATGAGGCTGATAACTCGGAGATGGTGCCATAAAAATAGTGATTCCTGTCCACTCCTTGGCAAAGCGCTCACGAGAAATCTTGGTCAGCTTAACACTAGGATCTGGATCAGCAATATGAATGTTGTTCTTGTCCTGCCCAGTCACCACATAATAATGGAGCAATTTCCCTTCCTTAAGCACATGAGCCACAAAAGGAAAAGTTACATTCGGCAAATCAAACAAGGTCATGTCCGCCTTTATTGCTCGCGTCTCAAAACCTATCTCCTCAGCAACCTTGACTAAGCCTAAAGCCGTAGTCCCATCCATGGTCGTCTTGGCCAACTCTCGCAAGTGAGCCAGAGAATAATAACTACCATAATAACCAAAGACCATGGCTAATGAAGCTACACCGCAGTCCATCTGATCCACCTGAGGACGATAATGCCTTTTCCCAAATTTCATATCCTACTCCTTTTCCTAACAATATCCAAAGAAAACTTTGTAAGATTATTTTATCCAAACAAAGAAGCAAAAAGAAAATTATTTCTAAAAAAACAATAACTGCACCTGAACAGCACTTTTTCCTACATAAAAATAGGCAGAACAAACGTCCTACCTAAAATATATATTTATAAAGATTTCTTTTTCTTCCTAATTCCTTTGTCAATCATGTACAAAACGATAATCGAAAACAGCGGTGGTACAATATAATTCTTTTCACTCATTGTCAGCTGAAATCCCAGAGTTGCCAGTATCTTGAGAATAAACATATTCATCAGAAATAAGAAAAGGAACGTTAGAAAGATTTTTAAAGTCTTATTCATTTCCATCCTGATTATCTTCTTTACCTCTTATTTTCTGGATAGCATGATATTTTATCGCTATGTAAATGATTAAAAAAGTAGGGGATAAGAGAATAAATCTGAAAGTTCCATGAAATTTACACTATACTTTCCTAGCAATAGTTTATAGTCTATTAAAACTTGCATGATAGAAAGTACAATACGTACTAGTAGAAGCAAGCCTAATAATATCACTTCTTTTTTAAACATACGAATATCTTTCTAACTAAAATCAGACTACAGTTCATCAGCTTAACACCCCAACATTCCCCAAGATTGCCCTAATACTGGAGCCACAAAGTTCAAATTCATTTTATCAACCTTTATCTCATTTTTCTTCACTTCTATAAAGTAAAATAAATACTATCAAGAATAGTGAAATTGTAGGCATGTCAAAATTTTCAAACCATGTAGGTAGATTTATTTTGTTTACATCAGCGACTATTCTAACAATGATATAAACCATCGAACTGCAACATACAGTAAACTCTAGCCAAGCTTTTTGTAACACTTGAACGACTTTCATCTCAAACTTCATTTTGATGGTTCATCAATTCCCAATCTTACTTCCTTTTGTTTGATACTTGTATCCTACATAAAACAGACCAAGCAGAATTGGATAGTTTTCTGGATAAAACAAGGTATTGATCGGTTTTTTCAAAATCAAATACGTTGCAATATAGATAATGACTGACACTATAAAATAACCTTCAGCAAATCCCAATAAAAATTTTTTCATACCAGACTCCTGCTTTCTTATAAAGAATTTACTAGCTTTTTACCCACCTCGTGATGCCGACTGATAACCATTATACGCACCCCAAGCTAATAGTCCAACAGACAAAATACCACCACCAATTAAAAGTACTACTCCTCCACCATTGACTTCTTGCAGTTCAACATCACTTAACGTAGTATAATTTTGTTCAATAGTTTGTAAATTCGACATGTTTATCCTCCATTTTAATAATAAAAATTAGTTTTCTTTTAATACACCAATAATAATCATCAATACACTCATAACAAACGCAGACAACAGTCCTTTAGTAGTACTATTGAAAAAAGGTCTATCAAAAACATAGTAATTATATGCAGATAATCCTAAACCAACGGCAGTCACCACAATTGTAATAACGAGTAGTATAATCCAAAATGTTTTCTTGCTCATATTTATCAAAAACTATGGATGAGTAATATAGTAGAACGTTTTACCAGCAGCTTCACCAACTTGGTAAATCCCCCAACCAATTGCAATTCCCACAGAGACTACCTCCCAAGCAATTCCCCCATCCACTTCCATTAGCTCTTCTTCCGTAAGAGCTGCAAAGTTCTGTTCCATTTTGTCAAAGTTTGTCATTTGTTTTCTCCTTTATTTTTATATTTGTGATTTCTAACCTTTAAACCATTTTAAAAGCCAAATTGGATAAATAACTGAAATAATCATTCCTAATCTCCTTCCTCTTCTTCTCACTTGTCTATTCGAGAAATAATTTTAAAATAAACAGCTAAATCAAATTTATTTTAAAAACCACTTAATTAACCATGGATACATGATTGGCATAAACATGAAGCAATCTCCTTCCTTTTCTTCTCACTTATCTATTCGAGAAATCATTTTAAAATAAACAATTAAATCAAATTTATTTTAAAAACCACTTGATCAACCACGGATAAAGACCTGTCACATACATCAGCAATCCTCCTTTTTTGTTCTCATCTCTTTATTCGTAAACTCATACTCTTCGAAAATCTCTTCAAACCACGTCAGCTTCACCTTGCCGTACTCAAGTACAGCCTGCAGCTAGCTTCCTAGTTTGCTCTTTGATTTTCATTGAGTATCAACTATAAAATTTCAAAATCTTATAGTAAAATGAACCTAAAACAGTACATAATGTGGTATAATCTTCTTATGGCATATTCAATAGATTTTCGTAAAAAAGTTCTCTCCTATTGTGAGCGAACAGGTAGTATAACAGAAGCATCACACATTTTCCAAATCTCACGTAATACCATTTATGGCTGGTTAAAGCTAAAAGAGAAAACAGGAGAATTAAACCATCAAGTAAAAGGAACAAAACCAAGAAAAGTTGATAGAGATAGACTCAAAAACTATCTTACTGACAATCCAGATGCTTATTTGACTGAGATAGCTGCTAAATTTGACTGTCATCCAACTACTATCCACTATGCTCTTAAAGCTATGGGCTACACTCGAAAAAAAAGAACCACACCTACTTTGAACAAGACCCAGGAAAAGTAGCCTTATTTCTTAAAAATTTTAATAGTTTAAAGCATCTAGCACCTGTTTATATTGATGAAACAGGATTCGATACTTATTTTTATCGAGAATATGGTCGCTCATTAAAAGGTCAGTTAATAAGAGGTAAAGTATATGGAAGAAGATATCAGAGGATTTCTTTGGTTGCAGGGCTAACAAATGGTGAGTTAATCGCTCCAATGACTTACGAAGAAACAATGACGAGCGACTTTTTTGAAGCTTGGTTTCAGAAGTTTCTCTTACCAACATTAAACACACCATCAGTTATTATTATGGATAATGCAAGATTCCATAGAATGGGTAAGCTAGAGCTCTTATGTGAAG
>NZ_JASHDM010000004.1:0-141560 GCF_047463655.1 Streptococcus infantis
CTCCAGCTAAGGTAACACCAAATGCACCAAGAACTGAAAAACCAGCTAAGATTGAAATCACACGCAAACCAAATGGTGATGCGATTGTAACGCCTAAGAAACCAGATGGTTCAACATACCCATCAGGCAGCAAGGTAGTGATTCCAGGTGAAAACAACACACCAATCGAAGTAACAATTGGCGACAATGGTTCAGGTGAAGTACCAAATGGCAACCTTCCTAAGAAAGATGTCCCAGGAAAAGGAACAGTAACCGAACCGAACAAGAAACCATCACAACCAGTAGATGTAACAACACCAGCTCGTAAGACACCAACAGTAGATGTTGAACAAGATCCTAAGACAGGTGACGTTACAGTAACACCTAAGAAACCAGATGGTTCAACATTCCCACCAGGAACTAAGGTAGAAATCCCAGGTAAAGATGGTAACCCAATCACAGTAACAATCGGTGAAGATGGTAAAGGTAAAGTACCAAATGACAAACTTCCTAAGAAAGATGTCCCAGGTACAGGTAAGATTACAGAACCAGGTAAACCAGCTGTTGAAGTTCCAGTAACAACACCAGGTAAGGTAACACCAAATACTCCAACAACTGAAACACCAAGTGAGATTGAAATCACACGCAAACCAAATGGAAATGCGATTGTAACGCCTAAGAAACCAGATGGTTCAACATACCCATCAGGCAGCAAGGTAGTGATTCCAGGTGAAAACAACACACCAATCGAAGTAACAATTGGCGACAATGGTTCAGGTGAAGTACCAAATGGCAACCTTCCTAAGAAAGATGTCCCAGGTACAGGAACAGTAACCGAACCGAACAAGAAACCATCACAACCAGTAGATGTAACAACACCAGCTCGTAAGACACCAACAGTAGATGTTGAACAAGATCCTAAGACAGGTGACGTTACAGTAACACCTAAGAAACCAGATGGCTCAACATTCCCACCAGGAACTAAGGTAGAAATCCCAGGTGAAGATGGTCCAATCACTGTAACAATCGGTGAAGATGGTAAAGGTAAAGTACCAAACAGTGAATTACCAGACGGTAAAGTTCCAGGTACAGGTAAGATTACTGAACCAGGTAAACCAGCTGTTGAAGTTCCAGTAACAACACCAGGTAAGGTAACACCAGCAACACCAACAGATCCAATTCCAGATGCACCAGTGACACCTGATACTAATGGAGGTTCTGGTCAAGATACACCAGCACCAGCTACTCCAACTCCAAATGCAGTTACTCCGAATGCATATCAGGTAGATACTAAGACTACTGTTGATAATGGAGCTAAGTCAAATGATTCTCAAAATGTGTTGCCAAATACAGGAACAGAATCAAATGCGACTCTTGCATCTCTAGGTCTTCTTGGTATTCTAGGTGGTCTCGGACTTGCTTTGGGAAAGAAAAAAGAAGACTAAAAATTTAGTTAAATAAACATTCATTCTTTTGTGTTATAAAGACAAACTAGATTGGTTCTGGGAATCGTGTTAGTCATAAAATAAAAAGAATGTTTAGATAAAGAAAGCGAACAATGCTA
Source organism: Streptococcus infantis (assembly GCF_047463655.1). Classification (GTDB taxonomy): domain Bacteria; phylum Bacillota; class Bacilli; order Lactobacillales; family Streptococcaceae; genus Streptococcus; species Streptococcus infantis_Z. The sequence goes on from NZ_JASHDM010000004.1 coordinate 1,544, forward strand.
GGATTTTGTTAAACGGAATTCTAAGTATTGTTCGCTTTTGTGGTATAATAAATACTATGCATAAGAAATCGACATCAGCCTATGTGCATATTCCGTTTTGCACACAGATTTGTTATTATTGTGACTTTTCAAAAGTCTTTATTAAAAATCAGCCAGTAGACAGCTATCTAGAGCATCTACTGCAAGAATTTCATTCTTATGATATTCGAAAATTGCGTACACTCTATATTGGTGGTGGGACACCGACTGCCTTGTCTGCTTCTCAATTGGAAGTTTTGTTAGATGGATTGACTAAAAACCTGGACTTATCAATGTTGGAAGAGTTAACCATTGAGGCTAATCCTGGTGACCTGGATGCTGATAAGATTGCTGTTTTGAAAAATTCTGCAGTTAATCGTGTATCACTAGGAGTTCAGACCTTTGATGACAAAATGCTGAAAAAAATTGGGCGTAGTCATACGGAAAAGGATATTTATGAAAATATCGATCGTCTCAAACTTGCTGGTTTTGATAATATTTCCATTGACTTGATTTACGCACTTCCTGGTCAGACTATGGACCAGGTTAGGGATAATGTTGCCAAGGCTATTTCCCTTGATATTCCTCATATGAGCCTCTATAGCTTGATTTTGGAAAATCATACGGTCTTTATGAATCGCATGAGACGAGGGAAATTACCACTTCCTAAGGAAGAATTAGAAGCAGAGATGTTTGAGTATATCATTGCAGAGCTAGAAAAAGCTGGCTTTGAGCACTATGAAATTTCTAATTTTTCTAAGCCTGGCTTTGAAAGTCGACATAATCTCATGTACTGGGATAATGCCGAGTATTATGGAATAGGTGCAGGTGCGTCTGGCTATGTAGATAGTGTTCGCTATAAAAATCATGGTCCTATCCGCCATTATTTAAAGGCGGTAGAAGAGGGAAGTGCTCGTATCAATGAAGAACACCTGAGTCAAAGGGAGCAAATGGAAGAAGAGATGTTTCTCGGCCTTCGCAAGAAGTCAGGAGTTTCGATGGCACGCTTTGAAGAAAAATTCGAACGGTCTTTCCAGGAACTGTATGGAGAAATCGTCGAAGACTTGATTCAACAAGGTCTCGTGCAGCTTGATAGTGACCGTGTTCGCATGACCAAGAGAGGTCTCTTTTTAGGAGATACAGTAGCAGAACGATTTATATTGGAGTAGAATTATGGGCTTAACTTATCAAATGAAGATGAAAATTCCTTTTGATATGGCTGACATGAATGGCCATATCAAGCTACCAGACCTTATCTTATTGTCCCTCCAGGTATCAGGAATGCAGTCAATTGAACTGGGAGTGAGTGACAAGGATGTTTTAGAACAGTATAATCTGGTCTGGATTATCACAGATTATGATATTGACGTGGTTCATTTGCCTCGTTTTGCTGAGGAAATCACCATTGAAACAGAAGCTTTGACCTATAATCGTCTCTTTTGCTACCGCCGATTTACTATTTATGATGAAGATGGTCAAGAAATCATTCATATGGTAGCTACCTTTGTCCTTATGGACCGTGAGAGTCGAAAGGTTCATCCTGTAGTATCAGAAATTGTCGCTCCTTACCAATCTGAGTTTTCTAAGAAACTGGTCCGTGGGCCAAAATATACAGAGCTGGAAGAAGCGATAAGCAAGGACTACCACGTTCGTTTCTATGACTTAGATATGAATGGTCACGTCAATAACAGCAAATACCTAGACTGGATTTTTGAGGTCATGGGAGCTGATTTCCTGACTAATCATATCCCTAAAAAAATCAACCTCAAATATGTCAAGGAAGTTCGACCAGGCGGAATGATTACTTCTAGTTATGAATTGAATGGACTAGAGAGCAATCACCAAGTCTCAAGTGATGGCGATATCAATGCTCAAGCAAAGATAACTTGGCAAGAAATTAACAAAGATTAGAAAGAAATATATGACTTATAAAGGATATTTAATTGATTTAGACGGAACAATCTATAAGGGGAAAGATAGAATCCCTGCGGGAGAGGCTTTTGTTCACGAGTTACAAAAAAGAGAGATTCCTTATCTTTTTGTAACAAACAACACCACTCGTACACCTGAAAGTGTTCAAGAGATGTTAGCCAATCAGTTTAACATTGACACCCCTGTATCGACGATCTATACTGCAACTTTAGCTACAATTGATTACATGAATGACCTAGGACTTGAAAAGACAGTCTATGTCATCGGAGAAGCAGGCCTAAAGGAGGCCATTCAAGCAGCAGGGTATGTCGAAGATAAAGAAAATCCAGCCTATGTGGTTGTTGGTTTGGACTGGCAAGTAGACTATGAAAAATTTGCTACGGCAACCCTAGCTATCCATAAAGGTGCTCATTTTATCGGTACCAACCCAGATTTAAATATTCCAACGGAACGTGGACTTTTGCCTGGTGCCGGTTCACTGATTACTCTTCTTGAAGCAGCAACTCGTGTAAAACCAGTTTATATTGGAAAACCTAATGCGATTATTATGGACAAGGCTGTTGAACACCTAGGATTAGAGCGCGAAGAAATCGTTATGGTGGGGGATAATTATCTTACTGATATTCGAGCTGGTATTGACAATGGCATTCCTAGTCTTTTGGTAACGACAGGGTTTACAAAACCTGAAGAAGTAGCAGACTTGCCAATTGCACCAACTCATGTCCTTTCAAGTCTAGCGGAGTGGGATTTCGATGAAAACTAAGTTTACTTTTGTAGGAAGTATTCTCTTTCTCCTCTCGCTTGCTATTTTATTGACCATTTACCTGGCTTGGTTGGTCTATCCTCTGGAAATTTCTTGGTTACACCTAACAAGTCGTGTTCCTTTCCAACCTCAGACTATCCAGCATAATTTTAATGTTTTGATGGATTATTTGACCAATCCATTAAATCAAGCATTGGAAATGCCAGATTTTCCTTCATCTGCATCTGGAATCCATCATTTTGCAGTTGTGAAGGGACTTTTCCATCTTGCTCAAGGAGTAGCAGTAGTAACTCTACCGATTTTCTATCTTTTTTGGAAGCAAGTTATTCAGAAAGGTTTTCTGCCACTTTATCGTAGAGCACTCTTAATCATACTTTCTCTACCTTTGGTTCTTGGTTTAGTTGGTGTCTTCATTGGTTTTGAACAATTCTTTACTTTGTTTCATCAAATTCTTTTTGTAGGTGATGATACCTGGCTATTTGATCCGGCAAAGGATCCTGTCATTCTTATCCTACCAGAGAACTTTTTCCTCCATGCCTTTCTTCTATTTTTCTGCTTGTATGAATTGATTTTTGGATTTCTGTACCTACAGAGTAGAAAAACAAATAGATAAGTGAAGAAAAGTATTACTGATTCCAAATAAAATCTAGGAAAAAACTATCGTTTGTAACATGAATATTTCTACTTTTAAGCAAAACATTCACATTTGATTCTAAAAAACCTATTTTTCTTGAAAAAGTAGGTTTTTTTACGGAAATAACTAGTCAAGCGCTTTATTTTTTTGTATAATAGGAATAGAAAAGTATGTAAAGAAGAGGAAAGCATGATTACACTATTTTTATCACCGAGTTGTACATCATGTCGTAAAGCAAAGGCCTGGCTCGAGAATCATAAAGTGCCCTTCCAAGAGCATAATATTATGACCAGCCCTTTAACGAGAAAAGAACTGCAACACATTCTTTCCTTGACCGAAAATGGTACTGATGACATCATCTCGACTCGTTCAAAGATTTTTCAAAAATTGAATATTGATGTAGAGAGTATCTCAGTATCGGAGTTGCTTCATTTAATTGAGCAGTATCCGAGTCTTTTGCGTCGTCCGATTATTATTGACGCAAAGCGGATGCAAATCGGTTTTAATGAAGATGAGATTCGTGCTTTTCTCCCTCGTAGTTACCGTAAACAAGAACTGAAAGAAGCTACATTGAGAGCTGGTATTAATTAGATGAATAAACAGTATAGTTACCCACTAGATTTGTCGTGGAGCACTGAAGAACTTGCTTCAGTGCTTTCTTTTTTTAATGATGTTGAAGCAGCCTATGAGACTAAGGTAGAGGCAAAAAAACTACTAGATTCCTATAAGGGATTCAAAGCGGTTGTTCCAAGCAAGAGTGAAGAAAAACGCTTGGGCCGTGAATTTGAAACTGCGAGTGGTTACTCCTTCTATCGAGCTGTCCAATTGGCCAAAGAACAAGGGGAAGGGAAGATTTCGCTTGGAAAATAAATTTATGTTTGCCAAAGAGATTGTCAAGGAAGCAGGAGACTATATTCTAGCTCATATGCAGGAAGAATTGCATATTGAGAGAAAATCATCCCCTACAGACTTGGTGACTCGTTTGGACAAGGAAGTTCAGAATTTTTTAGTTGATAAAATTCGTTCGCGTTATCCTGATGACCAATTTTGTGCAGAAGAGGGATGTCTACGTGCTTCAGTTGGACATGGATCTGTTTGGGTCATTGATCCCATTGATGGTACCAACAACTTTGTTGCACAAGGTGATGATTTTGCCATTATGGTAGCATATTTTGAAAATAGTGTGGGCCAGTTTGGGATTATTTATGATGTCATGAAAGGTTATTGTTATCATGGAGGAGGTGCTTTTCATGCCTGTCTCAATGAAGAACCCTTGCCTAGTTTTAAGGATAAGCCCTTGCGAGATTTTCTAATTGCGAGTAATGCTGGCATGTTGGAAACAAACGCCTGGGGTGTGGCAGAATTGGCTAATGCTTCACTTGGTGTACGTATCTATGGAAGTGCGGCTATTAGTTTTTCAAAAATATTATCTGGTCAGCTATTGACCTATATCACCTATCTCCAACCTTGGGACTATGCTGCAGCTGGTATCATTGGAAAAAGTTTAGGTTATCAGATTGTTACCTTAACTGGAGAGCCGGTGGATTTTCAGACACGACAACCAATTATGATGGTTCCAACAGACAAGTTGGCAGAAATCCAATCCTATATCTATGAAAGGAAATAAACTTACATGCAATTTCCAGAAGGATTTGTAAAAAAATATGAAGCAATATTGGGAGATGAGGCAAGAGCTTTTCTTGCCTCTTTTGATGATGAGGCAGTTTCTGCCTTTCGCATCAATCCCTTAAAAGAAAGTCAAGTTTCTTTTTCAGATGCTATTCCACATACACCTTGGGGCTATTATGGCAAGGTTTCAGGGAAATCACCTGAGCATGTAACAGGTTTGGTCTATTCCCAAGAACCTGCTGCACAAATGGTTGCACAAGTAGCTCAACCAAAACCAGGCATGAAGGTCTTGGATTTGGCAGCGGCTCCCGGTGGGAAATCAACTCAACTGGCAGCTTATCTTGCAGGCGAAGGACTACTTGTTTCCAATGAAATTTCTAGCAAGCGAGCTAAGATTTTGGTTGAAAATATGGAACGGTTTGGAGCATCAAATGTAGTTGTAACCAATGAATCTGCCGATCGTTTGGCTAAAGTATTTAAAGGATATTTTGACCTAATTGTCCTAGATGCACCATGCTCTGGAGAAGGGATGTTCCGAAAACAGCCAGATGCTATGGATTATTGGAGTGTAGAATATCCAAGCCAATGTGCTGACTTGCAGCGTGAAATTCTAGAGGATGCGGTCACCATGTTGGCTGATGGTGGCCGTTTGGTTTATTCAACCTGTACCTGGGCCCCAGAAGAAAACGAAGAAATTATCAAATGGTTATTGGATAGTTATGATTTTGAATTGATTCCAATCGAACCTATCAATGGTATGGCTCCTGGGATTGATTTTCCAGAGACAGCTCGGATGTACCCACATCGTTTTAAGGGAGAAGGCCAATTTGTTGCTCATCTTCAGTTTAAGGGACAAAACAAGTCAGGCAAGTTCAAGCCTTCTAAGACTAATCTCAGTCGCGAACAGTTGAGTTTATGGCAAGATTTTGAAAAAAAACACCTAAAGATTAATTTGCCAGGTATTTTACAGACTTTTGGAGACCAACTGTATCTCTTGCCTGAAGGTCTACCAGATTTAGGAAAACTAAGAATTGCACGAAACGGACTTCATCTTGGAACCTTTAAGAAAAAACGTTTTGAACCAAGTTTTGCACTTGGCCTAGCTTTGAAACCAAGTCAAGTCAATCAAGGAATTGAAATTCATCAAGAGGACTTTGTCAAATATGTAGCTGGTGAAACAGTTCAATTATCTGAAACTTTGCCAAATGGGTGGTACCAAGTTTTGGTTGCTGGAAATGGTTTGGGTTTTGCAAAAGTGACAGGAAATACATTGAAGAATTATTTCCCTAAGGGCTTGAGGTTTCAGGTGAAAAACTAGTCAAAATCAGTATTCTATGTTATAGTGGAAGTATGGATTTTTTGCATAAAACATAGAAAAATAGGGCGAAATTCCAAGCTATTCATCATTATTTTCAAGGAGACAAATAGTGAAAAAATTTAAAAAACTCACACTCTCTCTTGCGACTCTTTTACTTGCTGGTTCGTTAGTAGGATGTGCAAGTTGGATTGATCGTGGGGAGTCTATGACGGCTGTTGGTTCAACTGCTCTCCAACCTTTAGTCGAGGCGGCTGCAGATGAATTTGCATCAGCTCACATCGGAAAAACAGTCAATGTTCAAGGTGGTGGTTCTGGTACAGGACTGTCGCAGGTTCAGTCAGGAGCAGTAGATGTCGGCAACTCCGATGTATTTGCGGAGGAAAAAGACGGTATTGATGCCTCAGCATTGGTCGACCATAAGGTAGCTGTTGCAGGTTTGGCTGTTATTATCAATAAAGAAGTAGATGTTGATAATCTAACGACGGATCAGCTCCGACAAATCTTCACAGGAGAAATTACCAACTGGAAAGAAGTCGGTGGTAAAGATTTAGCCATTTCTATTATCAACCGTGCGGCAAGTTCAGGTTCTCGTGCGACTTTTGACAGTGTGATCATGGATGGGCAATCAGCAATGCAAAGTCAGGAACAAGATTCAAACGGGATGGTCAAATCAATTGTTTCTCAAACCCCTGGAGCCATTTCCTACTTAGCCTTTGCCTATGTTGATGACTCAGTTGGGACTATCAAACTCAATGGTTATGAACCCATTTCAGAGAATGTAACCACGAATAATTGGCCTTTGTGGTCTTATGAACATATGTATACACTTGGTGAGCCAAATGAATTGGTTGCCGAATTCCTAAACTTTGTCCTTTCAGACGAAGCTCAGAATGGAATCGTTAAAGGAATGGGTTATATTTCAGTTAAGGAAATGAAGGTTGAAAAAGATGCTGCAGGTACTGTGACAGCAATAGAAGGGAGCCAATAATGAATCAAGAAGAATTATCTAAAAAATTGCTCTCTCCTTCAAAAAACTCTCGTCTTGAGAAATTAGGAAAAGGGCTAACTTTTGCCTGTCTCTCTTTGATTGTCATTATTGTAGCCATGATTTTGATTTTCGTGGCTCAGAAAGGGTTATCTACCTTCTTCGTCAATGGTGTTAACATTTTTGAATTTTTATTTGGACAGACTTGGAACCCTTCAGGGAAACAATTTGGTGCTCTTCCGATGATTTTAGGTTCCTTTATTGTTACCATCCTATCAGCTCTTATTGCAACACCATTTGCCATTGGGGCTGCAGTCTTTATGACAGAAGTATCACCAAAAGGGGCAAAGATTTTGCAACCTGCTATTGAACTCCTAGTCGGGATTCCTTCAGTAGTTTATGGATTTATCGGATTGCAGGTCGTCGTACCATTTGTACGTAGTGTCTTTGGTGGAACAGGTTTTGGTATTTTATCAGGAATTTTCGTTCTCTTTGTTATGATTTTGCCGACTGTAACCTTCATGACAACAGATAGCCTACGTGCGGTGCCTCGTCATTATCGTGAAGCTAGTTTGGCTATGGGGGCCACTCGCTGGCAAACCATCTGGCGTGTAACCTTGAAGGCGGCACGTTCAGGTATTTTTACGGCAGTAGTCTTCGGAATGGCGCGTGCCTTTGGTGAAGCCCTGGCTATTCAGATGGTTGTCGGAAACTCAGCCGTTGTCCCAACTTCACTAACAACACCTGCTGCGACTTTAACCTCTGTTTTGACCATGGGTATCGGAAATACTGTTATGGGAACTGTTGATAATAATGTTCTTTGGTCACTAGCCTTAGTATTGCTCTTGATGAGCCTGGCCTTTAACAGTGTGATTAAATTGATTACGAAAGAAAGAGGAAAGAAAAACTATGCACGCTAAGAAATTAGATAAACTTGCTACAGCTGTCCTCTATACCATCGCAGGAATCATTGTGACCATCCTTGCTTCCTTGATTCTCTATATCTTGGTTCGAGGCTTACCTCATGTTTCTTGGTCCTTCTTGACTGGAAAATCATCTTCTTACCAAGCAGGTGGTGGTATTGGAATCCAGCTTTATAATTCCTTCTTCCTTTTGGTCATTACCTTATTCATCTCTGTACCTCTATCAATGGGGGCTGGAATTTATTTGGCTGAATATGCAAAAAAAGGTCGTGTTACCAACTTCGTTCGTACCTGTATTGAAATTCTGTCTTCACTGCCATCAGTCGTAGTCGGTCTCTTTGGTTACCTCATCTTTGTAGTTCAGTTTGAATATGGATTTTCAATTATTTCTGGTGCCTTGGCTTTGACTGTCTTTAACCTTCCACAGATGACGCGTAATGTTGAAGACAGTTTGAAACACGTTCACCATACGCAACGTGAGGCTGGTTTGGCGCTTGGGCTTTCTCGTTGGGAAACAGTTCTTCATGTCGTTATCCCCGAAGCCCTACCTGGTATTGTAACAGGTATTGTGCTTGCCTCAGGTCGTATTTTTGGTGAAGCTGCGGCTCTTATCTATACTGCAGGACAATCTGCGCCAGCTCTTGACTGGTCAAACTGGAATGTTCTCAGTGTAACCAGTCCAATCTCAATCTTCCGTCAAGCAGAAACCTTGGCTGTTCATATTTGGAAAGTCAATAGTGAAGGAACTATTCCTGATGGGACACTTGTTTCAGCGGGTTCTGCTGCGGTGCTCTTAATTTTTATCTTGATTTTTAACTTTGGAGCACGAAAACTCGGAAGCTATCTACATAAGAAATTAACCGCTGCCTAAAGGAGAAGCCATGTCAAAATATAATTGGGATGAAAGGCATATCATTACTTTTCCAGAAGAAAAAGTGGCCCTCTCTACGAAGGATTTACATGTTTACTACGGTAAAAATGAATCCATCAAGGGCGTGGATATGCAATTTGAAAAAAATAAAATTACGGCCTTGATTGGTCCATCAGGATCTGGGAAATCAACCTACCTACGCAGTCTCAATCGTATGAATGATACTATTGATATTGCGAAGGTTACAGGACAAATTCTCTATCAGGGAATAGACGTCAACCGCCCTGAGATCAATGTTTATGAAATGCGTAAACATATCGGAATGGTTTTCCAACGTCCAAATCCATTTGCTAAATCTATTTACCGCAACATCACCTTTGCACATGAACGTGCAGGTGTTAAGGATAAGAAAGTCCTTGATGAAATTGTAGAAACCTCTCTTCGTCAGGCCGCCCTCTGGGATCAGGTTAAAGACGACCTTCATAAGTCAGCCTTAACTCTTTCAGGAGGTCAACAACAGCGTCTCTGTATCGCTCGTGCAATCTCTGTGAAACCAGATATCCTCTTGATGGATGAGCCAGCATCAGCCTTGGATCCGATTGCGACAGCTCAACTTGAAGAAACCATGCTGGAGTTGAAGAAGGAATTTACCATTATCATCGTAACTCACAGTATGCAACAAGCTGCGCGTGCTAGTGATTATACAGGATTCTTCTACCTGGGTGACTTGATTGAGTATGATAAGACATCTAATATTTTCCAAAATGCGAAGCTACAGTCAACAAATGACTATGTAACTGGACACTTTGGTTAGAAAGGGAACAGTATGACAGAACCGATTTTACAGGTTTCAGACCTGTCAGTCTATTACAATAAAAAGAAGGCCTTGAATAGTGTTTCCTTATCGTTCCAACCCAAGGAAATTACGGCACTTATCGGTCCGTCTGGATCTGGAAAATCAACACTTCTAAAGGCTATTAACCGAATGGGTGACCTTAATCCTGAAGTGACGACAACTGGATCAGTGGTTTATAATGGGCACAATATCTATAGTCCTCGTACGGATACAGTTGAATTACGTAAAGAAATTGGTATGGTCTTCCAACAACCCAATCCTTTTCCTATGTCTATCTATGAAAATGTCGTTTATGGCCTCCGTATAAATGGGGAAAAAGACAAGCAGGTCTTAGATGAAGCAGTGGAGAAGGCTTTACAACGTGCTTCAATCTGGGATGAAGTCAAGGACCGTTTGCATGATTCTGCTATTGGTCTTTCAGGTGGGCAACAACAACGTGTTTGTGTGGCACGTGTATTGGCGACTAGCCCTAAAATCATCCTCTTGGATGAACCAACTTCAGCCTTGGACCCTATTTCTGCTGGTAAGATTGAGGAAACCTTGTATGGTCTAAAAGACAAATACACCATGCTCTTGGTTACTCGTTCTATGCAGCAAGCATCTCGAATCTCCGATAAGACAGGCTTTTTCCTCAATGGAGATTTGATTGAATTTAACGATACCAAGGATATGTTCCTCGACCCACAACACAAGGAAACAGAAGATTATATTTCAGGAAAATTTGGATAAGGAGATAAATGATGTTACGTTCTCAATTGGAAGAAGATTTAGAGAAATTGCATAATCAGTTTTATGCTATGGGACAAGAAGTTCTTTCCCAAATCAATCGTACCGTACGTGCTTTTGTAACGCATGACCGTGACATGGCTAAAGAAGTCATTGAGGAAGATGCAGAAGTAAACGAATACGAAGTGAAACTTGAAAAGAAATCATTTGAAATGATTGCCCTACAACAGCCAGTTTCACAAGACTTACGTACAGTTTTAACAGTTCTAAAAGCTGTGTCAGACTTAGAACGTATGGGTGACCATGCAGTATCTATCGCAAAAGCAACGATTCGTATGAAGGGTGAGCAGCGTATCCCTGCAGTTGAAGAAGAAATTAAAAAAATGGGTCGTGAAGTAAAAAACTTTGTTGAAGCCGCTTTAGAACTTTATTTGAATGGTTCTGTGGATCAAGCCTATGAAGTTGCAACCATGGATGAAAATATCAACCATTACTTTGATAATATTCGTGATCTTGCAACTGAAGAAATTAGAAAGAACCCAGAAGCTATCGTCACAGGTCGTGATTACTTCCAAGTCATTTCTTACTTGGAACGCATCGGTGACTATGCAAAAAATATCTGTGAATGGGTTGTTTACTTTGAAACAGGTAAGATTGTTGAATTGTAAAATTGATTAATTATGCAAAAAAAGGAGCTTGTTAGTAAGTAAAAGCTCTTTTTTTGAAACAAAAATTGAAAATTTTTCATAAAAATTTGGAATATGCTTGACAAACGAAGTAGATAGAGTTATAATTATACAAAATTAACAGAGAGGTTGTTTATTTATGAATTTTAAAAAATGGATATTTGTCTTATGTAGTTTTCTTGCAAGCTTCTTATTGGTAGCTTGCCAATCGTCTAGTTCAAGCTCGCAGTCTGCAGTGGAGGCCATCAAGCAAAAAGGAAAATTAGTGATCGCAACTAGTCCCGACTATGCTCCCTTTGAGTTTCAAGCACTTGTGGATGGTAAAAACCAAGTCGTAGGTGCGGATATTGACATGGCGCAAGCAATCGCTGATGAACTTGGAGTGAAATTGGAAATTTCAAGTATGAGTTTTGATAATGTCTTGACCAGTCTTCAAACAGGAAAAGCAGACCTAGCAATTGCGGGAATCAGTGCAACTGAAGAAAGACAAGAAGTCTTTGATTTCTCAATTCCTTACTATGAAAATAAAATTAGCTTCCTTATCAGAAAATCAGATCTTGAAAAATACAAGGGTTTGGACTCTCTAGCAAGTGCTAATATTGCAGCTCAGAAAGGAACTGTTCCTGAATCTATGGTTAAAGAGCAACTTCCAAAGGCACAGTTGACTTCTTTGACAAACATGGGAGAAGCAGTCAACGAGCTCCAATCTGGTAAAGTTGATGCCGTTCATATGGATGAGCCAGTAGCACTAAGCTATGCTGCTAAGAACTCAGATTTGGCAGTGGCTACAGTAAGCTTGACTATGAAAGAAGGCGAAGCAAATGCTGTAGCTATCAAAAAAGGTAACTCAGATTTGAAGGAAGTAGTTGATAAGGTCATCCAAAAACTGAAAGATGACGGAACTTACCAAACTTATCTTGAAAAAGCTGCTAAGCTAACAGAAGTAGAGCAATAAAAAATAACAGAGTTGGATTTCAGTCCAGCTCTGTTTTTAAATAGCTTAATGTTTCTTCAATATTTTCTAAGGAAATTTTTGCAAAGTGATAAGGGCAGTTCGTTAGATAGGAAGATTCGAAGAAGTCAAGTTCTAGAGGGCTGTGTTTAAGACTAGCGATGCTAGGATAGTTCCTGAGATCAAGCAAAAGCCCATCATGAAGTGGATAGTTCGGTAGGGAAAGGGGATACCTTTGTAAGAGCTGTTGGATGTGCTCCTGACTTTTTTCTTGCAGTGCCAGTCGTGCTAGTCTGTTTTTCTCAAAGAGTTGACTATCGATGTAGAGTGATAGAGCCTTTTGCATGATAAGGTTGTTATCGTAGTCGAGAATGTTTTTATAGGTCACAAAAGCTTCCTTGATAGTGTTTGGAAGAAGAAGGGCAGTGATTCGAAGGGCAGGAAATAGACTGGTAGAAAAGGACTTGATATAGATGACCAAATCATGTTGGTCTAAATAATGAAAGGTTTGTCCCATTTTAGGATCCAAGTCACCTAGGTAGTCATCCTCAACGATATAAATCTGATGTTTGGCAGCCAAGTCAAGGATGGCAAGTTTTTCCTCTTCAGAATAGGAATGCCCCAGAGGATAGTGGAAACGGGGAATAGTATAGAAAAACTTAATCTTTCCGCTTTTAAAGTGTTCCTCAAGTTCGTTTAGGTCAATGCCGTCTACTCGACGGTCAATGGTTTGATAGGGAAGATTTTGAGCTAGTAGCAGCTGATTCATCCGATGATAGGTCGGTTGTTCGACCAGTATTTCCTGAGCTTGACCTGGAAAATCAATCTGGGAAAGAATAAACAGTGCTTGTTGGGTTCCAGACGTCATGACCAACTGGTCTGCCTTACTATAAATCGCTTGATCAAAGAGTAATGTCTGAACGGACTGACGTAATTCTTCTAAACCCTCTTGGTGTTCATAGTAGTTGTAGAGATAATTTTCTCGCCCAATCAAGCTCTCATTGACGCACAGACGAAAATCATCATAGGCCGCTGCGTGTTCATCGTTAACTGAGATAATTAAGTCTTCATGACTGGTTTGTTGCTCCAATACATAATAACCACTTTGAGGTTTTGAGTAGATATATTTCTCGTATCGGAGTTCTAAGAGTGCGCGCTGTATGGTGTCTTTGCTACAGTGAAAATTTTGACTGAGTTTTCGGATAGATGGTAGGCGACTTCCAGTTGGAAATCTACCTGATTCTATCTCATTTTTTAGATAGTGAACGACTTGTTCATACTTGCTTTCTTGCTTCATCCCAGACCTCTCTCGATTTTGTTACATTGTACCTTTTTTTTAGAAGTTTGGCAATGTTATACTCTTCGAAAATCTCTTCAAACCGCGTCAACGTCGCCTTGCCGTATATATGTTACTGACTTCGTCAGTCCTATCCACAACCTCAAAACAGTGTTTTGAGCTGACTTCGTCAGTTCTATCCACAACCTCAAAGCAGTGCTTTGAGCTGACTTCGTCAGTTCCATTTACAACCTCAAAACAGTGCTTTGAGCAACCTGCGGTTAGTTTCCTAGTTTGCTCTTTGATTTTCATTGAGTATTAAAAGGCAGTCTAGCATTCAATTCTAATCAGAAATGTGATATACTTAGTAAGTAAAATTTTCAAAGAAGAGTGAGATGATAAAGGTGCAAGAACCAGTTAAATTATTCCAATACAATACTTTGGGAGCCTTGATGGCGGGACTTTACGGTGGAACCATGACCGTTGGTGAATTACTTGAACATGGTGATTTAGGATTAGGAACCCTGGATTCTATCGATGGAGAATTGATTGTCTTAGATGGGAAAGCTTATCAGGCTAAGGGATCAGGTGAGAAACCTGAAATTGTGGAAGTTTCACCAGATGCTTTGATTCCCTATGCAGCAGTTGTACCCCACCAGGCAGAAGTTATTTTCCGTCAGCGTTTTGAAATGACTGATCAGGAACTTGAAAAACGTATTGAGTCCTATTATGATGGAGAGAATCTTTTCCGTTCCATCAAGATCCATGGTGATTTTAAACACATGCATGTTCGCATGATTCCAAAATCGACAAATGAAACGAAGTTTGCTGAGGTTGCGACGCATCAGCCTGAATATAGCTGTGACAATGTCTCAGGAACTATCGTTGGTTTTTGGACACCTGAAATTTTCCATGGAGTTAGTGTTGCTGGTTACCATCTACACTTTATCTCAGATGACCTAACCTTTGGTGGCCACGTTATGGATTTTGTCATCAAGGAAGGTATTGTAGAAGTGGGAGCTGTTGACCAGTTGGATCAACGTTTTCCTGTTCAGGATCGTCAATATCTATTTGCTAAGTTTAACGTTGACGAGATGAAAAAAGATATCGAACAGGCAGAATAATAGGAGTCAAATATGAAAATTCATGTAATAATAACGATGCTGGCCTTATTTGCCGTCCTCATTGCAGCAGTTTGGTACGCAAGAAAGAAATACAAGATTAATTTTGCAGTTTTGGGACTTGGGGCAGTTGCATTTTTTGCTTCATCTCAGGTCTTAGAGAAAATCGTTCATCTCTTGGTTCTTCATCCACAAAAGGATGGGACAGTTCCACTCATGACGGGAAATCCCCTTCTCTATGTGATTTATGGGATCTGTATGGCTGCTTTGTTTGAAGAAACAGCTCGACTTATTTTCTTTAAATGGTTGGAGAAGAAAAGAACTTTGGAAGATTCAGATGCCCTTGCTTATGGATTGGGGCATGGTGGCTTGGAATTGCTCTACCTCGGAATGGGAAGCTTGATTAGTCTTTTGATCCTCTTTTCGTTATTAGAGTCTTCAAATCCAGATCTGGCAAATCTCCTTCCCCAAAATACACTTGAAACAGTACAATCTCTATCTGGATGGCAAGTTTATTTACTCGGTGTTGAGCGTGTGCTTGCTCTTGTTATGCAAATCGGTCTCTCTTTCTGGGTTTATCAAGCAGTTCGTCAAAAGAAATGGATTTACCTGGTAGCTGCTTATGGTTTACACGCCCTATTTGATTTGGCTCCGAGCCTATCTCAAGTTGGCTGGTTGTCAAATCCCCTTCTCGTAGAAGGATTGTTAGCAGTGGAAGTTATTATTTTTATTTACTTTACAAAATCGATCTTTTATAAAAAGCAATAATACAAAAAAGAGGTTCATCCTCTTTTTAGTTTGAGCTTTTGAAAAAGCTAACCAAATCATCGAAAAAAATCGCTAAAAATGGTATAATGGAATGAATTTCATAAAAGGATTAGAAAAATGACTGTATCAGATAAATTAAAAGAAACCTTAGAAGGAATCGATATTCGTTTCGACGAACCATTAAAATCCTATACTTATACAAAGGTTGGAGGAAAGGCAGATTATTTAGTTTTTCCACGCAATCGCTATGAGATGGCTCGTGTGGTCAAGTTTGCCAATCAGGAAAACATTCCTTGGATGGTTCTTGGAAATGCAAGTAACATTATCGTCCGTGAAGGTGGAGTCCGTGGTTTTGTAATCATGTGTGACAAGCTCAATAATGTCTCTGTTGATGGCTATACCATTGAGGCTGAAGCTGGAGCTAACTTGATTGAGACTACTCGTATTGCCCTTCGTCATAGTTTGACGGGCTTTGAGTTCGCTTGTGGTATTCCAGGAAGCGTTGGTGGTGCTGTCTTTATGAATGCTGGCGCTTATGGTGGTGAGATTGCTCATGTTCTCCAGTCTTGTCAAATCTTGACTAAGGAGGGTGAAATCGAAACCTTGTCTGCTAAAGACTTGAACTTTGGTTACCGTCATTCAGCTATTCAAGCATCAGGGGCAGTAGTCCTTTCTGCTAAGTTCGCCCTAGCTCCAGGTAATCACCAAGTCATCAAACAGGAGATGGACCGCTTGACTCATCTTCGTGAACTCAAGCAACCTTTAGAGTATCCTTCATGTGGATCAGTTTTTAAACGTCCAGTGGATCATTTTGCAGGTCAATTGATTGCAGAAGCTGGCTTGAAAGGTTATCGTATCGGTGGCGTCGAAGTCTCAGAAAAGCACGCAGGTTTTATGATTAATGTTGCTGATGGAACTGCTAGAGATTATGAAGACTTGATTGAGTCTGTCATTGAAAAAGTTAAAGAACACTCAGGTGTTACTCTTGAGCGAGAAGTTCGTATCTTGGGTGAACATGAGTAAATAGTAGAAATAGCTTAGCTGCTACTAACTAGAATGTAGAGGGGGTGAAAGCCTATCGGTAGCGAAGATATATGCAGGTGGTCTAACTCCCTGCAAGAGGTAGTAGCGGCCTGACAGAGCCCTGATCTGTTAATCTATGAAAAAGAAGGAATTTATGCCAATTGAAAAAACCAATTATCGAATTCAGAAACGTTTCTAAAGTTTTTGAAGATAGCAACACCAAGGTTCTCAAGGATATTAACTTTGAGTTGGAAGAAGGGAAATTTTATACACTGCTAGGTGCATCTGGTTCAGGAAAATCAACCATCCTCAATATCATCGCTGGTTTGCTAGACGCAACGACTGGAGATATTTTACTGGATGGCGTGCGAATCAATGATATCCCAACTAATAAGCGCGATGTTCATACAGTCTTCCAATCATATGCCTTGTTTCCGCATATGAATGTCTTTGAAAATGTTGCCTTTCCATTGCGTTTGCGTAAGGTCGATAAAAAAGAAATCGAACAACGTGTATTAGAAGTTCTCAAGATGGTACAGTTGGAAGGTTTCGAAAAACGTTCTATTCGTAAGCTTTCTGGAGGACAACGCCAGCGTGTAGCGATTGCGCGTGCGATTATCAACCAACCTCGTGTGGTACTCTTGGATGAGCCTTTGTCAGCCTTGGACTTGAAATTGCGAACAGACATGCAGTACGAACTGCGTGAACTACAACAGCGATTGGGCATTACCTTTGTCTTTGTTACCCACGATCAAGAAGAAGCCTTGGCTATGAGTGACTGGATTTTCGTTATGAATGATGGAGAAATCGTTCAGTCAGGAACACCAGTTGATATCTACGACGAGCCAATCAACCACTTTGTTGCTACCTTCATCGGTGAATCAAATATCCTGCCTGGAACTATGATTGAGGACTACTTAGTTGAGTTTAATGGGAAACGATTTGAAGCGGTCGACGGTGGGATGAAGCCAAATGAACCTGTTGAAGTCGTGATTCGCCCAGAGGACTTGCGCATTACCCTTCCAGAAGAAGGAAAACTTCAAGTTAAGGTTGATACTCAGCTTTTCCGTGGGGTTCACTATGAGATTATCGCCTATGATGAACTCGGCAATGAATGGATGATTCACTCAACTCGTAAGGCCATTGTTGGTGAAGAAATCGGTCTGGACTTTGAACCAGAAGACATCCACATCATGCGTCTCAATGAAACAGAAGAAGAGTTCGATGCACGTATCGAAGAATATGTAGAAATCGAAGAGCAAGAAGCAGGTTTGATCAACGCTATCGAGGAGGAAAGAGATGAAGAAAACAACCTCTAAACTCTTTGTAGTGCCCTACATGCTTTGGATTGCACTCTTTGTTTTGGCACCTTTGGTCTTGATTTTTGGGCAATCCTTTTTCAACATCGAAGGCCAGTTCAGTTTAGAAAACTATAAATCCTATTTTGCGTCACAAAATTTAACCTATCTCAAAATGAGTTTTAACTCAGTTCTCTATGCTGGGATTGTAACTCTGGTGACGCTTCTTATCAGCTATCCAACAGCCCTATTTCTGACTCGTCTTAAACACCGTCAACTCTGGCTCATGCTCATCATCTTACCAACTTGGATCAACCTTCTCCTTAAGGCCTATGCCTTTATCGGGATTTTTGGGCAAAATGGTTCTATTAATCAATTCCTCGAATTTATCGGAATCGGTTCGCAGCAGTTGCTCTTTACGGATTTCTCATTTATTTTTGTAGCGAGTTACATCGAGCTTCCATTTATGATTTTGCCAATCTTCAATGTTTTGGATGATATGGATAATAATCTCATTAATGCTAGCTATGACCTCGGTGCAACCAAGTGGGAAACTTTCCGTCATGTCATCTTCCCTCTTTCTATGAATGGAGTGCGAAGTGGTGTCCAATCTGTCTTTATCCCGAGTTTAAGTCTCTTTATGTTGACCCGTTTGATTGGGGGGAACCGAGTGATCACCTTGGGAACTGCTATCGAGCAGAACTTCCTGACAAACGATAATTACGGTATGGGTTCAACTATCGGTGTTGTTCTTATCCTGACCATGTTCATCACTATGTGGGTGACTAAGGAAAGGAGAGAACGATGAAAAAATTATCAAATCTTTACCTAGCCTTTGTTTTTATCGTCCTCTATTTGCCAATCTTTTACTTGATTGGTTATGCCTTCAATGCTGGGGATGATATGAATAGCTTTACAGGCTTTAGTTTGTCTCACTTTGAAACCATGTTTGGCGATGGAAGACTCATGCTAATCTTGGTTCAGACCTTTTTACTAGCCTTCCTATCAGCTTTGATTGCGACTGTCATTGGGACTTTCGGTGCCATTTACATCTACCAATCACGCAAAAAATATCAAGAAGCCTTCCTATCACTCAATAACATTTTGATGGTTGCCCCAGACGTCATGATTGGTGCCAGCTTCTTGATTCTCTTTACCCAACTCAAGTTTTCACTTGGTTTTCTGACGGTTCTGTCTAGTCACGTAGCCTTCTCCATTCCAATCGTAGTGCTCATGGTCTTGCCTCGTTTGAAAGAGATGAATGGGGATATGATTCATGCAGCCTATGACCTTGGAGCTAGCCAGTTCCAGATGTTCAAGGAAATTATGCTCCCTTATTTGACACCGTCTATCATCGCAGGCTACTTCATGGCATTCACTTATTCCCTAGATGACTTTGCCGTGACCTTCTTTGTAACGGGGAATGGCTTTTCAACCTTGTCAGTTGAGATCTACTCTCGAGCTCGTAAGGGAATTTCCCTAGAAATCAATGCTCTTTCAGCCTTGGTCTTTCTCTTTAGTATTATCCTAGTTGTCGGATATTACTTCATTTCACGTGAGAAGGAGGAGCAAGCATGAAACGACTCTATTCATTTTTAGCAGGAATTCTAGCGATTATCCTTGTCTTGTGGGGAATTTC
Source organism: Streptococcus infantis (assembly GCF_047463655.1). Lineage (GTDB taxonomy): Bacteria > Bacillota > Bacilli > Lactobacillales > Streptococcaceae > Streptococcus > Streptococcus infantis_Z. Next base: position 20,962 of record NZ_JASHDM010000004.1, read on the forward strand.
TTACCATCTTGATAGTAAAATCAATAGCCGTGATAGTCAAAAATTGGTTATCTACAACTGGGGAGACTATATCGATCCTGAACTTCTGGAGAAATTTACAGAAGAAACAGGAATCCAAGTCCAGTACGAAACCTTTGACTCCAACGAAGCCATGTACACGAAAATCAAGCAGGGTGGAACGACTTATGATATTGCCATCCCAAGTGAGTACATGATTAACAAAATGAAGGACGAAGACCTTCTAGTTCCACTGGATTATAGTAAGATTGAGGGCATTGAGAATATCGGTCCAGAGTTTCTCAACCAGTCCTTTGACCCAAACAATCAGTACTCTATCCCATACTTCTGGGGGACCTTGGGAATCGTCTACAATGAAACTATGGTGGAAGAAGCGCCTGAACATTGGGACGACCTTTGGAAGCCAGAGTATAAAAACTCTATTATGCTTTTTGATGGGGCGCGTGAAGTACTTGGTTTAGGTCTTAACTCGCTAGGCTATAGCCTCAACTCTAAAGATCCACAGCAGTTGGAGGAAACGGTAGATAAGCTCTATAAGCTAACACCTAATATCAAGGCTATTGTGGCGGATGAGATGAAGGGTTACATGATTCAGAATAACGCTGCCATCGGTGTGACCTTCTCTGGTGAAGCCAGTCAGATGCTAGAGAAAAATGAAAATCTTCGCTATGTCGTTCCGACAGAAGCAAGTAATCTCTGGTTTGACAATATGGTCATTCCTAAGACTGTCAAGAACCAGAATGCAGCTTATGCATTTATCAACTTTATGTTGAAGCCCGAAAATGCTCTCAAAAATGCAGAGTATGTCGGTTACTCAACACCAAACAATGCTGCTAAGGAAATGCTCCCTGAGGAGACAAAAGAAGACAAGTCCTTCTATCCAGATGCAGACACTATGAAACACCTAGAGGTCTATGAGAAATTTGACCATAAATGGACAGGTATCTACAGCGATCTCTTCCTACAATTTAAGATGTATCGGAAGTAATAGATAAACGTAAAAGAACGAATCAGTAACAGCTGGTTCGTTTTTTGAATAGAAAGTAATTTGTATAGTTGTTTATTTTTACTATCCTATTTGCTTATTTTATAGCCTAGTAGTATACTAAGTTTATAATAATAGAAAGCGGTAACAAATCATGAAAATGTCTACTTTTTTCAAAAAAAGTTATTGGCCAACCTTTTTGATTGTTAACGAAACAATTATACTATTTCATTTAAAGGATGGCTTGGATCGGCAATATCTAACAACGGATTCCATACATTTGGTGATAGGTTACTTTATATTTGCAAATATTTTCGTATTTATGTATAGCAATTCGAAAACTTGGAATAAAAGTTGGGATAAAAAGAAAAATGGCAGTAAGAAAAAATATATCCTGAAAAAGTAATCAGGGATGTAGGGAATGTTTTTTTATCGAAGATAATTTGCGGAGATTTTGAAAAAATATTTAAGCTCTTGACCGTTATTAAGTCCTTCTGTATAATGATATAGGAGAGAGATTATGTAAAGTTCTCCATATAAATAAAAGAGAAATACAATATGAATGAAAAGATATATTTGAAGGATATTTTCGGATTTAATGAGTTATTGTCTCAATCAGATTACAAAGGATATCGTATTAAGTTACGATTTAACAAGAATTGGGATGATTATAGTTTTGTTGATGATTATATCAGTGGATCTGAAGATTTTTTGCCTTGGATTTTAAGTAATGGTTCAGATAAAAAAAGTCGAAATCGTAGAAATGAAATTCAGTTTCAATTTATAGAAGTAGAGTACCATAAATGGCTTTTTGTTGGTGCCTATCTTATAAAAGAAAAGAATAGTCAGATAAAGAAAGTGACCTATGGGAACCATCATGTCAAGTTTGCTTTAGCTGAACGATTAAAAGAGTATGATAAGTTTATAGAAAAAGTTTTGGTCAATCATACCAACACAGGCCAATCATGGTTTTATGTCAATCCTAAAATAATTGAATCAGTTGTAGTAGAATCTGTAAGCAGCATCTCCTATTTTAATCAAACCTCTCAATTTCCAGGTTATGAAAATATCTCATTTTCTTATCAAGAATTAAAGAAAAATTGGGCAAATAGTTCTTGGAGACAATATCTTTCAGCTGTTTATGGTGTCTATGTTATTACTGATGCTAAGACAGGAAAGCTCTATGTTGGTTCTGCTTATGGAGATAATGGAGTTTATGGAAGATGGTCTACATACTTAAGTGAAGGCTATGATAAATCCGAAATGGAAGAGAATCGTTATCCAAATAAAAGATTGTATGAAATAGTCGAAAAATATGGAATAAGTTATATTAAAAAGTATTTCCAATATAGTTTATTAGAGATTTTTCCAAAGAATGAAGTTGGAAAACAAAAAGCACTCCAACGTGAACGATATTGGAAGAAAGTTTTAAAATCTAGGGAACATGGTTATAATGCAAACTAGGAGGGAATATAAATAGTCTGAATGATTGGGAAAAAGCTCGTCGAGAAGAAGAATTGAATCAAGAGCTAAAAAGACAAAATAACTTGTTGGAACAGCAGAGATGGGAACAGCAGTTTTCTAACCAAAAGCAACAGGCAGCACTAGATGAACAAAATCGTCTTGCTCGAGAACAACAAGAAACATTAAAAGAGAGAAATGAGTTAGAACGCCAGAGGCAATGGGATGAAGAATCTCGTCATCAAAGAGAGTTAGAATTACGTATAGAGCAACAATATAAAGATAATATATTTGATTTAAAAAAACTGTGGGCTAAAGCTGAATCAGAAGACGAGAGAGTTAGGATACAGATACTTCTAGCAGAAGCAGAAGCTGAATATGATGAGTATTTACTTGAGAAAGAGAGAGAAATAGAACGACAACGTTTGGCTGCGGAGCAATTTCAATTAAAACAACAGGAAGAAAGGGAACAGAATGAATTATTAGAGCGTCGTAGACAGAAAATAAGTAGAATAAAATGGTTTTTCGGAATAGCTATAAGCTTACTTTTATTAGTCATTATTGGAACTTTTTTCATAGGTATGACCAAGTCTAAATCATCTCATACTCATAACAGTAATAATCATTCAACTCAACAGTCTAGTTCAACAACCTCCACAAGTTCTACAACCTCCACAAGTTCTACAACCTCCAAAAGTTCTACAACCTCCAAAAGTTCTACAAAGCAAGCTTCTCTCGGTGGAAATAAATCTAAAGATAAACAAACATCAACAACGTCTCCCACTACTAGACCACAAGCTACAAAAGTATATATTGGAAACTTTATTGGTCGAAAAGTCTCTGATGTTATATCAGAATTAAAGAGTAGTAAAATCCGAGAGGAACATATAAAAGTTGAGGAAGAAGAAAGTAATGAATATTCTCCTGGTACAATTTTACGTCAAAGTTGGTCGGAGGGAGCTTTATATGATTTGAATGATCCATCGGATATTACTTTGACTGTTGCAAAAGAACGAACTAGTGCTACAATGCTAAATTATGCAGGTTCAAGTTTAGAGTTTACCATAAATAATTTAAAACAGATTGTTGGTGTTAAAGAAGCTAATATTGAAATAGTAGAAGTTTCAACTGCTCCTGAAGGTACCTCGGAGGGGACTGTAGTAGATCAAATTCCGAAAGTAGGAGAGGAAGTTGATTTGAAACGTACACGAATTAAGATTTCAATTTATAAGCCTAAAACTCATCGAACATCACAAAGTAGATCTAGATAAATTAAGAGGTTAATGCAGAAAGTTAACTCATGCTATTGGTTAGGATTATTTCCAGTTGACGCAGGCTTAAAAAAACGATATAATAAGAAAGTTGAGAATTGGTTTTCTCTCCATCTTAGTTCAGAGAATTGGCGGTGCTGCGAGCCATCTAAGATAGAAAGTCATGCTACTCAATCCAACAATTGCATAAGAATCAAAGAATGACAAGTTCATTGAATGAAGGTGGTACCGCGGTTTTTCGCCCTTCGTGATATGGATTTGTCTTTTATTTTTGGAGGTGTTTATGAGAACATTTCTTGTTAAACAAAAATTTCGCTTAGGTGGAGAACGCTTTGATATCAAGGATGAGTTGGGCAATGTTGCCTATCAGGTTGAAGGTTCATTTTTTAAGATTCCTAAAACCTTTACCATCTATAATGTTGCTGGTGAACAGGTTAGTGAGATTAGTAAGGAAGTCTTAACTTTCCTACCTCGTTTTGAAATTCAACTGAGTAACGGTGATCATTTTTATATCCGAAAGAAGTTGACTTTCTTCAGAGATAAGTATGAGTTTGATAATCTCGGTCTTCGTATCGAAGGAAATGTCTGGGATTTGAATTTTAAATTGCTGGATGATCGTGACCAAGTGATTGCTGAGATTACCAAGGAACTTTTCCATTTAACCTCAACTTATACCGTAACTGTCTATGAAGACTCTTATGCAGACCTAGTCATTTCCCTCTGTGTCGCTATTGACTATGTAGAAATGCTAGAAAGCCAATCAAATTAGTAAAAAGGAGATACAAATGAAACAATTATCTAGTGCACAAGTACGCCAAATGTGGCTTGATTTCTGGGCGACCAAAGGTCATTCAGTAGAACCATCAGTAAGTTTGGTTCCTGTAAATGATCCAACACTTTTGTGGATCAACTCAGGGGTTGCCACTCTTAAAAAATACTTTGATGGAACCATCATTCCTGAAAACCCACGTATTACCAATGCCCAAAAGGCCATCCGTACTAACGACATCGAAAACGTAGGGAAGACTGCCCGTCACCATACTATGTTTGAAATGTTGGGGAACTTCTCAATCGGGGATTACTTCCGTGACGAAGCCATTACTTGGGCTTATGAACTTTTGACAAGTCCTGAATGGTTTGACTTCCCAGCTGAAAAACTTTACATGACCTACTATCCGGCCGATAAAGATTCATACAACCGCTGGATTGAAGTGGGAGTGGACCCAAGTCACTTGATTCCGATCGAAGATAACTTCTGGGAAATCGGTGCGGGACCTTCTGGCCCTGATACAGAAATCTTCTTCGATCGTGGAGAAGCCTTTGACCCAGAAAACATTGGTCTTCGTCTTCTTGCAGAAGATATCGAAAATGACCGTTATATCGAAATCTGGAACATCGTTTTGTCACAATTTAACGCAGACCCTGCTGTTCCTCGTAGCGAGTACAAAGAATTGCCACACAAAAACATTGATACGGGCGCTGGTTTGGAGCGTTTGGTGGCGGTTATCCAAGGGGCTAAGACAAACTTTGAAACAGACCTCTTCATGCCGATCATTCGTGAAGTAGAGAAATTGTCTGGTAAGGTTTACGACCAAGATGGCGACAACATGAGCTTCAAGGTTATTGCAGACCACATCCGTTCTCTTTCATTTGCCATCGGTGATGGTGCCCTTCCTGGAAATGAAGGTCGTGGTTATGTCCTTCGTCGTCTTCTCCGTCGAGCTTCTATGCATGGTCAAAAATTGGGTATCAATGAGCCTTTCCTTTACAAACTCGTTCCAACTGTTGGAAAAATCATGGAAAGCTACTACCCAGAAGTTCTTGAAAAACGTGACTTTATTGAGAAAATCGTTAAGAGCGAGGAAGAGTCATTTGCTCGTACTCTTCACTCAGGTCAACACTTTGCCCAAGGCATCGTAGCAGACTTGAAAGAAAAAGGACAATCTGTCATTGCTGGTCAAGATGTCTTTAAACTCTATGATACATACGGATTCCCAGTGGAATTGACAGAAGAAATCGCTGAAGAAGCTGGTATGACTGTAGACCGTGAAGGCTTCGAAGCAGCCATGAAGGAACAACAAGAACGTGCGCGTGCATCTGCTGTCAAAGGTGGATCTATGGGTATGCAAAATGAAACCCTTCAAAACATCACTGTAGAAAGTGTCTTCAACTACAATGCTAGTCAATTGTCTTCTAAGTTGGTGGCTATCGTAGCTGACAATGCCGAAGTAGAAGCTGTGTCAGAAGGAACTGCCTCACTTATCTTTGCGGAAACTCCATTCTATGCTGAAATGGGTGGACAGGTCGCTGACCACGGACAAATCTTGGATGAGTCAGGTAAGGTCGTGGCTACTGTCACAAATGTTCAAAAAGCACCAAACGGACAAGCTCTTCATACAATTGAAGTCCTTGCACCACTTTCCTTGAACCAAGAATATACTTTGACAATTGATACAAATCGTCGTCACCGTGTTATGAAAAATCACACTGCGACTCACTTGCTTCATGCTGCTCTTCACAATATCCTTGGAAACCACGCAACACAAGCAGGATCTCTTAACGAAGTTGAATTCCTTCGCTTTGACTTTACCCACTTCCAAGCAGTGACTGCTGAAGAATTGCGTGCGATTGAACAGCAAGTTAACGAGAAAATCTGGGAAGCACTTGAAGTTAAGACAGTTGAAACGGATATTGACACTGCCAAAGAAATGGGTGCTATGGCTCTCTTTGGAGAGAAATATGGTAAAGAAGTCCGTGTTGTGACAATTGGTGACTACTCTATCGAGCTTTGTGGTGGTACCCACGTTGGCAACACTTCTGAAATTGGTCTCTTCAAGATTGTCAAAGAAGAAGGGATCGGATCAGGAACTCGCCGTATCTTGGCAGTGACTGGTAAGGAAGCCTTTGAAGCCTACCGTGAACAAGAAGATGCTCTTAAAGCAGTCGCAGCAACCTTGAAAGCACCTCAACTTAAAGAAGTACCTCACAAGGTAGAAGGACTTCAAGAACAACTTCGTCAATTGCAAAAAGAAAATGCTGAGTTGAAAGAAAAAGCCGCAGCTGCAGCCGCAGGCGACATCTTCAAGGATGTGAAGGAAGTCAATGGTCACCGTTACATTGCTAGCCAAGTTTCTGTATCTGACGCTGGTGCCCTTCGTACTTTTGCAGATAACTGGAAACAAAAAGACTACTCTGATCTTCTTGTCCTAGTTGCCGCTATCGGTGACAAAGTCAATGTCCTTGTAGCAAGCAAGACAAAAGACCTTCATGCAGGAAACCTTGTCAAAGAATTGGCACCAATCGTCGATGGACGTGGTGGTGGTAAACCAGACATGGCCATGGCAGGAGGAAGCAACCAATCTAAAATCCAAGAATTGTTGGATGCAGTAGCAGGTAAATTGTAAGAAAATAAAGATCTATCCACTCGGATAGGTCTTTTTTAATATATAAGAAAAAACTCCTCACAGGAGATGTGAGGAGTTATATAGTTACTAGGAATTAAACAATACCTTGGGCAATCATAGCGTTTGCTACGTTTTCAAAGGCTGCAATGTTTGCACCTGCAAGGTAGTCAGTACCAAGACCGTAAGTTTCTGCAGTTGTTTTAGCTGTGTTAAAGATGTTAGTCATGATGTCTTTCAAGCGACCGTCAACTTCTTCACGTGTCCATGAAAGGCGAAGGCTGTTTTGGCTCATTTCAAGAGCTGATACAGCTACCCCACCAGCATTGGCAGCTTTGGCAGGTCCATAAAGGATTCCATTTTCCTTGTAGACTTTGATAGCTTTAAGGTCGCTAGGCATGTTAGCACCTTCAGATACACAGATAACTCCTTGAGCAACCAAGCGTTTCGCAGCTTCACCGTTGATCTCGTTTTGAGTCGCACATGGAAGAGCGATATCGTAGTTTCCAGTGTAAGTCCATACAGAACCTTCGTAGTAAGTAGCAGTTGGTTTTTCTGCAGCGTACTCAGTCAAACGAGCACGACGTTTTTCCTTAACATCTGTAAGAAGGTCAAAGTCGATACCATTTTCATCAATGACATAACCATTTGAGTCAGATACAGAGATAACAGTTGCACCAAGTTCAGTTGCTTTTTGAAGAGCGTATTGAGCTACGTTACCAGAACCTGAAATCACAACTTTCTTACCAGCAAAGCTGTTGTCGTTAGCTTTAAGCATTTCTTCAGTGTAGTAAACCAAACCGTAACCAGTTGCTTCTGGACGGATCAAGCTACCACCAAAACCAAGAGGTTTACCAGTCAAGACACCAGCATCAAATTGGTTGAGGCGTTTGTATTGTCCGTAAAGGTAACCAATCTCACGTCCACCAACACCGATATCACCAGCAGGTACGTCAAGAGATGGTCCGATGTATTTTTGCAATTCAGTCATGAAGCTTTGGCAGAAGCGCATCACTTCAGCATCAGTTTTGCCTTTAGGATCGAAGTCTGATCCACCTTTACCACCACCGATTGGAAGTCCAGTCAAAACGTTTTTAAAGATTTGTTCGAATCCGAGGAATTTCAAGATCCCTTGGTTTACAGTTGGGTGGAAACGAAGTCCGCCTTTATATGGTCCAACAGCTGAGTTGAATTGAACACGGTAACCACGGTTAACTTGAACTTTTCCATCACGGTCAACCCAAGGAACACGGAAAGAAATCACGCGCTCAGGTTCTGTGATACGTGCCAAGATATTTTCTTCAATATACTCAGGGTGTTTTTCAAAGACAGGCTCCAAAGTGCTGAAGAATTCTTCAACCGCCTGGAGAAATTCAGCCTCATGCCCGTTACGAGCTTTTACAGTTTCAAACACGCTTTGGATATATTCTTTAGCAGATGTCATATCGTTCTCCTTTTTGTTGTCATATTTTATTACATGAGACATTATAGCAGAAAAATTTTTCAGTGTAAAGAAAAAAACATAAATTTTCTAAAAATTCGTTCAATTTAAAATGACTGATTCAAAACATGCTAAAAAACGAACCTTTTCTATGGAAATGGTTTTATTGAAAAGCAAAAGTCAAAGTATGGTATAATAATAGACATAAAAAGGAATCTGGAGGAACAGAATCATGGTATCAACTAAAACACAGATTGCTGGTTTTAAGTTTGACAATTGCTTGATGAATGCAGCTGGTGTAGCTTGCATGACCATAGAGGAGTTGGAAGGAGTTAAAAACTCAGCAGCAGGAACCTTTGTCACCAAGACAGCAACCTTGGAGTTTCGTCAGGGGAATCCTGAACCACGCTATCAAGATGTTCCACTCGGTTCTATCAACTCAATGGGGCTCCCAAATAATGGTTTAGATTATTACCTTGATTATCTTCTGGAATTACAAGAAAAGGAACCAAATCGTACTTTCTTTCTCTCTTTAGTTGGAATGTCTCCAGAGGAAACTCATACCATCTTGAAAAAGGTTCAAGAGAGTGATTTTCGTGGTCTAACTGAACTCAATCTCTCATGTCCAAATGTTCCTGGTAAACCTCAGATTGCCTATGACTTTGAAACTACAGACCGTATCTTGTCAGAAGTCTTTGAGTATTTTACAAAACCATTAGGAATTAAGCTTCCACCTTATTTTGATATTGTTCATTTTGACCAGGCTGCAGCGATCTTTAACAAATATCCGCTCAAGTTTGTCAATTGTGTCAACTCTATTGGAAATGGTCTTTATATAGAAGATGAGTCAGTCGTGATTCGTCCCAAGAATGGCTTTGGTGGAATCGGTGGAGAATACATCAAACCAACAGCCCTTGCTAATGTCCATGCCTTTTATCAACGCTTGAATCCAGAAATTCAAATCATCGGAACAGGTGGAGTATTAACAGGACGTGATGCCTTTGAACATATCCTATGTGGTGCCAGCATGGTGCAGGTAGGAACTACCCTGCATAAAGAAGGTGTAGGTGCTTTTGATCGCATTACAAACGAACTCAAAGAAATTATGAAGGAAAAAGGTTATGAAAGCCTTGAAGATTTCCGTGGTAAATTGAATTATATTGATTAAATAAAAGCGAAACTAAAAAGAAAGGAGAAATGATGCTAGCAATAGAAGAAAGCCGAAAGCTATCCCTATCAAATTTACCTAGTTTGACCCTGTTTACAGGGGCTGATCAAGGACAGTACGACATCATGAAAACTCAGGTTCTAAAGCAAATCGGCTACGATCCTGCAGATTTGAATTTTGCTTATTTTGATATGAAAGAAGTAGACTACAAAAGCTTGGAACTAGAGCTGGTCAGTCTTCCTTTCTTTGCGGATGAAAAAATTGTTATTTTAGATCATTTTCTCGATATAACGACAGCTAAAAAACACTATCTATCTGATGATGAGCTTAAGGCTTTTGAAGAATATTTGGAAAATCCATCTCCGACGAGTAAATTAGTTATTTTTGCTGAAGGGAAGCTGGATAGTAAGAGACGTTTAGTCAAATTACTCAAGAGGGATGCCAAGATTTTTGAAGCCATCGAGCCAAAAGAACAAGAGATGCGTGCTTATTTTCAAAAGTGGGCTCAGGAACAAGGACTTTCCTTTGAGGGGAAAGCTTTTGAACAGTTACTTATCAAATCAGGTTTTCAATTCAGTGAAATTCAGAAAAACCTACTCTTCTTACAGTCTTATAAGGATGATGACCGGATTACCGAAGAAGACATTGTTGAAGCCATACCAAAGACTTTGCAGGATAATATCTTTGATTTAACTCAGTTAATATTGACTAAGAAGATTGATCAGGCACGTGATTTAGTAAAAGATTTGACTTTGCAGGGAGAAGATGAGATTAAACTGATTGCCATTATGTTGGGGCAGTTCAGACTTTATACACAAGTGAAAATTTTGCAAGAGTCTGGTCAGATAGAGTCCCAGATGGTCAGCAGTTTAGGTCATTATCTTGGTCGCAATCCGAATCCCTACCAAATCAAGTTTGCCCTTCGTGATTCACGAAGACTATCCCTTGATTTTCTCCAGAATTCTATTCGTCATCTCATCCAAGCTGATTACCAAATTAAGACAGGAGTTTATGAGAAAGGCTACCTGTTTGAGAAGGCTTTGTTGCAGATTGCTAGCCAGTCAAATTGAGCAAATAACTTGAAAAAATAGGATGATTGCGTTATCATCTTTATATAGAAAGAAAAAGAGGTATTACAGATGGCTATTATCTTACCAGATCTTCCATACGCTTACGATGCATTGGAACCATACATCGATGCTGAAACAATGCACTTGCACCATGACAAACATCACCAAACTTACGTTAACAATGCAAATGCAGCTCTTGAAAAACACCCTGAAATCGGTGAAGACCTTGAAGCTTTACTTGCTGATGTAGAATCTATCCCAGCTGATATCCGTCAAGCGCTTATCAACAACGGTGGTGGACACTTGAACCACGCTCTTTTCTGGGAATTGATGACTCCTGAAAAAACAGCTCCTTCAGCAGAACTTGCAGCAGCAATCGATGAAACTTTCGGTTCATTCGAAGAATTCCAAGCAGCATTCACTGCAGCAGCAACAACTCGTTTTGGTTCTGGATGGGCATGGTTGGTTGTTAACCAAGAAGGTAAACTTGAAGTAACTTCAACTGCAAACCAAGACACACCAATCTCAGAAGGCAAAAAACCAATCTTGGGCTTGGATGTTTGGGAACATGCTTACTACGTGAAATACCGTAACGTTCGTCCTGACTACATCAAAGCTTTCTTCTCAGTTATCAACTGGAACAAAGTTGACGAGCTTTACGCAGCAGCTAAATAATCTTAATAACGACACCTTTTGGTTAGAATTTCATCTAACTTGAAAGGTGTTTTTTGGTTGCTTTCCTCAGAAGTATCTGTCTTATGATTTTCCTTTGTTGGATAGGCTTGATTTATGGTATAATGATAAGATAGAAATCGAAGGAGAAATCATGAATATTCAACAATTACGCTACGTTGTAGCTATTGCTAATAGTGGTACTTTTCGTGAAGCGGCTGAGAAGATGTACGTTAGCCAACCGAGTCTATCTATTTCTGTAAGAGACTTGGAAAAAGAGCTTGGCTTCAAGATTTTCCGCAGAACCAGTTCAGGTACTTTTCTTACTCGCCGTGGAATGGAATTTTATGAAAAGGCACAAGAATTGGTTAAAGGATTTGATGTTTTCCAAAATCAGTATGCCAATCCTGAAGAGGAGAAAGATGAGTTTTCAATAGCCAGCCAGCACTATGATTTCTTGCCACCAACCATTACAGCTTTTTCGCAACAATATCCTGACTATAAGAATTTCCGTATTTTTGAATCAACAACTGTTCAGATTTTGGATGAAGTAGCCCAAGGACATAGTGAGATTGGAATTATCTACCTCAACAATCAAAACCAAAAGGGAATTATGCAACGGGTTGAAAAGTTAGGACTTGAAGTGATTGAGTTGATTCCTTTCCAGACGCATATCTATCTGCGTGAAGGGCATCCTTTAGCCAAGAAAAAAGAGTTGGTTATGGAGGATTTGGCTGATTTACCAACAGTTCGATTCACACAGGAAAAGGATGAGTATCTTTATTACTCAGAGAACTTTGTAGATACAAGTGCTAGCTCTCAAATGTTTAACGTAACTGACCGTGCTACCTTAAATGGAATCCTTGAAAGAACAAATGCTTATGCGACTGGTTCTGGATTCTTAGATAGCGACAGTGTGAACGGGATCACCGTTATTCCGCTAAATGATAATCTCAATAATCGCATGGTTTATGTGAAACGTGAGGAAGTAGACTTGAGCCAAGCGGGAACCTTATTTGTAGAAGTTATGCAAGAGTATTTTGATCAGAAGAGGAAAGCATGAAAAAAAGAGGAATAATTGCAGGGATTATAGCAGCCTTAATTGTCTTAGATCAATTGGTAAAGGCGTACGTCGTTCAAAATATTGCTCTTGGTGAAATCAAATCATGGATCCCAAATCTAGTTAGTTTAACCTATCTGCAAAATAGAGGAGCAGCCTTTTCTATCTTACAAGATCAGCAGTTGTTATTCGCTGTCATTACCCTGGTCGTCGTGGTAGGTGCCATTTGGTATCTCCATAAACACATGGAGGATTCCTTATGGACTGTCTCAGGATTGGTTTTGATTATTGCAGGTGGTCTAGGGAATTTTATCGATCGCATCAGTCAAGGATTTGTCGTGGATATGTTCCACTTAGACTTTATTAATTTTGCAATTTTCAATGTAGCTGATAGTTATCTGACAGTAGGAGTAGTTGTGTTATTGCTTGCAATGCTAAAAGAGGAAATGAATGGAAATTAAAATTGAAAGAGGCGGACTACGTTTAGACAAGACTTTGTCAGATTTGACAGAACTGTCGCGAAGTCTCGCCAATGAACAAATCAAATCAGGCCAAGTCTTGGTCAACGGTCAGGTTAAAAAAGCCAAGTATACGGTCCAAGAGGGTGATGTCGTTACTTATCAGGTGCCAGAACCAGAAGTTTTGGAGTATGTGGCTGAAGATATTCCTTTAGAAATCATTTATCAAGATGAGGATGTAGCTGTAGTTAACAAACCTCAAGGAATGGTTGTTCATCCAAGCGCTGGTCATACCAGTGGGACCTTGGTTAACGCCCTTATGTACCATATCAAGGACTTATCAGGCATCAATGGTGTCTTGCGTCCAGGGATTGTCCATCGTATTGATAAAGATACATCTGGACTCTTGATGATTGCTAAAAATGATGATGCCCATTTAGCACTGGCTCAAGAATTGAAGGATAAGAAGTCTCTTCGTAAATATTGGGCCATCGTTCATGGTAATCTTCCAAACGACCGTGGAGTCATTGAAGCGCCGATCGGACGTAGTGAAAAAGACCGTAAGAAACAAGCTGTGACTGCCAAAGGTAAACCAGCAGTGACACGTTTCCAAGTCTTGGAACGCTTTGGTGATTATACATTGCTGGAGTTGCAACTGGAAACAGGACGTACTCACCAAATCCGTGTACACATGGCTTACATTGGTCATCCTGTCGCTGGGGATGAGGTTTATGGTCCTCGTAAAACTCTGAAGGGGCATGGACAATTTCTCCATGCCAAGACACTTGGATTTACCCATCCAAGAACAGGTGAAACTATGGAGTTTACTTCCGAAATCCCAGATATCTTTAAAGAGACTCTGGAAAAACTTCGAAATAACTAAAAAAGGACTCAAGCGAGTCCCTTTTATTTGCGTTTTTTCTTAGCTTTTTTCATTTTATTAGCCATGCGTTTCATGGATTGCTTCATAGCAAATTCACCGATTTTACCCTTGAGACCTCCACCGAACATCTGGCTCATATCAGGCATTCCTGCTCCTCCAAGAGATGACAAGTCAGGCATACCACCTTGTCCCATCATACCTTCAAGGGCTGACATATCCATACCACCAGGTATATTTTTAGGAAGGTTGTTAGGGTTGATGCCCATCTGTTTCATCATCTTGTTCATGTCACCAGACATGACACCTTGCATGAGTTGTTTAGCTTGGTTGAAGTCCTTGATGAACTTGTTGACTTCGATAAAGGTATTACCAGAACCGGCAGCGATACGACGACGGCGACTTGGAGTAAGTAAGTCTGGGTTTTCACGTTCTTCAGGAGTCATAGAAGAGACGATGGCACGTTTGCGAGCAATTTGTTTTTCATCCACCTTCATATTTTGAAGGGCAGGATTGTTGGCCATACCAGGAATCATCTTGAGCAAATCTTCCATTGGCCCCATATTTTGCACCTGATCCAACTGATCGATGAAATCGTTGAAATCAAAGGTATTTTCTCGCATCTTTTCAGCCATTTCAAGGGCTTTTTGCTCATCGTATTCTTGGGAAGCTTTCTCAATTAGAGTCAGCATATCCCCCATACCGAGAATACGGCTAGCCATACGGTCTGGGTGGAAGGTTTCGATGTCTGTAATTTTTTCACCAGTACCAGTGAATTTGATTGGTTTTCCAGTGATGTGACGAACAGAAAGGGCCGCACCACCACGAGTGTCCCCGTCAATCTTTGTAAGGATGACACCAGTCACTTCCAACTGAGCGTTAAATTCACGCGCAACGTTAGCAGCTTCTTGACCGATCATAGCATCGATGACAAGAAGAATTTCATTTGGTTGAGCTAGAGCTTTGACATCACGGAGCTCATTCATGAGAAGTTCGTCAATTTGCAAACGACCTGCCGTATCGATCAAAACATAGTCGTTATGGTTAGCTTTGGCTTGCTCCAAACCTTGGCGAACAATCTCAACTGCAGGAACTTCAGTACCAAGAGCAAAGACAGGTACATCAATTTGTTGTCCAAGTGTTTTCAATTGGTCGATAGCAGCAGGACGATAGATATCAGCCGCAATCATCAAAGGACGAGCATCCTCTTCCTTTTTGAGTTTATTGGCAAGTTTACCTGCAAAAGTTGTTTTACCAGCCCCTTGCAAACCGACCATCATGATAATAGTTGGGATTTTTGGTGACTTGATAATCTCAGCAGTGTCTGAGCCAAGAACTTCTGTCAATTCTTCATTGACAATCTTGATGATTTGTTGAGCTGGATTGAGGGTATCAATGACTTCATGCCCAATGGCACGTTCACGAACCTTCTTGATAAAGTCTTTGACAACAGGTAAAGCAACGTCGGCTTCTAAAAGAGCCAGACGAATTTCTTTGGTTGCTTCTTGGATATCACTTTCTGTGATTTTTCCTTTTTTACGTAGGTTTTTAAAGACGTTCTGCAAACGTTCTGTTAAATTTTCAAATGCCATTATTTTCTCCTATTTTTTCAATTCAGTGGAAATCGTCCGAAATGTTGCAAACACTCTAGTTCTTCGGGTGTGACTTCTTTCATGATTTCATTTGGATATCCCCAACAGCTAAAACCTATTTGCATAGCTTTGGAGATATCATTGGGCGAGATAATCTGTAGTCGACTAGGAAATGGTTCCTCTGCGGCTAATAGTTTGCAAGGTATTCCTTGATAAATAACTAGACTGTCCATGATTACTCCCGATTGTCAATACTTGTTAAAATCTCAATTTGCTCTTGGAGAAAAGCATCTTCTGGATAGCGCTCAATGATCTGATCAAAAATCTGACTGCGGACAATGTAGTCAGAGTACATATGAAGCTTCATCTCATAGTCTTCCAGTATCTTTTCTGTTCGTTTGATATTATCATAAACAGCCTGACGACTAACACCAAATTCTTCAGCAATTTCAGCTAAACTATAGTCATCTGCATAATAGAGTTCGATATAGTTCATTTGTTTATCAGTCAAGAGGGCTGCATAAAATTCAAACAGAGCATTCATTCGATTGGTTTTTTCAATTTCCATAAGATTTATTATACCAAAAAATAGCCTGATTCGCTAGCTAGGGATAGTTTTTAGATAGAAGTTGTAATTAAGTTTTTTTACTCTTATTTTCTGACGATAAGGTCTTTTTTTGATATAATGGATAGGATTATAATGATTTAGAAAGAGGTAGTCATGAAAGAATTAGAATCAGTGTTACAAGAACGTTTTGATCTTGTTTTTTCAGATAAAAGCTTACTTGAAACAGCTTTTACCCATACCAGTTATGCCAATGAGCACCGCCTCTTAAAAATTTCACACAATGAACGCTTGGAATTTTTAGGAGACGCTGTTCTGCAATTATTAATTTCAGAATATCTGTTTAAAAAATACCCTAAAAAACCAGAAGGGGACTTGTCAAAACTCCGTGCTATGATTGTCCGTGAGGAGAGTTTGGCTGGTTTTGCCCGTGATTGTCAGTTTGACCAGTTTATCAAGCTTGGTAAGGGGGAGGAAAAGTCTGGGGGTCGTAACCGAGACACGATCTTGGGCGACGCCTTTGAAGCCTTTTTAGGTGCCCTTCTTTTAGACAAGGATATAAAAACTGTAAAAACATTTATCTACCAAGTCATGATTCCTAAGGTTGAAGCTGGCGATTTTGAGATGATCAAGGATTATAAGACTCACCTCCAAGAATTACTTCAAGTCAATGGTGATGTCGATATTCGTTATCAGGTGATTTCAGAGATTGGGCCAGCCCATGATAAAATGTTTGAGGTTGAAGTCCTTGTTGAGGGGCAAAGTTTAGGTTCCGGTCAAGGACGCTCCAAAAAATTAGCAGAGCAGGAAGCCGCTAAAAATGCAGTTGAGAAAGGGCTGGATTCATGTATTTAAAGGAAATTGAGATCCAAGGATTTAAGTCCTTTGCTGACAAGACCAAGGTTCTTTTTGACCAAGGGGTGACGGCGGTTGTAGGACCAAATGGCTCTGGGAAATCAAATATCACTGAAAGCCTCCGTTGGGCACTAGGTGAATCTAGTGTGAAAAGTCTGCGTGGCGGCAAGATGCCTGATGTCATCTTTGCTGGAACAGAAAGTCGGAAACCTCTAAACTACGCTTCTGTTATTGTTACTTTGGATAACCAAGATGGCTTTATCAAGGATGCAGGTCAGGAAATCAAGGTGGAGCGTCACATATATCGTACTGGAGATAGTGAATACAAGATTGACGGTAAAAAAGTTCGTCTTCGTGATATTCATGACCTTTTCTTGGATACTGGACTTGGACGTGATTCCTTCTCTATTATTTCCCAAGGGAAGGTCGAAGAAATCTTTAACTCTAAGCCTGAGGAACGCCGCGCTATCTTTGAAGAAGCGGCGGGAGTCTTGAAATATAAAACTCGTCGCAAAGAAACAGAAAGTAAGCTGCAACAAACTCAAGACAATCTAGACCGCTTGGAAGATATCATCTATGAGTTAGATAATCAAATCAAGCCCTTAGAAAAGCAAGCAGCAACAGCTCGTAAATTTATGGACTTGGACAGTCAGCGTAAAGGTATCTACTTGGATGTTCTGGTTGCACAAATTCAAGCCAATAAGGCTGAATTGGATGTCACAGAAGAAGAATTAAACCAAGTCCAAGAACTGTTGACTAGTTATTATCAAAAACGTCAAGACTTAGAAGAAGAAAACCAAACTCTCAAAAAGAAACGTCATGATTTGCAGGCTGAGATGGCAAAAGACCAGTCAAGCTTGATGGATTTGACTGCTTTAATCAGTGATTTGGAACGGAAGTTGGCCTTGTCTAAACTGGAGACTGAGCAGGTTGCTCTCAATCAACAAGAGGCTCAAACTCGTTTGGCTAGTTTAGATGAAAAGAAAAATACTCTTATTCAGGAAAAGGAAGAAAAAGAAAACAGTCTAAATAAGTTAGAAGAAGAATTAGCTGTTAATACTAAAGAACTCAATCGTTTAGAAGCTGAGTTGCTAGCTTTTTCTGATGATCCAGACCAAATGATTGAGCAATTGCGTGAACGTTTCGTTGCCTTTTTACAAGAAGAAGCTGATGTGTCTAACCAGCTGACACGGATTGAAAATGACCTTGAAAATAGTCGCCAACAGACTCAAAAGCAAGAAGAACAATTAGCATCCTTGAAGGAACAATTGGCTACTGCTAGATCTAAGGCAAGTGAACAAGAGGCTGATCTAAAATCAGCACAAGAAAAAGTACAGTCCTTGCTTGCTGACTATCAGACGCATGCTAAACAGGAAGAAGAACAAAAGCAGGCTTATCAAAGCCAGCAAAATCAACTATTTGACCGCCTAGATAGTTTGAAAAACAAACAGGCCAAGGCGCAAAGTTTGGAAAACATCCTTAAAAACCATAGTAATTTCTATGCAGGTGTTAAGAGTGTTTTACAAGAGAAAAATCGCCTAGGAGGTATTGTCGGAGCGGTTAGTGAACATTTAACTTTTGATGTTCGTTATCAAACAGCTCTTGAAATTGCCCTCGGAGCAAGTAGCCAACATATCATCGTTGAAGATGAACAGGCAGCAACAAAGGCCATCGATTTTCTTAAGAGAAATCGAGCTGGTCGCGCTACCTTCCTACCTTTGACAACTATTAAGGCACGTAACATTTCTAGTCAGAACCAAGATGTGATTGCCTCAAGTCCAGGTTTTCTTGGCATGGCAGATGAATTGGTTACCTTTGATGCAAAGCATGAAGCAATATTTAAAAACTTGCTAGCTACGACAGCTATCTTTGATACAGTGGAGCATGCGCGTGATGCAGCTCGTAAGGTGCGTTATCAGGTTCGGATGGTAACCCTAGATGGTACAGAATTGCGAACAGGTGGTTCTTATGCTGGTGGTGCCAATCGTCAAAATAACAGTATTTTCATCAAGCCTGAATTGGAGCAATTGCAAAAAGAAATTGCTCAAGAAGAAAAGTTGATTCGTCAGGAAGAAGAAAAACTGAAAACAGTTCAAGAAAACTTAGCTAGCCTCGCTCAAACTTTGGAGGCCATTAAATCTCAAGGAGAGCAAGCTCGTATAGAGGAGCAGGGCTTATATCTGACTTATCAACAAACTTGCCAACAAGTCGAAGAACTCGAAACACTTTTAGAACTTCAGGAAAAAGAATTAAACAACCTCAGAGGTGGAGATTGGCAAGTTGAAAAAGAAAAATGCCAAGAACGTCTCTCAATCATCGCAACTGAAAAGCAAAAGCTGGAGTCTGAGATTGAAGAAATCAAGTCCAATAAAAATGCGATTCAAGAACGTTATCAAAGCTTGCAGGATAAACTTTCTCAAGAACGTCTGCTCAAAACAGAAATGATAGGGCGAAAGCGTTACGAAGTTGCAGATATTGAACGGATTAACAAAGAGCTTGAATACCTTGAAATGGAGCAAGAAGAGATTGAACGTCTTTTGCAAGAAAAGGTAGACAATCTTGAAAAAGTTGATACGGAACTTTTGGCCAAGCAGGAAGCAGAAGCCAAGAGTCAGAAGGAAGAAATTCAACAAGGGCTTATTCGTAAGCAGTTTGAGCTGGATGATATTGAAGGTCAATTGGATGATATTGCTAGTCATTTAGAACAAGCTCGTCAGCAAAATGAAGAATGGATTCGTAAGCAAACACGTGCAGAAGCAACCAAAGAGAAGATTACGGACCGACTTCGTTATCTTCAAAGCCAATTGACAGAAGAATATCAGATTAGCTATACGGAAGCCCTAGAACAAGCCAATCAGTTAGAAGATTTAGCTATGGCTGAACAAGAGGTCAAGGATTTGGAAAAATCTATCCGTTCACTTGGTCCAGTCAATCTGGATGCCATTGAACAGTTTGACGAAGTTCACGAACGCTTGGAATTCTTAAATAGTCAGCGTGATGACATTCTTTCTGCCAAAAATCTTCTTCTTGAAACCATTACAGAGATGAACGATGAAGTGAAGGAACGATTTAAATCAACCTTTGAAGCTATTCGTGAATCCTTTAAAGTGACCTTCAAGCAGATGTTTGGTGGTGGTCAAGCGGACCTAATTCTGACAGAAGGTGATTTATTGACAGCAGGTGTCGAAATCTCTGTTCAACCGCCTGGTAAGAAAATCCAATCTCTCAACCTCATGAGTGGTGGAGAGAAGGCCTTGTCAGCTCTTGCTTTGCTCTTCTCAATCATTCGGGTCAAGACCATTCCATTTGTTATCTTGGATGAAGTAGAGGCTGCACTCGATGAAGCTAACGTTAAACGCTTTGGGGATTATCTCAATCGATTTGACAAGGATAGCCAGTTTATCGTCGTTACCCACCGTAAGGGAACCATGGCAGCAGCAGACTCTATCTATGGGGTAACCATGCAAGAATCTGGTGTTTCTAAGATTGTTTCTGTTAAACTAAAAGATTTAGAAAATATGGATGCTTAGTTAGTGCTCGTTACAAATTTTTAAACTAAGCATTTAAATTACCTTCAAGAAGTCGGAAGGGTTACAAAATAATTTGAGGAGCTTATATGGATTTTGATCTATTCCTAATGATCTGTAATTATATTGGAACTATAGCCTTTGCTGCTTCAGGAGCCATCAAAGGATTCGGTAAACGTTTAGATATTTTTGGAATCAGTTTATTGGCAATTGTAACTGCAGTAGGCGGAGGAATCCTAAGAGATTCCATTATCAGTCGCTTTCCTGCTTCTCTAGCAGATCCTAGCCCCATTTATGTCTCTATCCTGGTAGCGGTTATCATGTATGTCTTTGTAACTTCAAAACAGGCCAATGCTAGTCATGATAAAAAGTTCTATAAGTGGTTGAGAGAAGCCTATCTCATCTTTGACTCCATTGGGCTGATTATCTTCTCCTTGATTGGAGCGACAGCCTTAGTGGATAGTAAGCTAAATTTGATGTCTGCAGGGATTTTGGCTTGTTTAACAGGAGCCGGTGGTGGTATTATCCGAGACCTCTTAATCAACGAAGTTCCAAGTGTTCTAAAAGAAGACATCTATGCCCTTCTATCTTTCGTAATTGGAGTTATTTATTACTGGCTAGCATTTGTTCTTCATTTTCCTAGAATTTCTGCCTTTATCATTCTCTCGATAGCTGGCTTTGTGATTCGACTTTGTATTATTAAGTTCAAGCTCTCTTTGCCAAATATGGATAAGAGAACCTTGAACTGATGAATAAGCGAGAATTATTTTATCAGCGTCTAATCTCATGTGGATTAGGCGTTATTTTTTGCAAATACGGGAAATTAATGATGTAAAGATTATTTTTTGCTAATATATTTGTAATTTCGAATAAGGTTGGAATAGCAATGAGTAATTTGAAACATTCAGTTGATTTTATTAAAGAAATAGAGAAATTAAAGGCAGTAAGAAGATTTAATAGAACTCTTGATGGCAGATTTGAAAATAGTGCCGAACATTTTTGGCAGGGTGCCATAGCTGCGATGGTTCTTCAAGATTATTATCCTGAAAAATTGGATATGGAGAAAGTCACTTCTATGTTATTGATTCATGATTTAGGTGAGATTTATGCTGGAGATACTTGGGTGTTTGATGATGAAAAAAAGCTTCATTCTCATGATAGAGAACGAGCATCTATAGAAAAAACAATGAGTATCCTTCCAGAAGAAAAATATTTACAAATGAAAAATTCGTGGTTGGAATTTGAAAAAGGGCAGAGTTATGAAGCAAGATATGCAAGAGTGATCGACGCCTTGGTACCGCTGATAAATCACTTGGAAGTGTCAGAATTCAATTATAATCCTGATAATATCAGTGCAGACATTGTATTAGAAAAGAAAAAGTTCATAAAAAGTGAATCAGAAGAATTATGGAGACTGACAGAAGACTTGATTAAGGAAAGTGTGGAAAAGGGCTTATATTTTTAATAACAATTGGCCCAATAGAAGATAGATTTTTAACTGGAGAATGGAAATATATATGATTAAACTTGTCACAACTGAAATTGGAATAAGGAAATTGATACAGTAAAATACAAAGAAAGCCTTGAAATGTTTCCAAGGCTTTTTAGCTATCTATAGATACATGGAAAAAGTTGTTAGAGTTTAGATACCCTTGTTTTGTATAACGTTACACTATATGTTATTAAAGACAGATTGTGTTGAGTATTGAATTATACAAAAATTACTAATGGATTAAGACTTTTGCATTTGATTATACCGTAGAGAATATTAATCAAATAAAATTGTTTTGTTTTCACTAATGCATTTCTTATTATCATCCCAATAGTTAATGCTTTCAAAGCTTCCTTTTCTTAAATAAAGCGGCAGCCTTTTTCTTATTTCATCTTGCATTGGTATTTTATCAATATCTTTTAGATTCCACCATTTTGGCTCACCTTCAGCTGATGTGCTTAGTTCACCAGTAAACTGAGTACATAAAAAGTCATAGAAGACAAATCTCTCATTACCAATTGAATTAGTAAAGCCTGAAATTCCTTTTAATTCAAGATTTAATGCAGTAAGTCCAGTTTCTTCCTTAAGTTCTCGTAATGCAGCTTCAAAAAAACTTTCAGGGAATTCAACCTTTCCGCCCGGTGGAATCCAGCCAGGAAAATTATCGTGCTGTCTATTAAGTAATAAAATTTCTTGATTTTTCAAAACACAAATATTAACCCAGTTTTTGATTTTTTCAGTCATATGATCAACCTCCAACAAGTATTTTTTCATATGCAAGAATATATGTCAAGAACTATATGCTATTTATGATAGTGACAAATGTATCTCAGCCAAAGATTGATAATTTTTACGCAATAGTTGATTAACTCTTAGAATAAACTTCAATCAAGAACTTTGGAAGAAAAGTGTTGAGAGGTTGGATATAAAAGAAGGCAGGCAAATCAGCCTGGCCTTCAAAATGGCATATGGATTGATTTATAGAAGCTAAGGGAGTGTCAATTCGGCACGTCTTTTTTTGCTTCTTCTATGGTATAATAGAAGGTAGATTTATTAATTGGAGTATGAAGAATTTATGATTAAATTAGTAGCAACGGATATGGACGGTACTTTTTTGGATGGTGCCGGTCAATTTGATATGGAGCGTCTGAAAAAGTTGCTTCATTCTTATCAAGAAAAAGGAATCTACTTTGCTGTTGCCTCAGGTCGTGGGCTTTTGTCACTTGAAAAGCATTTTGCGGATGTTAAAGATGAGATTATTTTCATTGCTGAAAATGGGAGTCTCGTTCGTTTCCATGGAGAGGACCTCTATGAAGCAACCATGCCTCGAGATTTTTACCTATCAACATTTGAAAAACTAAAGACTTCACCTTATTTTGATGAGAAGAAGATGCTCTTGACTGGTAAAGAGGCTTGCTATGTCTTAGATACAGTAGATGAAATCTATCTTATGTTTAGCCATCATTACAATGAAAATATCAAAAAAGTAGCCAGACTAGAAGATATTACCGATGAGATTTTCAAATTCACAACTAACTTTACTGAAGAGACAGTAGAAGCCGGAGAAGCTTGGGTCAATGAACATGTTCCTGGGGTCAAGGCTATGACGACAGGCTTTGAATCCATTGACATCGTTTTAGACCATGTTGACAAGGGAGTCGCTATTGTCGAATTGGCTAAGAAATTGAATCTAGATATGGATCAAGTGATGGCCTTTGGTGATAATCTAAATGATCTTCACATGATGCAGGTTGTAGGGCACCCAGTCGCACCTGAAAATGCACGTCCAGAGATTTTAGAACTTGCTGAAACAATTATTGGACACCACAAAGACCAGTCAGTTATCGCTTATATGGAGGAATTGTAATGGCAGATATTAAATTAATTGCTTTGGACTTAGATGGAACCTTGCTGACGACAGACAAGAAATTAACTGATCGTACCAAGGCAACTTTAAAGGCTGCGCGTGATCAGGGAGTCAAAGTGGTATTGACAACTGGACGTCCCCTCAAGGCCATGGATTTCTTCCTCAAAGAGCTAGGGACAGACGGCCATGATGATGAGTATACTATCACCTTTAATGGAGGCTTGGTTCAGAAAAATACGGGTGAAATCCTTGATAAGACAGTCTTTTCGATTGATGATGTGACACGCATTTATGAAGAAACTGAAAAACTAGGCATTCCTTTAGATGCTATTTCAGAAGGCACCGTTTACCAAATCCAATCAGATCAAGAGAGTCTGTATGCTAAATTTAATCCTGCTCTGACTTTTGTTCCAATTGACTTTGAAGATTTGTCTAGTCAGATGACCTACAATAAATGTGTGACAGCCTTTGCCCAAGAACCGCTGGATGCCGCAATTGCTAACATTTCATCAGACTTGTTTAACAATTATGAAATTTTTAAATCTCGCGACATGCTTTTGGAATGGTCGCCAAAGAACGTTCATAAGGCTACTGGATTAGCTAAATTGATTAACCACCTAGGAATTGACCGAAGTCAGGTGATGGCATGTGGAGATGAGGCCAATGACCTTTCCATGATTGAATGGGCAGGACTCGGTGTTGCTATGCAAAATGCTGTGCCTGAGGTCAAGGAAGTTGCGAATGTCGTGACTCCAATGACCAATGACGAGGAAGCTGTTGCCTGGGCCATTGAAAAATATGTACTGAAGGAGAACTAAAGCATGGGATTATTTGACCGTTTATTTGGTAGAAAAGAAGAACCAAAAATCGAAGAAGTTGTTAAAGAAGCTTTGGAAAACTTGGATCTGACAGAACCTGGCGACGAAGTTGAAGCACTTGGAAATGAAGAATTTGAAGTGAAAAATACTGAAGAAATCGACCAAAGTTCAGAAGTTGAGGAAACTTATTCTAAAGAAGCTAGTGAGTCGGAAGAACCAGTAGCAGAAACAACTCTAGAAACAGTTGAACCAATAGCAACCCCTCAGGAAGAAGAGACTCAGTTTGAAGAGGAAACGGAGTGTCATTGTTGTCAGGAAGAGTCAGAGTCAACAGAAGTTGAAGAAACTGAAGCCAGTTCTCAAGAAGTAGTGGAGTTTGTTGCAGAAGAACCTGAGTCACCAGTCGAAGAAGTACCTTCAAGTGATAGTGGCGAGGAAGAATCTGATCAAGTTCAACCAGACGAAACGGAAGCAGACACTTCTCAAGAAGTGGAAGAAGATCTAGTAATCGAAGAAATTTCTCAAGTTCAAGAGACTGTACAGGAAAAATATGACCGTAGTCTCAAGAAAACTCGTACGGGATTTGGTGCTCGTTTGAATGCTTTCTTTGCTAACTTCCGCTCTGTTGATGAAGAATTTTTTGAAGAACTAGAAGAACTCTTAATCATGAGTGACGTTGGTGTACAGGTAGCATCAAACTTAACAGAAGAGCTACGTTACGAAGCTAAGCTTGAAAACGCCAAGAAACCAGATGCCCTCCGTCGTGTTATCATTGAAAAATTGGTAGAGCTCTACGAAAAAGATGGACAATACAATGAAAGCATTAACTTCCAAGATGGTTTGACTGTCATGCTCTTTGTAGGTGTTAATGGTGTCGGAAAAACAACTTCAATCGGTAAATTGGCACATCGCTACAAGCAAGCAGGCAAGAAGGTCATGCTGGTTGCTGCAGATACCTTCCGTGCTGGTGCAGTTGCCCAATTAGCTGAATGGGGACGTCGTGTGGATGTTCCAGTGGTTACAGGACCAGAAAAAGCTGATCCAGCCAGTGTTGTCTTTGATGGGATGGAACGAGCAGTAGCAGAAGGTGTTGATATTCTCATGATTGATACAGCTGGCCGTTTACAAAACAAGGAAAACTTGATGGCAGAGTTGGAAAAAATTGGTCGTATCATTAAACGTGTCGTGCCAGAAGCTCCTCATGAAACCTTCCTAGCTCTCGATGCCTCAACAGGTCAAAATGCTCTTGTTCAGGCCAAGGAGTTTTCAAAAATTACGCCTGTTACAGGAATTGTCTTAACCAAGATTGATGGAACTGCCCGAGGTGGTGTCGTTCTTGCTATCCGTGAAGAACTCAATATCCCTGTTAAGTTGATTGGATTTGGTGAAAAGATTGATGATATCGGTGAGTTTAACTCAGAAAACTTTATGAAGGGCCTTCTAGAAGGTTTGATCTAAAATCATAACCACCCGTCTAACGGGTGGTTTGCACCAGGGCTATAAGCCCAAATTACCAGCCAGCGCCTAAAGACGCTGGCTTTCACGTTGTTCAAGCCTCATTGCTCTTGACTCGTCACTTGCCTCTTAAAGAGGCGTGAGTATTACTTGCCACTATCCCTAAAGGGATCCTCATATTCTTTTACACTTAATTTATCTAGTGCTATATCATGCTTTTCCTGATCTTGTATGTATTTCCTTATCGTGGCTTCATTAAGCCCTACTGTACTCACATAATAACCTTCTGCCCAGAAATGCCGATTCCCAAACTTGTACTTGAGGTTGGCGTGTTTGTCAAACATCATGAGTGCACTTTTGCCTTTTAAATATCCCATGAAACTTGAAATACTAATTCTAGGTGAAATACTTACCAACATATGAACATGATCTGGCATTAAATGGCCCTCGATAATCTTAACACCTTTATAACTACATAATCTATGGAATATTTCTCCCAAACTACTTCGATATTGATTATAGATCTCTTTTCGTCTATACTTAGGGGTGAACACAATGTGATATTTACACATCCATTTTGTGTGTGATAAACTATGTGCTTTTTGAGCCATATTTTTCTCCTTTCGCTTTACAATTGGCTTGAACACCTTAATTGTATCGCGTTTGGAGTTTTTTGGTATAACCTTCGATGCGCACCCGCATAGCGGGTGGTTTTTTTGTCTCGCACCTAACGGAGCGAGACGGACTGAAAGTCACATAAGAAAATCCTGCAAGAATTCTTGCAGGATTGTTTTTGATTATTCTAGTCTACCATCTTTACGATAGGCGATATCTGGTTGCCAAGTCCACTCAGCTCCGTATTTTTTAAGTAAATCAAAGCTAGCTTGAGGTCCCATACTACCAGCCTTGTAGTCATGGAGTGGAGCACCGTTTTCAGCCCAAAGATTTTCAATACGGTCAATCAATTTCCATGAGGCACTTACTTCATCCCAGTGGCTAAAGTTAGTTGAATTATTGTTCAAAACATCATAGATGAGTTTTTCATATGGATCTGGCGAAGCACCTGTTGCAGTTGCATCTGTTCGATAGTCAAGAGAATTTGGCGCAAGGCTAAACTCTTCTCCTACCTTTTTACCGTTAAGACTGAGAGAGAAACCTTCAGTTGGTTGGATATAGATGGTAAGCACGTTTGGTGCTAGAGGCTCTCCGAAAATGGAATCCATTTGCTTGAAGACAATGTTCACGTGTGTTCCTTTTTCTGTTAGGCGTTTCCCTGTACGGAAGAAGAAAGGTACATCACGGAAGCGATCAGTATTTACAAAGAAGGCACCTGAAGCAAAGGTTTCTGTCATAGATTCAGGGTTAACATTTGGTTCACTACGGTAAGAGATGTATTTCATGCCATCAACTTTACCAGAACGATATTGACCACGGATGAAGTGCTCTTTAAGTTCCTCATCTGTAGGGTGGTAAAGATTTTTAAAGACTTTGATTTTCTCTGCGCGAATATCATCCTTTGTAAAGCTTGCTGGCTTGTCCATAGCAAGGAGTGACAGAAGTTGGAGGGTATGGTTTTGAACCATATCACGAAGGGCACCAGATTCATCATAGTAGCCACCACGCTCTTCAACACCTAGACGTTCTGCAAAGGTAATTTGAACGTTATCGATGTGTTCACGATTCCAAACATTTTCAAAAATCATATTGGCAAAGCGAATGGCAAAAATGCTTTGAATCATTTCTTTACCGAGATAGTGGTCGATACGATAGATTTGCTCTTCGTTAAAAGTAGCTAGGAGTTCTTCGTTTAGTTTGCTTGCAGTCTCATAGTCTGTTCCAAAAGGTTTCTCAACAATCAAACGTTCAAAGCCTTTACCATCAACAATTTGCTCTGATTTGAGGTGTTTAGCGATGGTACCAAAGAACTGAGGTGCCATTGAGAGGAAGAAGAGTTTGTTGTGCTCAGTCTGATATTTTTCGTTTAATTCAGCCTGAAGTTTGCGTAGTTCGATGTAGTGCTCAGTGTCATTAACATCGTGACTTTGATAGTAAAAATGACTCGCAAATGCTTGAGCTTCTTCCACACTGTCTGCCAAGTCTAAAATAGATTCGACAACGACAGATTCAAAATACTCCTTACTCCAAGGTCTACGAGCAGTTCCAATAACAGCAAAATGATCAGAAAGATTACCTGATTTATAAAGTCTAAAAAGTGAAGGGTAGAGCTTACGTTTGGCCAAATCCCCACTTGCACCGAAAATTGTAACAATAACTTTTGATGACATCTAGCTACCTAATTTCTATTTTGTTTCCTAGTTAAACTAGGCATGAGGAATCCCCATTTTCATATCCTTTATTTTATCATAATTTTCTAAAAAATCCAAAAATCCAATACGTCTATACTAAGAGGCTGGGCAAAAACTCAATTTCATACTCTTCGAAAATCTCTTCAAACCACGTCAACGTCGCCTTACCGTATGTGTAGGATACTGACTACGTCAGTTCCATCTACAACCTCAAAACAGTGTTTCGAGCTGACTTCGTCAGTCTTATCTACAACCTCAAAGCGGTGCTTTGAGCTGACTACGTCAGTTCTATCTGCAACCTCAAAGCAGTGCTTTGAGCAACCTGCGGCTAGCTTCCTAGTTTGCTCTTTGATTTTCATTGAGTATTAGGAGAAACCGAAGTAAATTTTCCCACAATAAAACGCATAATATCAAGGTTATTCATCCCTGATACAATGCGTTTTTTTGATTATAAAGACTTTACCTAACTTCTTCTAGGCGTTTAGAACCTTGTCTAAAAATTCTTTAAGACGCGGATGTTGTGGGTTATCAAAGATTTGGTCAGGGGTACCATCTTCTAGGAATTCACCGTCTGCAGTAAAGATCACACGATTGGCAACCTTACGAGCAAATCCCATTTCGTGGGTTACGATGATCATGGTCATGCCTTGTTCGGCCAATTCCTTCATAACGTTAAGAACGTCTCCAACCATCTCAGGGTCGAGGGCAGAAGTTGGTTCGTCAAAGAGCATGATATCAGGGTTCATGGCTAGACCGCGAGCGATAGCCACACGCTGTTTTTGACCACCTGATAGGCTTTCAGGATTTGCATTAGCCTTATCAGCCAATCCAACTTTTTCAAGGAGTTCCATTCCCAATTTTTCAGCTTCGGCCTTAGTCATCAATTTATGCTCTACTGGAGCGAAAGTGATATTTTCTAATACCGTCATGTGTGGGAAAAGATTGAAATGCTGGAATACCATTCCGACGTTTTCACGAACGTGGTCCACGTTGGTTGCTTTATCCGTCAAATCATAACCATTAACCGTGATATGACCTTTTGTACCTTCCTCAAGAAGATTCAAGCTACGCAAGAAAGTTGATTTACCTGAACCAGAAGGTCCAATGATACAAACAACATCTCCTTCATAGAATTTTGCTGAGATTCCTTTAAGGACTTTGTTTTTACCATATTGTTTATGTAAATTATCGACATCGATTTTTAATTTAGCCATTATTGAATCCTCTTTTCTAAGCGTTTTGCAAGTCTAGTAAGAAGAGTGATAATCACAAGATAGAAGACTGCGAGAATTGCATACATTTTGAAACTTTGGTAGTTACGAGCAATGATAATCTTACCAGTCTGGAAGAGTTCGACCAAACCGATTGCAGATACGATAGTTGTATCTTTCAAAGCAATGACAAATTGGTTGACGAAGTTTGGAAGCATAAGTTTGGTTGCTTGAGGCAAGACAATTTTACGCATGGTTTTACTGTAAGAGATACCAAGGCTTCGACTAGCTTCCATTTGTCCGATAGGAACAGCCTTAATACCACCACGAACAATTTCAGCGATATAGGCAGCTGAGTTTAGCGAGAGTGCGATTGTACCAGCGACAAAGTCATTGATTGGACTCTGTTGGCCTGTAAGGGATTCGATAAAGTTAGGAACTCCCCAGAAGATAAAGGCAGCAAGAATCATCAATGGAATACCACGAATCACATCGACAAAGATTTCTGAAATAATACGAAGTGATTTATAAGGACTAACGCTAAACATACCAAAGATAATCCCGATAACAATCGCAATTGCAAAGGAAATCAAAGCTAGAGAAAGGGTAATTCCAAGTCCACTTAGGAGTTGTTTGTAGTTGTTTTTCAACAAGCCCAAGATAGTAGTTTCGTCAACAGTTGATGATTCACTTGTTGAATCAGTTGCAAGGTATTTATCAAGAATCTTTTGGAATTCACCACTTGCTTTAAGATTTGCAAGACCGTTGTTGAACATTTCAATCAATTCAGGATTGCTTCCCTTTTTAACTGCAAAAGCAGTTTCACCGATTGGAGTACCTTCGATTGGTGTTTTTAATTTTTGCCCTTGACTGATAGAGTATTTAAGAACTGGTTCGTCATCCATTACGGCGTCAATTGAACCTGTGTTCAAGCTGTCATACATAGATGAACCGTCTGCAAAGGTTTTAATTTTATAACCATATTTGCTTTGATTTTCAGTTAGGAAGGTTTGAGAAGCAGTACCGTTTTTTACACCAACGGTTTTACCATTCAAATCTTCATAAGAAGAGATGGTACTTGATTCCTTAACTCCAAGAATAGTATTAGCTGTATAGTAAGAATCAGAGAAATCAAAGGTTTCTTTACGAGCGTCTGTAACAGACATACCAGCAATCATACCATCAGCTTGACCAGATTGGACCGCGTTAATAGCAGCGTCAAAACCTGGGTTGGTGATTTCAATTTCAAAACCTTGGTCTTCGGCAATAGCCTTGATCAAGTCCATATCAATACCAGTGTACTGGTTGCTTGAGTTTTGGAAAACGAATGGTGCAAATGAAGAATCACTTGCGATAACGTATTTTGATTTGACTGGAGTAGCTTTTTGTCCTGCGCTTGTAGTAGAAGTGAGAGAAGTCACTTGTGAACTAGTTTTAGAGGAACTTGTCCATTTATTGATAATTTTGTCCAAGCTACCATCTTTTTTCATCTGAGCCAAAGCTTCGTTAAATTCTGTAACCAGGTATTCGTACTTGCTACCTTTTTTAACTCCAAAAGCAAAGCTTCCAACGGCTTCTCCGTCCATGTTGATACTGAGATCTTGCCCTTGGTTAATAGCGTACTCGATGACTGGTTTGTCATCCATGATGGCATTTACAGCCCCTGTACTGAGACTGTTATTCATCAAATCACCAGTATCAAAGGTTTTGATAGTGAAACCATATTTATCTTTGATGCTTTCTAGGAAACGTTGTGCGGCAGTACCGTTTTTAACACCAACAGTTTTACCACTGAGTTCTTCATACTTAGTGATTTTGTTAGACTTAGTCGTTGCGATGACAACTTTTGTATCATAGTATGTATCAGACATGGTAAAGACGTTTTCACGTTCTTTGGTTTTTGTCATACCAGCCATGATCGCATCTGCTTGCCCTGCTTGGACCGCATTGACAGCAGCATCAAAGCCTGGATAAGACATTTGGATATTCCATCCTTTTATCTCAGCGACTTTATTGATAATGTCGACATCAATTCCTTTATAAGTCTGGTCTGTATCTTTAAACTCAAAGGGTGCATAAGCTGTATCACTAACAATCTTGATAGTGTCCGCATTAGCATAGCCTAAAGAGAATAAGGGAAATAAAAATAATAAAAATGCAAGGATTTTTTTCTTCATGTTTAGTCTCCTTTTTAGAATATTTACCCATTATAGCAGAAAATAAAAAAGTTGGCAAATATTTAGTGTTTTGATGTAAGAAGATGTGACATGTAGTTTCTTGTAATACTGATTTTTTTGACGTAAAAATTAAAAGAAGCCGAACACATAATGATGAGTTCGGCTTGTTCTATATAATAGGAATGATTAGCTTGACTTGTGCACCATTATTGCTATTTTCTAAGTGCATAGTTCCATTATGAAGTTTCATGACACGTTTGACGAAAGATAAACCAAGTCCATAGTGACTTTCTTGAGAGGGGGTTCTTGCTTGGTCATCTTTATAGAAAAGATTTCCAGCATTTTGTAATATGTTTTTTGAAAAACAAGATTGGTTATTCCATATAGTTAGAACTAATTGACTATTTTCTTGTGAAATTGTGAGGTGGATTTGTGCATCATTTTCTTTTTGATGTTGTATAGCGTTGTTAATAATATTTGTGATTGCTCGGAAAAATAAATTGGAATGAATTTCAATTTGTGTCGATGGATTTATTGTGTTTGTAAAAACAAAGTGTGTATTTCTAGGAACTAACGGTGTGATATGTTCCTTTAATTGATGAGTTACTTGTTGAATTGATATCTTTTCAAGTTGAATATCATGGTCATAAAAAGTTTTGGAGTATTGGATGAAGTGGTTGAAATAATCGTTTAACTGAATACTTGCTTGCTCCAGATCTTTTAGACATTCCATTACTTGGGGTGTTTGCTTGGTAGATTGTAGGAATTCAGCATTTCCTCTTATGACAGTTAGAGGAGTTCGAAGATCATGCGCAGCGCTAGATACTTGAAACATGAGTTCTTTTTTTTGTTCTTTTTCATTTTCAATCCTATTTTTTATATCAGATTGCATTTTTTCTATTAGATCATTTGTTTCAATAAACTCTTTAATCTGTAAATGCTGATTTTCATTTTTTGTGAAATATAGACCACTATGATAAACCATGTTCATTTCTTTTTGAATCTTGGTTAATAATTGTCGAATATTTGTTACAATGATAAGAATTAAAATGATGCAAAGATAAATCCAAGAACTGACGCTAAAAAATAAAGCAAAGAGATTGGCATTTTTCTCATTGATTCCAGATACAGAAGATAGAAGAGCAGGAACTATGTAAAAAAGTAAAAGACATAAAAGAAATTGCCAAATGATTTTAAGGTAGGTATGCTGAATGAGTTGTTTGATTGTCATTTCTTTTGCCATTTGTATCCTCCTCCCCAAACCGTTATGATAGGATCAATTTGATGATCCTTAAATTTTTGTCTGATTTGATAGATGTATTCGGTGATTGAACGTAGCTGTACATCAGAGCTTACAGGATAGAGGTAATCGTAAAGTTCCTCTGCGCTAAATATTCGGTTCTCATTTTTAGCTAAAAGGTAAAGTAAATCAAATTCTCGCTTAGTTAGAGAAATGCTCTTTGATTGATAATAAACTTCTTGACTATCTCGATAAAAAGTTATATCTGAAATCAATTCTTTTTTAGAGGTTTGGCACAATCTTTCCTCTCTCCGAAGATGCATTTAAATTCTTGCAATCAATTCCTTAATACTAAAAGGTTTTGTGATGTAATCATCTGCTCCGGCTTGTATTCCTTTTAGTAAATCTTCTTCAAAATCTTTAGCGGTTAGAAACAGGATTGGAGTCGTAATTTGTGAACGAATGGAGCGACAAATCTCTAAACCAGAAATAGGCATCATGACGTCAAGTAAAATCAGATCGAACCCAGTAAAGTCACAAATATCGATCTCTTCTATATTTGACCGAGTTTCTACGTTAAAGTTGTTTGCTTCTAATGCATTTCCAATTAATCGTAAGATTTTTTTATCATCGTCAATTGCTAAAATTTTATACTTCATAATCCCTCCAATTACTTGTGTATATTATAGCAAACATAGAAAGTAATTTGTTAGAAATGAAAAAATAATTATAAAAATGTTTATTCTGATTTTTTCCTGATATTCTCCTGATATACTTGCTCCAAGTGAAGGTGAAATTTCACAAAAAGTCAGAAGGGAAAAAGAATGAATGATAACAATTCAAAATCTACATAAGGAATATAATAATAAAATTGTCCTACAAAATGTAACTTTCAAAGCTAAGAAAGGTGAGGTAACTGGATTGATTGGACCAAATGGTTCTGGAAAATCAACTCTAATCAGAATTTTACTCGGTCTAGAAAATAGTGAAACAGGAATGGCATTGATCAATGGCAAAAAATACTCTCAATTGGGAGGTAATCCTTTTTGTGTTGTTGGATCATTCCTCGACAGTTGCCAACCTTATCCAACAAGAACAGGATTTCAGCATCTTCGGTGGATTGGCTTGGCTTGTGGTGTTGACAGAAATAGGTGCAACGAATGTTTAGACTTGGTGGGGTTAAGTGAAACTAAAAATAAAAAAGTAAAAGACTATTCATTAGGAATGAAGCAACGTCTTGGGTTAGCAACAGCCTTATTAGCAAATCCTGACATTTTAATTTTAGATGAGCCAATCAATGGACTAGATCCTGAAGGAATACGCTGGGTACGTAATTTTTTACAATCTTTTGTCAGTGAAGGTAAAACTGTATTAATGACAAGTCATTATATGAGTGAGTTAGAATTAACTGTAGATCATTTGGTTGGTATTTCTAATGGGAAGATCGTTATTGATGGTCCTACCAAAGACATTTTGAAACAGTTTGGATCTTTTGAGGAAGCATATTTTAAGGCACTCGAAGGGAAAGAAGGTGAATAATATGTTGAAGCGTTCCTTTTTTAGTGACCTTTATAAATATAGTAGTTTACCTACTTTTAAATTTACTTTTTTTCTTATTTTGGGTGTCAGCATATTTTTTACAATTCAAAATATCCAGGTGATAAATGCCTTAGTAGAAGGAAATGGCCAAGCAGTTAACCTTGATCCGTCTATGTTATCATCGAATCCAGTCTATACAGTCAGGGATGCTCTCTTATCTTCACCCTACCAAGCAAGTGTAATTTTCTTGCCAATCTTGGTTTCACTAGTTTATTCAACCCATTATCAATTTGGTGATGATTATTTTAGCCAATTATTGATTCCTAGCTGGAAAGCTCGTCTTACTGGTTTTATTGCTAGTTCGATAGTCTTATCACTACTTTCTACTGTAATATTTTCGATAGTAAATGCTGTTATCTTACTCATTTTTTTAGATTCAACTTTAAAGAATTATTTAGAATTTACTTTGTTTTTAGATGTGACGGCAAGAGTTGTGATATTTGCAATCGTCCTCACTTTATTAGCTATATTTTTAGTAAGAGTCACAAAAAAATCAATTTCTTCATTAATTACAATCGTTTTATTATTAGTAATTACTTTATCAGGTGTTCTAAGAGGACTTTCTTCTAACATAGAGAATCTATTACCTTTGATTGGAGCAAAGTCATTTGCTTTTGGCCGAGTTGAAGGGACTCAAACGAGCCAATTGTATGGATTTATTCTTTTAGTAGTTGAAGGTGTTGTATTCTTAGTATTGATAATTGTTGTAGAAAAGATGCGAATGGGGAGGAAGAATGGCAAGAATATTTATCAGTCTTATCGTCAAAAAATATAGCTTAAAACCCGTAAAGTATCAAATAGCCATACAGTCGCTTCTGATAGGTTTTGTGTGCCTACTAAGTGTGTTACCAGTTGCAATCAATGGTAGAATTGTAGAATTATCTTTAAAGCAAGCTCTTATTTTTACATCAATGCTCTCTGTTAGTATTGGGTGTGTTAATGCATTTGTAGACTTACAATCACACGAAACAAAACTAGTTTATTTGGTTAGTGGAAAAAGGATCTTAAGTTCAATTAGGATCCTGTTCGTAGAGTTATTTGATGTGTTACTACAATTAATTTTATATTTCATTGTACTGCATATATGGTTTCATTTTTTAAGTAGCGAAAATGGTGTCGGTTTAGAAATTTTCAGTTTCTATTTGATTGGCTCCATCCAATACTTTTTAGTTTCTTATTTTTTAAGTTATTTTTTCAAAAGTCCAATGGGGAGTTTAGCAATTTTGCTGCTATTTCCTATTTTGTTACAACCGTTCATAGAAAGAGTAGCGGAACCATTGACTAGTTATCTGTTTTACAATATTATTGCGGATACAATACTAGGGAGAGCTTCCTACTTGCAACTATGTGTTTATGCTATGGAATTGGTGTTTTCACTTGGAGCCACTCTTTACCTTTTGATAAGGAATCAAGAAGTTAAGTAGTCTTATAAAAATGATGCTGATGAACAAGCTTTGCTACTTCTGTAAGTCATTGGCGTTGATGTTTATTACGTATTGCATTGTTTCAAATAAAAGACAAGACTTTCGAAGTAATATCGGGAGTCTTGTTTAGTTTTCACTTCTAATATGAGTCCAATTAATTATATTGTTATTTAAACATGTACTGATTTACGGGATTATTTTGTTACATCTTGTATTTCCCTTTTATTCCCCAACTCAGAGAATTCTGGTGATTTATGGTAAAATAAGGTCTATATATGTGAGGACAAAGAGATGATCAATAGAATTACAGACAACAAATTTAAACTTGTATCCAAATACCAACCATCTGGGGATCAACCGCAAGCTATCGAACAGTTGGTAGATAATATCGAGGGTGGAGAAAAGGCTCAAATCCTGATGGGGGCGACTGGTACAGGGAAAACCTATACCATGAGTCAGGTTATTTCCAAAGTTAATAAACCAACTCTAGTCATCGCCCACAATAAGACCCTAGCAGGCCAGCTCTATGGAGAGTTCAAAGAATTTTTCCCAGAGAATGCGGTCGAGTACTTCGTATCCTACTATGATTACTATCAACCTGAAGCTTATGTTCCCTCTAGTGATACTTATATCGAAAAAGATAGTTCAGTCAACGATGAGATTGATAAACTTCGTCACTCCGCTACATCAGCGCTCTTGGAGCGTAACGATGTCATCGTTGTAGCATCTGTATCTTGTATTTATGGTTTGGGGTCTCCTAAGGAATATGCTGATAGTGTAGTAAGTCTGCGCCCAGGACTTGAAATTTCTCGTGATAAACTCCTTAATGAATTGGTCGATATTCAATTTGAGCGTAATGACATTGATTTCCAGCGTGGAAGATTTCGTGTTCGTGGAGATGTGGTGGAGATTTTCCCAGCATCTCGTGATGAGCATGCCTTTCGTGTAGAGTTTTTTGGAGATGAAATTGATCGTATTCGTGAAGTCGAAGCTCTTACGGGACAAGTTCTGGGCGAAGTGGATCATTTGGCGATTTTCCCAGCGACTCACTTTGTGACCAATGATGACCACATGGAGGTAGCAATTGCTAAGATTCAGGCTGAATTGGAGGAGCAGTTAGCTATCTTTGAAAAAGAAGGCAAACTCCTCGAAGCGCAACGATTGAAACAACGGACAGAGTACGATATCGAGATGCTACGTGAGATGGGTTATACCAACGGTGTCGAAAACTACTCCCGTCACATGGATGGACGAAGCGAAGGAGAGCCTCCTTATACACTTCTTGATTTCTTCCCAGATGATTTCCTGATTATGATTGACGAGAGCCATATGACTATGGGGCAGATCAAAGGAATGTATAATGGAGACCGTTCACGTAAGGAAATGTTGGTTAACTACGGTTTCCGTTTGCCGTCTGCCTTGGATAACCGTCCCCTTCGTCGTGAAGAGTTTGAAAGTCATGTCCACCAGATTGTCTATGTTTCAGCGACGCCAGGTGATTACGAGATGGAACAAACGGACACCGTGATTGAGCAAATCATCCGTCCAACAGGTCTTTTGGATCCTGAGGTGGAAGTTCGTCCAACTATGGGACAGATTGATGATTTGCTTGGTGAAATCAATGCTCGTGTTGAAAAG
Source organism: Streptococcus infantis (assembly GCF_047463655.1). Lineage (GTDB taxonomy): Bacteria > Bacillota > Bacilli > Lactobacillales > Streptococcaceae > Streptococcus > Streptococcus infantis_Z. Next base: position 58,613 of record NZ_JASHDM010000004.1, read on the forward strand.
AATGAACGCACCTTTATTACTACCTTGACCAAGAAAATGGCAGAAGACTTGACTGATTACTTCAAGGAAATGGGTATCAAGGTCAAGTATATGCACTCGGATATTAAGACCTTAGAGCGGACAGAGATTATCAGAGATTTACGATTAGGAGTCTTTGATGTCTTGGTTGGAATTAACCTCCTTCGTGAAGGAATTGACGTACCGGAAGTCAGTCTGGTTGCCATTCTCGATGCCGATAAGGAAGGTTTCCTCCGAAACGAACGTGGTCTGATCCAAACCATCGGTCGTGCAGCCCGTAATAGTGAAGGGCATGTCATCATGTATGCAGACACTATGACTCAGTCTATGCAACGTGCCATTGATGAAACAGCCCGTCGTCGTAAGATTCAGATGGCCTATAATGAAGAACACGGCATTGTCCCACAAACTATTAAGAAGGAAATCCGTGACCTTATCTCTGTAACAAAAGTTGTGGCTAAAGAAGAGGACAAGGAAGTCGATATCAATAGCCTCAATAAACAAGAACGCAAAGAACTAGTCAAGAAACTGGAAAAACAAATGCAAGAAGCCGTCGAAGTGCTTGACTTTGAGTTGGCAGCGCAAATACGTGATATGATGTTGGAAGTCAAGGCGTTGGGTTAGATAGGATAAAGCGAATGAAGATTATCATTAAAACAATGGAAACTCCTGAAGAGATAGAAGGCAAATCCCTCGTTCATTGGCAAACGTGGAGAGAGGCTTATGACAATCTTTTACCCGCGGAATTTCAGGAGACGATGACATTAGAAAGATGTCGATTCTTTAGTCAAAAATATCCAGAAAATACCTTGATTGCGATGGATGGAAAGCAGGTCGTTGGATTTATCAGCTATGGAAATTTTCGTGATGAGACCATTCAAGCTGGTGAAATCATTGCCTTATATGTTTTAAAAGATTACTATGGAAAAGGTGTGAGTGAACAGTTAATGCATGCTGCATTTGTTGCTCTTGATCATTTCTCTGAAATTTATTTATGGGTATTGAAAGATAATAAGAGAGCCATTGCTTTCTATCAAAAAATGGGTTTTACTTTTGATGGTCAAGAAAAAATACTTGACCTTGGAAAACCTGTTAAGGAATTGCGGATGATGTTTTCTTCAAATAAAAATTCCTAAAGGACATATCTATCAATCTTTGAACCATTATCAACTAATCAAGTATAAAAAGTGAAATAGATAGAATGAAACAAAGAGATGAAGGAGAAGATGAATGAAAATTCTAGTCATCAATGGACACCCAGATAAGGAAAGTTATTGTCAGGCTATTTTTCAAACCATTGTAGAAAATATTGACACAAATCATCATGAAGTTGAAGTGATCAAACTCAATGAAGAAGACTTTGATCCTGTTTTACGTTATGGTTATCGAAAACGTATGGAAGAAGATTCTTTTATCCTTCGTTCTCAGGAATTAATCCAATGGGCAGATCATTTCATATTTGTTTATCCTATCTGGTGGAGTAGTATGCCTAGCCTCATGAAAGGCTGGATTGATTGGGTCTTCACACCTGGGATTGCCTATTCTGCCAATGGCCAGGGGAGTTTTATCTGGAATTACCTAAGAGGCAAGCAGTTTAAAAAGTTATTAAAAGGGAAAACAGCCAGTATTTACGCAACCTCCATGGCGCCCACTTGGTGGTACAAGATCTTTTCGGGTCCTATCAACATTCCAGATAGCTATGGCATCTCTGTTTTGAAAAATGCGGTCTTGAATCACTGTGGGATTAAAACCAAGCGCGTGTGCGTACTAGGTGAAGTTGGACGGGATGTGAATACAGCAAGTATGCGTGAAGAGCATCTCCAAAAAGTAGCAGAAGAAGTTAAAAAACTATCATGAAACAAAAAAGTAAGAGACAGAAAATATTAAAAAAACACCAGAAATCAAATCGAAAGATTGGTTTACTAGACCGCATGAATCTGTGGTTTGTGCAACATTCAACAATTGCCTGGATCCTTGATGCAAGCGTTCTGTTCTTTTCTGCTCTAGGAATATTATGTCTATTGTACGGGACAACCTTTATTCCAAGTCCCTATCGGGAACCGCATTATAGTTTTCCACTTTATTTAAATATCGTTCTTTTGGTGAATGCATCTTATCATACTTTCCTTCGTAACTTTAGGAAAGACTGGATTTCCTTGCGAAATTTTGCAGAAGTGTTTTTATATTCTAACGGAATTGCTTGTGTATTACAGTTAACGATTGGGATGACCTCTAAAAGAGGAAGAAGACTACTTCCGATATGGGCATTAGACTATCGCTATATCTGGTTTCCCCTCGTTACTTATTTCATTTTCTTTCTAGTGCCTATTGTGACAATTATAATTTCCAAGTATATTGAAAAGAAAAAGAGAAAAGAAGAAAATGGGAAAAATACAATCAAATCAAAGTAACAAAAGAAAGTCAAATACAAAAAAGAATCACCCAAGAAAAGAAAGTTTTCAGCTTTGGCTAGATTCTCATAAAATTATAGGTTTTTTCCTGATCCTTGCTCTCATCTTAGGAATAGGACTAGGTGTTACCCTTGTTTTTAAACTTCTTCCTATTCCGTCTCCATACCGAGATATCAACTATAGTTTTCCAATATATATAAATCTTTTTTGTCTGGTGTATCGATTATTTGACTATTGGTTCCTAGACTTGTCTAAGACAAGGATGACAATAAAAAGATATGCAGATTTATTTATCTATCTTAATAGTATTGGTTTAATAGTTCATCTCTTTATTGGTATTGGCGGGAAAAATAGTAAAGGAATTTTACCTCCCCTCTTATCCCTAGATCACCGCTACATCTGGTTTCCTATTGCAACTTATCTGATCTTTTTCAGTTTGGCATCTATTATAACTCTAGTAATGAAATATATTGAAAAGAAAAGGAGTCAATCATGATGAAACATCTAACTGTATTTAGGTTTATTTATCTTTTGTGCCTGGTATTTGTACTGCTTCATTTTATCTTAGGGCTTTTTGGTTTAGCCTTTACACCGGTCTTGTGGAATTTCTGGTTCTTTGGTCTTTGTTTAACCCTATTTATCCATCCGTGGACTATCTTTTATAAATCTAGAATCTTTCAATGGCATCATCTGATTTTTCAAGCTCTCAGTGGATTCGTTGCTCTCATAATCTGGTTTATGATATTTTTATTTTTCTCCACGGTTCCAGATTCATCTATGCCTATCAATTTAGACTACTATGTGATTAGGGAAAAAAATGAAATAAGAATCATCAGAGGATTCTTACTCCATGAAATTCATGAATATCATGACTTAGTTAATCCTTTGATTATGAAGTCTAAAGTTAAGTATGTAGAAAAAAATTAAACATTAGAAAGTGAGTCTATGTATGTCTCGAGCACAATTAACCATTCTAACTAATATTTGTCTAATAGAAGACCTTGAAAATCAGCGCGTGGTTATGCAGTATCGATCGCCTGAAACCAACCGCTGGTCTGGCTATGCCTTTCCAGGAGGTCATGTTGAAAATGGAGAAGCATTCGCTGAATCTGTTATTCGTGAAATTTACGAGGAAACAGGTCTGACGATTCAAAATCCTCAACTTGTCGGCATTAAAAATTGGCCTTTAGATTCGGGTGAACGCTATATTGTCTTTTGTTATAAGGCGACTGAGTTTTCTGGAAGGCTTCGTTCTTCGGATGAAGGAGAAGTCTCCTGGGTGCAAAAAGACCAGATTCCAAACTTGGATCTGGCCTATGATATGTTACCCTTGATGGAGATGATGGAAGCTCCTGATAAGTCAGAATTTTTCTATCGTCACCGTACAGAAGATGGATGGGAAAAGAAAATATTCTAATCCTTTACTAAATAACCTAGCTGGTCCAAGGCCTTCTCGATATAGAGAAGGTCTTGTTCGTTTTCAGCTTCGACTAGGTGATAATGGACGCCATCTGTTAATTCAGAAAGTGGTCTAAAGTCAGATCTTTCGACTTGCTCTAAAAAATGCTGAACGTCACGGCGACAAGAGAGTTTGAGCAAGGTTTCAATTTCACCGTAGACAGGATGATCAATCAAGGTATTCTGAACACGTCCCCCATTATCGACGATAGCTAGAAGTTCTTGACCAATTTCTTCCATCTCGTGCTTAACTTTAAACAGTTTGTGAACATAAGGATTGGTTTTATTCTCTTTATAAATATAGCCACGATTGGTTGATAAGATCGGAGCACCATCAGCACGTAGAACAGCAATGTCCTGAACGATAATCTGACGGGTTACATGAAAACGGTCTGCTAAAGTTTGACCATTTAGAGGTTTTTGAGACTCCTTTAACAGTTGTAAAAGTGCTTCTTTTCGATTTTTTGTCATATTCTTCTCTCTTAACGCTTAACGGCGTTTTCTCAATGCTTTATAAACAGCCAAGGCTAAGTAATAGTCTACCATACTATGGATAATAGTACCAAATCCAACTAATACAAACAAGACATAGAACATATTTTTTAAGTCAGTTCCAGTACTAGCATAAAAGATCATACAAGCCAAAACTTCAGCAATAGCATGAACCAAACCAAGTACAAAGTTAAAAATCAATGAAGATTTCTTATTGTCCAAGGTTTGAGGATGTTTTTGAAGATAGAAAGCACCCAGACTTCCAAAGAATATGTGGGAAAAGGCGCGAAGTACAATGACAATCGGATACCCAGCCATGAGAAATCCTAAACTAGAAGCTATAATAACAAAGATAGCCATCCATGGCGAGAGAAACATGGCGATAAAAATAGCAACGTGACTTCCTAAAGTGTAGGAAGCGGGAGGAATGACAATTTTAAAGGGCATCACCAAAGGAATCAAAATAGCGATAGCTGTTAGCAATGCGGTTAAGGTCATGAATTGTGTTTTCTTTTGTGTATTCATAATAACTCCTTTTAACTGTATATACAGTTGTATAGTACAATAAAAAATCAAACAAGTCAAGAACTAAAATTGATTTTTGATGAGATTATCTTGAAATAAGGTTAAAAAATAAATAAAATTTTTTAAAAATAAGCAAAAAACTCTTGCACTAAACAAAGTAGTATGGTATACTTATATACGGTTTGAAAAAACTGCCTAAGACAGTAGGGGAGCTCGACTCATAAATATCCTACCGAGGACAAAACGTATCATGTAAAAAGAAGCGTATTGTACTTTCGTGTCTAGGTTTGGGCGCGTTTTTCTTTTGGAAAAATTCCCCAAGCAAAATAATTACGGAGGTGAACACACTAATGAGTGAAGCAATTATTGCTAAAAAAGCGGAACTAGTTGACGTAGTAGCTGAAAAAATGAAAGCTGCTGCATCAATCGTCGTTGTAGACGCTCGTGGTTTGACAGTTGAACAAGATACAGTTCTTCGTCGTGAGCTTCGTGGAAGCGAAGTTGAGTATAAAGTTATTAAAAACTCAATCTTACGTCGTGCAGCTGAAAAAGCTGGCCTTGCAGAACTTGCATCTGTATTTGTTGGACCATCTGCTGTAGCATTTTCTAACGAAGATGTTATCGCTCCAGCAAAAATCTTGAACGACTTTGCTAAAAACGCTGACGCACTTGAAATCAAAGGTGGTGCAATCGAAGGCGCTGTCGCATCAAAAGAAGAAATCGTTGCTCTTGCAACTCTTCCAAACCGCGAAGGACTTCTTTCTATGCTCCTTTCTGTACTTCAAGCGCCAGTGCGCAACGTTGCTCTTGCAGTCAAAGCGGTTGCAGACAACAAAGAAGACGCAGCTTAATCTTAAGCTACGCAGCGTAGCCTAGCTACAAAAATATAAACATAAAATATAAACTTATTTGGAGGAAATAACAATGGCATTGAACATTGAAAACATTATTGCTGAAATTAAAGAAGCTTCAATCCTTGAATTGAACGACCTTGTAAAAGCTATCGAAGAAGAATTTGGTGTAACTGCAGCTGCTCCTGTAGCTGTAGCTGCTGCTGGTGGTGCTGAAGAAGCTGCTAAAGATTCATTTGACGTTGAATTGACAGCTGCTGGTGACAAGAAAGTCGGCGTTATCAAAGTTGTACGTGAAATCACAGGTCTTGGTCTTAAAGAAGCTAAAGAACTTGTTGATGGTGCACCAGGTGTCATCAAAGAAGGCGTTGCAGCTGCAGAAGCTGAAGAAATCAAAGCTAAATTGGAAGAAGCTGGAGCTTCAGTTACTCTTAAATAAGAGGCATATACCAATTAGAATTCGGAATACTATAGTATCAGCCTTTTAGAATCGTGAACACATTTTAGAAACTGATAAATTAATTTAGTTTCCTACCAAAAACCCTACCAAAAATTAATTTGGCAGGGTTTTTCTTTTTAATAAAATTATTTTGGAGAACAGTAGAATATTGTTCTCCTTTTTTTATTTTCAGGAGGGAAAATGACAAAAGAATTACAATCATCACGCTATATTGTCATTTCATTTTTAGTACGTGAAATGGGAATTGACATTGTTGAAGCCATCTCTCTTATGGCTGAATTAGAAAAAAGTGGATTGGTTCGATTGGAATCAAGTGGAGATTTAATACTCAAAGAACTTGGAGGAGCGCTATGAAACGAATAACCGCAAATCAATACCAAACTTCAGAACGGTATTACAAATTACCTAAAATTCTTTTTGAGGATGAGAAATATATGGATATGAAACTAGAAGTAAAGGTAGCTTATTCTATTTTAAAGGATCGTTTAGAATTATCTCTCAGTCGTGGTTGGATAGATGAAGAAGGAGCGGTTTATTTAGTATTTTCTAATTCTAAACTGATGAGGCTATTAGGTTGTTCGAAGTCGAAATTACTGACAATCAAAAAAATTCTTAAAGAATATGACTTAATTGATGAAGTCCAACAGTCTTCAAGTGAGAAAGGAAGACTAGCTAATAAGATTTATTTAGGGGAATTGTCTTCTACCCCAGTAGGTAATTCAAACAGGCCTAGTGTTAAAAAAAGACTAGGGCAGGTTGAAAATGAAACGGCCCCCGTCTCATATTCAGCCCCTAGTGAGACTGAAGTTAGTGAGACTAAATATAGTGAGACTGATTCTTTATTTATTGAGGATGAGGAAGAAAGGAATTCTCAACCTATTTTGAGAAGAAAAGTAGAAAAGGTCACAAAATATGATCGAGATTATATTTGGGGATTGGTACAGGATCAATTTAGACGAGAGGGTTTTTCTGAAACAGCCAGTGAAATTGCTATGACTGATTTTGAGAGAATCTATCAGTATGCTCTTGACAATGTTCGCTTTGTTAGACGAGCGGAAGTTTTGGCTGAATTTGTGTTTAATGGCTTGTATTCCGTTTGGAACAACCGTGTTAGAAAAGGAGGTGGTTAAAATGTCGCCAATCGAGTGGATATTAGTTATCCTCATTGTCATTTCAAGTGAAGTGACACTTTGTTCATTGATAGTCGATAAGAAAGGGGTGATAAAGAAATGAGATTTATTGATTTATTTTCAGGTATCGGTGGCTTTCGACTTGGAATGGAAAGTGTCGGACACGAGTGTATTGGATTTTGTGAGATTGATAAATTTGCTAGAGAATCTTATAAGTCCATTTTTCAAACGGAAGGAGAAATAGAATTTCATGACATACGAGATGTTTCAGATGACGAATTTAAAAAACTTAGAGGAAAAGTCGATGTCATCTGTGGGGGATTTCCTTGTCAAGCATTTTCAATCGCAGGAAGACGATTGGGATTTGAAGATACTAGAGGAACTTTGTTCTTTGAAATTGCTCGGGCGGCCAAACAAATCCAACCACGTTTTCTTTTTCTTGAAAATGTTAAAGGCCTACTCAATCACGATAAGGGACGGACGTTCACCACAATTCTTACCACACTTGATGAGTTGGGGTTTGATGTTGAGTGGCAGGTGCTTAACAGTAAGGATTTTGGCGTTCCCCAAAACAGAGAGAGGGTGTTTATTATCGGACATTCTAGAAAGAAAGGTACCCGACTCCTATTTCCTTTCAGACGAGAAGGTCAAGCAACTAACTCTGAGACTTTAAAAACACTAGGGAATTTGAATCCATCAAAAAGTGGAATGAGTGGTAAAGTCTATTATTCAGAAGGTCTTGCGCCAACCTTAGTTCGTGGAAAAGGAGAAGGATTTAAGGTTGCGATTCCTTGTATGACACCAGATAGATTAGACAAGAGACAAAATGGTAGACGTTTCAAAGATAATCAAGAGCCAATGTTTACTTTAAATACTCAGGATCGTCACGGCATTGTCGTTGTTGGAGATTTACCAACTAGCTTTAAGGAAACTGGTCGCGTATATGGAAGTGAGGGCTTATCTCCAACACTGACTACGATGCAAGGAGGAGATAAAATCCCTAAAATACTGATTCCAGAACCAATCCAATTTCTAAAAGTCCGGGAAGCAACGAAAAAAGGATATGCTCAAGCAGAAATAGGAGATTCCATCAATTTGGAAAGACCAAGTTCTCAGTATCGTCGTGGTAGAGTTGGCAAAGGTATAGCGAATACGTTAACAACTAGTGGTCAAATGGGAGTAGTAGTGGCTAGCTATGAAGGAGAAGATAACCAAGTTTATCATGTAGCAGGTGTCTTAATAGATGGACAATTTTACCGTCTGAGAATTCGACGAATCACTCCTAAAGAGTGTTTTCGCTTGCAGGGTTTTCCTGATTGGGCTTTTGAAGCTGCTAGAAAAGTCTCTAGTAATAGTCAGCTCTATAAACAAGCTGGTAATAGTGTAACCGTTCCTGTGATTGCGACAATCGCAAAGAAATTAAAAGAAGTAGAGGAAAAAGATGAAAGCATTAAATAAAGAATCAATACTAGATTGTGATGAATTAGAAACAGAATTACATGACGCAGAAATCAAACAGCTGGATGAACAAATATTTTTGATGCCCAATTATCCATGTGAGTTTGAGGTAACATTTTTAGATGATTACCATAAAAAACACAACTACCCCCTATTTTACGAATCCTATCTTCAAAATATTATGGAATTCCTTGAAAGTCAGGATATAAAGAACGGAGCTGATGCTTTTGTAGATGATAATCAGAATCTCGTTTTTATTTTATATGGACAAGGCTATCGAGCAGAGGGAAAAGAGGGAATACTTACAACCCAAGTAACTGTAAAAGCTTATGATGAAGACAAGAAACCGATTAACTTCGCAAATTTATTAGATTCCTTAATCGTCTCAGAATATCAAATGGAATCAAATTTGTTGGAGGTCTCCCATGATTGATCTCTATCTAAGTAAAAATAGCCAAAGAAATCAACTTCTTTTAGACTTCTTCCAAAACTATGGCATAGAGGTATCTTGTCATTCAGTTTCTGAAATGACAAAAGATAAATTAATTGAGATGATGAGCTATTCTTCAGATTGTTTCGAATTTTTATCTCCCAATTTATTACGATTTAAGAACCGTGACAATCTAAGATTAACGGATTTCGTTGAGATGATTTTAAAAAATCCTGAACTAACCATCAGACTTCCTCTTGCGGTTTCAAATAAACGGGTTTATCCAAATCTGAATTTGGAAGAGGCTAGAGCTCTATTGCCAAGAGATACGAAACAATTGATTTACATGGCACAAACACATTATTTATCTAACTAAAGGAGAAGCAATATGGCTGAACGATTTTGGGAGAACTTGTCCATTATTTTGGCTGAAAGAAATATCAGCTGGATTGAGTTAACCAGAAAAATGTTTGCGGGAGAGTTTCACTATCCAAGTGAATTGAATCGTTTGTATCAAAAGATACGCCACTACAAGATGGAACAACGAATGCCTCAAAGTCCATGGGTAGAAAGGATTGTGCAGGTATTAGATTTAGATTATGAAGATTTATTTCGGAGGTAACTATGAAAAGAATAATTCCAGTTTATATATTCCAACAAGTAAATGTCCTATTGGTATCTCTATACTTACTGAAATTTTTTTGTATCGGTGAGTTAACTATACTACAGATTCTCTATGGTGCGTCACTCATTTCATTTTTATGGATGTATGGTCAACGTAAACAAGCTCATAAGGTCAATATGAAATCTAGGATGAAATGGCTTGGTATTGGATTAGCTAGCCTACTGATTATAAGTCTATGTTTTAGTCTGATTCATGCTCAAGGAAGCACGAATCAAGCAGACTTAATTGGCCTTCAACATCAAGTTCCTTGGTTTTCATTTTTATTGTTTTTAATCAATGCGAGTATGGTTGAAGAATTTCTGTATCGAGAAATTTTATGGAACTTGGTTAGAAAATTAGATATTCGAGTTGCTTTGACAAGTGTTTTGTTCGCCTTAGCTCATCATCCAGGAACCATTCTAGCTTGGTGTTTATATGTTTCATTGGGAATGTTTTTAGGGATGGTGCGCTATAAATCGGACTTATGGGGCAGTATGGGGCTACATCTGGTTTGGAACCTACTAGTTTATAGTTTGCTGCTTGTTTAGGGAAATGAAATGCTAACGTTATGTAACAATGTTAGTCTTTTATTTCAAACTATTTGATGAATATGAATTTAGCTCGATAGAAAAATAAGAAATGTGATAAAAATTTCAACTACTCTTATCTATAATAAAGCTACCTGTTCTTTGAAAATTGAATCCACTCCGTCTTGATTAGCGTGCCTGTGTAAGTAGGGACTGAGAGTATTTCCCTGTGAAGGGCAACTGGCACAAGACGTGTGTGAGAATTTTCTAACAGACACGGAGTTTATCGTTACCAGACTTAAACGATGCGACAAACTAGATAAAGGAGTTAATCATGAAGGTAGTAAACTTGTATGATTTGAAACAAATGGGAAATAAAGGTGGTTGTACCATCCAATTGATTCATCACTTTCCCTTTGGTATGGGCTTAGGACATCTCAAAAAAGACTACATTGAGTTTAAACGTGTTGGTATCATTGATGGGAAAGCAGTAGAAGTTACTCTTCGAGAACCTTATTCGAGAGATTTACTGCAGGTTGTCAAGTCAATTAAGCAACGTCAGAAATTGATAGCTTATCGTTATAAAGAAGGAAAGCTGCTATTTGTGAAGAAGGAGGCATCAGATGTCCTCTGAACAACAGGAACGAATGGCAGTTCAATATGCTGAGCGTAGTCTTTTATTTACCGTCAAAAGTCTCTTAAAGATTCTAGAATGGTCTAGACGTCAGGCTTTAGCACAAGATTCCGCCTATAAGATAGGGGTACAGAAATTAGAAGAATTGCTACAATCTCCTTATTCGATTGATACGATTAATCTGAAAAAAGATTTTTTAGACAAACCAATTGATATAGAGAAATTTAAAGATTTTTTAGAAAAAGAAGAGATTCCTTTAGCCATCGCTTGGCAAGGGGATTCTCTGCATTTCTACACGAAAGACCGTTCGATTCTAGACAATCATTTAGACCATCTGTTAGAAAAAATGGTTAATGATCCGGAGAAATTAGCTGATTTTACCATGGATAAGTCAATAGACGATGCAATTGATGAGGCTAAATCCCAAATTACCTTTGCACAAGAAGGAGCCGTCAAACAGAAAGAGATGGTGAGATGATGTACAGTGGAAAGAAATTCCTATTATTCTCACTGTTAGGTATCTTACTAGGCTATCTTTTCCATCGTTTGACGCTTTTGTATGATTCCTATACTGGAAATAGCTTAGATAAATGGACTCATCTTCTGATGGAAGGTCAAGATGAAGTTCTTCAGTCGCCATGGAATGTTTCCTTTACTGGAAAATCAAGTGCTTTTTTTCTACTAGGATTTGTGATGATGTTGCTGGCTTATCTCTATTTAGAGACCGGTAAAAAACAATACCGAGAAGGGGTAGAATACGGGAGCGCCCGTTTTGGAACTCTAAAAGAAAAGAAGCTCTTTTACGGTAAAGAATTTTCTCATGATACGATATTAGCACAGGATGTTCGTTTGACATTATTAGATAAAAAACCACCCCAATATGATAGAAATAAGAATATTGCGGTGATCGGAGGTTCAGGAAGTGGGAAGACATTTCGCTTTGTGAAACCTAATCTGATTCAGATGAATAGTTCTAATATTGTAGTAGATCCTAAAGACCACTTGGCCGAAAAAACAGGCAAACTCTTTTTAGAAAATGGCTACCAAGTAAAGGTGTTAGATTTAGTCAATATGAAGAACTCAGATGGCTTCAATCCTTTTCGCTATATAGAGACAGAAAATGATTTGAATCGCATGCTGACGGTTTATTTCAATAACACCAAAGGCTCTGGATCTCGTAGTGATCCATTTTGGGATGAAGCTTCTATGACTTTGGTACGAGCTTTAGCCTCCTACTTGGTCGATTTCTATAACCCACCTAAAACAAGAGAACAGCTCATAGAAGAAAGTCGTTTAAGTCAAAAGGAATATCAAAACTTGTTGAAACGTCAAAAAAAAGAAGTGGAAGAGCGAAAAAAACGAGGGCGTTATCCAAGTTTTGCTGAAATCTCAAAACTCATTAAACACTTATCCAAGGGTGAAAACCAAGAAAAAAGTGTCTTAGAAATTCTATTTGAAAATTATGCTAAAAAGTATGGAACTGAAAATTTTACCATGCGAAATTGGGCAGATTTTCAAAATTATAAGGATAAGACTCTGGATTCTGTTATAGCTGTAACCACTGCTAAATTTGCCCTCTTCAATATTCAAAGTGTCATGGATTTGACCAAAAGAGATACCCTTGATATGAAGACATGGGGCCAGAAAAAATCAATGGTTTACTTAGTTATCCCAGATAACGATAGTACCTTTCGCTTTCTTTCAGCCCTCTTTTTTTCAACCGTATTTCAAACCCTAACAAGACAAGCAGATATTGATTTTAAGGGTCAATTGCCTCTTCATGTGAGAGTCTACTTAGATGAGTTCGCAAATATCGGAGAAATTCCAGATTTTGCTGAACAAACCTCAACAGTTCGTTCTCGTAATATGAGTCTCGTTCCTATTCTACAAAATATTGCCCAACTTCAAGGGCTCTATAAAGAAAAAGAAGCTTGGAAAACCATTTTGGGGAACTGTGATAGCTTAGTCTACTTAGGTGGGAATGATGAAGATACCTTTAAATTTATGAGTGGCTTACTCGGTAAACAAACCATTGATGTTCGAAATACTAGTCGTTCCTTTGGCCAGACAGGTTCAGGATCCCTTTCTCATCAAAAGATTGCTCGTGATTTAATGACACCTGATGAAGTCGGAAATATGAAACGGCATGAATGCTTGGTTCGAATTGCTAATATGCCAGTCTTTAAAAGCAAAAAATACAATTCCACTAAGCATCCAAACTGGAAGTACCTAGCCAATCAAGAAACCGATGAACGGTGGTGGAACTATCAGATCAATCCTTTAAATCAAAGACAAGAAAACCATCTTGAAGGCCTTAGAATTCGTGATTTAACTTTTGAATCTAGTTTAAAATAAAAATAGAAAAGAGGAAATAGATGATTACGCATTTTAAAGGTTTTGTTTATGGAGTAGACGCAAGTGCCATGTTTGCACAAGCTATGTCTTTGTTACAGAAGGGATTGATTGCGGTTGGTGCCTTTCTCGTTGTTGTGGGGATTGTCAATCTTGCAACCAACATTAAAGATGGTGGACCAGGTGTTCGGAATGCCATTCTGGAAATTGTCGGTGGTGTTATGGTAGGGGCTGCTGGAGCCTTTGTAACTCAAATTTCAATTTAGGAGGATAAACAATGACATGAATCTTAGTTTAGTCTCACCCTTTGTTTACCTTGCATCTGAAAAAATATCAGCTGAAAATTTATTTGAAGGATTTAATGTAGATTTACAATCTACGGTAGATCTGATTAAATCTCTATCTAGCTACAATCCAACCGTTTGGACTTATATGTCTAGTATTACTAAAAGTGTCATGCAACCTCTTGGAGTTGCGATTTTATCAGTGGTTCTTATCTTAGAATTTTCGAAGATGGCAAAGAAAATTGCTAACTCAGGAGGAGCGATGACCTTTGAAGCATTAGCGCCGATGTTGATTAGTTATATTATGGTTGCAGTTGTAATTACCAACACTACCGTCATTGTAGAAGCCATCATTGGGATTGCGAGTCATGCCATTGAACAAGTGGCCTCGATTGTGGCTCACGGTGGGGCAAAGTATGATACCATTTCTGGATTAAAAGGGTCAGGATTTATTGGCCGGATGATTGTGGGCTTTTTCGCCCTCCTCATTTGGCTAGTTCGGATAGTAAGTGCAGCCATGGTTAATCTTTTGGTATCTATTCGATTTATTCAACTATACCTTATGATCCCATTTGCCCCTCTTACGATTCCAACATTTTTAAGTGATGAATGGAAGTCTATTGGTATAGGCTATTTAAAAAATATTATGGTCTATGCAGTACAAGGGGTTCTTATTTTTCTGATTGTTTCTCTTGTTCCTTTATTTGAATCTGCTGGGAAAATAGCTGTTTCAAATGGTGCAGGAGTCTTGCAATCACTTGCGATTATGTTTGGTAGTTTGATACAAGCTATCTTACTGATTATTGCCCTCGTTGGTTCTCAACGTACGGCTCGCTCAATCTTAGGTATGTAATTAGATAAAGGCTAGGAAGTGAATGCTTCTTAGCCTTTTTAGAAAGGAAAGTCATGAATACACGTGTCTTTAAAGACATCTCAAAATACCAACACAGGGCTTGGTTAGGTTTTACCACAAGGCAAATCATATTTGTTTTACCAGCCTTTATTGTCACAATTATTGTTTTGGGCTTGAATCTCTTTTTCTGGCAATTTGGAGATTGGTTTGTTTACGGTTTTGTGTTTGCCTTTACCATCCCCCTCATGCTTTTTGGAGTCTATAAACCCAATGATTTATATTTTGAACATTATTTGAAATACCGTCTTCATTTTGAATTAACGGTTCCCCTACGCACAATTACAGGAAAGAAAGGACCTGAACATGAAAAGAAAATCAAATACATTAAAGAAACAAAAAACTTCAATGACTAATCAGAAAGAAGTAGTTAAAGGGAAAAAAGAGGAAGTGTTACCCTCTACAGCGAATACTCTTTCTTATCAAGCTCTGTATCAAAATGGTCTAATGCAGGTAAAAGAAGATTATTTCTCACAAAGCTATTTACTTGGTGATGTCAATTACCAAACTGTTGGTTTAGAAGATAAGGGCGCAATCATTGAGAAGTATTCTGATTTGATTAACTCTTTAGATGATCAAACCAACTTCCAATTGACTATCTTTAATAAAAGATTGAATTTAGAAAAGTTTAGACAAAGTGTTTTGTATGAGGAAAAAGAAGATGGGTATGATAGCTATCGTAAAGAATTGAATCGGATGATGAATCAGAATTTAGACAGTGGAGAAAATAATTTCTCATCTGTGAAACTGATTAGCTTTGGTAGAAAGGATTCTAATCCCAAACAAGCTTATCGTTCCCTGTCCCAAATAGGAGAATATTTCAAGAGTGGTTTCTCAGAAATTGATGCTCGCTTTGAATCCTTGGCTGGAGAAGAACGGGTGAACTTGTTGGCAGATATGCTAAGAGGAGAACACCATCTTCCTTTTTCTTACCGTGATTTAACGAGATCGGGTCAGACAACTCGTCACTTTATAGCTCCTAACCTCTTGGATTTTAAAAACAAGAATTACCTACAAATCAATGACCGCTTATTGCAGATTGTCTATGTCAGAGACTACGGTATGGAATTAGGAGATCAGTTTATCAGAGACCTCATGCAAGGAGATTTGGAATTGATTGTGAGCCTCCATGCTCAAAGTTCGACCAAGGCGGATGCCATGAAGAAACTACGAACGAAGAAAACCTTGATGGAATCCCAAAAGATTGGGGAACAACAAAAACTTGCTCGTACAGGTATCTATTTGGAAAAAGTAGGCCATGTATTAGAAAGCAATATCGATGAAGCTGAGGAACTCTTAAAAACAATGACCGAGACAGGAGATAAACTATTTCAAACGGTCTTCTTGATTGGGGTCTTTGGTAAGGATGAAGAAGAACTTAAACAAGCCCTAGACACTATTCAACAAGTGGCCGGCTCAAATGACCTAATGATTGATAAACTTCCATATATGCAAGAAGCAGCCTTTAATAGTTTGCTGCCATTTGGTTGTGATTTTTTAGAGGGCGTATCACGGAGTTTATTAACGTCCAATATAGCAGTGAACTCTCCTTGGACTTCAGTAGATTTACAAGACCGTAGTGGAAAATATTACGGGATCAATCAAATCTCAAGCAATATTATTACCATTGACCGCAGCTTATTAAATACACCGTCTGGTCTGATTTTAGGGACATCTGGAGCTGGTAAAGGCATGGCTACCAAGCATGAGATTATTACGACCAAAATCAAGGAATCTGGTGAAAATACTGAAATTATCATTGTTGATCCAGAAGCAGAGTACAGTGTGATTGGACGGGCTTTTGGTGGAGAAATGATTGATATTGCGCCAGATTCCCAAACCTATCTCAATGTACTTGACTTGTCTGAGGAAAATATGGATGAGGATCCTGTTAAGGTAAAATCAGAATTTCTTTTATCCTTTATTGGCAAGTTATTGGATAGAAAAATGGATGGGAGAGAAAAATCGATTATCGACCGAGTCACCAGACTCACCTATCAGTCATTTAAAGAGCCTTCTTTGGAAGAATGGGTCTTTGTCTTGAGTCAACAACCAGAAGAAGAAGCGCAGAATTTGGCGCTTGATATGGAACTATATGTCGAAGGTTCTCTTGATATTTTTTCTCATAAGACCAATATTCAGACAGGATCTAATTTCTTGATTTATAACGTTAAGAAGTTAGGAGATGAGCTGAAACAAATCGCCCTTATGGTGGTTTTTGATCAGATATGGAATCGTGTCGTACGGAATCAAAAATTAGGGAAGAAGACCTGGATTTATTTTGATGAAATGCAGCTTCTCTTATTAGATAAATATGCCAGTGATTTCTTCTTTAAATTGTGGAGTCGTGTCAGAAAATATGGAGCCAGTCCGACTGGGATAACCCAAAATGTCGAAACCTTATTGTTAGATCCAAATGGTAGACGGATTATTGCAAATAGTGAATTTATGATTCTCCTCAAGCAAGCAAAAAATGACCGAGAAGAATTGGTTCAACTCTTAGGATTGTCAAAAGAACTTGAAAAATACCTAGTCAATCCAGAAAAAGGTGCAGGACTGATAAAAGCTGGTTCCGTTGTAGTTCCCTTTAAAAATAAGATTCCTAAAGGTACTCAATTGTTTGATATCATGAGTACAGATCCTGATAAAATGGCTTCTAATTAAGGGGAAGGTAAATGAAGGATAAAAGAGAAATCATACGTGCCCGAAAGGCATTTAGAAGAAGTCTAATAGATGAGAAGAAATTCTTGAAAAAAGGAAAGAAGGAGGTGAAGAAACAGAAAAAAGATTCCGCTGTACTGGATGAAAAAAGATGGAAAAAAGAGATAAAGGAAAAGTTAGAGGAGATGAGAGAAGCTTCAAAGGCTAGAGTAAAACAAGCAAATGAAGACTACAATCATATTCTTCAAAATAGTCCTCCATCTCTTTTAAATCGCAAAGAACTAAGAGACAGACGATTGCCTCATGCTAGGAAACGATTGAAAATAGCCAAGAAGCAATATAGTGAAGCCAAGGTAGAAGCAAAAGAAGAAAGAAAAGAAGAAAGAAAAGAGAGTCGTAAAGAAAGAAAAAACAATCAAAAATTTCTTTATGGTCAGGAATCGAAACAAAAATCTAATTTTTTCTTTCAAGGGAAGAGTTTAGAAGAATTAAAAGCTAAGAAAGAAGTCAAGGCCGCAAAAGAGAATCTAAAATCTACTAAACAAGCCTATAAGTCCAAAAAAGTCAGTAGGAAAGCCAAAACTTTTCTTTATGTCCTTGGACGTGAAGGTGGAGAGTTAGCTTCAGAAAATGAAGATTTAGAAGGCTATCGCACACTTCAAGAGACCATTAGAAAAGGGAAACGCTACAGTCGGCTTTCTTATAATCTTGGGAAAGCTAGTGTCAAAACTGGACAAGTAACAGGTCGTTTTACCAAAAAAAGACTGACCAACACAAAAGAGCGATACCATCATTTTAAGGATGGAAAAGGATGGAAACTAGCGAAAGAGAATCCAAGTTCCTTTAAAAATCGGTTTCGAAAATTAAAGAAACAAGGTCTTACAAGTGTCCGAAATATCTATCAAAAACTAAAAGCAGCCTTTTCCTTCTTTACATTTGCGGCTGGAAATCCTGCAACATGGATAGTTGGAGGATTAGTCTTTCTTCTCTTACTTATGATGAGCTTCTTTTTGGGATTTTCATCTGCTAGTTTGATTCAACAAGATGAATTTGAATTAACAAAAGCTTATACCCACCTAACTTGGGAAGATGCAGAACATACTCGCACAAATGACAAAGGAATTACCTATTACACAAAAATTGATGATGTGATGGGGTATATGAACTTTAAATTCCATGACTATGAGTTACACAAACCAGTTCACTTGTTTAGTTCAGAAACTTACAAGGATTATCTATCTACTTTGTGGCATGATTTAAACGATGGGGATGATTTGAAATCCATGCAAGACCTCTATGAAACTCCTAAGTATAAACTATCGAAAGACGATCAAGAGGGAATAAAGGAACTAAAAGAAGAGGGTGTGTATGCTTCCATGCAGGAATTGGACAATCCATTTGAGGGGAAAAGCAACGAAGATAGTCTAACCATGGCTTATCGTTATGGATACTATGATTTAGACGGAAAACCTACTCTTCAGGAGTACATTCTACTAGAAGCGAAGGCTCACCAAACAATTGTCGCACCAATGGATGGTGTTGTATCTCTTGATGGTGATAATGTTATTCTCACTAATGGAAAAGGAGAGAATGAAAGTCGTTTAACCTTGTATTCCATTCATAATGGCCGTGCGATAGAGGGGACGAGAGTCTTAACTGGTGATATTATTGGTGAGACACCAGACGATACAGGTTTGAAAGTTTCCTATCAAAAGTATAAAAACAAGAAAGAAAAATTGGTGTATGTCAATCCGCAATTTTATTTTCCCAAAGTCATTCAACTTCAGACCACTATCTTACCTGCCATTGGTCAGTTTGGTGGAGATGAGTTTGAACGAGCAAAACATATTTATGATTTTTTGAAATCTCAAGGGGCAAGTCCCCAAGCCATTGCGGCTATTTTAGGAAATTGGTCTGTAGAGTCTTCTATCAATCCTAAACGAGCTGAAGGGGATTATTTATCTCCTCCAGTTGGCGCCACCGATTCCTCATGGGATGATGAAAGCTGGTTAGCGATAGGAGGGCCAGCCATTTATAGTGGTGCTTATCCTAATATCCTTCATAGAGGTTTGGGGTTAGGTCAATGGACAGATACCGCAGATGGTTCAACACGTCATACAGCTTTATTGAATTATGCACACGCCAAAAATAAGAAGTGGTATGATTTAGACCTCCAACTTGATTTTATGCTTCACGGGGATAGTCCTTACTATCAAAGTTGGTTAAAGGATTTCTTTGGAAATACGGGCAGTGCAGCCAATCTCGCCCAACTCTTCCTCACCTATTGGGAGGGAAATTCTGGTGACAAACTACTGGAAAGACAAACCAGAGCAACGGAATGGTATTACCAAATTGAAAAAGGCTTCAGCCAAACAAATGGAGGACAGGCAAAAAGTGACCCGCAATCCCTTGAAGGGGTTCGTGGGGACTTGTATGATCATTCTGTTCCTGGTGGTGGAGATGGTATGGCCTATGCCTATGGACAATGTACATGGGGGGTTGCGGCTCGTATGAACCAATTAGGCTTAAAATTAAAAGGAAGTAATGGAAAGAAGATTTCAATCATTAATACCATGGGAAATGGTCAGGACTGGGTTGCGACAGCGTCAAGTCTTGGAGGTGAAACAGGCTCTACACCAAGAGCAGGTGCTATTGTTTCTTTTGTGGGAGGTACACATGGCACACCAGCAGACTATGGTCATGTGGCTTTTGTAGAGAAGGTCTATGATGATGGTTCTTTCCTTGTGTCTGAAACTAACTATGGTGGCAACCCTAACTATACCTTTAGAAAAATTTCGCAAGCAGATAGTGCCATTAGTTTTGCCTATACTACGAAATAGAAGAGTTTACACTTGAAATTTTAACAATTTTCAGGTAGAATAAATAGTGTAGATGAGTAGTCGGCTCATGGTCAATCTGATAGTAATCTTGGACATAAGGGCCAAGCGGTGGCGGACACCAGAACGAAATCCGATAGTAATCTTGGACGTAAGGGCCAAGCGGTGGCAGACACCAGAATAAACCGACTGACTAGGTGGCTTACAGACTCTGTAAACCACCTTTTTTGTGAGGAAAATATGGCAAATTTTGAAGATTATCGTAATCCTAATTACACCGAAAAAATAAAACTTCAGCGTTTTTTTACCCAGTTACAAATTGCGGCTTCTTTTTTTAAAGAACACTTTGTTGGCAAAATCATGTATTATGAAACAGAAATTGAAAGTGTTGAACTTCATTTTTCACCTACTAATTTCATGCACCTATGTGGTGTTGATTACCGAAAAGGTGCAGGCAGTTTCTTTGACGATTGTTTAAATAAACATGTCATAATTGATGAGTTGAAAATAAAAAAAGATGGAACCACGATGCAAAAGTTACAAGTTTTAGGATCCATTGAGGAGTTATTGGGAAAGTATGTTCATCTAACTGGTTCAGGACGTTATTTGTATTTGGAGTTTGATTATGCTCTACGTACAAGAAAACAGATACTAGCATTAACATTGAAAGAGACATCTAGGAAAATTGTTCCTCAATCTTTATTAGATTTGAAGAGAAAGACAGTATTTCCAAAAGGTAAAAAAGTAATTTCAATTTACTCAAAACATTTACAAACGTCAGAACTTTTTTATTATTTAAAAGATTAGTTTACATATCTTTTGTGGCATAAAATATATTTTTATCATTTTAAGGAGAACGAGGTTTTGGCTCGTTCTCTTTTTTCGTTGTGATACTTCTTTCAAGGAATATTTGGTAGGATTGGAGTGAAAAAAGATTAACTAGGAAAGAAGGAAGTATATGGAAGCCATTTATCACCGTGATTCGGATCAAGATGGACTAACTGATGCTCAAGAATTGGCGCTAGGAACAAATCCTCTTAGCGCAGATTCTGATGGTGATGGACGTTCAGATTTAGTGGAAGTAGAAGAAGGAACAAATCCCTTAGAAAAGGATTTACAAGACATAGACCAAACAAGTATAACTGAACCGTCATCAGTATTTATGGAAATGAAACAAAAGATTTCAGATATGATGGAGAGTCACTACAAGGAATTTATACAGGCTCTGATTAGTATTGAAACAGGGATTGAAAATCAACAAGACCTAGAAGACTTATATACTTACTACATGAGAACAGATGCCGTTTCTCTTTTGTCTAGTGATTTAGAAACCAGTCCTCAAGAGGTTGAAATGGAGATAGAGTTGTAGGGGAATCATGTGATTCTCCTATTTTCGTATAGATGAAAGGAGCGAGTATGGAAATAATGCAATTATTGGCTATGTTTCGTGGAACAATTCCAAAAGATAGGGAGAAAATGGCCCTATTTCTTCGTTATCAAGCGCAACATTTTGATGAGAAATGGCAGGACTTGGTAGAGAGGTTTTTGTCTGAAGAAGGTAAGATAGAAGAGGTTCCTCATGTCTATTCTTTTGATCAAGATATTGTTTCTTTCTTAGAGGCTAGTTCTGAAAATAATGATCAAGATTTAGAAGGTTACACAAGAAGTTTTGGACAAGCGGGTCTAGGTAAATTATCTCAATTAAGTAATTGGGAGAAAAACTTGGTGCTAGAAGTCGCAACCTATAACCTTTCCTCTCGATTTTACATCCAATCTGAAAAAGAAAAACTAGAACAACTAAGTGAGCTTGTATTTCATCAGAATCAGGAAGTTAATTTAGTCAACGTCTATCGAGTTGCGAATAATCTATCTGATCGTATTAGTAGAGATATAGAGGAATTTCTTCTAATGGTTGATTCCAAAGAACTTAAAAAAGAAGTTCTTGAGATTCATTTTGAAGAAAAAGAGGGAGACATTCTAGCTTATTTGGGTTCGGAATTGATGGCTACTTTAGATACAGTTACGGAGCTTGTCCATCATGAAGAAAACTACCAACAACTTCCACTGACACAAAAGCTGAAGATTATTACTCATTTTGATGATGTAAAGGCTAGAAGTGAAAAGTATAAGCAAGTAGAGGAATCCTTATCTCCTTCAACTGATATTGAACAGGAAATGGAAGAAACTAACTCTTTTTCTAATGTTGATAAAATTGTGGAAGAAGCTTTGAGGGAATATCCAATCGGTTCACAAGTGAGTTATAAAGGCCAAGTATTTCAGTTAGTTTCGATTGAAAATGCACACTTAAATGACTTAGTTCGCCTAGAGCTATTCAATGATTCCAACCAGTTATTTGAAGAAAATCCTATTTTATACTTGAACAGTTTGGAAGAGATTGAACAAGTCTTGTCTCTTGTAGAACTTGAAAAAGAAGATTCAGAGATTGAGATTGAATCACCAAGTGAAAGCCAGGAAATAGATTTGTTTTCCTATCTGGAAGAAGATAATGAAAAGGATAAGGAAACAGAAACGCTTATTGTAGGCATAGAAGAGACGGATGTCCCTGTTCTAGATTTTGTTTTTCCAGATGATTTAGAGGACTTTTATCCTAAGACAAATCGAGAAAAAATTGAAACGAATATCGCCGCAATTGACCTTGTTAAAAGATTAGAAAAAGAGGGACGACAAGCGAATCTAGAAGAACAAGAGCTACTAGCCAAGTATGTCGGCTGGGGTGGTCTTGCCAATGAATTTTTTGATGAACTCAATCCAAAGTATGAAGCAGAACGTTTAACTCTTAAGAGTTTAGTAAGTAAATCAGAATACTCCACCATGAAACAAAGTTCTCTCACAGCCTATTATACAGACCCGATGATTATTCGCCAGATTTGGCAAAAATTAGTGGAAGACGGCTTTGATGGAGGAAGGATATTAGATCCATCTATGGGGACTGGGAACTTCTTTGCGGCTATGCCTAGAAGTATACGAGATAAATCAGAACTCTATGGGGTTGAATTAGACAGTGTGACAGGCGCAATCGCAAAACAACTACACCCCAATACCCATATTGAAGTGCGAGGATTTGAAGAAGTTCCCTATCAAAATAATAGTTTTGATTTAGTCTTAACGAATGTTCCTTTTGGAAATTTTCGCATTGCCGATAAAAACTATGATAAACCTTATATGATTCATGACTACTTTGTCAAACACTCACTTGATTTAGTAAGAGATGGAGGGCAAGTTTCGATTATTTCATCTATTGGGACAATGGATAAGCGGACAGATAATGTCTTACAAGAGATTAAAACCAATACTCATTTTTTAGGGGGAGTTCGTTTGCCGGATACGGCTTTTAAAAAGATTGCAGGTACTCGAGTGACCACAGACCTCCTCTTCTTTCAAAAGAATCAAGCAAAGAATCTTAATGAAGAGGAACTTGTTTTTAGTGGTTCTATTCCCTTTGAGGAGGATAAGCGTGTCTGGATCAATCCTTATTTTGATGGGAAATACAACACACAAGTTTTGGGTGAATATGAGGTACGTAATTTTAATGGAGGAACCCTCAATGTTAAGGGGGTATCAGAAACATTATCTGCTGACATAATGAAAGCATTAGAGAATGTGGAAGCACCTAAACAAAGTGACAATTCTTTGAAA
This sequence comes from Streptococcus infantis, assembly GCF_047463655.1. Taxonomy (GTDB): domain Bacteria; phylum Bacillota; class Bacilli; order Lactobacillales; family Streptococcaceae; genus Streptococcus; species Streptococcus infantis_Z. The sequence continues at coordinate 82,372 of NZ_JASHDM010000004.1, forward strand.
GCACCTGTTTTTATCCAAGAAGAAGTGGATAATTCTATCCCAAGTCGTATACGTGAGGATTTAGCGCTCTATTCTTTTGGATATGAGGGAAATCAAATTTATTACCGAGATACGCATGGCATTCGGAAAAGTTCAAAAGTAGACGAAATTAGTTATTATGTAGACGAGAAGGGAGAATTTAAAGCCTGGGACAGTTCTTTGTCTGAACATAAAATAGATCGATTCGTGCAACTTCATTTGACAGATGAGGAAGCACTAGATGTATACAAGTCAGAAGAAGCGAGTAAAAGGGGGAAATATAAGGGACTGTTCAAAAAAACTGTCTTTTATGAAAGTCCCTTATCGGATAAGGATATTAGTCGCATTAAGGGCATGGTTGATTTGAGAGAGACCTATCAAGCCTTAATTGAAATTCAACGTCGTCCAGATTATAGTCGTCCAGATTTTCAGATATTACTTAGTAAACTCAATCATGACTATGACCGTTTTGTAAGTCAATTTGGATACTTGAATGCCTCAGTCAATCGGAACTTATTTGATAGTGACGATAAGTATTCCTTACTAGCTAGTTTAGAAGATGAATACATTGATTCTAAAAGTCAGAAAGTAAAATATAAAAAATCTTTAGCTTTTGAGAAAGCATTGGTTAGGCCGGAGAGGGTGATTACAAGAGTTTCAACAGCTCTAGATGCCTTAAACTCCAGTTTATCGGATGGTAGAGGGGTTGATTTAGACTATATGGTATCCATTTATCCCGAACATAGCCAAGCTACTATTTTAGATGAGTTAGGTGACCAGATTTTAATGGATCCAGAAAGCTATTTAAGAGGGGAAAGAAAATATCTTTCTAAGAACCAGTTTTTGTCAGGAGATATTCTCAACAAGATAGAAGTAGTTCAACTGTTAGTAGAGGAAAACAACCAAGAATGTGATTGGAACCATGCTTTAGATTTGTTAGAATCTGTTCGTTCTCCACGGATTCATCTGGCAGATATTGAGTTTAAAATAGGGTCACGTTGGATTCCTCAATCCGTTTATGGTAAATTTGCCTTTGAATGTTTTACCAATCGTGAATTTGGACTGTCTTCTCCAGATGTAGAACAAGTTATTGAAGTGAATCCTGTCGATGGTCAGGTTCATTTAAGGACATCATTTGCTTATCGCTATCCGAATGCAAAAGATAGTAGTCTTGGAGTTAGTGGGTCACGTTATGATACAGGAAGAAAGATCTTTGAGAATTTACTTAATTCGAACCAACCGACGATTACTATGACTGTTACGGAGGGAGAAAAGAAAAAGACTATCACAGATTTGGAAAAAACCTCTGTTTTAAGAGCAAAAGAGCAGCATTTACAAGAGCTCTTTCAAGAATTTGTCTCACGGTATCCAGAAGTCCAACAAGTCATTGAGGAAAGCTATAATCGTCTTTATAATCGAACGGTTAGTCGAGAGTATGACGGTAGCCATCTAGTCATTGATGGCTTGGCACAAAACATCAGTCTTCGTCCTCACCAAGAGAATGCCATTCAAAGAATCGTAGAAGAAAAAAGAGCCTTATTAGCTCATGAGGTAGGTTCAGGAAAGACATTGACCATGCTTGGTGCTGGATTTAAATTAAAGGAGTTAGGGATGGTTCATAAGCCTTTGTATGTAGTGCCCTCTAGTTTGTCTGCTCAATTTGGTCAAGAAATCATGAAATTTTTCCCTACTAAAAAAGTCTTTGTGACTACTAAGAAAGATTTTGTGAAGGCGAGAAGAAAACAATTTGTTTCTCGTATTATTACAGGAGATTACGATGCCATTGTCATTGGGGATTCTCAATTTGAAAAAATCCCTGTCAGTAAGGAAAGACAGATGAATTATATCGAGGATAAACTTAATGAACTACGAGAGATTAAAACACATTCTGAAAATAAGTATACCGTTAAAGAAGCAGAGCAATCAATAAGTGGTCTAGAGAAACAATTGGAAGAACTCCAACGCTTTAATCGTGATAGTTTTATTGATTTTGAGAACTTAGGAATTGATTTTCTCTTTGTGGATGAAGCACATCACTTTAAAAATATTCGCCCAATTACTGGACTTGGGAATGTAGCAGGGATTACCAATACAACGTCTAAGAAGAATGTGGATATGGAAATGAAGGTGCGACAGATTCAGGAAGAACATGATTTTAAGAATATTGTTTTTGCGACAGGAACACCCGTTTCAAATTCTATTAGTGAGTTGTACACTATGATGAACTATATTCAACCAGATATCTTAAAACGCTATCAAGTTGATTATTTTGACTCTTGGGTAGGTGCTTTTGGAGAAATTCAAAACTCTATGGAATTAGCTCCTACAGGGGATAAGTACCAACCTAAGAAACGATTTAAAAAGTTTGTCAATCTACCTGAGTTGATGAAAATCTATAAAGAAACAGCCGACATTCAAACACAAGATATGTTGGATTTACCTGTCCCAGAAGCCCATATTATCCCTATTGAGAGTGAGTTAACCGAAAACCAGAAACTCTATTTAGAAGAATTGGTTATGAGGTCAGATGCGGTCAAATGTGGAACAGTTGATCCGAGCCAGGATAACATGTTAAAGATAACAGGTGAGGCACGGAAACTAGCTATTGATATGCGTTTATTGGACTCTAGTTATAGTCTAGCAGACAATCATAAACTGCTTCAGGTAGTGGATAATGTTGAGAGAATTTATCGAGAAGGAATGGAAAATAAGGCTACTCAGATGATTTTTTCAGATATTGGCACACCTAAGAAAAAGGACAATGGCTTTGATGTTTATTCTGAGATTAAGGCATTATTAGTTGATAGAGGAATCCCTAGTAAAGAAATTGCCTTTGTACATGATGCCAATAGTGATGAAAAGAAGAATAGTTTGTCTCGAAAGGTCAATGCAGGAGAGGTGCGGATTCTCCTTGCTTCAACTGAAAAAGGAGGAACAGGTTTAAATGTTCAGAGCAAGATGAAAGCAGTTCATCACCTGGATGTACCGTGGAGACCAAGTGACATTCAGCAACGCAATGGACGGATTATCCGACAGGGAAATGAAAACAAGGAAGTGGATATTTACCACTACATTACCAAAGGTTCATTTGATAATTATCTATGGGCAACTCAGGAGAACAAACTTCGTTATATTAAGCAGATTATGACTTCTAAGGAGCCGATTCGTGCTGCGGAAGACATTGATGAACAGACCATGACAGCTTCTGATTTTAAGGCACTAGCAACAGGTAATCCTTATCTCAAATATAAGATGGAACTAGAGAATGATCTAACTCTATTAGAAAATCAAAGACGCGCCTTTCAACGCAGCAAGGATCACTATCGTCATACAATCTCTTACTGTGAAGAAAATATGCCCATTCTTGAGAAACGATTAAGCAAGTATGAAGGCGACATTCAACAGTCTGAAATGTCGAAAGACCTGGCATTTACTATGACAGTAGGTAAGCAAGCTTTTGAGCAACGAGCTGAAGCAGGGGAATCCCTACACCGTCTTATCCGTCATAATCAAGCTGACAGCAAAGAATTCCGTACCCTTGCCAGTTATCGAGGATTTGACATTAAAATGCTTAGTCTTCCAACAAATCAACCTCTTCCTGAAACTTTCTCTGTTAAGATTGTAGGAGAAAATCAGTATTCTGTCAGTTTAGATTTGTATTCTCCTTTGGGGACAATTCAAAGGCTTCAGCATACGATTGATCACATTAAAGAGGACCAAGTGAAAACTCAGAACTTATTGGATGAATTAAAGGATAAATGGACTACTGCTAAAGTAGAAATTGAGAAAAATTTTCCAAAGGAAGAGGACTATCAAACAAAAAAGGCCGAATACGATGTACTCGCGCCATTGATTGAAACAGAAACGGATTTAGATATTATTGATCAGGCCTTAAGACAATTCCACGAAAAAGGAAAAGAAAAGCAAGAACAACTTTCTTTTGAATTAGATTAAAAAAATAGATATAAATAGCGGACAAGAAAAGAAAAGCGCGGTAGAATAAAGATAGAAAGAAACGAGGTAACGATTATGATGGAAGATACCTATTATCAATTAGAAGAGGCCTTAGTACAGGGATTTCAAACACCTGAAGAATACCAAGCCTACAAGGAGTTAAAGGAACATTATGAGGAAGTGACAGGCGATTACAGCTTTTCTATACGAGAACTTACTAGTCAATTGGAAATCGCTCTTCAGAATCATCGAGGTGTGGACTTTGAAGAACATGAGAAAGAGGAGTATTTGGACTTAGTTCAAAAGCTAGAGGAATTTGATTCCTCTCTTGCCACCCATTATCGTCAATTGATTGACTAGAAAGGAGAAAGTCATGAATGATTTACTCCTTATCCCAGTAATTTTTTTAGCAGTAGGAGGAATTCTCATTCTTTTATGGAGACTCTTTCTTATTGCCAGTGGACTTTTCCTGATTGGTTTTATCAGTTTTCTTATTTTCGTGGAGGTCTATGGAATTTATTTGTTCTTTACTGAACCGACTTTATACTTTGATGATATCAGACAACATGGTTTAACTAGTTTTACGGCTGTGTACCTTTTCATCAATCTGATGTTGGTTCTAGGATTCAGTTGGCGTTTCATAAACTCCAAAACTAAGGAAAGTATGTAAACTTGTTAGATGGTTAAAAAACTTTATCTGAATCTAAATTCGGATAAGGTTTTTTATTAGCCTTGATTCTTTCATACACTTCATAGCTAAATTGGAACAATAATTTATGATAATTTTTATCCTTACTATTATTACTTGTATTTATGGCTTGTTTATGTCGTTCAATATGAGAAAGAGCTCTTCTCAAATTTTCTTCTTTTAAATTATTCATAGTTACATTATAAGATAAAGACATCTAGTTTTGATATTTTTCTCTGAACTGTACGATTTTGCGCCTGAAATGTAGGAATTACCTTTCGTTGTGATGTGATAAAACTTACAAGTTCTTTTTGTTATTCTTGACCTAGTTTTTATAGAAAGAAGGTCTAAGATGTTAAATAAAGTCAAAACTAAAGCCTTAATTAGTGTTGGAGCAGTGGCTGCAACTAGCTTTATTCTCATGATGGGATATACTGCTGGTCAACACTCGACTGCTAAACAAAGTCGTAAAGAGATTGAATTAGCTGCAGCTAAACTTGTAGAGGACAAACAAGCAGAAGATAAAGCAAGTATTTTGTCATCAGATACTGTAAAAGAATTTTTGACGCAGTACTATACGAAAGAAAAGCTCGGAGAAAATAATACACGTATTCAACCTTATATGACTGAATCGGCTTATTCTCAAGAATTGTCAAGTCAAAATGATGCCATGAACCAAGTTTATAAGGACTATATTTTGGATTATCATTTTGAAAAAGCAGATATCTTTGTCAATCAGACTACGAATCAAGCCATTGCCATGGTCTCTTATAATGTAACCTATGTATCTGATTTAAAGAATGCCAACCAATCAAAGACCAATCAGACAGAAACCAGAACGGTTAAGTTGTCTTATTCGAAACTACCAGGTAAGTTATTGGTTAATCAAGTACAGGTTTGGAAATCTGGGTTAGATGATTTAGATAAGGCCACTCCCAAAACTTTAGAAGAATCATCATCTGTCCCCTCACTGCCAAATACTACGACAAAATGATGATATTGCATGGAAATAGAAGAATGTAAGCAAATCTCAATTCTTGATGTAGCCAATCGTTTAGGTATATCCTTTAAACAAGTTTCAAACAGTGTCTATGAACATCCTGAACACGATTCATTCCGGATTTTTTCAACTACCAATACTTTTAAATGGTTTTCAAGAGATATTCAAGGTGATGTTATTGATTTTGTTCGCCTAGTTAAAGGAATTTCTTTTAGAGAAGCTCTATCTTTTCTTTCTGAAGAACCTTTTCAAAAAGGCATTGTTCAAGAAAAAAGAGAGAGACCATTTTATTATCCTTTAAAGTCAATAGAAGATTCTGACTGTCGTTTGACCAGATATTACTTAACAGAATGTAGAGGAATCTCAGAAGAAATCGTACAAAAGATGATTCAACAAGGTCTGATTACACAAGCCAGTTGGAAAACAAATGAAACAGTTGAACCTGTTATTGTTTTTAAAAGTTTTGATCATCGTCACAAACTGCAGGCGGCAAGCCTACAAGGGATTTATAAGAATCACTCTCTTCCTAGAGAGAGGCTGAAAACGATTCTAAAAGGAAGCCATGGACATATTGGAATATCCTTTGATATTGGTAAACCAAATAGACTGGTCTTTTGTGAATCGTTCGTAGACTTGATGAGCTATTACGAGCTTCATCAACAAAGTCTATCTGATGTTCGTTTGGTATCTATGGAAGGATTAAAAAGGTCTATTGTTGCTTATCAAACTTTACGACTGATAGCTGAAGAAAATCAGAAGTTGGAATTTTTGGATACAGTAATACCTTCAAAGTTATTGCCTTTAATCAATACAATTCGTGATACCACCAGCTATTTTGATAATCATCCTGATTTATTGACACTTGCGGTAGATTGTGATGATGCAGGTAAAGAATTTTCTGATAAGTTATCTCAATCAGGATTTCCTGTTTTACTGGATTTGCCTGATAATGAATCTGGGAAAGAAAAACGAGACTGGAATGATGTCCTTAGAGAAAACAAATCAGATTTACAATTGATGCTTGAGTCTGCAAAAGAGACATTTGGGAATCAGCCAGTAAGACAAACCTCTCAATGTTTAGAATTGTGATAACAAAATCAAGATGTTTTAGCTAATATTAAAATGAAGGAGGATCGTATATGACCATAATCGAACGCTTAGAAGAAAAGGTCACTAGGCAAGAAAGTAAGGTAGCAAGAGAGACAGAAAAACTAGCTGCTTACAAAGAACAACTGGAGACAGCGATGTTTGCGACGTTCAAAAGGCGTCAAAGCATCAGTCACATGAGTTTTGAAGAAGCTCTTGACCATGCCTTTGGTAAAGAAAGACAATTCGATGATTCTGAATCTAGAAAGGATGAAATGAGTGAATGACAAAAGATTGGAATTTTAATCAACCATTAGAAAGTAAATCAGAAAATCAAGAAGATCCAGATAAAATTGCGGCCTTATTTGGAAATCATCAAGGAGGTAATGATGTAAATTATGAAGCAGCTTTTCAAAAGCGCAAACAAGCACCTGTAACGGAATCAAATCCTAGTTCTAAACCCAAAGTTACAGAGGTTAGAACAGGAAAAGAGACAGATATCACTACAAGTTATCAGCAACATCTTAAAAGACTTATTGCGGATAACAATAGTGATATTCAAAGCAGTCAAAAGAAAATTGAAGAGCTACATACTTTGATTGACACTAAGAATAAAGACAATAAGAAATTGCAGTCCATTTATGATGCGATTTCCGAATTACACTAAGCAGTCCTGATAGGCTGCTTTTTTTGAGAGGTTATAGATGTTTACAACATTTTTTAAGAAAAATCACGACAATAGTGATGTATTTAAGAAGCTAATTCATAGACTATCTGATATGTCTGTCCAAGATCTTGAAAAAATAGACCGACTGCTAGATATCATTTTCACTCCAGATCAAGAATCAGAACAAGTAAAAACAGAATCAATTTATAGGGAAGAAACATTGGACGACACATTAAAGGAAGCTAAGAATCAACTTCATAAGGAACAATTGGAGAAGAATTTAGAGAGATTTAGAAAAAACAATAAATAATGCACCAAAAATGGTGCATTTACTTTTTCTAAATGTTATAATGGTGTTATCAAATGAAAGGAGTTTGCCATGATTGGAAAGAACATAAAATCCTTACGTAAAACACATGACTTAACACAACTCGAATTTGCACGGATTGTAGGTATTTCACGAAATAGTCTGAGTCGTTATGAAAATGGAACGAGTTCAGTCTCTACCGAATTAATAGACATCATTTGTCAGAAGTTTAATGTATCTTATGTCGATATTGTAGGAGAAGATAAAATGCTCAATCCTGTTGAAGATTATGAATTGACTTTAAAAATTGAAATTGTGAAAGAAAGAGGTGCTAATCTATTATCTCGACTCTATCGTTATCAAGATAGTCAGGGAATTAGTATTGATGATGAATCTAATCCTTGGATTTTAATGAGTGATGATCTATCTGACTTGATTCATACGAATATCTATTTAGTAGAAAATTTTGATGAAATTGAGAGGTATAGCGGCTATTTGGATGGAATTGAACGTATGTTAGAGATGTCTGAAAAACGGATGGTAGCCTAATGGAAATCCAAGATTATACTGATAGTGAATTCAAACATGCTCTAGCACGGAATCTTCGTTCACTGATAAGAGGAAAAAAGTCCAGTAAGCAACCTATAGCAATTTTGCTTGGAGGGCAAAGTGGTGCTGGTAAGACTACAATTCATCGTATTAAACAGAAAGAATTTCAAGGAAATATTGTTATCATAGATGGTGATAGTTTTCGTTCTCAGCATCCACACTATTCAGGACTGCAGCAAGAATATGGCAAAGATAGTGTAGAATACACCAAAGATTTTGCAGGTAAAATGGTAGAGTCTTTAGTAACAGAATTGAGTCATTTGGGATACAATCTTTTGATAGAGGGAACTTTACGAACGATTGATGTTCCAAAGAAAACAGCACAACTCTTGAAAAGTAGGGGATATGAAGTACAATTAGCCTTGATTGCGACAAAGCCTAAGCTGTCCTATCTGAGCACCCTTATCCGATATGAAGAACTATACGCTATCAATCCAAATCAAGCACGCGCAACTCCAAAAGAACATCATGATTTCATTGTAAATCATCTAGTTGATAATACACGGCAATTGGAAGAACTAGCTATCTTTGAAAGAATTCAAATTTACCAACGAGATAGAAGTTGTGTATATGATTCAAAAGAAAATACAACTTCAGCAGCAACCGTTCTTCATGATTTACTATTTGGAGAATGGAATCAAGTGGAGAAAGAGATGCTTAAATCTGGAGAAGAAAGATTGAAAGATTTAACTAATTGAAATGGTTTGTAGAGTTAGATTTTTAAAATAAAGTCTATTGGATCGTTAATTAAAAAATAACGATTCTTTTTTATATTCTCTATTTTCTTCTTCATATTTTTTCAAAAGTTTTAGCATTCTTCAGTGATGATTTCCTAACAATAAAAGTACGAATTTAGCGCAGTTTATGATTATTTTAAATCTTGAGGGTTATTAAACTCTTGATTTTTTCAACAAGCTATGGTATCCTTTTGTTAGTTAATAAACTTACAAAAGGAGAATAAATGTTTTCACCTACTAAATTAAAAAGAAAAAGAGAAAGTCAAGGATTATCTCAATCTCAACTTGCATCCAGTTTGGGAATTAGTAGAGCCTCATACTTTAATTGGGAATCAGGTAAAACAAAGCCTAATCAAAACAATTTAAGCAAATTGAGTGAGATTTTGAATGTAGATCTTCGATATTTTGAATCAGAGTATGAAATAGTTGAAATCTATCTCAAACTAACGGAAAGGAATCAAGAAGCAACACTTCATTATGCTACAGAATTGTTGAACAAACAGAATGCAAAGGTTGTAGACATTCCTCAGCGTTTTGCCTATAAGGTCTACGAAAAATTATCAGCTGGTACAGGAACAGCTTATTTTGATGATGGTAATTACGATACAGTTTACTTCGATCATCAATTTGATTATGATTTTGCATCGTGGGTGTTTGGTAATTCAATGGAACCGACATATGAAAATGGTTCGGTAGCCCTTATTAAGCAAACGGGATTTGATTATGACGGGGCTATCTATGCGATAGATTGGGATGGTCAAACCTATATTAAGAAAGTGTATCGTGAAGGAAATGGGCTTCGATTAGTTTCACTCAATCGGAACTATTCAGATAAGTTTGCGCCTTATGATGAGAATCCTCGTATCATAGGGAAAATCGTTGGAAACTTTATGCCTTTAGAGGATTGAGTATGACTTGGTTTGATTATAGTCTCGAACCAAAGAGTGACGTTGCATTTATTGATATGAAATCTTTTTATGCAAGTGTAGAGTGTGTCGATAGAGGCTTACATCCACTTAAGACTTCGCTTTGTGTTATGAGTCGTGCAGATAATTCTGCCGGGTTAATCCTTGCTTCCTCTCCTATGTTTAAAAAGGTCTTTGGAAAATCAAACGTTGGACGTTCCTATGATTTACCATTTGATGTAAAAACTAGGAAGTTCTCTTACTATAACGCTAAGAAGCAAGGTTTACCGACAACGATAGATTATGTGCGTTTTATTGAGGAATGGGCAAAATCAACTGTGATTGTTCCTCCGAGAATGGATACTTATATAGCAGTCAATATGGAAATTCAAAAAATCTTTCAAGATTTTGCGGCACCAGACGATATTTATCCTTATTCAATTGATGAAGGATTTATTGATTTAACAAGTTCATTAAATTATTTTGTGCCAGATAAAAGTATTAGTCGGAAAGATAAATTAGATATTATCTCGGCTGCTATTCAAAAAAAGATTTGGAGAAAAACAGGAATCTATTCAACGGTAGGTATGTCTAACGCCAATCCCTTATTAGCTAAGTTGGCACTTGATAATGAAGCTAAAAAGACTCCGACAATGAGAGCTAATTGGTCCTATGAGGATATAGAAAAGAAAGTATGGGCTATTCCTAAAATGACAGATTTCTGGGGAATTGGAAATAGAATGGAGAAGAGATTACATAATCTAAGTATCTTTTCGATTAAAGAATTGGCACAGGCTAATCCTGACTTGATTAAAAAAGAGCTTGGGATTATGGGACTAGAGTTGTGGTTTCACGCTAATGGTATTGATGAAAGCAATGTTCATAAACCTTATAAGCCGAAGTCAAAAGGGATAGGGAACTCTCAAGTTTTACCTAGAGATTATGTCAAACAAAGAGATATTGAAATTATACTTCGTGAAATGGCAGAACAAGTTGCAGTTAGATTGAGAAGAGCTGGTAAAAAAGCGACTGTGGTTTCTATACACTTAGGATATTCTAAAGTAGAACAGAAACGATCTATTCATACTCAAATGAAGATTGAACCGACCAATCAAACAGCATTACTGACAAATTACGTTTTAAAGTTATTTAAAACTAAATATACTTCAGGAGCTATTAGGAATGTTGCGGTTAACTATTCTGGTTTAGTAGATGAATCCTTTGGATTGATTTCATTATTTGATGATATTGAGAAAATAGAAAAAGAAGAAAGGCTCCAGTCCGCAATTGATGCTATTCGAACAGAATTTGGTTTTACTTCACTATTGAAAGGAAATGCCCTGGATCAGGCTTCTAGAACAATTGCAAGAAGTAAACTCATTGGTGGTCATTCAGCTGGAGGATTAGATGGGCTAAAATGATGAATCGTTCTTATTTGCCGTTTTTATCTGCAAGAGAGTATCAAGATCGTGGGATGGCTAAGTGGATGGGATTCTTTTTGTCAGAACATTCAAGTTCTCTTTGGGAAGAAAAAAATAAAGAAGATGTCTCAATTACTTTATCAATGGAAGTGAAAGTTTTACTTGTTCGTCAACTTTATACGAATACATTCCCTGCAACGTTTATTTTTAAGCACTCAAATAGAAGAAAAGTAGTATCGGGTATTGTTAAAGAAATTGGGAAAGAGTTTATATCTATAAAATCAGACATTGGATTTCTTCGATTAGAATGGTTAGATATACTTGATATCCAGATAGAAGGTGAGGAATTACATGAATCGTAAAGAATTATATGACGATAAATTGCAGCTAGATTATTTTTCTGATTCTTATTTACGATTTGAGTCAGATTTTTACAAGTATTCTGCTTTAGATATACCATTAACATTTATTACCGATGATATTTTACGCACAATGGCTATGTCTCAAAAACATTATTTTAAACTTGACAAAAGTAAATCTTTAGACGGTCGGGACCATTACTTTGTTTTTTCTATCAAGATGAATAAAGATAGTAGTGGGATTAGGCAGTATGAATATCAGAGACATTGCTTTAGTTTATGAAAATTATTGAACAATTGAAAACAAAAATCAATAGATAAAATTAAAGATTAATAAAATAATTTTAATTGTGAAACAAGAAATATAGTAGTTGAATAAATAAATTAAAAAACATCACGACTGTTTTAATACTATAATTAAAAACTATCTCATTCTAATATTGATAACATCCAAAAAAATAATAGGAGGTGATGAATTAACTATTTCGTTTGACATGATTATAAAGGAAAAATTAGGACTCTAAGTAATTCTATAACAATACTGGAGGCTGGGTAAAACTCAATTTGAGGAGAAAATGAAGTAAATCTTTCCACAAGAATGCATATTATTAAGGTTTTAGATACCTGATAATATGCGTTTTTTTATTTTAAAGACTTTTTACCAAGCGTTCTTTTTTACGTGACTATTAGTCCGTCTCGCTCCGCTAGGTGTGAGACGGACTAATAGTCACATAGTGAAAGCCAGCGTCTTTAGACGCTAGCTAGTAATCTGAACTTATAGCCCTAGCACAGATCACCCGTTTGACGGATGGTCATGATTTTAAATTATAATTAAAAGATTACGACTTTTATTAAATAGAATTTAGTGATATTTTAGAAGATTTTTTCGAAACAATGAAACTATTATCTCAAACTAGAAATATTGGAAGAAGTTAAAAAAATTTTTTGTATATATTGATTAGATATAAAAATTTAAATATGATTGCGTTTTCAAAAATGTTGTATTTTATTGTGTTATTTCTTGACAATTCAAATTAGAAAATATATGATAAAGATAATGACATCGGTGTCATTTTCTCTATTTTAAGAAAAGTAATAATAAATTGTAAATTAATAAAAATATTGGAGGTCCTTATGAAACACATTTTTCATAATGAAGTATTTAGCATTCGTAAATTGAAAGTTGGAACATGCTCAGTTTTATTGGCTATTTCAATTTTGGGAAGCCAAAGTATTTTAGCTGATGAAGTTGGTACTACTACATCACAGATTGATACAAAAGAGATTTCTAATGTAACTACCAATGATTTAGGTTACTCTCAAAATTTTTCTAATAATGATTCTATTGGAAGTATCGATACTAATTCATCTACTAATAATTTAGATAGTTTGTCAGGTGCTAATCGTGATAACTCTAATAATACTATTCATTCTGATTCACAAGATAATAAAACAGTTGAATCTACAGAAAAATCTAATAATGAAAGTAAGAACAATAAAGAAGATATTGTAAATGATAGCACTATAAAAAAAAATTTTGAAAAAATTGCTTTAAATGTAAAAGATTATGGTGCAGTAGGCGATGGGGTTAATGATGACCGACAAGCAATTCAGGATACAATAGATGCAGCTGCTAAAGGATTAGGTGGAGGGAAAGTATATTTTCCTGAGGGGACTTATTTAGTTAAAGAGATTGTCTTTTTGAGAAGTCATACACACCTAGAAGTACATGAAAAAGCTACCATATTAAATGGTATCAATATCAAAAATCATCCTTCTATTGTATTTATGACAGGTTTATTCACTGACGATGGAGATCAAGTTGAGTGGGAACCAACTGAAGATATCAGTTACTCTGGTGGAACAATTGATATGAACGGAGCTTTGAATGAAGAGAGGACAAAAGCTAAGAATCTCCCTTTGATTAATTCTTCAGGAGCCTTTGCTATAGGAAATTCAAAAAACGTAACAATAAGTAATGTTACCTTTAAAGATAGCTATCAGGGGCATGCCATTCAAATTGCAGGTTCAAAAAACGTACTAGTAGATAACTCTCGTTTTTTGGGACAAGCTCTTCCTAAGACTATGAAGGATGGTCAGATCATCAGTAAGGAGTCTATTCAAATAGAGCCATTAACCAGAAAAGGCTTTCCATATGCACTAAATGATAATGGTCAAAAATCTGAAAATGTAACAATTCAAAATTCTTATTTTGGTAAAAGCGAAAAATCAGGCGAATTAGTAACTGCAATTGGGACACATTATCAAACTGCAACAACTGAAAATCCTTCAAATATTAAAATTCTAAATAATCATTTTGATAATATGATGTATGCGGGTGTTCGCTTTACAGGATTTACTGATATTTTAATAAAAGGAAATAGGTTTGATAAGAAAACTAAAGAGGAAAGTGAACACTATCGTGAAAATGGTGCTGCTTTAGTTAATGCTTATAGTTATAAAAATGTTAAAGATGTATTGGATCTGAATAAACATGTGACTATTACTGAAAATGTATTTAATATTGCTGATGCTAAAACAAAAGCAATACGTGTTGCAAAAGATAGTGCAGATTATCTTGGAAAAGTGTCTGATATTACTGTAACAAAGAATATCATTCATAATAATTCGAAAACTACTGAACAGCCAAACATTGAAATGTTAAGAGTCAGCGACAATTTGGTAGTGTCTGATAATATCATTTCAGGAGGTAAAGACGGAATCGTAATTGAAGAATCTGCTGGAAGTATCACTGTCTTAAATAATCAACTTTCCAATTTAACAGGAAATCATGTTTCTTTACTTAAAACTGATTTTAATGGGACCAGTTCAGACACAAATAATAGTGTCGGTGATTTTAATATTATAACTGAGAATGAAAGTTATAAAATCTTTTCTCAAAATTCAGATAACCACTCAGACAACCACTCAGACAACCACTCAGATAATCATGTGGAGGAATTAAAACCTGTAGTTGAAAACAAAAATAATTTAGCTAATAATTACTCAGCAAATAGTGTAGATGATAAAATTGAAAAATCAAATCATGATTCAGATAATGTAGTAACAGTAGAAATTTCACAAAAACAAGATGATGTAACCAATATTAGTGAAGTAGTGAAGGTAAAAGATAATCAACATGCATTACCAAAAACTGGATTAAATAAAATGGCTGAGATGGTTATAACTGTATTTGGAATTTGCCTTCTATTTGGACAATGGAGTTTAAAACGTCGTTATGAAGATAGATAGAATTTGCTCAATACAAGGTAGCGCTAAAGAGAACGAAGATAGCGTAGATTACAAAAACCAATATTTCTGGATTATAGATGGAGCAACAGATTTATTTAATGCAAAAGACTCTATAGGTTATTCAGTTTCAGAAGTATCTCATCTTATTTCTGAGTGTCTCAAGCAGTATTGTAAAGATTCTTTATCATTGAAGAAAATTTTCGAGCTTGCTTTAGATGACGTTAGAAAAAGAATTAAGATAGATAAGTGTGAGTTTGATGATTATTCCCAGTTGCCAACATTTGCCTTTATTTTTGCAAAATTATCCGGTTTAAAATTAGAATACATAATGGTTGGCGATTGTGTTATGATAGTCAACAATCAAGTGATTACAGATCATAGAGTAGATTGTCTTTTTGAGCAAGGAAAATTTGCAATCAAATCTAATCATGAAGTTGATAAAAAGACAATATTACAAAATATTAGGAAGCTAGCTAATAAACCAGAAGGATATTGGATAGGTTCACTAGACAAAAGTAGTATAAATCATGTTTTAAATGGTAGTTTGGAAGTAACTAGTAATCATATTGTTTTAATGACTGATGGTTTTTACGACTTTTATACTCAAAATTCAGGCTACTCTTTTGAAGAATTGATTGAAATAAGAAAAAAATCTAGAAATATTGATCCTATTTATGGAAAAAAAGATGATGCAAGTATTTTGATTATTGAGGTTAGATAATGTTGAGAAGCAATTTTGACAATGAAATCATTGAATTGTCAAACAATCTAGAAGATATATGGGACTCTATAATAAAAAAGTATGAAATAATATTTGACACTCTAACCGAAGTTCAAAAACAAAGTATTGTAGATAATGATTTAGTTATCAATGAAGCAGTTGTTGAAATAGATATGAAAGGAATCGAACTAATCTGTTTACAACATCCTGTCTCTAGTGATTTGAGAAAAATTATTACTATAGTAAAGCTATCAACAGATATTGAACGTATCGGAGACCGAATCGTTGAAATAGTTATAGTTTTAAAAAATGTTCATGCAATGCATGAATGGGGGGCGTTGTTTTATGAAATGCTGAAAATACATTTTGAACTAGGCGAGTACTTAAAGAAAGCTTTATTATGGTTTAAGAAGAGAAATTATGAGTTTGACGTATATGACTATAATAAAAAATATCATTTAATATCTAATTTATGTCAAAAACTAGGAGATAAAGCAGTAGAGAATTTTCTTATTGAACCCAAAAATGTTGATGAAGTTATTGTATTTTTAGAAGTTGTTAATATTCTTGATAAGATATCCCATACAACACAATCTATTTATGAATGGTTAGATTATCAGGAAAGAGGAGTATTATAGATAAAGAGGAGTAAATATGCAGACAATAGTAGATAATTTTGTTAATAGAGTTATTGAATATGGAATTTATAAACCGATGGACCAGATATATATAAAAAATAGAGTTTTGGCCTTAATCGGGGAAGAAGGAACTGATAAGATTTCAAATGATAGTGATCTTAAAAAATTAAAAGACGATTTAGTAGAAATAGCTTTAAAGAATGGTAAAATTGCTGATTTAGCTGAGGCGAAGGAATGTTTAGGTGCAGAGCTGATGAATTTCATCGTTCCATTACCAAGTCGCCTTAATGATATTTTTTGGAGTTCATATGATGTTTCGCCACAGGAAGCAGTTGAAGAGTTCTATCAGCTAAGTAAAGATAGCGACTATATTAAATTGTCAGCTATCTCTAAAAATATAGCTTTTCATACTGAAACTAATTATGGTTCACTTGAAATTACAATCAATTTATCAAAACCGGAAAAAGATCCGAAAACAATCGCGGCAGAGAAATTAGTAAAGTCATCTAATTATCCAAAATGTTTACTTTGTATGGAAAATGAAGGTTATCAGGGGAGAATAAATTATCCAGCACGTGCTAATCATAGAATTATTCGATTGGAACTGGGAGACGAAGTATGGGGATTCCAGTATTCTCCATACTCATATTTTAATGAGCATGCGATATTCTTGAATAGTCAACATGTACCTATGGCTATTACGTCCAAAACATTTGAACAATTATTGGAGATTGTTGATATTTTACCAGGGTATTTTGCTGGTTCAAATTCTGATCTTCCTATCTCAGGAGGTTCTATTCTTAGTCATAATCACTACCAGGGAGGAAAATATATTTTCCCAATGGAAAAAGCAAAATTTGAGAGAGAATTTCTTTTTAAAGACTTTGAGGATGTTAAAGCTGGGATTATAAAATGGCCGATGTCAGTGATTAGGCTACAAGGTGAAAATAAAAATCGTTTGGTAGAATTAGCCACTAAAATCCTAGATATCTGGAGAGAATATTCAGATTTAGACGTAGACATCATTGCTAAGACTGAAGATATTCCACACCATACGGTGACTCCTATTGCTCGTAAAGTAAACGGGAGATATGAATTGGATATTGTTTTGAGAGATAATCATACTACTGAACAATACCCAGATGGTGTTTACCATCCTCATCAAGATGTACAACATATTAAAAAGGAAAACATCGGGTTAATTGAGGTGATGGGACTTGCGATTTTACCACCTCGTTTGAAAACAGAGTTAGAAGAAGTTGAGAAATATCTTTTAGGAAAAGATAACGCAATTGCTGATTATCATTTAGAATGGGCCGTTCAATTGAAAGAAAAATATCCTGTCCTTAAAGAGGAGGAGGTTCATAGCGTAGTTCAACATGAAGTAGGGCAAGTATTTGCGAGAGTTCTCGAAGATGCAGGTGTTTATAAGAATACTCAAACCGGACATGAAGCATTTATGAGATTTGTTAAATCGGTTGGAATTAATTAGGAGGAAATAAAAATGGCAATATTGGTAACAGGCGGAGCTGGTTATATTGGTAGCCATACCGTAGTAGAATTACTAAATTTAGGAAAGGAAGTCGTTATTGTCGACAACCTTTCAAACTCAAGCATTTTAGTATTAGATCGTATTGAAGCAATTACAGGGCAACGTCCTACGTTTTACGAATTAGATGTTTGTGATAAACAAGGATTGAGAAAAGTTTTTGAACAAGAATCTATTGAGGCTGCAATTCATTTTGCAGGATACAAAGCTGTCGGCGAATCCGTGCAAAAGCCTGTGATGTACTACGAAAATAATATTATGAGTACATTATCTCTTGTTGAAGTGATGTCAGAGTTTAATGTTAAAAAGATTGTATTTTCATCGAGTGCGACTGTATACGGCGTTCACAATCAGTCTCCTCTTATTGAGACGATGCCAACAAGTGCAACGAATCCGTATGGGTACACAAAAGTGATGCTTGAACAAATTTTAAAAGATGTTCATGTAGCAGATTTAGAGTGGAGTATTGCGTTGCTTCGTTATTTCAATCCGATTGGTGCTCATGAGTCTGGGTTGATTGGAGAAGATCCATCAGGCATTCCTAACAACTTAATGCCTTTTATTGCACAAGTAGCGGTAGGTAAGCGACCAGAGCTAAGTGTTTTTGGAGATGATTATGATACGGTAGATGGTACTGGTGTTCGCGATTATATCCATGTAGTGGATTTAGCGATAGGGCATATAAAAGCTTTAGAAAAAGTATCTGAAAAAACAGATGTTTATATTTATAACCTTGGTTCAGGAGAAGGTACAAGTGTATTACAACTTGTAAATACATTTGAGAGTGTTAATAAGGTTCCAATTCCGTATAAAATTGTACCAAGACGATCAGGAGACGTTGCGACTTGTTATGCAAATGCAGATAAGGCGTATAAGGAATTAAATTGGAAGACTACAAAAACGGTCGAAGACATGTGTAGAGATACATGGAATTGGCAATCAAAAAATCCTAATGGATACAATAAATAATAAAGTTCAAGTAGTCTTGTAACATGTATATATTAAAAAAATTTTAAAAAAAACAATGAAAGCGCTTGACAAAGTAAACGATTACATTGTATAATACAAATATAAATGACACCGATGTCAAAAAATATAAAAGAAGGTCTGTTTATGAAAAACTTAACAAAAATTAAGTTCAAAGAGAACGGAGAATTTAATCATTTTCCCGGAAATACAGTTGTAGCAAATCTTTATACTAATTCAGATTTGATGGAAGTTGTTGATATCATTCAATCACGCTATAGAGAGTTACCATTTATAGACAAATTCACATTAACTCCAAGAGATTCTATTCATATGACTGTAATTGAATTGCTTTGCCATGAAAATCGTGAGCCTGAATTTTGGAGTAGCCATCTACCATTGGATACGCCATTACAAGAAATTCATGATTACTTTGCAAAACAACTAGAAATTTTCCCATTGCTAAACGAAGATATTCATATGCGTGTGACTGAAATGGGAAATCAAAACATTTTAGTAGAACCAGCCGATGAAAAATCAGCTAAACGATTAGAAGAAATTAGAACATATGTTTCTGAAAAAGCAGGTGTTCGATTCCCTAATCATGATCGCTATCAATTCCATATCTCAATTGGATATCTTCGAGTTCCATTAACTGAAGAAGAAAATGAAGAGTTTACTAAAGTGAAAAAGGAATTAACCGAAGTTCTGCTTGAAAAGATTCCTGTCATTACAGTAAATCGTATCGATTACACAGTATTTGAAGATATGAGACGCTTTGTTCCATATTGCGAAAAATTTTAAAATAAAATTATAATTAAAAATAAAAAGGAGATTTCATATGAAAAAATCTAAATTATTATCGTTTTTAGCTGCAGGGGTTGCGGTTACAACATTGGCAGCATGTTCAGGTGGTTCAACTAATTCATCAAATTCTTCGAGCGATACACCTCAATCAGAAGAAAAAGCTGATAAGAGCCAAGAATTAGTAATTTATTCTAACTCTGTTTCAAACGGACGTGGAGATTGGCTAACTGCTAAAGCAAAAGAAGCTGGTTTCAATATTAAAATGGTTGACATTCCAGGTGCTCAGTTGGCAGATCGTGTTATTGCTGAAAAAAATAATGCAGTAGCTGATATGGTATTTGGTATTGGAGCTGTTGATTCAAATAAAATTAGAGATCAAAAATTATTGGTACAGTACAAACCTAAATGGTTAGATAAAATTGACCAATCTCTATCAGATAAAGATAACTACTACAATCCTGTAATTGTTCAGCCATTGGTCTTGATTGGTGCTCCTGATGTTACTGAAATGCCTAAAGATTGGACTGAGTTAGGCAGCAAATATAAAGGTAAATATTCAATTTCTGGACTTTCAGGGGGAACAGGGCGTGCGATCTTGGCAAGTATCCTTGTTCGCTATCTCGATGATAAAGGAGAATTAGGCGTTTCTGAAAAAGGTTGGCAAGCAGCTAAAGAATATTTGGAAAATGCGTACACTCTTCAAAAGGGTGAAAGTTCAATTGTTAAAATGTTAGATAAGGATGACCCAATCCAGTACGGTATGATGTGGGGTTCTGGTGCATTAGTTGGACAAAAAGAACAAAATGTTGTATTTAAAGTAATGTCTCCTGAAATTGGTGTTCCGTTTGTAACTGAACAAACAATGATTTTGAATACTAGTAAGAAACAAGCTTTAGCTAAAGAATTTATTGATTGGTTTGGTCAAACAGAAATTCAAGTAGAGTACAGCAAAAACTTTGGTTCTATTCCTGCAAATACTGAGGCAGTGAAAGAGTTACCAGAAGCTACTAAGAAATTTGTTGATCAAGTGAAACCGCAAAGTATTGATTGGGAAGCTGTTGGAAAACATTTGGATGAATGGGTTGAAAAAGCTGAACTAGAATATGTAAAATAGGACATAAGTGTAAATTTTAAAATTCCAGGTCTCTCTAAAGTTTCTAAACCTACATGAGAAATTAAGAGAGACTTTTCATTTATAAGTAAAGGAAGTTAGTAATATGATTAAATTTGATAACATTCAAATTAAATACGGTGATTTTATCGCGATTGATAATCTAAATTTAGATATTAAGGAAGGAGAATTCTTTACCTTCCTTGGACCATCTGGTTGTGGTAAATCAACAACTTTAAGAGCTTTGGTAGGTTTTTTAGACCCTTCATCTGGAAGTATTGAGGTTAATGGCACAGATGTTACGCACTTGGAGCCTGAAAAACGTGGAATCGGGATCGTATTCCAATCTTACGCACTATTTCCAACAATGACAGTTTTTGATAATATTGCTTTTGGTTTAAAAGTTAAAAAAGTTGCTCCAGATGTTATTAAAGCCAAGGTTTCTGCAGTGGCTGCTAAAATTAAGATTTCAGATCAACAATTGCAACGTAACGTTTCAGAATTATCTGGAGGACAACAGCAGCGTGTAGCTTTAGCTCGTGCTCTTGTTTTGGAACCTAAAATCCTATGTTTGGATGAACCCTTGTCAAACCTAGATGCAAAATTACGTGTGGATTTGAGAAAAGAGTTGAAACGTCTTCAAAAAGAATTGGGAATTACGACTCTATATGTTACACATGACCAAGAGGAAGCGTTAACGCTATCTGATAGGATTGCTGTCTTTAATAATGGTTTTATTGAACAAGTTGGAACACCAGTAGAAATTTATCATAATTCTCAAACAGAATTTGTATGTGATTTTATTGGAGACATTAACGTACTTACAGATGAAACTGTTCACGGAATTCTTCTAAATAATGCTCATGTTCTTTTGGAAGATAAAAAAGGTTACATTCGTTTAGAAAAAGTTCGCTTCAAACGTGAAACGGATCAGGATCTTGTCTTAAAAGGTTCAATTATTGATGTGGAATTTTCAGGAGTTACAATTCGCTATACTGTTCAGGTATCTGAAAATCAAATTCTTAATGTAACAAGTATCGATAGTCAGTCAGCTATTAGATCTGTCGGAGAAAGTGTGGAATTATTTATCACACCATCAGACGTTCTGCAATTTTAAGGAGGTGCAGTATGCGTCATAAATTAAATTGGAAAGATTGGCTCATTCGTTTAGGCTTAATCTGGTTCTTGGTAACTTTCATCATTTATCCAAACTTTGATTTAGTAGTTAATGTATTTGTGAAAGGTGGGGAGTTTTCACTTGATGTCGTACAACGAGCTCTTAAATCTCAACGTGCGATTCAGAGTATTATGAACAGTTTTAAGTTAGCATTCTCACTAATTATAACTGTTAATGTTGTTGGTGTACTTTGTGTATTGTTTACAGAATATTTTGATATTAAAGGAGCTAAAATATTAAAACTAGGATACATGACGTCACTAATCTACGGTGGAGTAGTTTTGGCTACTGGTTATAAATTCGTTTATGGACCATATGGAATGATTACCAAATTTTTACAAAGTATTATTCCATCTTTAGATCCTAACTGGTTTATTGGTTATGGTGCAGTTCTATTTATTATGACATTTTCTGGTACTGCTAATCACACCTTATTCCTAACTAATACAATTCGTAGTGTAGACTATCATACTATTGAAGCTGCACGTAATATGGGTGCAAAACCATTTACAGTGTTTAGAAAAGTAGTATTGCCAACTCTTATTCCTACTTTATTCGCTCTGACAATTATGGTTTTTCTAAGTGGGTTATCAGCAGTAGCAGCACCTATGATTGTTGGTGGGAAAGAATTCCAAACTATTAACCCAATGATCATAACATTTGCTGGAATGGGAAATTCTCGTGACTTAGCCGCCTTTCTAGCAATTATTTTGGGTGTTGCCACTACGATTTTGCTTACTATTATGAACAAGATCGAAAAAGGCGGAAATTATATTTCTATTTCTAAAACGAAAGCACCTTTGAAAAAACAAAAAATCACATCTAAACCATGGAATATCATTGCACATATTGTTGCTTATGCTTTGTTCACTGTTTTCATGTTACCATTGATTTTCATTGTATTGTATTCATTTACTGACCCAGTTGCAATACAGACAGGAAACTTATCATTATCAAACTTTACTCTTGATAATTACAAATTGTTCTTTAGTAATAGTGCTGCGTTTTCTCCATTCCTAGTCAGCTTTATATATTCTATCATTGCAGCAACTACTGCAACAGTTCTTGCTGTTGTGTTTGCGCGAGTAGTTCGTAAACATAAAGCTCGATTTGATTTCTTGTTCGAATACGGAGCTCTTCTTCCTTGGCTATTACCAAGTACACTTCTAGCAGTTAGTTTATTATTCACTTTCAACCAACCTCAACTTTTAGTCTTTAACCAGATTCTAGTTGGTAGTTTAGTAATTTTGCTAATCGCTTATATTGTTGTAAAAATTCCATTCTCTTATAGAATGGTACGTGCAATCTTATTTAGTGTTGATGATGAGATGGAGGATGCTGCTAGAAGTATGGGGGCTTCACCATTTTACACAATGATGAAGGTTATTATTCCTTTCATCTTGCCGGTTGTTCTCTCTGTTATCGCACTCAACTTTAACTCTTTATTGACCGATTTCGATTTATCTGTATTCCTTTATCATCCATTGGCTCAACCATTAGGTATTACGATTCGTTCTGCAGGTGATGAAACAGCAACATCTAACGCACAAGCTCTTGTATTCGTTTATACAATTATTCTAATGATTATTTCTGGAACTGTGTTATACTTCACACAGAGACCACGCGGTAAGAAAAGGAAATAGTAATGCAAACATCCAGTATAGGACTATCGAACATCGAAATTATAATTAGAGTCGTATTATCTTTGGTCATTGGAAGTATTTTTGGCTTAGAAAGAGGAAGTAAATCTCAACCAGCAGGTATTCGTACACATAGTATTGTTTGTATGGCTGCTTGTTTAATTATGATGACTAATGAATTCGTATCTTATAAGTTTGGAACAGGAGATCCAACACGTTTAGGTGCTCAGGTTATATCTGGTGTTGGTTTTCTTGGAGCTGGAACAATTCTAATCACAGATAAAAAGAAGGTTACGGGTCTGACAACTGCAGCAGGAATCTGGGCTTCTGCAGGAATAGGTTTAGCTATTGGAGTAGGTTTTTATCAAGGTGCTCTGTTAGTAGCTATTTCTGTTTGGAGTGTGATTTCTATGTTTCAGCCTTTAAAAAAATATCTTCAAAGTCGTTCAAAAGTTATTGAATTATATATTGTAGTTAAATCTACTGAGGCATATAATCGAGTATTAGTTTATTGTGCAGAAAATGGAATTCGATTGACTGATTCAAGAACTGCTTTTGGAGATGTTAATTCTGAAAGAATTGAATATTTTGATGTTCCAGACAAAAGAATAGCATCATTTATGACTCTAGAACTTTCAGGTAAGTTTGAACATCTTAAACTAATGGAAGAAATAGCAGATATTGTTGGTGTTATTTATGTTGAAGAAGTTAGTTGATATAGAATAAACAAAGGGGCAGTTATTCTTGTCCCTTTGTTTTTTAGATTAAAAATTACTCAAGATTATTTTCAATGTATAAAGGTGTACATAAATGAAGGTGTATAATATTAATTTTGACTGTGGAAGAATAACGTATTTTGAATATAATTCTTTAATGCAAGTGTATAGATTTCATTCTTTTTATGATATTTGTGAAATGGTATTTTCGTCTTCTTTACCAGCTGATGATATACTAACAAAGCTTATTGATAAGGAAAAGATTATTCCGATCTTAGACTGCTATGTTCAAATGTTATTAGATACATTTATAGTTTCAATGGATTTTACCAAAAATGATTCTTTATATTTTTATGGTAAGTTATTTTCATACAAGTTTATCAGTTGTGAAGTAGAAAGAATTGTAAAGAATAAGAATTTTAATTGTCAATGTTATTTTTTTGAATCGGAAGAATAGAGTACAAAATAGAAATTTTGAAATTAAAGTTTTTGTTAAGATACATTAAAATATTTTACTAAATTCTCTTGTTAAAAAAAGTAAATATTGTATAATAATATTAGATAAATCATAAATGGAGGACTAAAGTGAAAAATTTAAACGATAAAAAGGTAACTATTTATGATATTGCGCATTTATCAGGTTTTTCTCCAAAAACTGTTTCACGTGTTATTAACGGTGGTGAAAAGGTAAAAGAAGAAACTTATCGAGCTATTCAAAAAGTCATTGATGAGTTGTCGTATGTTCCAAATGCATATGCAAAAAATTTGACTAAGAAAGAAACTACAAACATTTTGATTTCCGTTAAAAAGATTGATTCTTTTCCCTTGATTTGGTTTCAAACTTTACTAGATAGAGTTCTACAAACTTGTAAAGAGTTTGGTGTAAACGCCATTGTTGAATACTTTGGTGAAGAAGATACGATTAGGAATTCAATAATTTCAAGTACAGGAAGCTTAATAGATGGAGTAATAGTATTTTATGAAAGTAAAGACGATATTCGGATTAATTATTTACAGAAGAATAATATGCCTTTTATAGTTTTTGGAGAATCTCGAACACCTGATGTTGTTTATGTATCTAATAACAATTTTCAAGCCACTTATGATATGATGGAATTAGTAACAAAAGAGAATATTAAAAGTATGTTGTTACTTATGGGAGGGGAATCTCTTGTTAATAAGGATCGTGAAAAAGGTATTCGTGCTTTTTTGACTGATAAAAATTATTTAATGGATTTGCAAGTTATTTATGGTTTAACTACAATTGATTCAGTTTATTCATATGCTATAAATAATTTATCTAATCAAAATCATCCGGATATGATATTTGTTTCTGGGGATGAGAAGGTTCAAGGGCTGATTCGTGCGTGCTATGAGAAGGGGATTATCATTCCTGATGATATTTCAATAATTGGATTCGATAATATTCCTATTTCGCAATATTATACTCCAGCTCTGTCTACTATTTCTCCTAATTATGCTATGTTAGCCCAAAAAATGATAGAAAGTGTTTTAGCAATCATTAACGGTGAAAATATAGAATCCGTTGAAATATCTTCAAAAATTATTAGAAGACAAAGCTTTTAATCGGTAAAAAAATACCGATTTTTTATTTGATAAAATATTAAAATAGTAGTAGAATATAACTTATGACACCGATGTCATTTTAGAGTAGGAGGGATCAATGTCTACAATTTTTAATCATTCATTTAATAGTATTGTCGAGTTAAGGCATGTTATTTCAATATTAATCGCTTGTGCATGTGGGTGGGCAATTGGTTATGAGCGTAAGGCACGTAACAAGCAAGCAGGAGTCAAAACGCATATAATTGTTGCTTTAACGTCGGCTTTAATGATGATTCTCTCAAAAGAAGCATTTTTAGACACACCATCCTATGATACTTCTAGGGTCGCAGCTCAAATTGTTAGTGGCATTAGCTTTATAGGTGGGGGGATTATTTTTACTCGGGATAAGAAAGTTAGTGGAATTACTACTGCTGCTGGGATTTGGGCTACTGCTGGTATAGGTATGGCAATTGGTGCTGATTTTTGGATATTTGGTTCCTTTTGTAGTTTCATAGTTGTTCTTGTGCAATTAGTGACACACAGTAATGGTAGAAATCATGAAATTTATCAAGCAAAGATAGTGTTAGAAACAATTGATATTTCTTTACTTGGTAAGATTTATACTAATCTAGGGACACTTGATTTCAGAAAATATAATGTTGAATTAAAAGAACAGTCGTCTAATAATTCTTATGATATTTTGATTTCAATTGAGAATGATAAGGAAATTTCGATTATAGATATTGAGGATTTCTTACTTAATGAAGATAAAAATATAAAAATAAAAGAGTTTAAGCTAAAGAATTATATGAAGAGTTAAATTTTCTATCTAAAATTTTTATTTTTCTAAAGAAAAAATACAACTACCTTTCGTTTTTAATAGATTTAAGTTTGTAAGAGTCCGTTTGGGCTCTTTTATTCTGTGATAATTTTTTCAAATAGTATTTGTTATACTTTTTTTAATTGAGATTTATGTTGGGGGTTTGGGGGCTAGCCACCATATTTTCATATCGTTTGTCTTTTGAACAGTATGGTTTGAAATGGCAAGCGATATGATTTTTGGGATATTGTGGACACAATATCTGAGCTCGCAAAGCCTTACAAAAATGTTGAATCTATTTTGAAAAACGTACTGACAGTGTCTGTAAGCTTACATTGTCAGTACAAGTATCTATGAAGGAGGAAAAGCCATATGAAAAGAGATATACGTAGTATTCGGAAACAATTTCGCTTAACAGAAACGGAGGAAAAACAAATACTAGATTTAATGAGAGAGAAAGGAGAGGATAATTTTTCTGATTTTCTCCGTAAAAGCTTACTATTGTCTGATGGACAAAAACAGATGGAAAAATGTTTCAACCTTTGGAAACAGCAAAAGTTGGAACAAATTAGCCGTGATGTTCATGAAATATTAATAATTGCTAAAATAAATCATCAGGTTACTCAAGAACATGTTTCTATTTTGTTAACTTGTATTCAGGAATTAATTAAAGAGGTAGAAAAAACAAGTCCTCTTAGTGAAAATTTTCGTAACAAATACATGAGGTAGTAGAGTGGAGCACCGATATAGAACAAATTTAAAAAAAGTCTTTTTATCTGACCTAGAATTAGTCAAATTGAATGAAAATATCTCAAAAAGTAACTGCTTATCATTCTCAGAATATGCTAGACGAACTCTACTAGATCCTGGTATGAATTTTATCACCATTGATACAAATAGTTATCAAGATTTGATTTTTGAATTAAAACGAATCGGAAATAATATTAATCAAATAGCCAGAAGCATAAATTATTCGAATTTAATAACGGAAGTTGAATTAAATGAGTTGAGAAAAGGTATAGAAGAGTTAATAGTAGAAGTGGAGAAAGATTTTCTTATTCAATCTGAAAAATTGAGGAAATTTTATGGTCATCACTAAACACTTTGCGATTCATGGAAAAAATTATCGTAGTAAACTAATCAAATATATTTTGAATCCAAGTAAAACAAAAAATCTAACACTAGTTTCAGATTTTGGTATGAGAAATTATTTAGATTTTCCTAGTTATAAAGAACTAGTGAAGATGTACAATGATAATTTTTTAAGTAATGATACTCTTTATGAATTTCGTCATGATAGGCAAGAAGTAAATCAACGAAAAATTCATTCTCATCACATCATTCAGTCCTTTTCTCCAGATGACCATCTCACTCCTGAACAAATCAATCGGATTGGTTATGAGACAGTTAAAGAGTTGACAGGAGGTAGATTTCGATTTATCGTGGCAACTCATGTCGATAAAGATCATATCCACAATCACATCATCCTAAATTCAATTGATCAGAATTCTGATAAAAAGTTTCTATGGGATTATAAGGCAGAACATAATCTACGAATGGTTTCTGATCGTCTTTCAAAAATTGCAGGGGCAAAAATTATAGAAAATCGTTATTCGCATCGTCAGTATGAAGTTTATCGCAAAACAAATTACAAATATGAAATAAAACAACGAGTATATTTTCTAATCGAGAACTCGAAAAATTTTGATGATTTCAAGAATAAAGCAAAAGCTTTACATTTAAAAATTGATTTTAGACACAAGCATGTTACTTTTTTTATGACTGATTCAAATATGAAACAAGTCGTACGTGATAGTAAATTGAGTAGAAAACAAACTTATAATGAAACTTATTTTAAGAAAAAGTTTGTTCAAAGGGAAATCATAAACATCTTAGAATTTTTACTTCCGAAAATGAAGAATATGAATGAATTGATTCAACGAGCAGAATTTTTTGGATTAAAAATAATTCCGAAAGAAAAACATGTTCAATTTAAATTTGATGAGATTAAGATTTCAGAGCAGGAATTGGTAAAAACGAATCGGTATAGTGTTAGTTATTTTCAAGACTATTTTAATAACAAAAATGAAACTGTTGTCTTAGATAATAAAAATTTAGTTGAACTTTACAATGAAGAAAAGATAATTAAAGAAAAAGAGTTGCCGACAGAAGAGGTGGTATGGAAATCCTATCAAGATTTCAAGAGAAATAGGGATGCAGTTCATGAGTTTGAGGTAGAGTTGAATCTTAATCAAATAGAAGAAGTAGTAGACGATGGAATGTACATTAAGGTACATTTTGGCATCCGACAAGAAGGACTTATTTTTGTACCAAATATTCAAATCAATATGGAAGAAGAAAAAGTTAAAGTATTTCTCAGAGAAACTAGTTCTTACTATGTATACCATAAAGATTCAGCAGAAAAAAATCGCTTTATGAAAGGTAAAACTTTGATTAGGCAATTTAATCTTCAGTATGAACCGCAGTATATGTATAGAAGAATTCCTCTTAGCGAAATTAGAGAAAAAATAGAACAATTAGATTTTCTTATATCTGCGGAAAATAGTCCGAATGATTTCGAAGATATAACAAATGATTTCATTGCCCAAATATCATATCTAGAGAATATGATTGAACAAGTCCAAAATAAAATTGATGATTTAACTAATTTAGAGGAAGTATTGTTGAATAATACGATAAATAGTTCTAGCAATTTAGAAAATAGTATTCAAGGTAAAAGTTCAGTAGATACAATAGAGAAGGATTTATACATATATAAAGGAAAGATTGAAACACTGAAGGAACAACATAGAGAAGCAATAAATTTATTTGAAATGTTTAATAAAACAATACAGAAATATAAGAAAAAACAAAATATGAAATCTATTAAGGAAAATGAGATACATTTAGAGTAAACAGTTTCCTAAAAAGTATATATAGCATAGTTTCATGTGACAATTTGTCACATATTTAAAAATAAGAAAATAACTATATTATACTTGTTTTAGGAGACATTGAATGTTGAAAAGGATTAGAGATTTACGCGAGGATACTGATTTGACACAAGAATATGTTGCAAAAGCAATCTTAAATTGTACAAGATCAGCGTATTCTAAAATGGAATCAGGTACCAGGTTAATCTCTATAGATGACCTTATCAAACTTGCAGATTTTTATAATGTAAGTTTAGATTACCTTGTAGGTCGAGTGGATAATAAAGAAGACCATTACTCCAAAAAGTATTAGGTTAAGAAAGCACATTGACAATTGAATAGTCCAAAATGGTACTTTCCTCATTTGTGGAGCAGATTTGAATGGCTCGCCATGATAAGAGCGATTTTAAAACCATCAATAAAATAGAGCGATACTTTATATGCCATGATACAAATGATATACAATGATACTTCTGACCGTTCAGGCTGCCACCGTAAAAGAGCAGCAAGTGAAATTCTTATGATGACTTCATCAGTCATGCCATGGAGGTGAAAAAATCTAAGAAAGGAAGTAGTAAAATCATGGAAACAGTAAACTATAAAGATTTAGTTGCGATTGGTTTTCCAGAGCACACATCGAGGAATATTATTAGACAAGCAAAAAAAATTGCTGTAAAAAAGTTTGAAGAAGCTAGAAAAAATGATAAGAATGCGGTACAATTAGGATGTTCACCTTTCGATAATAAAAGGTTAGGCATTGCTCCTAAAAATATTGTAGAAAATTTAATTGGTATTTCTTTTTCAGATATAGAAGGTGAGAAAAATGGTTATATCAAAGACAAAGAAATATAAAGGTGTATACAAAGATTCAAAAGGAAAAATTTATTTTCAAATTGAATTAGGAGTTGATCCAATAACTGGGAAAAGAATCCAAAAGAAAGGAAGGAAAAATCAACAAGGACTACCGTTTAATTCTTTTAAGGAAGCATATGAAGAGATACTTCGTTTAAAACATGAATTTGTGAACTCTACTACTAATAATAGTTTTCTAACTTTTAGAGAGTTTATGGAAGAGATTTATTTAAAATATTATCAACAAAAAGTTCAATTTGTAACTTATCAGACCGCTTTACCACATCATCAGTTATTTATTAAGCAATTTGGTAGTAAAAAATTATCAGATATTAGTACTATTGACTGTGAAAGATTTCGCTTAGCTATTATAGACAAGTATTCTAGTAACTATGCTAAAAATATGTGGTCTAGATTTAAAGCATGTCTGGGCTATGCAGAAAGATTGGGTTATATTGATAGAGTTCCTTTTAAAGGATTAGATAATCCTAGAGGAAAGCACCCTGATACAAAATTTTGGACATTTGATGAATTTAAGAAGGTAATAAACTCTTTTGATATTAGTGAGTATGAGGGACTCCATAATTACATGACGATCTGGTTATATTTTATGACTGGTTTAAGAGTTAGTGAGGGTATTGCTCTTAAATGGGAAGATATTGATTTTGAACGTAAATGGATTCATGTTCATTCGACAATTGAGAAAGATAAAAACGGTGTATGGTATGCTAAACAACAAACAAAGACAATAGCAGGGGATCGTAAAATTGATTTAGATGATTTTACGATTACAATACTTAAAAAATGGCGAGAAGTTCAAATCAAGAATGATGATAAAGATTATGTAGTATCACGTTTTGGTGCCCCCTTGTGTAAGTCTACAATTTCTAGGATAATAAGAAGGCATGCTAAGATTACTGGCGTACCAGAAATTACGGGGAAAGGATTAAGACATAGTCATGCATCTTATCTTATAAATGTGTTACATAAGGATACTTTATATGTTTCATATCGATTAGGACACGCTGATAAGTCAACCACGTTGAATACATATAGTCACTGGTATTATTCAGGTGATTCAACAATTTCAGAAGAGATTACAAACAGTTTAGATAATCTTGGATTATCAATTTACCTACCAAATTCCTGCCAGAGTTGAAAATTGAGGAATTAACCCACTAATACTGGGAGAAAATAGGATTTGCAAATTGTTACTCTTAAATAATAGAGCAACTACATTCGTAGCTTAAAAACATGATTAAACCGCTAGTCTTAGGATTAGTGGTTTTTCTTTTTGTTCTAAAAGGGGCATAAATGGGGCAGTTAAATTAATTTGGCTAAGAAATATATAGGACTAGTGATAAAATAATTTTACTTTTTCATTTCTTTTTGTTATAATAGACGACAAGAAAGAATATCTTATCAGTAAATCCCAAGCGAGCCTGTGGTAGTGAGAGTCAGGTGATTGAGAGATGAGTGTGGCGCTTTTGGTAAATTTTAAAAAATAATGAAGTAATAAATTAGGGTGGAACCGCGTTTCTGACGCCCCTAGGTCACTTGACTTAGGAGCAAAGACACGGTTCTTTTTGTACTCTAGGTCGCAAGAAATTATAATAAAGGAGTA
The DNA here is from genome assembly GCF_047463655.1 of Streptococcus infantis. Taxonomy (GTDB): domain Bacteria; phylum Bacillota; class Bacilli; order Lactobacillales; family Streptococcaceae; genus Streptococcus; species Streptococcus infantis_Z. The sequence continues at coordinate 114,495 of NZ_JASHDM010000004.1, forward strand.
AAATATGTCCAAAAAATTGACTTTCCAGGAAATTATCCTTACTTTGCAACAATACTGGAATGACCAGGGTTGTATGCTCATGCAGGCTTATGACAATGAAAAGGGTGCGGGAACCATGAGTCCGTACACTTTCCTTCGTGCCATTGGTCCTGAACCATGGAATGCGGCTTACGTAGAGCCATCACGTCGTCCAGCAGACGGTCGTTACGGGGAAAATCCAAACCGTCTTTACCAACACCATCAATTCCAAGTGGTGATGAAACCATCACCATCAAACATTCAAGAGCTCTACCTAGAGTCATTGGAAAAATTGGGTATCAATCCTTTGGAACACGATATTCGTTTCGTTGAAGATAACTGGGAAAACCCATCAACTGGATCAGCAGGTCTTGGTTGGGAAGTTTGGCTTGACGGTATGGAAATCACTCAGTTCACTTACTTCCAACAAGTCGGTGGCTTGGCAACTGGTCCTGTTACAGCCGAGGTTACTTATGGTTTGGAACGTTTAGCTTCTTATATCCAAGAAGTAGACTCTGTTTATGATATTGAGTGGGCTCCAGGCGTTAAATACGGAGAAATCTTCCTTCAACCAGAATATGAGCATTCAAAATACAGCTTTGAAGTTTCAGATCAAGATATGTTGCTTGAAAATTTTGAGAAATTTGAAAAAGAAGCAGGACGTGCTTTGGAATTGGGTCTTGTTCACCCTGCCTATGACTACGTTTTGAAATGTTCACACACCTTCAACTTGCTTGATGCTCGTGGAGCAGTATCCGTTACAGAACGTGCTGGTTATATCGCTCGTATTCGTAACTTGGCTCGTGTTGTAGCCAAGACCTTCGTCGCAGAACGCAAGAAACTTGGATACCCACTTCTTGATGAAGCAACACGTGCAAAACTCTTAGCAGAAGAGGAAGAATAAAAACAGTTACAAGAATAGAAAAAGGGCGAACAAAGTGAGCCCGTATGGCACCCAGAGGCAAGTCGAAGACTTGCTAAAGGGATAGGCACCGCCGTACTGGTATCTGGGGATTTTTGAAACTTTGGGTTCAAAAATCAGTTGGCTAAATCCACTTTGATGAGACTGTTGGAAATCTTTGTCAAGAAGACAGAAGATTTCCCCACAGACTCACAAAGTTAGTTAGCAACGTCCCCAGTACCTAAGGTGCCTATCAAAAAGAAGAAATTTTGTAAGGGAAAAAACATGGCAAAAAATTTATTAGTAGAACTAGGACTCGAAGAGTTACCAGCCTACGTTGTCACACCAAGTGAAAAACAACTAGGTGAAAAAATGGCAGCCTTTTTGGATAATAACCGCCTTTCATACGAAGGAATTCAAACTTTTTCAACTCCACGTCGATTGGCTGTTCGCGTACTTGGCTTGGCAGACCAACAAACGGATTTGACTGAAGATTTTAAAGGACCTTCTAAAAAAATTGCTTTGGATGCAGAAGGAAACTTCTCTAAAGCAGCGCAAGGGTTTGTCCGTGGTAAAGGCTTGACTGTAGATGATATCGAATTCCGTGAAATTAAGGGTGAAGAATATGTCTACGTGACTAAGCATGAAGCTGGAAAACCAGCTGAGGAAGTTTTGGCTGGAATTCCAGAAGTATTGGCTAGCTTAAGTTTCCCAGTAAGTATGCACTGGGCAAACAATACCTTTGAATATATCCGTCCGGTCCATACATTGACAGTTCTTTTGGATGATGTGGCACTCGATATGGATTTCCTAGATATTCATTCAGGAAGAGTCAGTCGTGGACATCGTTTCCTTGGTCACGAAGTAGAAATTCAGCATGCTGACAGCTATGAAGAAGACCTGCGCAAAGTTTATGTTATTGCAGATAGCACTGAACGCGAAAATATGATTCGTGAGCAAATTAAGGCTATCGAAGCTGCAGAAGGTGTTCAGGTACAAATTGATGAAGGACTCTTGAATGAAGTTCTGAATTTGGTTGAATACCCAACTGCCTTCATGGGGAATTTTGATCCTAAGTACCTAGAGGTTCCAGAAGAAGTTTTGGTCACTTCAATGGAAACTCACCAACGCTACTTTGTAGTACGTGACCTTGATGGAAATCTAAAACCAAACTTTATTTCTGTTCGTAACGGAAATGCAGAGTATTTGGATAATGTCATCCGAGGAAATGAGAAAGTCTTGGTGGCACGTCTTGAAGATGGTGAATTCTTCTGGCGTGAAGACCAAAAACTCAAGATTGAAGATCTTGTAGCTAAATTATCACACGTAACCTTCCATGAAAAGATTGGTTCACTTCGTGAGCACATGATTCGTACAGGGCAAATTGCTATCCTTTTGGCAGAAAAAGCAGGTTTATCGGTAGATGAAACTGTTGACCTTGCTCGTGCTGCAACCATTTATAAGTTTGACCTCTTGACTGGTATGGTTGGTGAATTTGATGAGCTTCAAGGGATCATGGGGGAGAAATATGCTCTTCTCGCTGGTGAGAATGCAGCAGTAGCACAAGCTATTCGTGAACATTACCTTCCAGATTCTGCAGATGGTGCTCTTCCTGAGTCTAAAGTCGGAGCTATCCTTGCACTAGCTGATAAATTGGATACTCTCTTGTCCTTCTTCTCTGTTGGCTTGATTCCATCTGGTTCAAATGACCCTTATGCTCTTCGTCGTGCAACACAAGGGATTGTCCGTATCTTGGAAGACTTTGGCTGGAATATTCCAATGGACGAATTGATTGCTAGCCTTTATGCTTTATCATTTGATAGCCTAACTTACGATAATCAAGAAGAAGTGCTTAACTTCATCAAAGCTCGTGTTGATAAGATGATGGGGTCTACTGCAAAAGATATTAAGGAAGCTGTTCTAGCAAGTTCAAACTTTGTTGTTTCTGATATGATTGAAGCAGCAGAAGCACTGAAAGAAGCATCTCTAAATAGTAACTACAAACCAGCTGTTGAATCCTTATCTCGTGCCTTTAACCTAGCTGAAAAAGCAGAAGGTTCAGTCAAAGTTGATACTAGCCTCTTTGAAAATGAACAAGAAAAAGAACTAGCTCAAGCAGTAGAAAATCTAGAATTGAAGGGCTCAGCTAACGATAAATTAACGCAATTATTTGCTCTTAGTCCTGTTATTGATGCATTCTTTGACAATACTATGGTTATGGCAGAGGATGTTGATGTTAAGAATAATCGCCTAGCTATTCTAACTGAACTTGTGAATAAAGCGAAAACAGTCGCTGCTTTTAATCTTCTTAATACAAAATAGAAATTAAAAAGTAGATTGGAGGCCCAAATATGACACCAGAAAAAATCGCTCGTATTAATGAGCTTGCGAAAAAGAAAAAAACTGAAGGCTTAACTGCAGAAGAAAAAGTAGAACAAGCTAAACTTCGTGAGGAATATATCGAAGGCTATCGTCGTTCAGTTCGTCATCACATTGAAGGGATCAAAATCGTAGATGAAGATGGAAATGATGTGACTCCTGAGAAACTTCGTCAGGTACAACGTGAAAAAGGCTTGCATGGTCGTAGTCTTGACGATCCAAATTCATAATTTTGAGATATAGAAAACTCGGTTAGTAAAATCTAACCGAGTTTTTGTTTTAAAAAAAGGAACCTAGAGAGGTTCCTTTAGTATTAAATTTTATACTCTTCGAAAATCTCTTCAAACCACGTCAGCTTCACCTTGCCGTACTCAAGTACAGCCTGCGGCTAGCTTCCTAGTTCGCTCTTTGATTTTCATTGAGTATTAGTTACTTGCCCCAGATGTAGCATCCGCGTCTCCATGGCCGCCATCAGCTGAGTCAGAAGCCCCAGAAGTAGCATCTGCGTCGCCATGACCTCCAGCAGCAGGAGCAAAAGGTCCGCTACCACCTACCAAGCGTTGACCTGTTTCTTTCAAGTACCAGTCAAGCCATGGTTGGAAGTTAAAGACAATTTCATTGATACCAGCATATGAACCATCAGGATAGTACATTGCTTGGTAGTTGTGAGTGTTGATAACACCGGCAGGTGAACCTGGAACAATTGTACGTACATATTCTTGGTTACCGTTTCTAAGAGTTCCAATAACCCACTCAACGTTTTTCATACGTGCAGGTGGAAGTGATCCATGAACTGTTGACATACGGCTACCAGATTGAGATGGTACACGTTTTGCAAACATGGTGTCTGGATCTTGGTGAGCATTGTTGTAGTAGAGGAATTGGTTGTTATCGTCAGCGTATGTCAATTCAAAAGGCATAGCTTTCAAGAACATATCAATTTGGTTAACAGTCAAGATACCATCGTCAAGTTTAACATATGTATCACCAGACACAGCGCCTGTAATTTCTGCAACTTTTTCTACCCATTCTGGATCATCAGGGTCAACTTCTGTAATAGTTGTAGCGATTGGTTTTCCACAATCCAAGTCTTCTGGTTCAATTGGTTTTGGTTTTTTCAATTTAGAAACGACTCCTACGTATTTGACAAAGTTATCTAAACAAGTTTCAAGGAATTTAACAGTTCCTTCGTTGATAATATTTCCATTAGCATCAAAAGCTTCTTTAGCTTTTCCAAGAAGGAATTCATTCCCTGGAAGAGTATAGGCATTCACCCCTGGTGCGTCAAGGATTTTACGAAGGTGAACTTGGGCACGAGAAGTTCCTTGGTCGTAGTAAGAAGCACCCACGATCATCACTGGTTTGTTTTCAAATGGATGTACTTCATATGAAAGCCATTCAAGAACTGACTTGAGTGAAGCAGAAATTGTATGGTTGTGCTCAGGAGTAGCAATAATCACACCATCAGCACGAGTAATTTTATTGTAAAGAAGGCGCAATTGGAAACTTTCGTCCCATTTTTCGTCTTGGTTAAACATTGGAACTTCATCGATTTCAAGAACTTCTAATTCAAATTTCAGTTTGAAATTACGACGGATGAATTCCAAGAGTTTGCGGTTATATGATTGGTCGTAGTTTGATCCAACAAGTCCAACAAATTTCATTCTTTCGATCTCCTATCTTACAAATTTTCCCAGTCAAATTCTTCTGCATCTTTACGAAGAAGTTCTTGTGCATTACGCAATTTTTCTGTAATCTTGACAAAGATACGGAAGTCATCAAAGATGGCATCCAATTTCTTGATAACATCAAGATCTACCAAGTCACCATTCTTATCAAATGCTTGAAGAGAATGAGAAAGCAAGAATTCGTCAGGTAGAACTGTCGCTTTAATCTCTGGCGCATTCAAAATTTGACGAAGTTGCAATTGAGCACGTGAAGAACCAAGAGTACCATATGAAGCACCAGTAATCATGACTGGTTTATTCAAAAGTGGGAATACTCCGTAAGAAATCCAAGCAAGGGCGCTCATAAGTACAGCTGGAATTGAGTGGTCATATTCTGGAGTACCAATAATAACACCATCAGCTGCTTCGATTTTAGCTACGATTTCCATAGCCTCAGCCGGGATTTGTTTGTCGGCTGGTTTGTTGAAGACTGGTAGGTCTTTAATTTCTACCAATTCGATTTCTGCTTTATCAGCAAAGTGTTTTTGCATATATTGAAGCAGTTGGCGGTTTGTGGAACGTTTAGAGTTAGTTCCTACAATAGCAATAAGTTTTAGCATGAGCTTTCCTTTCTCTTTTTGCATTATTTATTATTTATCTTTGGATACCGGATGAACAAGCGATATGTCCATCTTTATCAATAAGGATGGCTTCGATTCCATCGATATTTTCGATTTGCCAAATGATAGAAGCGCTACGTTGGCCAAACAATCGTGTGGTCCATATCTCACCATCAACTGAGCGGTCAGATATAATCGTTAAACTAGCCAAATCCGTTTCAATAGGATAGCCAGTTTCACTATCGAAAATGTGATGATAATCCTTTCCATCGATTTCAAGATGCCGTTCATAAATTCCAGAAGTAACAACGGATTTTCCAGTAATAGATAAGGTCATCAGGTGATTACCACGTGGATGATTAGGGTCTTGAATACCAATTTGCCAAGGTTGTCCATTTCTGGCTTGGTTATTGCCAATGGTAAGGATATTTCCCCCAAGATTGATAAGAGCAGAAGTGACACCATTTTCTTTTAAGAAAGTAGCAACCTTATCTGCGCTATAGCCCTTCGCTAAACAACCTAAATCAATTTTCATCCCTTTTTTTTCTAAAAAAACAGTAGAATCAATTGAATCAAGCTTGATAAAACGGGGCTCTATCAATGGTAAAACGGAAGAAATTTCTTCAGGACTAGCAACTTTCGCATCGGAAAAACCAATACGCCAGGTTTGAACCAAGGGACCGATACCGATATTGAGATGACTTCCAGGCGCTAGACTATGGTCTAAACCTAAGGAAATCAGTTCAAACAAATCAGGGTGGACCTTAACTGGGGCAATTCCCGCCTGATAGTTAATTTCCATCAATTCCGATTCGGTGCTATTCGCATTAAATCGAAATTCAAGTTCCTTGAGCAAATTAAAAGCTTGACGGAGAAGATTATCCGCTTGTTCATGTACCAAGGAAATAGTAATCGTAGTTCCCATTAACCGTTCAGATAATGAACTGAAAGGCAAAAAATCAACTCCCTTCAAATCAATTGGAAATAGTTGTAAATCCAGATATGAAAGCAATCTGAAGATTTATATTTCATTTCCATATAAATAGAATATCATAAAGTTAGCGTTTTCACAAATTGTTTTTTACAAAAAGTCAAGAAATATGCTCAAACAAACTAAATTTCCTTAAAATAAAATTTGAAAGCGCTGAAAATAAATTAATATATGTTGTCGATATTTCCAAAAATAAAGGAAAATAAGTAAAAAACTTGTAAACGCTCACAGAAAATGATATACTAGGAAGGTAAATAAAAAATTTAAAGGTAGGAATTATCTTATGAGTAAAATCGTAGTCGTGGGCGCTAACCACGCTGGAACTGCTTGTATCAACACTATGTTGGACAATTTTGGAAGTGAAAATGAAATCGTTGTCTTTGACCAAAACTCAAACATTTCATTCCTAGGATGTGGAATGGCTCTATGGATTGGTGAGCAAATCGATGGTCCAGAAGGTCTCTTCTATTCAGATAAAGAAAAATTGGAAGCAAAGGGTGCTAAAGTTTACATGAACTCACCAGTTCTTTCAATCGACTATGACAACAAAGTTGTTACTGCAGAAGTTGACGGAAAAGAACACAAAGAATCATACGAAAAATTGATCTTTGCAACTGGTTCTACACCAATCTTGCCACCAATTGAAGGTGTTGAAATTGTTAAAGATAACCGTGAGTTCAAAGCTACTCTTGAAAATGTACAATTCGTTAAATTGTACCAAAACGCTGAAGAAGTGATTAATAAACTTGCTGACAAGAGCAAACACCTTGAACGTATCGCTGTTGTTGGTGGTGGCTATATCGGTGTTGAGCTTGCTGAAGCATTCGAACGTCTTGGAAAAGAAGTTGTCCTTGTTGACATCGTAGACACAGTCTTGAACGGTTACTACGACAAAGACTTCACTCAATTGATGGCTAAAAACTTGGAAGACCACAACATCCGTTTGGCACTTGGTCAAACTGTTAAAGCTATCGAAGGTGATGGTAAAGTTGAACGCTTGATCACTGACAAAGAAAGCTTTGACGTTGATATGGTTATCCTTGCAGTTGGTTTCCGTCCTAACACAGCTCTTGCTGATGGTAAGATTGAACTCTTCCGCAACGGTGCTTTCCTTGTTAACAAAAAACAAGAAACATCTATCCCAGGTGTATTCGCTGTGGGTGACTGTGCGACTGTTTATGATAACGCTCGTAAAGACACTAGCTACATCGCTCTTGCATCAAACGCAGTTCGTACTGGTATCGTAGGTGCTTACAACGCTTGTGGACATGAACTTGAAGGAATCGGTGTTCAAGGATCAAATGGTATCTCTATCTATGGTCTTCACATGGTTTCAACTGGTTTGACACTTGAAAAAGCAAAAGCTGCAGGTTACAATGCAACTGAAACTGGCTTCAACGATCTTCAAAAACCAGAATTTATGAAACATGACAACCATGAAGTAGCTATCAAGATTGTCTTCGACAAAGATAGCCGTGAAATCCTTGGTGCTCAAATGGTATCACGTGATCCTGGAATCGCTATGGGAATCCACATGTTCTCACTTGCTATCCAAGAACACGTTACAATTGAAAAATTGGCCTTGACAGACCTATTCTTCTTGCCACACTTCAATAAACCATACAACTACATCACTATGGCAGCATTGACAGCTGAAAAATAATGATTTGTGAAACGGGGGATTTGCTTCTTCCGTTTTTATCATCAAAAAAATGAGAGTGGGACAGAAATCGGTAATTCGTTAGAATTCGATTTCGTCGTCCCACCTCCGCACAGTTGAGTAGGGCTGTAAACTCTGATGAAATCAGCGAAGTAGAGCCCACTCAACCACTGCGTCTTGCTCGACAATCCAAAGACAATTGAGAGGCTAGGACTTTTGTCCCAGCCTCATTTTTGATATCTAGATGTTATGAAGTTTCTTCTTTTACGAAGGTGAACCCTTCTCCTAAAATTTCGTGTGCTTCAGTGATGGTAATAAAGGCCATCGGATCCACGGTATGTATCATTTCTTTCATCTTAATCATTTCATTTCTTGCTACGATACAGTAAATAATTTTTAAATCTTTTTGACTGTAGTAGCCTTGCCCAGAAATGAAGGTGACACCTCTACCGAGCTCTTCATTGATTTTATCAGCTAACTCCATAGGCTTTTGGGTGATGATCATAAATCCTTTACCAGCATATCCACCTTCACCAATCAAGTCGATAACTCTAGAGACGATGAAGTCAAATAAAAGTGTATAGGTTACGAGACGAAGATCTTGGAAGATAATTAAAATGAGCATTAGGATAAGGAAGTCTAGTGCAAAGAGTAATTTTCCAACGGAGATATTGGTGTACTTGTTGAGAATTCGAGCGACGATATCTGTTCCACCAGTGGTACCACCAGCATTGAAGATAACACCTAGACCAAGTCCCAAAAGAACACCGGCAACCAAGGCAACGATAACCAAATCTCCTTCAAGATTAAAGTGGAGAGGAATCTTTTCAAAGATTGCTAACCAAATGGATAAGGAAATGGTTCCGAGCAAACTTGTGTACAGAGTCTTTGAACCAAATATTTTCCAGGCTAGAATAAAGAGCGGGATATTGATTAACAGGTTCATCACGGAGATAGGGATGTTAAAGAGATAATAGGTAATCAAGGTGATTCCCGTTGCTCCACCCTCGAATAAGTGGTGGGGCACAACAAAATACGTGAGTCCGAAGGCATAAATGGCAGCTCCGAATATAATGGTTAAAATAGATTTGATATGCCGTAGCATTGAACGCACCTCCCATTTTAATTTGAGTCTATAGCAGTAACAGCCCACCAGTATACAAGACTTTATTTGATTTTCATGGACTGAATTTTTTCAGGGGCGGGTGTAACACGGAGGGTCTTTTGCCCAGTATAGGTGACAAAACCAGGTTTTCCACCAGTTGGTTTGTTGAGTTTTTTGACCTCAATCATATCCACCTGAACGAGGTTTGAGAGACGTCCCTTAGAGAAGTAGGCTGCAAGTTCTGCTGCGTCTGTTTTAATCTCATCAGTAGGATTGAGATTGCCTGAGATAACAACATGACTTCCAGGGATGTCCTTAGCGTGGAACCAGAGTTCTTCTTTACGGGCCATTTTAAAGGTCAATTCCTCGTTTTGTAGGTTATTGCGCCCCACGTAGATGATCGTTTTTCCATCACTAGCTAGATACTGCTCAGGTTTTTGACGTTTCTGGATTTTCTCGCGTTGTTTTCTACGGATAAATCCTGTTTGGATCAATTCTTCACGAATTTCAGCAATTTCATCGAGTCCGGCTTGATTGAGGACAGTTTCGACACTTTCTAGATAGAGAATGGTTGCCTTGGTTTCTTCAATCAGGTCAGTCAAGTATTTAACAGCTTCTTTTAATTTCTGATAGCGTTTGAAGTAGCGTTGAGCATTTTGGTTTGGAGTTAAAGCCTTATCAAGTGCAATCGTGATAGGCTGGTTGGTGTAGTAGTTTTCTAAAATGACTTGATCTTGATCATTGGGAACTTGATGAAGGAAAGTGGTTAGTAACTCACCTTTTTGACGAAATTCTTCTGCATTTTCGGTAGCCAGAAGTTCTTTTTCCTGTTTCTTTAGTTTTTGACGATTCTTTTGTAGTTCGTTTTCGACGCGACGTATGAGTTCGCTAGCCTGCTGTTTGACACGATCACGTTCGGCTTTATCCTTATAATAGATATCAAGTAATTGTGAAAGACTGTCAAAATTCTCCGCTGTTTTACTAGAAAAAGGCACACAAGAAAAGGATTTATCTGTTAGGCAAGGTTCGGTTTCTTGTCCAAAGAAGTTCCGGAAAGTGGCTAGTTTATCATTAAGCAGTTGTCTTTCTAACTCGGTTGCTGTATCTTTTCCCAAACCTTGAAAGAGGTTTTGAAGGTTTTTAGCAGTTAACTCTTGGGTTTGTAGAATCTCAAAGAGTTTTTCGTCCTTGACCATAAAAGGATTCAGAGACTCTGTACTTGGAGGAGCGATATAAGTAGCACCTGGTAATAAGGTACGGTAGCTATTTTGAGAGAAACCGATATGCTTGATAACTTCAAGGATTTTGTGACTAGACTTATCTACAAGGAGAATATTGCTGTGTTTCCCCATAATTTCGATGATGAGTGTGGCCTGGATATGGTCTCCAATCTCGTTTTTATTGGAAACTGTGATTTCCACAATACGGTCGTTTTCGATTTGTTCGATTGACTCAATAACTGCTCCTTGAAGGTACTTTCTCAATACCATAATAAAAGTAGATGGCTGAGCAGGATTTTCAAAGGTAGACTCTGTTAACTGGATGCGACCAAAAACTGGGTGGGCAGACAGGAGCAAACGATGACTTTTACGATTGCTACGGATTTGCAGGACCAATTCTTGGTCAAAGGGTTGATTAATCTTTTGGATGCGACCATTTAGTAGTTCAGTTCGCAATTCCTCAACCATGTGGTGTAAAAAAAATCCATCAAATGACATGGTTCTCTCCTCGTGAATGTATTCCATAGTATTATATCAAAAAGGTAGAATAAAATCATAGAAATGTGATATAATAAAGCCAAGTAAAGAGAATCGAGAAGCACATGTATATTGAAATGGTAGATGAAACTGGACAAGTTTCAAAAGAAATTTTAGAACAAACACAGGAAATTTTAGAATTTGCTGCAAAAAAAATTGGAAAAGAAGACAAGGAAATGGCGGTCACATTTGTGACCAACGAACGAAGCCATGAACTCAATCTAGAGTTTCGTGATACCGATCGTCCAACAGATGTCATCAGTCTTGAATACAAGCCGGAGTTAGAGATTGCCTTTGATGAGGAAGATCTGGAAAATGATCCCGACTTGGCAGATGTGATGTCAGAATTTGATGCTTATATCGGTGAGCTTTTCATTTCCATTGATAAGGCACATGAGCAAGCTGAGGAGTACGGTCATAGTTTTGAACGTGAAATGGGCTTCTTGGCAGTGCACGGCTTTTTACACATTAACGGCTATGATCACTACACTCCCGAGGAAGAAGCGGAGATGTTCGGTTTACAAGAAGAAATTTTGACAGCCTATGGACTCACAAGACAATAAACGAAAATGGAAAAATCGTGACCTAATCTCCAGTTTAGAATTTGCCATTACAGGGATTTTTACTGCGATTAAGGAAGAACGTAATATGAGAAAGCATGCAGTGACGGCTCTAATAGTTGTCCTTGCAGGTTTTGTTTTTCAGGTGTCACGAATCGAATGGTTATTTCTACTTTTAAGCATTTTCATGGTAGTAGCTTTTGAGATTATTAATTCAGCTATTGAAAATGTAGTAGATTTGGCTAGTCACTATCACTTTTCTATGTTGGCAAAGAAAGCTAAAGACATGGCAGCTGGTGCCGTGCTTGTGGTTTCTCTTTTTGCCGCTTTGACAGGTGCACTCATCTTTCTCCCACGGATTTGGGATTTATTATTTTAAACAGTAAGAGGAAATTATGACATTTAAATCAGGCTTTGTAGCCATTTTAGGACGTCCAAATGTAGGGAAGTCAACTTTTTTGAATCATGTCATGGGGCAAAAGATCGCCATCATGAGTGATAAGGCGCAGACAACGCGCAATAAAATCATGGGGATTTACACCACTGATAAGGAACAAATTGTCTTTATCGATACACCTGGTATTCACAAGCCTAAGACGGCTCTTGGAGATTTTATGGTGGAGTCTGCCTATAGCACACTTCGTGAAGTGGATACCGTACTTTTCATGGTGCCTGCTGATGAACCACGTGGGAAGGGCGACGATATGATTATCGAACGTCTTAAAGCTGCTAAAGTTCCTGTAATTTTGGTGGTCAATAAGATTGACAAGGTTCATCCAGACCAGCTCTTGGCTCAAATCGATGATTTCCGTAATCAGATGGATTTCAAGGAAATTGTTCCTATTTCAGCCCTTCAGGGAAATAACGTTTCTCGTCTAGTCGATATTCTCAGTGAAAATCTTGAGGAAGGTTTCCAATATTTCCCTGCGGATCAAATTACTGACCATCCAGAACGATTCTTGGTTTCTGAGATGATTCGTGAAAAGGTCTTACACTTAACTCGTGAAGAAATTCCACACTCAGTTGCAGTAGTGGTGGACTCAATGAAAAGAGACGAGGATACAGACAAGGTTCATATTCGAGCAACTATCATGGTCGAACGTGATAGCCAAAAAGGGATTGTCATCGGTAAAGGTGGTGCCATGCTCAAGAAAATTGGGACTATGGCCCGTCGTGATATCGAGCTTATGCTAGGGGACAAGGTTTTCCTAGAAACTTGGGTCAAGGTTAAGAAAAACTGGCGAGATAAGAAGCTAGATTTGGCTGACTTTGGCTATAATGAAAAAGAATATTAAGAAGAGGTGGGCAGTAGCCTGCTTCTTGTTTTTAGAGAAGGAGGAGTTATGCCTGAATTACCTGAGGTCGAAACGGTTCGACGAGGTCTTGAAAAACTGATTCTAGGGAAGAAGATTGCTAGTCTTGACATTCGTTATCCTAAGTTGATTAAGACAGATTTGGATCAGTTTCAGAAAGAATTGCCTGGTCAAGAGATTCAATCGATGGGGCGCCGTGGCAAGTATTTACTTTTCTTCCTGACAGATAAGGTCTTGATTTCTCATCTACGGATGGAAGGCAAGTATTTTTATTATCCAGGTCAAGCCCCTGAACGTAAGCATGCCCATGTTTTGATTCATTTTGAAGATGGAGGCACTCTAGTCTACGAGGATGTACGCAAGTTTGGCACTATGGAATTGCTTGCTCCTGAACTCTTAGATGCTTACTTTGTATCTAAAAAGCTTGGACCAGAACCTACTGAACAAGATTTTGACTTAGAGATTTTTAGAGGTGCCTTGAAGAAATCTAAAAAGCCTATCAAATCACATCTTCTCGATCAGACTTTGGTTGCTGGATTGGGGAATATCTACGTGGATGAAGTTCTCTGGAGAGCGAAAGTTCATCCTTCTAGAACTTCTAAAAGTTTAAGCGCCCAAGAGGCTAGAAAAGTCCATGATCAAACCATTGAAGTTTTGGGGCAGGCTGTTGAGAAAGGCGGTTCAACCATTCGCACCTATACCAATGCATTTGGCGAAGATGGGACCATGCAAGACTTTCATCAAGTCTATGATAAAGCTGGACAAGCTTGTTCACGTTGTGGATCCATTATCGAAAAAATTCAACTCGGTGGTCGTGGAACCCATTTTTGTCCAAAATGTCAAAGGAGAAAGTGATGAGAAAAATTATCGGAATCACTGGTGGTATTGCATCTGGGAAGTCCACCGTCACAAATTTTCTAAGACAAAAAGGGTTTGAAGTGGTAGATGCGGATGCTCTTGTCCACCAACTTCAAAAACCTGGTGGACGACTTTTTCAGATTTTAGTAGAGCATTTCGGTGAAAAAGTCCTTCTAGAAGATGGGGAACTGAATCGTCCATTACTAGCCAGTCTTATCTTTTCTAACTCTGAGGATAGAGAATGGTCTAAAGAAACTCAAGGACAAATCATCCGTGAAGAATTGGGCTCTTTGAGAGACAAGTTATCTCAGACTGAGGACGTGTTTTTCATGGATATTCCATTGCTTTTTGAACAGGACTATGCTTCATGGTTCGATGAAACTTGGCTAGTTTATGTAAGCCGAGATACCCAGCTGGATCGCTTAATGAACCGTGATCAGTTATCCAAAGAGTCAGCTGAAACTCGTTTAGCTTCACAGTGGCCTTTAGAAGAAAAGAAGAAATTTGCTACTTATATATTAGACAATAACGGCAGTCGAGAGCAGCTTTTGAGTCAAGTAGTGACCTTACTTGAAGGAGGCGATGCCCATGCAAGAGATTAGCTGGAAGGATAATCTTCGTATTGCTTGGTTTGGTTGCTTTTTAACAGGAGCCAGCATTTCTCTCGTTGTTCCTTTCATGCCTATTTTTGTCGAACAGTTAGGAATTGAAGGAGATCAAGTTGCCTTTTATTCAGGTTTAGCTATATCAGTCTCAGCCATTTCTGCAGCCTTTGTATCACCAATTTGGGGTATCTTAGCAGACAAGTATGGTCGAAAACCCATGATGATTCGTGCAGGGCTAGCCATGACTATTACTATGGGTGGTCTGGCCTTTGTTCCAAACGTTTTCTGGCTCTTGTTCTTACGCTTTCTTAATGGTGTTTTTACAGGATTTGTACCTAATGCGACAGCTTTAATTGCTAGTCAAGTCCCCAAAGATAGGTCGGGATACGCTCTAGGGACTTTATCAACTGGTGTTGTCGCTGGAACTTTGACTGGTCCCTTTGTCGGTGGTTTCATTGCCGAAATTTTTGGCATTCGAAATGTCTTTTTATTGGTTGGTGGTTTCCTGTTCTTAGCTGCTATCTTAACCATTCTTTTTATCAAAGAAAACTTTCAACCAGTGCCAAAAGAAAAAGCACTCCCTACAAAAGAGCTCTTTACTTCTGTTAAATATCCTTTTCTCCTGATAAATTTATTTCTAACTAGCTTTGTGATTCAATTTGCTGCCCAATCTATCGGTCCTATCCTTGCCCTGTATGTACGAGATCTGGGACAGAAAGAGAACCTTCTTTTTGTCTCTGGCTTGATTGTATCCAGTATGGGATTTTCAAGTATGATGAGTGCAGGTATCATGGGTAAATTAGGTGATAAAGTGGGCAATCATCGACTACTTGTCCTAGCTCAGGTATATTCAGTTTTTATATATCTATTATGTGCAAATGCGACTAGCCCATTCCAATTAGGCTTCTATCGTTTTCTATTTGGTCTGGGAACAGGAGCTCTGATCCCTGGTGTCAATGCTCTCCTAAGCAAAATGACTCCTAAAGTTGGCATTTCAAGGGTATTTGCCTTTAATCAAGTCTTCTTTTATCTAGGAGGAGTGATAGGTCCCTTAGCAGGATCAGCAGTAGCGGGACAATTTGGCTATCACTCAGTATTTTATGCAACAGCTCTTTGTGTAGCTCTCAGTTGTTTATTTAATCTTATCCAATTTAGAACATTATTAAAAGTGAAGGAAATCTAGTGCGAGTAAAAATCAATCTCAAATGCTCCTCTTGTGGCAGCATCAATTATCTAACCAGTAAGAACTCCAAAACCCATCCAGACAAGATTGAGGTCTTAAAGTATTGCCCTAAAGAAAGAAAAGTGACTCTACATCTTGAATCTAAGTAGAAATTATGGTAGAATAATAGGGATTTTAAGGAGTTTGATATGTATAACCTATTATTAACCATTTTATTAGTATTATCTGTTGTGATTGTGATTGCGATTTTCATGCAACCAACCAAAAACCAATCTAGCAATGTATTTGATGCCAGTGCAGGTGATTTGTTTGAACGTAGCAAAGCGCGCGGTTTTGAAGCTGTGATGCAACGTTTGACAGGAATTTTAGTCTTTTTCTGGCTAGCCATTGCCTTAGCATTGACGGTATTATCAAGTAGATAAGAAAATAATGGGCGGGACTAGGTCTTTGCCTATTTTTATTTTTAAAAGAAATAAGGTTTTACACCAAAAAGAAAATATTATAAATCTAGAAAGAAAACATGAAAGATAGAATAAAAGAATATATACAAGAAAAGGGACGAGTCACAGTCAATGACTTGGCCAGTGCTCTCGGGAAGGATGGTTCGAAGGACTTCCGTGAGTTAATCAAAACTCTTTCCTTGATGGAACGTAAGCACCAGATTCGCTTTGAAGAAGATGGTAGTTTAACCCTAGAACAGAAGAAAAAACATGAGATTACCCTAAAAGGAATTTTCCATGCGCATAAAAATGGGTTCGGTTTTGTGAGTCTTGAAGGTGAAGAAGACGATCTTTTTGTTGGAAAAAGTGATGTTAACTATGCCATAGATGGTGATACTGTTGAAGTTGTCATTAAGAAAGTTGCTGACCGTAACAAAGGAACTGCAGCAGAAGCAAAGATTGTCGACATCCTAGAGCACAGTCTAACGACAGTTGTTGGGCAAATTATTCTCGATGAAGAGAAACCAAAGTATGCAGGTTATATCCGTTCTAAAAACCAAAAAATAAGTCAACCGATTTATGTGAAAAAGCCATCTCTCAAACTAGAAGGGACAGAAGTACTCAAGGTCTTTATCGATAAGTACCCAAGTAAGAAACACGATTTCTTTGTCGCTAGTGTCTTAGATGTTGTCGGACATTCAACGGATGCAGGGATTGATGTCCTTGAGGTCTTGGAATCTATGGATATTGTATCTGAGTTTCCAGAGGATGTTCTTAAAGAAGCAGAAAAGGTTCCTGATGCGCCATCTGAGAAGGATATGGAAGGTCGTCTGGACTTAAGAGATGAAATTACCTTTACGATTGATGGAGCTGATGCCAAGGACTTGGATGACGCTGTTCATATCAAACCATTGATAAATGGAAATATCGAACTAGGAGTTCACATTGCCGATGTCTCCTACTATGTGACAGAGGGTTTTGCTCTTGACAAGGAAGCTCTCAATCGTGCGACCTCTGTCTATGTGACAGACCGTGTAGTTCCAATGCTACCAGAACGCCTTTCAAATGGTATTTGTTCCCTCAATCCTCAAGTGGACCGCTTGACCCAGTCTGCTATTATGGAAATTGACAAAAATGGTCGTGTTCGTAATTACACAATTACTCAGACTGTTATCAAGACAAGTTTCCGTATGACTTATAGTGATGTCAATGACATCCTAGCAGGTGATGAGGAGAAGAGACAAGACTATAAGAAAATCGTTCCTAGTATCGAACTTATGGCCAAGCTCCATGAGACTTTGGAAAGTATGCGAATTAAGCGTGGTGCTTTAAATTTTGATACCAATGAAGCTAAGATTTTAGTAGATAAAAAAGGGAAGCCAGTTGATATTGTTCTTCGTCATCGTGGGACTGCAGAACGTATGATTGAGTCCTTTATGCTGATTGCCAATGAAACAGTTGCCGAGCACTTTAGTAAGCTGGACCTACCTTTTATCTATCGTATCCACGAGGAACCTAAAGCTGAAAAAGTTCAGAAATTTATTGATTATGCTTCAAGTTTTGGATTACGAATCTATGGAACTGCCAGTGAGATAAGTCAGGAAGCCCTCCAAGATATCATGAGTGCTGTTGAAGGAGAGCCATATGCGGATGTATTGTCCATGATGCTTCTGCGTTCGATGCAGCAGGCTCGTTATTCTGAGCATAATCACGGTCACTATGGATTAGCTGCAGACTACTACACTCACTTTACCAGCCCAATTCGTCGTTATCCTGACCTCTTGGTTCACCGGATGATTCGTGACTATGGACGTTCTAAGGATGTAGCAGATCATTTTGAACAGGTTATTCCTGAGATTGCCATCCAGTCTTCCAACCGTGAGCGCCGTGCTATCGAAGCAGAGCGTGAAGTCGAAGCCATGAAAAAAGCTGAATACATGGAAGAGTACGTTGGTGAAGAGTATGATGCAGTTGTTTCAAGTATTGTTAAATTTGGTCTTTTTGTTGAATTGCCAAATACAGTTGAAGGCTTAATTCACATTACAAATCTGCCTGAGTTTTATCATTTTAACGAACGTGATTTAACCCTTCGTGGGGAGAAATCAGGTATTACCTTCCGTGTAGGTCAGCAGATTCGCATTCGCGTTGAAAGAGCGGATAAGATGACTGGTGAGATCGATTTCTCCTTTATTCCAAGTGAATTTGATGTGATTGAAAAAGGTCTGAAAGGCTCTGGTCGTAAGGATAGAGGTCGTCGTTCAGATAAGAAAGAAGACAAGAGAAAAGCTAGTCGCTCAAGTGATAAGCGCAAGCATTCTCCAAAAGATAAAAAGAAAAAGAGCAAGAAACCTTTTTATAAGGAAGTAGCAAAGAAAGGAGCTAAGTATGGCAAAGGGCGAGGGAAAGGTCGTCGCGCAAAATAAAAAAGCGCACCACGACTATACAATCGTAGATACGCTAGAAGCAGGAATGGTCCTGACAGGAACTGAAATTAAGAGTGTTCGAGCAGCCCGCATCAATCTGAAAGATGGGTTTGCCCAAGTGAAAAATGGGGAAGTTTGGCTGAGCAATGTGCATATTGCACCTTATGAAGAGGGCAATATCTGGAATCAGGAACCCGAACGTCGTCGTAAACTTCTCCTTCACAAAAAACAAATCCAGAAATTGGAGCAAGAAACCAAAGGAACAGGTATGACCTTGGTTCCTCTTAAAGTTTATATCAAAGATGGCTATGCCAAGTTACTTTTAGGACTTGCAAAAGGGAAACATGATTACGATAAACGTGAGTCTATCAAACGACGTGAGCAAGATCGTGATATTGCGCGTGTTATGAAAGCTGTTAACCACCGATAGAAAGAGTGAACTAAATGGAAAAACTAGTTGCCTATAAACGCATGCCTGTCTGGAATAAAGACACCATGCCTGAAGGTGTTCAAAGAAAACACAATACTAAGGTTGGAACCTGGGGCAAAATCACTGTATTAAAAGGAACCCTTAAATTTATTGAATTAACTGAAGAGGGAGAAATTATAGTTGAGCACCTCTTTGAAGCGGGTGCCAATAATCCCATGGCTCAGCCTCAAGCCTGGCACCGTGTAGAAGCTGCTACAGATGATGTAGAATGGTACTTGGAATTTTATTGTAAACCTGAGGATTATTTCCCTAAGAAATACAATACTAATCCAGTTCATTCGGAAGTCTTAGAAGCTATGAAGACGGTAAAACCGTGTAAGGCACTAGATTTGGGTTGTGGTCAAGGAAGAAATGCACTCTTTCTCGCTCAACATGGCTTTGATGTCACAGCTGTAGATCAAAATGAGCTATCTCTTGAAATCTTGCAAAGCATTGTGGAACAAGAAGATTTAGAAATGCCTGTCGGTATCTACGATATCAATTCAGCTAGCATTGGACAAACTTACGATTTTATCGTATCAACGGTTGTTCTCATGTTTTTACAAGCAGATCGCATTCCAGCTATTATCCGAAACATGCAAGAACAAACCTCTATTGGTGGCTACAATCTTATCGTTTGTGCTATGGATACAGAAGATTATCCTTGCTCAGTGAACTTCCCATTCATTTTTAAAGAAGGGGAGTTGGCCAATTACTACAAGGACTGGGAATTGATCAAGTACAATGAAAATCCTGGTCATCTCCACCGTCGTGATGAAAATGGCAATCGTATCCAACTACGCTTTGCAACTATGTTAGCTAAAAAAGTAAAATAATCGTCTATAAAGGTTGGGAAATTTCCTGACCTTTTTTCATATTTTACGAATAGATTAGATGTAAGATTGACAGACATACGCATTATAAGTATAATTTAAACTAGAAAGGTGACTATAAATGCCCATTACAGGTAAGGAAATGGTAAAATTAGCTCTTGCAAATGGATGGATTGAAGTTCGTAAGAGGGGGAAGTCATCATCATTTTAAGAAAGAAGGAGTTCCCTATCTTGTCACGATTCCAGTCCATGGTAATGATGATCTGGGAAGAGGTTTAGAGAGAAAGATATTAAAGGATTTGGACTTGTAGTAGATTTGGAAATTGTGGAGGTGTGTTATGCTAAAATCTTATCCTGCTATTTTTCATAGGGAAGGTACTGGATATTGGGTTGAATTTCCCGAATTTGGAGGTGGAACAGAAGGAGCAACGATTGAACTTGCCATGAAAAATGCTCATGAAATGCTCGAGAGTGTCTTAGCTTCTTATATTGACGAGGGTCTGGACCTACCTAAACCCAGTGATATTTCTCAGTTGAAAGCTCCTGATGGATTTGTAACTTTGATTCAAGTAAATCCTTTGCCTTTTGTAAAGAATAATAAGGCGATTCGGAAGAATGTTACGGTTCCAGAGTGGCTAGTCAGACTGGCGGATCGTGAAACGGTGAACTATTCTGAAGTGTTGACGCAAGCTCTAGAAAGTCGCCTGCAGCTTTAAACTCATAAAATGATGAAGGTTGGGAATAGCTCAGCCTTTTTCTTATCCTTTTCGAATAAAGTAGAAAAGGAGGTTTTATGTTTTTAGCTAGAGATGAAAAAGGGAGCCTAGTCAATGCCTTGGAGGATGAACTAGTCAAACAAGCTTATTATTGTCCAGCTTGTGGAACAAGTGTCCGCTTGAGAAAAGGGAAAAATGTACGAACGCATTTTGCCCATGAAAGTCTCAAAAAATGTGATTTTTTCCATGAAAATGAAGGATCAGAGCATCTGGAAAACAAGAAAAGACTGTTTTATTGGGCTAAGGAGAATGATGAAGTTGAGATGGAATATCCCATACCTGGACTGAAGCAAATCGCAGATATCTTTATCAATAAGCAACTAGCTCTAGAAATCCAGTGCAGTCCCATTTCTTGTGACCTTTTGAGGGATAGGAGCAATGGTTATCGAAGGTTGGGACTTCAAGTTCTTTGGCTACTAGGGGAAAAGCTCTGGATAAGAGAGCGTCTAAGTAAACTTCAGAGAGATTTTCTTTACTTTAGTAATAACATGGGCTTTCATATTTGGGAGTTAGACCATAAAAAACAGGTTTTGAGACTCAAGTATCTCCTTCACCAAGATTTGAAAGGGGAACTCCATTATCAAGTCAAGGAATTTTCTTATGACAAAGGAAATCTTCTAGAAATATTACGGACTCCTTATCAGCAACAAAATCTTATCACTTTTTCGGTCGAACAAGATAAGAACATTTGTCGTTACATTCAAAAACAACTCTATTATCAAAATCCCTATTGGATGAAGCAACAAGCTCAGGCATACTTGAGAGGGGAGAACCTTTTGAATCTGAAGAATCAGGACTGGTATCCTCAAGTAAGGCCGATAGAAAACGATTCTTTTTGTCAAATTAAACAGGATATTAGTGATTATTATCGCAACTTTAGAATTTATTATCAGAAAAATCCTCAAACAGAGTTACAAAAGCTCTATCCCCCAGCTTTTTATCAGCAATATTTCTTAAAAAATGTGGTAAAATAGAAAGGATGGAGGAATCTTATGGTATTACAACGAAATGAAATAAATGAAAAAGACAAATGGGATCTATCAACGATCTTTGCTACTGATCAGGCTTGGGAAGATGCCCTCAACCAACTGTCAGAGGAAGTGGAAACAGTTGACCAATATGTAGGTCATCTTTTAGACAGCGCTCATAGCTTGCTTGAAATCACTGAACGTTCTCTAGAGTTAGAACGCCAGTTGGAGAAGCTTTATGTCTATGCGCATATGAAAAATGACCAAGACACGCGCGAAGCTAAGTATCAAGAATACTATGCTAAGGCTATGACGATTTATAGCCAGCTTGATCAGGCACTTTCTTTCTACGAGCCAGAGTTTATGGAGATTACTGAGGAACAAATGACTGCTTTCTTGGCTGCTGAACCTAAACTTGAGCTCTATAAACACTTTTTTGATCAGCTCTTACAAAAGAAAGATCATGTTCTTTCACAGCGTGAAGAAGAATTGCTTGCAGGAGCCAGTGAAATCTTTGGATCGGCAAGTGAAACCTTTGCTATCCTAGACAATGCTGACCTTACTTTCCCTTACGTTTTGGATGACGAAGACAATGAAGTGCAACTCTCTCACGGAACCTACATACGTTTGATGGAATCAAAAAATCGTGAAGTACGTCGTTGTGCCTATGAAGCACTTTATGCTACTTACGAGCAGTTCCAGCACACCTATGCTAAGACATTGCAGACAAATGTAAAAGTTCAAAACTACCGTGCTAAAGTGCGCAATTATGAGAGTGCTCGTCAGGCTGCTCTTGCGGCTAACTTTGTACCAGAAAGCGTCTATGACAATCTAGTGTCAGCAGTTCGCAAACACTTGCCACTTTTGCATCGTTATCTTGCACTACGTTCAAAAATCTTGGGAATTCCTGACCTCAAAATGTACGATGTCTATACACCATTGTCTTCAGTGGAATACAGCTTTACTTATGAGGAGGCCTTGAAGAAGGCAGAAGAAGCTTTGGCAGTTCTTGGTGAGGATTACTTGAGCCGAGTTAAACGTGCCTTCAACGAACGTTGGATTGATGTTTATGAAAACCAAGGCAAGCGTTCAGGTGCATATTCTGGCGGTTCTTATGATACCAACGCTTTTATGCTCCTTAACTGGCAGGATAACTTAGATAATCTCTTTACTCTTGTACATGAGACTGGTCACAGTATGCATTCTAGCTATACACGTGAAACCCAGCCATACGTTTATGGAGACTATTCAATTTTCTTAGCAGAAATTGCTTCAACTACTAATGAAAACATACTGACAGAAAAATTATTGCAAGAAGTTCAAGATGATGCAACTCGCTTTGCAATCTTAAACAACTTCCTAGATGGCTTCCGTGGTACAGTTTTCCGTCAAACTCAGTTTGCTGAATTTGAGCACGCTATCCACCAAGCTGACCAAAATGGAGAAGTTTTGACTAGTGAGTTCTTAAATGAGCTTTATGCTGACTTGAATGAAGCTTACTATGGTTTGAGTAAAGAAGACAATCCTGAAATTCAATATGAATGGGCTCGTATTCCACATTTCTACTACAACTACTATGTGTATCAATATTCAACAGGCTTTGCAGCAGCTTCAGCCTTGGCTGAAAAGATTGTACATGGTAGCCAAGAAGATCGTGATCGCTATATCGATTACCTCAAGGCAGGGAAGTCAGACTATCCACTTAATGTCATGAGAAAAGCAGGCGTTGATATGGAGAAGGAAGACTACCTCAACGATGCCTTTGCTGTCTTTGAACGCCGTTTAGATGAGTTTGAAGCTCTTGTTGAAAAATTAGGATTGGCATAAGACAGATGGTAAAGTCTTATAGTAAAAATGCCAATCATAACATGCGACGTCCTGTTGTCAAGCATGAGATTGTCGAGTTCATGCGCCACAGACAAAAGCAGGTGACGGGTTCCCTAAAAGAGCTAGAAAACTTTGCTCGCAAGGAGAATATTCCTATCATCCCTCACGAAACCGTCGCTTATTTTCGTTTCCTTATGGAAACCATTCAACCAAAAAACATTTTGGAAATCGGGACGGCTATTGGATTTTCAGCACTTTTAATGGCAGAGCATTCACCTAATTCAAAAATTACCACTATTGACCGAAATCCTGAGATGATTGGTTTTGCCAAAGAAAATTTTGCAAAATTTGATAGCCGCAAACAAATCACTCTCTTAGAAGGTGATGCGGTAGATGTCCTGTCAACGTTGACTGAGACCTATGATTTTGTATTTATGGATTCTGCCAAGTCCAAATACATCGTCTTTCTACCAGAAATCCTCAAACACCTCGAAGTAGGTGGAGTCGTTGTCTTGGATGATATTTTCCAAGGAGGAGATATTGCGAGGGATATTATGGAAGTCCGACGTGGACAACGGACGATTTATCGTGGCTTGCAAAGATTATTTGATGCGACTTTGGACAATCCAGGATTAACCGCTACTTTGGTTCCTCTTGGAGACGGAATTCTCATGCTGAGAAAGAATCAAGCAGAAGTAGAACTGCCTGATATTGATTGATTTCAGATATTTTTAAGACAATTTGGTAAAATAGATAAGGTAAACCTTTATTTAGTGAACAAAAGGAGTAAACATGAAGAAAAAACTAATGGCAGGAGCCATCACATTGTTGTCAGTAGCTACTTTGGCTGCTTGTTCAAACAGTTCTGAAGGAACTGACTTGATTAGCATGAAAGGCGATGTTATTACTGAGCATCAATTCTTTGAAGAAGTCAAAAATAATGCGACTGCTCAACAAGTCTTGCTGAATATGACCATTCAAAAAGTTTTTGAAAAACAATATGGTTCAGAAGTAAGTGATAAAGAAGTAGATGATGCAGTTGCAGAAGAACAAAAGAAATACGGTGATAGCTATCAAACAATTCTCGCCCGTTCAGGTATGACTGCAGAAAGCCGTAAAGCTCAAATTCGTACAAGTAAATTAGTTGAATATGCTGTTAAGAAAGCAGCTGAAGCTGAATTGACAGATGAAAACTACAAAAAAGCTTTTGAAGAATATACTCCAGAAGTAACGGCTCAAATTATTAAACTTGATAGTGAAGATAAGGCTAAGGAAGTTCTTGCCAAAGCAAAAGAGTCTGGAGCTGACTTTGCACAACTTGCAAAAGACAATTCTACAGACGAAAAGACAAAAGAAAATGGTGGAGAAATTACTTTTGACTCTGCATCAACAGAATTACCAGACGTAGTTAAGAAAGCAGCTTTTGCGCTTGATGTCAACGGAATTTCAGATGTCATCACTGCTCCAGGAACTCAAGCTTATACAAGTAGTTTCTACATTGTTAAGTTGACGAAGAAGTCAGAAAAATCTTCAAACTTGGATGATTATAAAGAAAAACTTAAAACAATCATTTTGACTCAAAAACAAAATGATGCAACCTTTGTTCAAGGTGTTATTAGTAAAGAATTGCAAGATGCCAACATTAAAGTTAAAGATCCGGCCTTCCAAAATATCTTTACACAATACATCAAAGGCGAAACAACTTCTGACAGCAGCAGTAGCGCCTCAAACTAATAAAAAAACTATCTATCTTTCTTTTTTAGAAAGTAGATAGTTTTTTTCTATTGGACTTCTTTCAGAATTAGCAGTAGTGCATCTAGTACACGAGATCTTTGTTCTGTAGGAAGAAGTTTCAATTCGTCAATCAGACGGGATATTTTGGAGTCTTCTTCTTTCAGTTGGATATCAAAGAAAGTGTCTAAATCTACTTCTAATGCTTCCATGACTTTTTCTAGAGTTTGAATCTTTAAGTTTGTTGATAGATTTTCTAATTTGTAAACATAATTTGTTCCTAAGTCAGCCATTTCCTCTAATTGTTCTTGGGTATATCCTCTTTCTATTCTGAGTAAACGGATGCGTTTAGAAATGTAGTCTTGCAAATTACTTTTATTTTTGACCATGTAGTACCTCGATACTTACATGATACAGTCAAACGACTGCATTTTTTAGACTTTAAATAGTTATATTTTAATAAAATGACTTTAAAAAGTTGTACATTGTGGTATAATGAAGGTATAAAAAAATAAAAAGGGGAAACCTATGAAAAAAGAATTGATTGCTTTGACTGCCATAGCAGCAACGGGCCTTGCAACAACTGTAAGTGCAAATGAGGTAGCTGAACCCAATGTAGATAATGCAGGTGGTGTTCGTACTGCTCAAACTGAGCCAGCGTTTAACATTACTGATGCTAAAAACGAACCAGCATTGGTTGAAAAAGAAACACCAAAACCAGTAGAAGTGAAAACTCCTACTAAGGAAGAAGTCGCTGAACTTGGTGTTACTGCTAAACAAACCCAAGAAGATGCCGATAAGGCAAAAGAGGTTTTGGATCGAGCGAATGAAACTTCTGATAAAGCAGAAAAGAAAGTTGAAAGCTTGAAACAAGCTAAAGACGATGCTCAAAAGATTGCTGACAAAGCAACACCAGAAGCGATTCAAAACGCAGAAAAGAAAGTGGAAACTGCTAAAGCAAGCGTTCCAACTGCTGAACAAGGGGTATCTTCTGCGCAAACTGAACAAGATGATGCAGACCGTAATGTAGCTATTCAAGGCAAAACTGTTGGTACAAAACAAGCAGAAGTCACTCAAGAACAAAATGGAGTTGCTGATGCTAAAGAAAAGCAAGCAGCAGCTGTTACAGAAGAAGCTCTTAAAGATGCACAAGCAAAATTGAAAGACGCTGAGAAAGCTCTTCAAACTGCACAAGAGGCACTTAAAGCAGAAGAAGATAAGATGGCAAATCTTGAAGTAATCGCTTCAAGCAAAGCCAAAGCGGTATCTAATGCTAAGAAAGCACTTCAAGATGCACAAGAAGAAGTTAAACAAGCCGAAAAAGAGCTTGCAGACCTTAACAGTGCGCATACTCGTTTGGCAGAAGTAAAAGCAGAACTTGAAAAAGCAGAAGCAGAGCTTAAAGATGCTTATAAAGCACAAAACGAAGCTAAAGTAGACTATGAAGTTAAGAGCCTTGCAGCAGATCAAGCTAAGACTACTTACGAAACTGCCAAAGCGAAGTATGAAGAAGCAGAAACAAAACGCTTGGCTGCACTTGCAGACGAAAAACGTAAAGAGCTAGAAAAAGCAGGTTACCAACCAGTACCAGTGGTAGACGGTCGTGGGAATGTGGTTAATTACAAAGCAGAGAAAGTGACTGTAGGAACTAAAGACGATAAAACTTATCAAGCGCCTGCACAAGCTACAAATGCAAAATCAGAACCTGAGAAACAACTTCCAAATACTGGAACGAAAGAATCGAATCTCTTAGCAGTGCTTGGTGCAAGTATTGGACTACTTGCTTTAGCAGGAAAACGAAAATATAGATAAAAGGCTCTTTGTCAACTGTAGTGGGTTGATGAAAAGTTATAACCTGGAGAGGACCAACATGGTTCTCTCCTTTTTGATGTTCAAAGCAATGAGGATTCTAGTTTTAAAGTTTTCAAAGTTCCGGAAGCCAAAAGCATTGCGCTTGATGACCTTAATGAGGTTATTAGTAG